>NZ_JAPZKZ010000006.1:0-425402 GCF_033804605.1 Mycobacterium sp. RTGN6
GTGTGACACATCCACGACCAGAGGATCGTGGTGTGAGAGCTACCAACCAGACCGGACCCCACAGCCCAACAGCGACCACCGGGAACCGCCACCAGTCAGGGACACGGGGAACCAAATACCGTCCACCCGACCGGGCACGAACGCGGCAACCGAGCCGGGCAACCGTTACCCCGGCAACGGCCAACAACGGCCAACCCCATCAGTAACGGTAGCCGTAGGGCACGGACGTATCGCATGGCGAAGCTCACCCCGCAAATGGGGATCAAAGTGGATGTCAGTGGCGTTCTACACAATGAATCGCATACGCGACCACCGAATGAATTGAGGGTTGAGATGACTGGGTTGGGAGCCGCAGTCTATGGCGGGTTCTTCGCCCTTGCCGCGCTGTGGCTGTTCCTGACGTCCGATTACCGGGGTAACGGAGCAGACGATCAGGACCAGCGGCCGGAGCGCTCGAACTCGACCAACACCTCAGCCGACGCCGACGGGTCCAGCCCGTGGCTGGCTAGCCACTCGTCGTCGAAGTAGGTATCGGCGTAGCGGTCGCCGCTATCGGCGATCAACGTCACCACTGAGCCGCTGCGCTTCGTCTTGACCATCTCGGCCAGCAGGCCGAACGCACCCCACACGTTGGTTCCCGTCGACGGGCCCACTCGTCGGCCCAGCACCGTGCTGACGTGATGAGCCGCGGCCACCGACGCAGCGTCCGGGACGGTCACCATGCAGTCGACGACGTCGGGCAGGAACGACGGCTCCACCCGCGGCCTGCCGATTCCCTCGATGCGTGACGACACGCCCGTGACGACGTCGCGGCGGCCCATCGCGTAGGCCGGGAAGAAGGCCGAGTGCTCCGGGTCGGCGACGCACAATCGGGTGGGGTAGCGCCGGTAGCGGATGTAGCGCCCGATCGTCGCACTGGTGCCACCGGTGCCCGCGCCGACCACGACCCAGTCGGGAATGGGGTGTGGCTCGTCGTGCATCTGCTGGAAGATCGACTCTGCGATGTTGTTGTTGCCTCGCCAGTCCGTGGCGCGCTCGGCGTTGGTGAACTGGTCCAGGTAGTGCCCGCCGGTCTCCTCGGCAAGCCGCTCCGCCTCGGCGTACACCTGAGCCGCCTCGGCGACGAAATGGCAACGGCCGCCTTGTGATTCGATGAGTGCGATCTTCGATGAACTCGTCGACGACGTCATCACCGCGATGAACGGCAGCCCCAGCAGCGCGGCGAAGTAGGCCTCGGACACGGCCGTCGACCCCGAGGACGCCTCGATGACCGTCGTGTGTTCACCGATCCAGCCGTTGCACAGGGCGTAGAGGAACAGTGAGCGGGCCAGTCGGTGCTTGAGGCTGCCGGTGATGTGGGTCGACTCGTCCTTGAGATACAACTGCACGTCCACGCCGTCGCACCACTGCGACGGCAGCGGATACCGCAGCAGGTGCGTGTCGGCGCTGCGTCGGGAGTCGGCCTCGATCAGTCGGACCGCGTTGTCCACCCACCGGCGTGGCTGGCTGCGGGTCGCGACGGTAGCCGGTTCGGTCACCGGGCCGATACGGCCGATCGGGACACGCCCGCCTTGGTGCCTGCGTGCCCGCCACCGGTCGGCGCGGCGACCAACGTCAGCAGCGTGGCCTCTGGCCGGCAGCAGAACCGATACGGGGCGTACGGGGAGGTGCCGATACCCGCCGACACGTGCAGTTGCATGGCCGAGCCCCACCGGGACATGCCCTTGGCCCGCGACGGGTCGAGGTCGCAGTTCGTGACGACGGCACCCCGGAACGGCACGCACAGCTGTCCACCATGCGTGTGTCCGGCCATCACCAGCTGGTAGCCGTCCTCGGCGAAGCGGTCGAGCACCCGGGTGTACGGCGCGTGCGTCAGGCCAAGCGTCAGGTTGGCCGCCGGGTTGGGCCGTCCAGCGATGGTGTCGTAGCGGTCGCGCGTCAGGTGTGGGTCGTCGACGCCGGCCACCGCGATCAGCTGGCCCTTGACCTCGAGCTCGCGCCGCGTGTGCGTCATGTCCAGCCAGCCCCGCTCACTGAACGCCGCACGCAGGTCCTGCCATGGGAGCGGCTCGCCCGTCACCCGCTTGGAGGGGTTGAAGATGTAGCTCGCCGGGTTCTTCGGCGTCGGCCCGAAGTAGTCGTTGCTGCCGAACACGAACAGGCCGGGCACCGACAACAGGTCACCCATCGCCTGCACGACCGACGGCACCGCCTTGGGGTGTGACAGGTTGTCGCCCGTGTTGACCACCAGGTCCGGATCCCACCGGGCGAGCTCCCTCAGCCACGCCTGCTTGTGGCGTTGTTGCGGCCGCATGTGGAAGTCGCTGAGATGCAGCACCCGCAAGGGCGACGATCCCGGCGTGAGCACCGGCATCGTCAGTTCCCGCATCACGAAGGCGTTGCGCTCGATCAGCGTGGCGTAGGCGACGCCGGCGACCAACGAGCCTGCGGCCACCACGGCAGAGTTCTTCAAGACCGTCGAAGGGGCGGACATGGTGGCAGCTTACTGCGAGAACCTGATCACGGTGGTGGTGGCGGCGGAGGCGGTCCGAGCACCGGCACCGTGATGGGCGGCAGGCCGGGGATCTGCACGACGGTCGACCCGATGGCTGCCAGGGGGTTGTTCGGGTCGAACGGTGGCATCCCTGGAGGTGGCGGCGGAGGCGGCGGCGCGATGCCATTGCTGACCTGGATCGTGATGATCGAGCCGGGAACCGTCTGCCCGGCGGGCGAGCTACCGACCACCGCACCCGCCGGGGAGACGCTGTTAATGGGGGTGGCTTGTTCGGCGACCTGGAAGCCGGCGTCCCTCAGGCGCTGACGGGCCAGGTCCTGGCTCATTCCGGCGATGCTCGGAACCTTTGAGCCCGGTGCGCCGTCGACGTAGCGCGGGTCGGTCGGAGGCAGCGCCACGTCCTCGGGGGTGATGACCTTCATCGCGGTGAACCAGGTGCGGGCCGGCTCGTTGCCGCCGAACAGGTCGCCGTATCCGCACTGCCGCAGCGGCCAGGAGCACAGGTCAGACGGCGTAGTGGAGTCGTCGTAGATGTAGTTGGCTGCGGCGAAGGCACTGGTGAAGCCCAGGAAACCCGACGACCGGTGCGCCTCGGTGGTTCCGGTCTTGCCCGACATCGGGAGATTCCAACCGACTGACCCTGCGGACCCGGCCGCGGTACCGGCGCCCGTGTCGTCCTTGCTCATCCCGTTGGCCATGGTGTTGGCCAGGCCCTCCGGGACCACCTGCTCGCAGGTTTCCGTCGTGACCGCGACCTCGTTGCCGGTGCGATCGAAGACCTTGTCGATCGGGTTGGGCGGACACCACACCCCTCCCGAGGCCAGCGTCGCCGCGACGTTCGACAACTCGAGCGCGTTGACCTCGATCGGGCCAAGCGTGAACGAACCCAGGTTCTGCCGTTTGACGAACTCGGCCAGGCTTTCGTTGCTGTCGGGGTCGTAGTCGCGGGCCGTGCCGGGCAGTGCATAGGACCGCAGCCCCAGCTTGACCGCCATGTCGACGGTGCGCTGAACGCCGACCTGCGAGATCAGCTTGGCGAATGCGGTATTCGGCGACGTCGCCAGCGCATCGGTGACACTCAGCGCGCCCCGTGCGCCGCCCGTCACGCACCACGTCGCCGGTGGGCAGCCCTTGGCACCGCCGCTGCCCAGCCCCTTCGCCTCGAACCGGGCCGGGGCGTCGAGCTGAGCGTTGATGCCCATGCCCATGTCGAGGGCCGCTGCCGTGGTGAACACCTTGAAGATCGAACCGGCACCATCGCCGACTAGCGAGAACGGTTGCGGCTGCATGGTTTCCCCGGCGTCGAGGTTCAACCCGTAGGTGCGGTTGCTGGCCATCGCCAGCACCGGATGTCCCTCCTTGCCGGGGCGGATCACGCTCATGACGCTGGCGACGCCGTCCAGGTCGGGCGCGGCGATACCGTCGACCGCCGACTTGACGGGGCCTTGGACGTCGGGGTCGAGCGTGGTCTTGATGAGATAGCCGCCCTTGGCGACCTGTTCCTTGGACAGCCCCGCGCGGGCCAGGTACTCCAGCGCGTAGTCGCAGAAGAAGGCACGGTCGCCCGCGGCGATGCAGCCGCGCGGCAACTCGTTGGGCTGCGGCAGGATGCCCAGCGGCGCCTCCTTGGCGGCCCGCAGCGCCTCGGCCTCCGCAGGAATGTTGTCGATCATGGTGTCCAGCACCACGTTTCGACGCGCGAGCGCGCCGTCGGGATTGGTGTACGGATTCAGCGCGCTGGTCGACTGCACCATGCCTGCGAGCAGCGCGGCCTGCTCCCAGTTCAACTCCGAGGCGTTGATCCCGAAGTAGGTCTGTGCGGCGTCCTGGACGCCGAATGCGCCGTTGCCGAACGACACCAGGTTCAGATAGCGGGTGAGGATCTCCGGCTTGGGGAACGTCTTGTCCAACGTCAACGCCATGCGGATCTCGCGCAGCTTGCGCGCCGGCGTCGTCTCGATGGCCGCGCGCTTCTCTGCGTCCGTTTGAGCGATCACCAGCAACTGGTAGTTCTTCACGTACTGCTGCTCGATGGTGGAGCCACCGCGGGTGTCCAGGTCGCCGGAGGCGTAGCCGGCGAGACCGGTCAGCGTGCCCTTCCAGTCGACGCCGTTGTGTTCGGCGAAGCGCTTGTCCTCGATCGAGACGATAGCCAACTTCATGGTGTTGGCGATCTGGTCGCTGTGCACCTCGAACCGACGCTGGGTGTATAGCCACGCGATGGGGTTTCCCTTGGCGTCCACCATCGTCGAAACGGCGGGTACCTCGCCCTCGACGAGTTGAGCGGAGCCGTTGGCGACGACGTCGGACGCGCGGTTGGACATCAGGCCGAAGCCGCCGACGAGGGGGAACATCAGCGCGGCGGCGATCACACTGGCCAACAAGATGCACCACGCGAGCTTGATGACCGTCACCGCTGCCGGTGGCCGCGTCGACGGTCGCTCAGACATGGCTACAGAGTAGTCACGTCATTCGCCGAGAGCCTCGTGGCTCTGGTATAGGCGCAGAACCAGGGGCTGCGGCGGCTCTGATCATGCGCAAAGATGGGTCACGGCACGGTCGTCCCAAAAATTCGAGATTTGACTGTTGCGCAAAACCCCCCTGACCACCTAGCTTGGACACACAGTGCGATCTAGGTAACACTCCTGGCGCAATGTGGCGTAGATCGCACCGGCGTTCTACACCGAGGTTTGGATCGCCCCAAGTGGCGGCTGGACGAAGGGATCGCTGGTGTCAGGAACACGGCCCGCAGCGCGTAGAACAATGACGACGTCCCCAGTCAACGGTGTAGTCCAAGGTGCTGAGGCCGAGGCCCGCATCGCGTGGGTTTCCCAAGCCCGCTGCCGCCAGGCCGACCCCGACGAGCTCTTCGTCCGCGGCGCCGCTCAGCGCAAAGCCGCCGTGATCTGTAGACACTGCCCCGTCATCCTGGAGTGCGGTGCCGATGCACTGGACAACCGCGTCGAGTTCGGCGTCTGGGGCGGAATGACCGAGCGTCAGCGCCGTGCCCTGCTCAAGCAACACCCCGAGGTCGTTTCCTGGGCCGAGTTCTTCGCCGCCCAGCGCAAACACCGCAGCGCGGTCTAAATCCGCCCTATCCCGCGGTCGCGGCTGGTTCCGCTTCGCCCGTGAGCTGATCCGCGATGGCGCGCAGCGCCTCCAGATCCGATACGTCGAACGGCAGTGACGGAACGCCGACGATCGCCACGTGCGGGTTGGCGCCCGTGAACCGCGACAACAGCCGAACCTCCCTCTTGGCGGTGAGCGCCCGGTCCGCATGAATCCGTAGCACCGCCACCGTCAAGGCGTCGGGACCGTCTTCGCCACCCAGCTGGTCGGCGGCCTCGTTGGCCTTGTCGGCCTTGAGGTCGCACAGTATCGGGTGCGTGCGGTTCAGCACGAGGCCGGCGAGCGGCATCTTCTCCTGCGACAGCCGGTCGACGAAGAAGGTCGCCTCGCGCAGCGCATCGGGCTCGGCAGCGGAGACCACGACGAACTGAGTGCCGCGCCGCTTCAGCAATTCGTAGGTGCGATCGGCCTTCTCGCGGAAACCGTCGAACGTCGCATCCAATGCCTGCACGAACCCAGCTGCGTCCGAGAGCATCTGCGAGCCCAGCACCGTGGAGAGCGCCTTCATTGCCAGGCCGACGGCGCCCGTGACCAGTCTTCCGATTCCTCGGCCAGGAGCGAGCAGCAGGCGCCACAACCGGCTGTCCATGAAGCTGCCTAGCCGCTTGGGGGCGTCGAGGAAGTCCAGCGCGTTGCGGGACGGCGGGGTGTCGACGACGACGAGGTCCCACTTGTCCTCGGCGAGCAGCTGACCCAGCTTCTCCATCGCCATGTACTCCTGCGTGCCCGCCAACGACGTGGCGACCGTTTGATAGAACTGGTTCTCCAGAATCGCCTCGGCGCGGTCGCCTTCGGAGTACTGAAGCACCATTTCGTCGAAGGTTCGGCGCATGTCGAGCATCATCGCGTGGAGTTCGCCCTTGACCTCGGGCGCGAGCGGAACCCGCTGCGGTGAGTTGCCGAGGCTCTCGATGCCGAGCGCCTGGGCTAGGCGCTTGGCCGGGTCGATGGTCAGCACGACGACGGTGCGACCGTACTCGGCGGCGCGCAGCGCCATGGCCGCCGCTGTGGTCGTCTTTCCGACACCGCCTGCGCCACAACATACGACGACCCGGTTGGCCGTGTCGGCCAGGATGGCGCCCATGTCGAGGGCGCGTGGTGCGGTGCTCATCTGACCCCTTGGGAGGCGAGTTCTTCGGCGAGTTCGTACAGGCTGCCCAGGTCCACTCCGTCGCGCAGAGCGGGCAGTTCGAGCCGCGGCACGTCGAGCTCGTCGAGCTCTGCGGCGCTCTCGGCCCTGGCGGCGATGCGGGTCGCGTGCTGGATGGCCTCGGTGAGCAGTCCGGCGAAGTCGCTGTCGGACAACGTGATTCCTGACTTCGACAGGGCCGTGCGGATCGCGTCGGCGTCGACGTCCCCCTCGGCGGCCTTGGCCAGGTCAGCTTGTCCGAAGTAGTTCGGGATGTTCTGGTTGACGATCACGCTGCCGATCGGCAGCCCGAGCCCCTTGAGCTCGTCGATCGCCTCGACGGTCTCCTGGATCGGAAGCGCCTCCAGCAGCGTGACCAGGTGGATGGTGGTCAGCTCTGAGTGCAGCACCTTGACCACGCTCTCGGCCTGACCGTGCACCGGCCCGCCCTTGGCCAGGTCGGAGACGGCCTTGGTGACGTCGAGGAAGCGGGCGATACGGCCCGTCGGCGGCGAGTCGACGACGATGGCGTCGTAGACCGGCTGCTTGCCCTTCTCGGCCCGGGTGACGATCTCGCGGATCTTGCCCGTGAGCAGCACGTCGCGCAGGCCGGGCGCGATGGTCGTCGCGAACTCGACGGCGCCGAGGCGGCGCATCGCCCGGCCGGCGATGCCGAGGTTGTAGAACATGTCGAGGTACTCGAGGAACGCCGCCTCGGTGTCGATGGCGAGTGCGTTGACCTGACCGCCGCCCTCGGCCGTGGCGATCTTGACCTCCTCGTACGGCAGTGGTGGAACGTCGAAGAGTTGCGCGATGCCTTGGCGCCCTTCGACTTCCACCAACAACACCTTGCGACCGCCCGCCGCGAGGGCGAGTGCCAACGACGCCGCGATGGTCGACTTTCCGGTGCCGCCCTTGCCCGTCACGAAGTGCAAGCGCGCCTTGGTGAGGCGCGACGGCCAGGCAACGGCCGCTCGGCCGACGGGTGCGGAAGTCTGGGAAGCCACCTGAGCATGCTAGCCAAGTGCGACGGGTGGGCCGATAGGCTCAGCCACATGAGTGAACCGACCAAGTGGGAATACGCGACCGTGCCCCTATTGACCCATGCGACCAAGCAGATCCTCGATCAGTGGGGCGAGGACGGCTGGGAACTGGTGTCGGTACTGGTCGGGCCCACGGGCGAGCAGCACATCGCCTATCTGAAAAGGCCGAAATGAGCGTCTCGGCCCGGCTCGCCGAGCTCGGCATCGAACTACCCGAGGTGGTCGCCCCGCTGGCGGCGTATGTGCCTGCGGTGCGCACGGGCAACCTCGTCTACACCTCGGGTCAGCTGCCGATCGTCGGAGGTGAGCTGCTGCAGACCGGGAAGGTCGGCGCGACGGTCAGCCCCGAGGATGCGAAGGCGCTGGCCCGGGTCTGCGCGCTGAACGCGCTTGCCGCCGTCCATTCGTTGGTGGGCGTCGACTCCATCACCCGCGTGGTGAAGGTGGTCGGATTCGTCGCCTCCGCAGCGGGTTTCAGCGGACAACCCGGCGTCGTCAACGGGGCGTCGCAGTTGTTCGGCGAGATCTTCGGCGACGCGGGCGCGCACGCCCGGTCGGCCGTCGGCGTGTCCGAACTGCCGCTCGACGCGCCGGTCGAGGTGGAACTGATCGTCGAGGTCGCGTGACGGTCCTGGAGCATCCGGCCTACGGACTGCTGCGACCGGTGACCGACACGGCGTCGGTGCTGCTGTGCGAGAACCCCGGCCTGCTGTCCCTCGACGGCACGAACACCTGGGTGCTGCAAGGCCCGGGCAGCGACGAGCGCGTGATCGTCGACCCCGGCCCCGACGACGACGCGCACATCGAGCGGATCGCCGCGCTCGGCAAGATCCCGCTGGTGCTGATCAGCCACAAGCACGGCGACCACACCGACGCGATCGACAAGCTCGTCGACCGCACCGGGGCGACGGTGCGGGCGGTGGGCAGCGGCTTCCTGCGCGGTCTAGGCGGTCCGTTGACCGACGGCGAGGTCATCGACGCCGCGGGGCTGCGGATCACGGTGATGGCGACGCCAGGACACACGGCGGATTCGCTGTCGTTCCTTGTCGAGGATGCCGTGCTGACCGCTGACACGGTGTTGGGTCGGGGGACCACCGTCATCGACAACGAGGACGGCAGCCTGCGCGATTACATGGAGTCGTTGCGGCGGCTGAACGGGCTGGGCGGGCGCACGGTGCTGCCCGGGCACGGGCCGGACCTGCCCGATCTCGAGGCCGTCACCGACATGTACCTGACGCATCGCGAGCAGCGGCTCGAGCAGGTGCGCGACGCACTACGCACGCTGGGCGACGACGCCACGGCCCGCCAGATCGTCGAACACGTCTACACCGACGTCGACGAGAAGCTGTGGGATCACGCGGAGTGGAGCGTTCAGGCTCAGCTGAACTACCTGCGCGCCTAGACCCCTGCAGTTAGCGGGCGCGATGAAGGCTCGCTGGGCGCGATTTATCGCGCTCGGCGAGCCAAGCGCTCGGAGTCGCTGATGAGCACGCTCTTGCCCTCGAGCCGGATCCAGCCGCGGTGCGCGAAGTCGGCCAGCGCCTTGTTCACAGTCTCGCGGGAGGCGCCCACCAGCTGTGCGATCTCCTCTTGGGTCAGGTCGTGCGTCACGCGCAGCGCCCCGCCTTCCTGGGTGCCGAACCGCTGGGCCAGCTGCAAAAGCTGCTTCGCCACGCGGCCTGGCACGTCGGTGAAGATGAGGTCGGCGAGGTTGTTGTTGGTGCGGCGCAGGCGACGGGCCAACACCCGCAGCAGCTGCTCGGCGATCTCCGGCCGATCGGCGATCCATGCCCGCAGCGCGTCGCGGTCCATCGACACGGCGCGCACCTCGGTGATGGTGGTGGCGCTCGACGTCCGTGGCCCAGGGTCGAAGATCGACAATTCGCCGAACATGTCCGACGGCCCCATGATGGTGAGCAGATTCTCGCGACCGTCCGGCGACCGGCGACCGATCTTCACCTTGCCGTTGATGATGATGTAGAGCCGGTCGCCCGGCTCACCCTCGGCGAATACGGTGTGTCCACGCGGGAAGTCGACGGGCTGAAGCTGTTTCGTCAGCGCTGATACCGCGGTGGGTTCGACGCCCTGGAAGATTCCGGCCCTGGCCAGGATCTCGTCCACGTTGCCCCTCTTAAGCTCTTCGGTGATATGACACGCGCAGGCCAACCACTAACTCGTTGCCGAAGTCAGTCTAGAGGTAGGCGCCGTTGCGACGTGCCAACGCTACACACGATCGGCCTGTCGAGTCGGCTGAAATTGCGGATTCGACCGGTGATGGACGTACACGCGCGTCGGCAAACCTGCGCCTGAATCGGCCGGTGCGTACCTCTCGGGCCGCGATTCTCGCAGCGGCAGCGTGTCCGGCGGGGTGGTGTCGCGGACGGCGAGCGGCCTTCGCGCCGAGTCTGCCTTGGCTTGTTCGAGCAACGCGGTTACGTCGGTCTCCGAGACGGTGCCGTCGTCGAGGCCCGCTTCGAGTCGGTCCAGCCCAAAGGTTGCCAGCATCAGCAACCCCGGAATGAACGCGACGAGCAACCAAGACACATGGCGAAGTAAACACGCCGAAGGTCTCAGCGGGATCACGAAATGCCACCGGTCCGCGTCTACACTTGTCGGCCCCGTCAGTACGCTGAATCCGTGGCAATTGAAGCGGCGTCGTCCCCGAAGTCCGACAAGCGAACCGCCAAGTTCGACAACGAGACGCACACTGGTTTGGTCCGTCGCGCCCGACGAATGAATCGCACACTCTCCCAGGCATTTCCGCACGTCTACTGCGAGCTGGACTTCACCAATCCGCTGGAACTGACGGTGGCCACGATTCTGTCTGCGCAGAGCACCGACGTCCGGGTCAATCTCACTACCCCCGCGTTGTTCCTGAAGTACCGGAGCGCGCTCGACTACGCACGAGCCGACCGCGACGAACTCGAGGCGATCATCCGTCCCACCGGTTTCTTCCACAACAAGGCGACGTCGCTGATGAAGCTCGGCCAGGAGCTCGTCGAGCGGTTCGACGGGCAGGTGCCCGACACGCTCGACGAACTGGTGACGCTGCCGGGCATCGGTCGCAAGACGGCCAACGTGGTGCTCGGCAACGCGTTCGACGTTCCTGGCATCACCGTCGACACGCACTTCGGCCGGCTGGTCCGGCGCTGGCGTTGGACCGAGCTCGAGGACCCGGTGAAGGTGGAGTTCGCCATCGGTGAGCTCATCGAGCGCAAGGAGTGGACGCTGCTCAGCCACCGGGTGATCTTCCACGGCAGGCGCGTGTGTCACGCCAAGAAGCCGGCCTGCGGGGTCTGCGCGCTGGCCAAGGACTGTCCGTCGTTCGGTACCGGGCCGACGGACCCGCTGCTCGCGGCGCCGCTGGTGAAGGGGCCGGAGACGGAGCACCTCTTGGCGATGGCCGGGCTCTGAGCCCCGGCCGATGAACAGGTCGACCCGTTGGACCGTCGCGGTGCTGATCGTCGTCGCGGCGATCGTGGCGGCGCTGTGGACCGAACTACGCGACTCCGACTCAGTGGCCGGTACGTCGGTCGGGACCGCCGGCCCCGGCGCGGCGCGCGACCACCGCGACGTCGACACCGCTGAGGCGCTTGCCGGACCGCGCGCCGACGCCAAGCTCGAGCCGTGTCCGCCGCCGGGCCGGGGCGACGGCCCGCAACTCCTGCGCGGCATCACGCTCGAATGCGCGGGCGACGGGTCGCAGGTCGACGTGGCCAAGGTCGTGGCGGGGCGAACGACGGTGCTCAACCTGTGGGCCTACTGGTGCGGGCCATGCAGGGACGAGCTCCCCGCCATGGCCGAGTACCAACGCCGGGTCGGCGATGACGTCACCGTGCTCACCGTGCATCAGGACGAGAACGAGACGGCGGGGCTGTTGCTCATGGCCGAACTGGGCGTGCGGTTGCCCACGCTTCAAGACGGGCAACGGCTCGTCGCGGCCGCGCTGCGCGTGCCAAACGTCATGCCTGCAACCGTCGTGTTGCGCTCGGACGGTAGCGTGGCCGAGGTGCTACCGCGGTCGTTCACCACCGCCGACGAGATAGCCGCTGCGGTGAACGCAGCGATAACCTAGATCAACCCCGACATAAGGAGTGCCTGGTTGAGCTCCGACCGCGTAGGCAGTCCGCTCAGTCCCGACGCCGCCCCCACCTGGCTCAAGCCGCTCGTCGACAACGTCGGTGACGTACCGAGCGCCTATCGCAACCGGGTGCCCGCCGACGTGCTGGCCGCCATGACGGCAGCGAACGCCGCTGCCACGCTGACCATGCAGAAGCGTGACGCAGCGGTGCTGGTGTTGTTCTCCGGGCCGCAGGACTCCCCGACGGGTGGGCTGCCCGACGACGCGGACCTGCTGGTCACCGTGCGCGCGTCGACGCTGCGGAACCACGCGGGCCAGGCGGCGTTCCCCGGCGGAGCGTCCGACCCCGACGACGAGGGCCCGGTGTTCACCGCGTTGCGGGAGGCGCGCGAGGAGACCGGCATCGACACCGCCCGGCTGCGGACGCTGGCCACGTTGGACCGGATGTTCATTCCGCCGTCGGGCTTTCACGTGGTTCCGGTGCTCGCGTACTCGCCCGACCCCGGGCCGGTGGGTGTCGTCGATCCAGGGGAGACGGCGATCGTCGCGCGGGTCCCCGTCCGCGCGTTCATCAACCCCGATAATCGCTTGATGGTGTACCGCCAGCAGAACACCAGCCGTTTCGCGGGGCCGGCGTTCCTGCTGAATCAGATGCTCGTCTGGGGGTTCACCGGTCAGGTCATCTCGGCGATGCTCGACGTCGCCGGTTGGGCCACGCCGTGGAACACGCGCGACCTTGTTGAGCTCGACGCGGCGATGGCGCTCGTTGGCGGCGGCAACAGTTACCGTGATGACCAACAATGACATCGTCACAGTGGCTTGACCTCGCGATCCTGGCCGTCGCGTTCGTGGCCGCCATCTCTGGCTGGCGTACGGGCGCGCTCGGCTCGCTGCTCGCGTTCTTCGGGGTCGTGCTCGGCGGGGTCGCGGGAATCCTGCTCGCACCGCACGTGGTCAGCCATCTCGATGGCCAGCGCACCCGGTTGTTCGTCGCACTGTTCCTGATCCTCGGCCTCGTCGTCATCGGTGAGATCGCGGGCGTGGTGCTCGGCCGGGCCGCGCGCGCGGCGATCCGCAATCCAGCGCTGCGCAGCTTCGACTCGTTGGTGGGGGTGGCGCTGCAGGTCGTCACGATTCTGCTCGCCGCGTGGGTGTTGGCCATTCCGCTGACGTCTGCGAATCAGCCGAATCTCGCTGCGGCAGTGCGTGGTTCGAGAATTCTCACCGGGGTCGACCAGGTGGCGCCAGAGTGGGTGACCTCCAAGCTGCGGGCCAGCCTGAACAAGCTGTATGGCACGTCCGGGCTCCCCGACGTGCTGCCGCGGTTTGGCCGCACGCCGAACGTCGACGTCGACGTTCCGGATGCGACCCTGGCGTCGGACCCGGTGGTGGCCAACACCCGTCCGAGCGTGCTGAAGATCCGCGGCGTGGCACCCAGCTGCCAGCGGGTGCTCGAGGGCAGTGGGTTCGTCGTCTCGCCCAATCGGGTGATGTCCAACGCGCACGTCGTTGCGGGCTCCGAGACCGTCACCGTCGAGGCCGACGGCCAGTCGTACGACGCGAGCGTCGTGTCATACGACCCAGAGGCGGACATCTCCCTGCTCGACGTCCCGAACCTGCCGTCGCCGCCGCTGGCCTTCGACATGCGGGAGGCCCCGACCGGGACGGACTCGGTGGTGATGGGCTACCCGGGTGGAGGCGACTTCACCGCGACGCCTGCGCGCATCCGCGAGATCATTCAGCTCAAGGGGCCCGACATCTATCACACCAACACGGTCACCCGTGAGGTTTACACCATCAGAGGCACTGTCCGACAGGGCAATTCGGGTGGACCGCTGATCGATCGCGAAGGCCGGGTGCTCGGCGTCGTCTTCGGCGCCGCAGTCGACGACGCGGACACCGGCTTCGTGCTCACTGCCAACGAGGTGGCCAAGCAGATGGCGAAGGTGGGCAACACCGCGACGGTGCCAACCGGGACCTGCATCCCTTAACGTGAGGTCCTGTAGACCTGACCGAGGAAGCGCATCAGGTGCTCGTTGACTTGATCGGGAGCCTCCTCGTGACCGAAGTGACCCGCGCCTGCCAGTGACGCGTAGCGACCGTGCGGCGCGTAGCGCTGGGTGCGATCTACCGGCTCCGCCAGTACGTAGGGGTCGGCGTCGCCGCGCATGTGCAGGACCGGGACCGCCAGCGGCCGCTTCATCGACCGCATGAACCGGCGGCCCTCGCCACGCAGCTGGCTGCGAACCGCCCACCGCTGGTACTCCAGCGCCGAGTGAGCGGCCGACGGGATCTGGATGGCGCGACGCATGTGTCCGATGGCCTCCGAAAAGTCCTCGGAGGCAATCCATTTGGCGCTGGCGCGGCTACGCACCAGGACCTCGAGCTCTTCGGCGTCGTGGCGGGTCAGCACGTGCTCTGGCCACCACGGCAATTGGTAGCGCAGCATCCACGGCAGCAGCGCCAGCCCTTGATCGCGCCGCGTCAACGCCGAAGCGCGCAGCGCCACCGGATGTGGCGAACTCACGAGGGCGATCGCCCGGACCACCCGCGGATGCAATACCGACGTCGCCCAGCACACCAGCCCGCCGTCGGCGTGCCCCACCAGGGTCGCCCGCTCGTGGCCGAGCGCGCGCACCAGTCCTGCGGTGTCGCCGGCCAGCGTCCAGCCGTCGTAGCCGCGCGGGGGCTTGTCACTACCGCCGTAGCCGCGCAGGTCCACCGCCACCACCCGGGCCCCAGTGAGCGCCCGCAGTTGGTGGCGCCACGACCACCAGAACGAACCGAAGCCGTGCAGCAGGATTACCAGCGGCCGCTCGCCGGCCCTGGCGGGCGAGTCGTCAGGGGTGTTCGCCTCGACGACGTGAAAGCGAATCCCGTTGGCGTGCACCTCGACATGCCGCCATGGACCGTCGATGCGGACGACCGACGGATCGGGCGGCTGCCGGGACTCGCCGCCCTGGCGGCGCGCAGCCATCTACCAGCCCGATGGATCTGCCGTCGACTCCGGAGTCGCTCCCGGCTTGCCCGCGGACTTGGCTTGGCCCGGCACCAGCGCTTCCCGCGCTTCCCTGACGGACGTGATCGTCTGCTGCGGCCCGCGAATCCGACGCACCTTCAAATAGCCGAGCAGCGCGAACACCACAGTGGTCAGCACCATCAGCCCGAAGACGATGAGGTACGCGACCCAGGTCCACAGCCACAAGTCGAGCAGCACGGCGAGGAACAAGAAGAAGAAGAACGTCGAATAGAACAGCACGACGAGCGCCAGGATGAAGAAGACGCTGCCGGTGAGCCCCTTCTTGACGTCGCGGGTGAGCTCGGCCTTGGCCAGTTCGACCTCGGCCCGGACCAGCGTCGAGATCTGCGCAGAAGTGTCCTTGACCAGGTCACCGATCGAAGGATCGACCTTTGGTGCGTGCGCGTCGACCAGCGGAATCGACGTCACAGTCGCCGGCACGCCGTTCTTGCGGTCGCCACTGCTCACGGGTCACGTCCTCCCAGCGTCGGATTCGTGGTCAAGCTCGATGCGGTTCATGTTGCCATGTCGCAGCGGGCAGTTCGATCTCGGCCGACGATAGACTGATCGCGCTTGGCAAATAGTCGGGGCGGACGAACGGAGTTGGCTGTTGTTCAACCGCTGGCCATTCGTGGTGTCGGCGGTCCTCGCGATCGTGGTCCTGACCCTGACCACTCCGTCCCTTCCGGCCGCCCAGGCAGATGCGCCGGTTCCGCTCGGCGGCGGTTCGGGAATCGTGGTCGACGGGGACACGTTCTGCACGCTGACCGCCATCGGCAACGACAGCCGCGGCAATCTGATCGGGTTCACGTCGGCGCACTGTGGAGGGCCGGGCGCGCAGGTCGCGGCCGAGGGGGCCGCGGACCGTGGCACCTTGGGCACCATGGTGGCCGGCAACGACGGCCTCGACTACGCGGTGATCGAGTTCGATCCGGCGAAGGTGCAGCCGGTCAGCACCGTCAACGGCTTCCGGATCGACGGCATCGCCCCCGACCCCACCTTCGGTGCGGTGGCCTGCAAGCTCGGGCGGACCACCGGCTATTCGTGCGGCGTCACGTGGGGGCCCGGCGACAAACCGGGCACCATCGTCAACCAGGTGTGCGGTCAACCCGGTGACTCGGGTGCGCCGGTCACCGTCGACAACCATCTGGTCGGCATGATCCACGGCGCGTTCAGCGAGGAATTGCCCACGTGCGTCGTCAAGTTCGTGCCACTGCACACGCCTGCGGTCACGATGTCCATCAACTCGATCCTCGCCGACATCGCGGCGAAGAACCGGCCGGGATCGGGCTTCGTCCCCGTCGCCTAAGCCCGCGGCTACTTGCTGGCGCGGATCGCTTCGAAGACGCTGGGGTCCACCAAAGTCGAGGTGTCACCGAGCTCGCGGCCCTCGGCGACGTCGCGCAGAAGTCGGCGCATGATCTTGCCGCTGCGAGTCTTGGGGAGTTCGGGCACGACGTGGATCTCGCGGGGGCGCGCGATCGGCGAGATCTCCTTGGCCACCTGTTTGCGGAGTTCGTCGATCATGTCCTCGGTGCCGCCCTGGGCACTGGACTTGAGGATGACGAACGCGCAGATCGCCTGCCCGGTGGTGTCGTCACTGGCGCCGACGACCGCCGCCTCCGCTACTCCCGAATGTCCGACGAGCGCGGATTCCACTTCGGCAGTGGAGATTCGGTGCCCGGATATGTTCATCACGTCGTCGATGCGGCCCAACACCCAGATGTTGCCGTCGGCGTCGTAGCGGGCCCCGTCGCCAGCGAAGTACCAGCCCTGCTCGGCGAACCGCGACCAGTAGGTCTCCTTGAACCGCTCGGGATCTCCCCAGATGCCGCGCAGCATCGACGGCCACGGCTTGTCGAGCACGAGGTAGCCGTTGGGCTGTTCGCCGTGGTCGGCGCCCGGTGAGAGTTGGTTGCCGTCGTCGTCGACGATCTTGGCCGAGATGCCGGGCAGCGGCGTCATCGCCGAGCCTGGTTTGGCCGCCGTGACACCCGGCAGCGGCGAGATCATGATGGACCCCGTCTCGGTCTGCCACCAGGTGTCGACGATCGGGGTCTTGTTGGCGCCGAACGCATCCCGGTACCAGCGCCAGGCCTCGGGGTTGATCGGCTCGCCGACTGAACCCAACAGTCGCAGGCTCGACAGGTCGTGCTCGGCTGGGAGTTGGTGCCCCCACTTCATGAACGTACGCACCAGCGTCGGGGCGGTGTAATAGATTGTCACGCCGTACTTCTCGATGACCTGGAAGTGGCGGTGCTCGTCGGGTGAAGCCGGCGTGCCCTCGTAGACCACCTGGGTGACGCCGTTGGACAGCGGCCCGTACACGATGTAGCTGTGGCCGGTGACCCAGCCGATGTCGGCCGTGCACCAATACACGTCGGTCTCGGGTTTGACGTCGAACACGTTGTGGTGCGTGTAGCTGGATTGGGTGAGGTACCCACCGGTGGTGTGCACGATGCCCTTGGGCTTTCCCGTGGTGCCCGAGGTGTAGAGCAGGAACAGCGGATGCTCGGCGTCGAACGCTTCCGGGGTGTGCTCGGTCGACGCGCCGTCGACGACGTCGTGCCACCACAGGTCGCGGCCCTCGGTCCACGCCACGTCGATCCCGGTGCGGCGGACCACCAGTACGTGCTCGACGCTGGGCTGGCCGTCGCAGGCCTCGTCGATCGCTTCCTTCAGCGAGGCTGCCTTGCCGCGGCGGAACTGCCCATCGGTGGTGATGACGAGCTTGGCCTCGGCGTCCTCGATGCGCGCCTGCAGCGCGGTCGCCGAGTAGCCGGCGAACACCACCGAGTGCATGACGCCCAGCCGTGCGCAGGCCAGCATCGCGACGATCGCCTCGGGCACCATCGGCATGTAGATCGCGACCCGGTCCCCGGCCACCAGCCCGAGCTCGGAGAAGGCGTTGGCGGCCTTGCACACGTCGTCCTTGAGCTGTGCGTAGGTGATCGAGCGACTGTCGCCGACGGGCTCGCCCTCCCAGAGGATCGCCACCCGGTCGCCGTTGCCGGCTTCGACGTGGCGGTCCACGCAGTTGTACGCGACGTTGAGCTTGCCCCCGACGAACCACTTGGCGAATGGCGCTCCCGACCAGTCCAACACCTCGGTGAACGGGGTGTCCCACGACAGCCGGTTCGCCTGGGCCGCCCAGAACGCGAGCCTGTCGCGCTCTGCCTCGGCGTACAGCTCGGTGGTGGCGTTCGCAGCGGCGGCGAATTCGGCCGACGGGGGATAGGTGGACGCGGTCGCAGTAGAAGCCTCGGACATGGTTGTGAGCCTAGTCACCCGACGTTGCAGGGCGGTTGCAACTCATACCGCCGGCCGTAGACGGTGGGAGGTCTGCGACGAATGCGCGTCGAGACGGGTCCAACGGTCGATCGCCGTGCCACGTAGCGTGTCGTGTCGTGGCCGCTTCCGACCCCCTCGCCCCGCTGGCGCAATTACCCGGGGTGGCCGAAGCGAGCGAGGCGGCCCGCGCCGCGATCGCCCGCGCCCACCGGCACCGCGCCAATCTGCGTGGCTGGCCAGCGGCGGCGGCCGAAGCCGCGGTGCGCGGTGCGCGGGCCTCGTCGGTGCTCGACGGCGGTGCGCTGTCGATCTCAGGGGACGACGGGCAGGCCGAGCCGGTGCTCGCGGGTGCATTGCGGGTCGCGGAGGCGCTCGAGGGTGGCGCCACCGCGCTCGTCGGCGTGTGGAAGCGCGCCCCGCTACAGGCCATGGCCCGACTTCATGCGTTGGCGGCGGCGGAGCTGACCGACGACGACGCGCTGGGGCGGCCACGGCCCGACCCCGACGTGGGCCGCAGGCTCGAGTTGTTGGGCGACATCGTGACCGGAGGGACCGGGGTGCCCGCGCCCGTGCTCGCGGCGGTGGCCCACGGTGAACTGCTCACCTTGGCCCCGTTCGGGGTGGCCGACGGAGTGGTGGCGCGCGCGGTGTCGCGGCTGATCACGATCACCAGCGGGCTCGACCCACACGGGCTCGGCGTTCCCGAGATCTACTGGATGCGCGAATCGGGCGACTACCGCGCCGCGGCGCGCGGATTTGCGTCGGGTACGTCCGACGGGCTGGCGGTGTGGCTGATCACCAGCTGCCGGGCATTTGAGGACGGCGCGCGCGAGGCGCTGTCCATTGCCGAAGCCTCGTCGGGGCAGTAGCCAGCAAAGTGAAGCGGGCGGCGCTCCGAAAATAATTCGGCTCGCCGCCCGCTAGCACGGATTCTCGGTTACCAAGCGTGCTCGGTGGGCTGCGTGGGTGGCCTCGGCGTCCTTGCGATGCGCTACGGCTGCAACCCCACCCAAGGGATCGTCGTGGTCGTCCGCTCTTCGCAATTACGCAGGCCCGCAACACTATTGCCATAACGCGGCTTGTGCTCCGCGTGGGTGCCGGGATCCGTGCTGGGTCGCCTGACTTGGGAGAGCGAGCCTTCTCTTCCGACTCGAACTTGGCCGTACCAAGCGTCCGTGCTTCCTTTGTACTCCGTGACCGCGGTCACATCAAGGGTCAATTGGCCCCGAGTTGCGATCGTTACCGCGCAGCAAAGCAGCTATCGGCGGGGCGCAGTCAGAAGCCGAAGCGGCGGAGCAGCGAGTAGGTGAGGGCGCCGGCCGCCAACGCGCTGACGCCGACGGCGACGGTAGTGGCAACGGCCGCGCCCGACGGCGCGGGAATTCGGTCGCGTAGCGGGATCGGCCGGGAGAATTCGAGGACTGGCCAGCCGCGGGCGACCGCCTCCTTCCGCAACGCCCGATCGGGGTTGACGACCGTCGGGTGCCCGACCGCCTCGAGCATCGGCGTGTCGGTGATGGAGTCGGAGTAGGCGTAGCAGTGCTCGAGTAAATAGCCTTCGCGGGCGGCCAACTCGCGGATTGCCTCGACCTTGCCCTCGCCGTAGCAGTAGAACGCCACTTCGCCGGTGTACTTGCCGTCTTCGACCACCATGCGGGTGGCCATCGCATGCGTCGCGCCGAGGCCCCGCGCGATGGGGGCGACGATCTCCTCGCCCGAGGCCGAGACCACCACCACGTCGCGGCCACAGAGCTTGTGGTCAGCGATGAGATTGGCAGCTTCCGCGAAGACCAGGGGGTCGACGATGTCGTGCAGTGTTTCGCTGACGATGGACTTCACCTGTTCGACGTTCCAGCCCGTACACATATTGGTGATGTAGGACCGCATGCGGTCCATCTGGTCGTGGTCGGCGCCGGACATCAGGAACAGGAATTGCGCGTAGGCAGACTTCAGCACGGCCTGCCTATTGATTAGCCCTTGCTCGAAGAAGGGTTTGCTGAACGCCAGCGTGCTCGACTTCGCGATCACCGTCTTGTCGAGATCGAAGAATGCGGCGGTGCGTACCGGACGGCCCGGGGCGGACTCGGTCCGCGGCGCGAGCGAACCGTCCGGGGCCGATTCGGATGCGGTCACGGTGCTCAGCATAAGCGGCGCTGAGTCGCGCCGGGGCACGTCGGTTGCGAAAAGTGTCAGTCGCCGACACGTGTCCGACTCTGCAACTTTCCAGGTCACCGCATGGTTTCGTTCGCAAGCAGGGCTTGCGCCGCGTGGCGTCGCCGCGTGTATAGTGAACATCACTCGGCTTATGCCGGGTGTGCATCAGCCCGACCCCCCGGGGCTGATACACGACGACCTCCGCCTCCTCCCCCCCTGGCGGGGGTCGTCCCTTTTCTAGGGCAAGTTTCCCGAGCGCCCGTCGAGCAATCCCCAGAGTCCCGCGAGTTTCGCACCCAAAGTTGCGGAACGTCGTTTCGGGGTTGTTGTTGACACACGTTCTCGACGGCGGCTTGTGCACAGCCGCGACTTCATCCACAAACACGACGTTGGGCCTGGCGCGGTGTCATTGGGCCGATTCACAGTGGTGGCGTGACAACGAGCAATGGCGTCCTGGCCCTGGTCGTCGACGAGGCCCTGCGCCACGACGTCGACCGCATCGCCGCGGCGGCCGGAGTGCGGGTCGTCCACGTGTCCGAACCGTCCAGCGCCAAGTCGTGGGTCGCCGCCTCGGCGGTCCTGCTCGATCTCGAGGGCGCAAAGCGCTGCGCGACGCTGGTGCAGTCGCGACGCGAGCGGGTGTTCGCCGTCGGTCGGACTGAGCCGAATGCCGCCGATTGGCCGATCATGATCGCCGTTGGGGTGCAACGGTTCCTTACCCTGCCCGCCGAGGAGGTCGACCTCGTCGCGGCGCTGGCAGATGCCGCGGAGGCGAATCGTGACGGACGGCGACGGGGCGCCGTCGTCGCGGTCATCGGGGCACGTGGGGGCGCCGGCGCATCGGTGTTCGCGACGGCGATCGCCCATGCCGCCACGGACCCCCTGCTGATCGACGTCGACCCCTGGGGTGGCGGCCTCGACCTGGTGCTGGGTAGTGAAGACTCGGCGGGGCTGCGGTGGCCTGAGTTGGCGCTTCAGGGCGGACGTATCGGCTGGGCGGCCTTGCGCGCCGCGCTGCCGGTGCACGACGGCGTTGCGGTGTTGTCGGCCGCACGTGGCGGCGGCCAGGTCGACGCCGTGGCGCTGGATGCGGTCGTCGACGCAGGCAGTCGCGGCGGGGCCACCGTCGTCTGCGACCTGCCGCGGCGGGCCACCTCCGCAGTCGAAACCGCCATTGCCTCGGCCGATCTCGTCGTGCTCGTCACCCCGGCCGACGTCAGATCCTGCGCCTCGGCGGTCTCCATCGGTCAGTGGCTGGCGTCGGCGAACGCGAATGTCGGGCTCGTCGTACGCGGGCCCGCACCAGGAGGTTTGACGGCCGCGGACGTGGCGCGTGCGGCGGGGCTCCCGTTGCTCGCCGCGATGCGTGCCCAGCCGGGTCTGGCGGGTGCGCTCGAGCATGCCGGGCTCAAGCCACGCCGACGCTCGCCACTTGGCATGGCAGCGCGTCGCGTGCTCGCCGTGTTGCACCAGCTCCCGACGGAATCGACTGCCGCATGAGTGCCTCACTGATCGAACGCGTCCGGGAGCGGCTGGCCTCGGAGCCGATGCCGTTGCGCCCCAACGTCGTCGCCGCAGCCATCCGCGCCGAGTCGGGCGGCGTGCTCGGCGACACCGAGGTGCTCGACAACCTCCGCGTCCTGCAGACGGAACTCTCGGGCGCCGGCATCCTGGAGCCGCTCTTGCGGGCGGAGGGCACCACGGACGTTCTGGTGACCGCGCCCGACGCGGTGTGGGTCGACGACGGGTCCGGCTTGCGGCGCGCGCCAATCGAATTCGCCGACGACGCCGCGGTCCGCAGGTTGGCGCAGCGATTGGCGCTCAGTGCGGGGCGCCGGCTCGACGAGGCACAACCGTGGGTCGACGGACACCTGGCGGGTCTCGGCGGCGAGTTCGCGGTTCGACTGCACGCGATGCTGCCGCCGATCGCCGCCGCGGGCACCTGTTTGTCGCTGCGGGTGCTGCGGCCGGCCACCCAGGACTTCGCGGCCCTCGTCGAATGTGGGGCCATCCCGGCGGCCGCGGTCGACCTGACGCGCGAAATCATCGCAGCGCGAACGGCGTTCCTGATCTCGGGCGGTACGGGTGCGGGAAAGACGACGCTCCTGGCGGCCGCGCTCGGGGCCGTTCCGGTCGACGAACGCATCGTCTGCATCGAGGATGCGGCCGAACTGGCGCCTCGGCATCCGCACCTCGTCAAGTTGGTGGCCCGCGGCGCCAACGTCGAAGGCGTCGGTGAGGTGACGGTTCGCGACCTCGTCAAGCAGGCGCTGCGGATGCGACCGGACCGGATCGTCGTCGGCGAGGTGCGTGGCGGCGAGGTCGTCGATCTGTTGGCCGCGTTCAACACGGGGCACGAGGGTGGCGCCGGCACCGTGCACGCGAACGAGCCCGCAGAAGTTCCTGCCCGACTGGAGGCGCTGGCCGCACTCGGCGGCCTGGACCGGGCCGCGCTGCACAGTCAGTTGTCCGCGGCCGTACGCGTCGTGCTGCACGTCGGGCGTGATCGGACGGGCCGCCGCAGACTCGAGGAGATCGCCGTGCTGCGCCGGGGTACCGACGGACTGGTGAACGCGCACACCGCGTGGCACGTCGACCGTGGAACCGCCACGGGTATGGCCGATTTGGAACGGCTGTTGTCGGCGAGGCGGCGACCATGACTGCCGCCTTACTGGCGCTGGCGGCCGCGTTGCTCGTCGCACCGAGGCGCAGGCGCGCCGTCGGTCCCGATTCTCCCGCGCCGGTGCGCAAGCGTAGGAGGTGGTGGACAGCAGCGGGCGCAGGGTCGCTCGTGATCGCCGTCGCGCTCGTCGCACCCATGACCGTGGCAGCGGCCTTGGCGGTCGTGGCCGGCACCGTCGCACTCCGCAGGCACCGGGCCAACCTGCGCGCCCGAAGGGCTATCGAGTCCGCCGCGTTGCAAGCGGCGCTCGACGTGCTTGCCGGAGAGTTGCGGGCGGGTGCACATCCCGTGGTCGCCTTCGAGACGGCGGCGGCAGAGGTGCCCGACGACGTCGCGGCATCGCTGCGGGCGGTCGCCGCGCGGGCCCGGCTCGGTGTCGACGTGGCTGCTGGCTTGCATGCTGCCGCTGCCGGTTCCGCAGTGCCGAGCCACTGGAGGCGCCTGGCAGTGTGCTGGGAGTTGGCGCATCGCCACGGCTTGGCCATCGCCACGCTAATGCGTACCGCACACCGCGAGTTCGTCGAGCGCGAGCGGTTCGAGTCTCGATTCGCAGCCGCCATGGCGGGCGCACGCACGACGGCACTCGTGCTCGCCGGGCTACCGGTGCTCGGTATCGGCCTCGGGCAACTGGTGGACGCCGATCCGGTGCGCTTCCTGCTGTCCGGAGGGCTCGGCGGTGGGCTGCTCGTGGTCGGAACGATGCTGGCGTGTGGCGGGCTGCTTTGGTCGGACCACATCACCAATCGGACACCGAGATGACCTGGGCCGCAGTGTGTCTCGCTGGAGCATTACTGGTGGCGGTCGATCGGGCGCGAGTGGAGCGGCGGGCAGGGCTGACCGCGCGGGAGCGTGCCGACCAACGGCGATCCGATGGACCCGCGGATCCGCTCGCAGTGGCGGCCGCGCTCGACGTGTTTGCGGCGTGCCTGTCCTCGGGGATGGCCGTCGCCGCGGCGGCGGCCGCTACGGCACCCTCGTCGCCGGCACCGCTGGCCGCTGTGTTGGGCCGCGCCGCCGAACTGCTGGCGGTGGGAGCCGACGCCACGACGGCGTGGTCGACTCAAGATCGATCCGACCGCTACGTCGAGGCGTTGACGCGCTTGGCTCGTCGGTCGGCCGCCTCGGGAGCCGCACTGGCACAGGGCGTCGCCGAGTTGGCCGAGCAATCGCGTCAGGATGCCGGCGACGCCGCCCGCGCCGCCGGCGAACGCGCCGGAGTCCTCATCGCAGGCCCGTTGGGGCTGTGCTATCTGCCCGCGTTCCTGTGTCTGGGCGTCGTGCCGGTGGTCATGGGGTTGGCGCGCGACGTGCTGACGATGGGCACGAGGTGAGACCGGCTCGCGGAGCGACCGCGAGCCTTGGGAGGGGCAATGGAAGGGAAGCACGATGATGGGGAACACCATTCGCCGAATTCGGGGACGGCTGGCGCTGCTGTGGGTCGACGAGGCAGGGATGTCGACGGTCGAATACGCCATCGGCACCATCGCCGCCGCGGCCTTCGGCGCCATTCTGTACACGGTCGTCACCGGCGACTCGATCGTGAACGCGCTGACGAACATCATCACGAAGGCGTTGAACACCAACGCCTGAATGGAGCGGCGGGTGGGGCCACGGTCGAAGCCGCCTTCGCCATCGCCGCATTGTCGGTGGTGCTCGTCGCGTGTCTGGGGGGAGCGTCCGCGATGGCGGCCCAGGTGCGTTGCATCGACTCGGCCAGGGAGGCGGCCCGGCTGGCGGCGAGGGGCGACGAACGTGCGGCGACGGAGGCGGCGCGTCGACTCGGACCCGCGGGGTCGGTGTTGGCGCTGCGGCGCGACGGTGACTACGTCGTCGCGAGGGTCAGTGTGGATGCGCCGCTGCTGCGGGGTTTCGCCATCGCGGGGGAGGCGGTCGCGGCTCGCGAGCCCGGAGCGTGAGCGTGGCTCTGCGAACTTGGTGGCGGTGGCGATGATGGCGGTGGTGGTGTCGATTGCCATGGCGGCCATGGTGGTTGGGTCGGCGGTGGTCGCCCGTCACCGCGCCCAGGCCAGTGCTGACCTGGCGGCGCTGGCCGCGGCGGGGCGGATCGCATCGGGTGGTGAGGCGGCGTGTTCGCAGGCCGCTGCGGTCGCCGGGGCCATGCGCACCGTCGTGACCACGTGCCGCGTCGAGGAACTCGACGTGATCGTCAGTGTCGAGGTGCCCGTCGACCTTGGCCGGTGGGGACTCGGTTCGGCGCGGGCGGCTGCCCGAGCGGGCCCGGGCGAACCGTCGGGCTAGCCCTGGGCCGCCTTGTCCTTGCGTGCCCGTGACTTGCGGGTCTTCGGCGGCTCGGCGGCGGCGACTTCGTCATCGGTGGGCAGCCGCAGCGACAGCAGTCCCGCGAAGGTGCCCTCGTCGAGCTCGACGCGGTGCGCGGTGACATGGATGGGTGTCCATCCCCCGTCGAGCGCGCGCAGCCGCAACACACGCGATGCCGCACCCTTCTCGAATTCGGTTGTCATGGAAGCCATTACGGCGGCGTCGTCGGGGTGCACGTTGGGTTCGCCCGATTCGCTGGCGTGCCAGTCGTAGAACGGACACGGGTCGTCGAGCCACTTGAGCAACGTCCACGTCCGCAGGTTCACCAGCGCGCGGTGCACCCCCGGCTGGGCCAGCCCGTTGAGGATCCGCTGCCCGAGATCCACTGGTACGTTGGTCGATTCGTCGCGCACACTGCGCCAGTTCATTGCCCGGCAGATCAGCTCGCCCGGCCCACCGTCGTCGTCCTCCAACAGCACGCGGGCGACGAAGCCGACCGTGATGGGCTTGTCCTGGTAGTCGACGATGTCCCACGTGCTGCAGAAGGACCGCCCCGGCTCGGGCTTGATCGCCACCGACAACACCTGCGCCTCACTCGGGTTGAGCGCCCGCGTCGGCAGATCCTCGGCGAACGCCCGGCCGTGCGTTGCCTCGGCCGACGGATCCCTCCCAATGTTGAACAGCGACTCCGGTGTGTCGGTCGCGATCCCGTGGGTCAGGTCCCACTTCAACGGCCCGGGAATGACGCGATCGGGAGGTTCGGTGTCGGGCGGGCCGATCCACACGTGCACACCGTGGATCCGGCCGTCGGTCATCTGGACCACCTCAGTGCGAATCACGCGGTCGTGCTTTGGCGTGATGCTGCTGAGCGGTTGACCCGCCCGTACCGTCTCGCCAATCGCCGTCTGGATGGCCATGAGGTTGGGGTTGCGCCGCAGAAATGCGCTGATTGGAACGAGATTCTTGGTGGACTGGCCCTGTGCAACCACGGCTGGCTCCGCACCGAGTGTCTCCACGAGGAGCCAGTCGTGGGTCATGCGGGCATCTTACCGTTCACAGCACGACCTCCCGGCGGCGAACGGCGCGACGAAATCCGTCGTAGCACGCTACGAAATGCGTGCTCGGAAGGTCTCGACTCAGCGGCCGGGGATGCTGGTCGGGTTGCATCATCCCATACGAAAAGGTACTTTTGCCCTGCACCCGGGCTTACCGGGAATGGGAACGGATCGCGTTGTCCGACCGTTCGTCGCCATTTCGTGGAGACGACCGTCGAGGGGTCGGTCGTCTCCTGCGGACGGTTACGCGCCGTCGTTCGCGAGTTCGCCGAGCACCAGCCGGAGCACCCGGATCGCACCCGCCTTGTCCAGGGGCTCGTTGCCGTTCCCGCATTTCGGCGACTGCACACACGATGGACAACCCGCCTGGCACTCACACGCTTCGATGGCCGCCGCCGTCGCCTCCCACCACACCGGGAGCTGCCGGAATCCACGATCAGCGAAGCCCGCGCCCCCGGGATGGCCGTCGTAGACGAAGATCGTCGGCAAACCGTCTGGTCCGACGGCCATCGACACCCCGCCGATGTCGCCCCGGTCGCAGCTGGCCACCAACGGCAGCAGTCCGATCGCCGCGTGCTCGGCGGCGTGCAGCGCCCCAGGGATGCGGAGCGCGTCAACGCCGCTGTCCTGCAGTGCTTCCGGAGTAATCGTGCACATCACCGCAACGGTCTCCAAGGTTTGCGTGGGCATGTCCAGGTCGACGAAGTCGATCACCTCGCCGTCGTAGCGCCTGCGGAGGTAGCCGATCACGGTGTGGCTCACCGAAACCGGGACCACGCCGGTCGTCACGCATCCGACCGCGTGGCGTTCGCCGGTGCCCAACACCGAGATGTCGGTGACCTCCCTCGCCGAGGTGTTGTACCCCGGATCCTCCGCGTGCACGAAGGCGACGCCGCTCTCGAAGTCGAGCGAATCGACCACGTAGCTCTCGCCGCGGTGAAGGTAGACGGCGCCCGGGTGCACCGACGCGGGCGCTTGGCCCGCACCGGAACTGCCCAACAGCCGACCGGTCTCGGTCTCGACGATCGCGATCTGTCCGCCGATCGACCCACGAATGTCGACGGCCGCATGCGGGTCGACCCCGGGGGTCGGGAAGTAACCCGAGGGCCTACGCCGCAGCAGGCCGTCGTCGACGAGCGACTTGGCGACGGCTTCGGCGTTCCACATCCGCACCTCGGCTTCGGTCAACGGGAGTTCGGTTGCCGCGCACAGCAGTTGCGGTCCGAGCACGAATGGATTGGTGGGATCGATGACGACGCGCTCGAGTGGCTTGCCCAACAACGCAGCCGGGTGGTTCACCAGGTAGGTGTCCAACGGGTCGTCGCGCGCGATCATGACGATCAATGCACTCTGCCCGCGCCGCCCCGCCCGTCCGGCCTGCTGCCAGAACGACGCGACGGTGCCGGGGAAGCCGGCCAGCACCACCGCGTCGAGGCCCGCGATGTCGACGCCCAGTTCGAGGGCGTTGGTGGTGGCCAGCCCCCGCAGCCGGCCGTCGGCCAACGCGGACTCCAGTTCTCGGCGGTCCTCGGCCAGATACCCGGCGCGATACGACGCGACGAGCTCGACGAGCTCCGGTGCGACGTCCTCGAGACGCGCGCGGGCCCCCAGCGCCGTCAGCTCGGCTCCACGCCGGGATCGCACGAACGTCAGCGTGCGCGCGCCCTCGGCCATCAGGTCGGCCATCACGCGCGCTGCCTCGGCGCCGGCGGAACGCCTTACCGGAGCCCCGTTCTCGCCGGACAGGTCGCTGCGCAGGGCAGGCTCCCAGAGCGCGACGGTGCGACCGCCCTGCGGTGACCCGTCCTCCGTCACCTCGGCGACCGACTGCCCGAGTAGTTCGGAGGCAGTGGCCGCGGGTGACGATGCCGTCGCGCTGGCGAAGATCACCGTCGGCCCTGGCGAGTCGGCAGTGGCGTAGCGCGCGCAGAGCCGCACCAGTCTGCGGAGCACCAACGCCACGTTGGAGCCGAAAATGCCTCGGTAGTAGTGACATTCGTCGACCACGATGAACCGAAGGTTGCGCAGGAACACCGCCCAGCGGGCGTGGTTGCGCAATAGGGAGAGGTGAATCATGTCCGGGTTGGAGAAGATCCACCGCGACCGTTCGCGCGCAAAGCGTCTCGCGTCGGTACTGCTGTCCCCGTCGTATGGGCTGGGCGCCACGTCCGCCAGTCGTTCGACGGAGTTCGCCAAGTTCTGGGCGGCGCGTAGTTGATCGTGTCCGAGCGCCTTGGTCGGCGACAAGTAGAGTGCGCGGGCGCGCGGGTCCGCGGACAGCGCACTCATGATGGGCAACTGATAGGCCATCGACTTGCCAGATGCGGTGCCCGTGCTGAGCACGACATGGCGCCCAGAATGGGCCAGCTCGGCGGCGGCGACCTGATGCGACCACGGCTCGGTGACGCCCTGATCAACGAAGGCGCGCACCACGTCCGGTGCGGCCCACGGCGGCCACGGCCGCCCACTGGCCTGGCGTGGGGCCAGGTCTGACACGTGCCGCAGCGGCTGTTCGTCGGCGGCGGTCCCGTCGACCGCGCAGGCGAGTAGCTCGCGGCCGAAATCCGACCCTCGATGCGCCACGGCCTGCCTCCTGGTTGCGGGTCGGTCCGGCCCCTCGTAGCCGGTGCGGTGACCCTCGGTGAATTGTTAACCACATCGATCGTCGCGAGACTGTCGCGACGACGCTGAACGTGATTGACTTACGACGGTCGCAGCTTCTGTGTTCGTGTGTCAGCACCCGCAGGAACGTCGTTGCGGTCGCGGTTCCTGCGAGGGTTGTAGGTCGGCCAGTTCCGGCGCTTCCACGAAGGTATGGCGGTCGGAACGGGCCCGACCCACCGAAGCACGGTGGATCGCACCCGAAGTAGTAGTAGAAGGAATGAAGTACAGATGGCACAGGGCACCGTTAAGTGGTTCAACCCCGAGAAGGGTTACGGGTTCATCGAGCAGGACGGCGGCGGCGGCGACGTCTTCGTTCATTACAACCAGATCCAGTCGAATGGGTTCCGCACCCTCGAGGAGAAGCAGAAGGTCGAGTTCGAGGTCGAGCAGGGCGCCAAGGGCCCCCAGGCCGTGAACGTCCGCACCGTCTGACTCACGCTTTTCGCAAGGCACCCCCACACCGTCCGTTCGAGGACGATGCGGGGGTGTTCTGCTTTCCGGCAGGAGCCGGGTCGGCCTGGCGACTCCTGCTAAGTGCGTCGCTGCCCTAGTGTCATTTTGGTGAGTCAGCTGTCGTTCTTCTCGGCTGAGTCGGTGCCGCCCGCGGTCGCCGACTTGACCGGGATTTTGGCGGCTTCCGGCCAGGTGGTGCTGGTGGGCTCTGGGGCTCAGCAGGCCGCGCGACTGTCCGTGGTCGTCGACCGGCTGTGGCGAGCCGAGGCGCTGGCCGAGATGATCGCCGAGGCCGGTCTGCAGCCCGAGCTCGCTCGCACGGACGAGAACACCCCACTCGTGCGCACCGCCGTCGACGCGCGGTTGACGTCCATCGCGGTGCAGTGGACCCGTGGAGCGGTCAAGACGGTCCCTCCGCAGTGGTTGCCAGGGCCTCGGGAGCTGCGGGCGTGGACGTTGGCCGCTGGTGTGCCCGAGGCCGACCGCTACCTGCTCGGGCTCGATCCACACGCACCGGATACGCATTCCGCACTCGCATCGGCGATGATGCGGGTCGGAATAGCTCCGACGTTGATCGGTACTCGCGGAGCTCGTCCAGCCCTGCGAATCAGCGGCCGCAGACGACTATCGCGCCTGGTAGAGAACGTCGGGGAACCTCCAGGGCACACCGAGGCGTTCCTGGCCTGGCCGCGCATTTGACGTCATTCTCCCGGTGAGCCGGTTTGCGTACGCTCGCGCAGAGTGCGAAATTGTCCCTTGCCATTGGTGAAATAGGGTGAATCCGGCCGCGGACGCGTCGGGGGGCACGCCAGATGGCGGCATAAGAAGTGGAGCGTAGGCACAGTTGGCTGACCAGGATGGCAGCGGCAACGGTCGTGTGCGGCGACTCGTCATAGTCGAGTCGCCCACTAAAGCGCGCAAAATTGCTGGGTACCTGGGCTCCGGGTACATCGTCGAATCGTCTCGCGGCCACATTCGCGACCTGCCGAGGGCCGCGGCGGATGTGCCCGCCAAGTACAAGTCGGAACCGTGGGCCCGCTTGGGCGTGAACGTCGACGCCGACTTCGAACCGCTCTACATCATCAGCCCGGAGAAGAAGGGCACCGTCGCCGAACTCAAGGGCCTGCTCAAGGACGTCGACGAGCTCTACCTGGCGACGGACGGTGACCGCGAGGGGGAGGCCATCGCCTGGCACCTGCTCGAGACGCTCAAGCCCAGCGTGCCGGTCAAGCGGATGGTGTTCCACGAGATCACCGAGCCCGCGATCCTCGCCGCCGCGGAGAATCCCCGCGACCTCGACATCGACTTGGTCGACGCGCAGGAGACCCGGCGCATCCTCGACCGGCTGTACGGCTACGAAGTCAGCCCGGTGCTGTGGAAGAAGGTGGCGCCGAAGTTGTCGGCGGGCCGCGTTCAGTCGGTGGCGACGCGCATCATCGTGTCGCGCGAACGCGAGCGCATGGCGTTCCGCAGCGCCGGCTACTGGGACGTCACCGCCGAACTCGACGCCAGCGTGTCGGATGCCGAGGCGTCGCCGCCGAAGTTCACGGCCAAGCTCAACACCGTCGACGGACGCCGTGTCGCCACGGGGCGGGACTTCGACTCCCTCGGCGCGGTGCGCAAGCCCGACGAGGTGCGCGTGCTCGATGAATCGGCCGCGACCGCCCTGGCCAGCGGGCTGCGCGGGGCACAGCTCGCGGTGTCGTCGGTGGAGCAGAAGCCCTACACGCGGCGGCCCTACCCGCCGTTCATGACGTCGACGCTGCAGCAGGAGGCGGGCCGCAAGCTGCGGTTCACCGCCGAACGCGCCATGAGCATCGCGCAGCGGCTCTACGAGAACGGCTACATCACCTACATGCGTACCGACTCGACGACGCTGTCGGAGTCGGCCATCAATGCCGCGCGCAACCAGGCCAGACAGCTGTATGGCGACGAGTACGTCCACCCGACACCGCGCCAGTACACCCGCAAGGTGAAGAACGCGCAGGAGGCCCACGAGGCCATCAGGCCAGCAGGCGACGTGTTCCAGACGCCGGGTCAGCTGCACTCCGCGCTCGACAACGACGAGTTCCGGCTCTACGAGCTCATCTGGCAGCGCACGGTCGCTTCGCAGATGGCCGACGCGCGCGGCACCACGCTGTCACTGCGCATCGCCGGAGCTGCCGCATCTGGCGAGCAGGTGGTGTTCAGCGCCAGCGGCCGCACCATCACCTTCGCGGGCTTCCTGAAGGCCTACGTCGAGAGCCTGGACGAGCAGGCCGGTGGCGAGGCGGACGACGCCGAGAGCAGGTTGCCGAACCTGACGCAGGGACAGCGCGTCGACGCCGCCGACCTCACCGCCGACGGCCACACCACCAGCCCACCCGCGCGGTACACCGAGGCGTCGCTGATCAAGGCGCTGGAGGAGCTGGGCATCGGGCGCCCGTCGACCTACTCGTCGATCATCAAGACCATTCAGGACCGCGGCTACGTGCACAAGAAGGGCAGTGCCCTGGTGCCGTCGTGGGTCGCGTTCGCCGTCACCGGGTTGCTCGAACAGCACTTCGGACGGCTGGTCGACTACGACTTCACCGCAGCCATGGAGGACGAGCTCGACGAGATCGCTTCGGGCAACGAGCGAAGGACCAACTGGCTCAACAACTTCTACTTCGGCGGCGATCACGGTGTGGTCGGCTCGATCGCCCGCTCCGGCGGACTGAAGAAGCTCGTCGGCGGCAACCTGGAGGAGATCGACGCCCGGGAAGTCAACTCCATCAAGCTGTTCGACGACGACGAAGGTCGCGCGGTCAACGTCCGCGTCGGCCGCAACGGTCCGTACTTGGAGCGGATGATCGTCGACCCGGACAACCCCGACGGTGAACTCAAGCCTCAGCGCGCCAACCTGAAGGACGACCTGACTCCGGACGAGCTGACGCTCGAGTTGGCCGAAAAGCTCTTCTCCACACCGCAAGAGGGCCGTTCGCTGGGTGTCGATCCGGAGTCGGGCAACGAGATCGTCGCCAAGGACGGCCGGTACGGACCGTACGTCACCGAGGTGCTGCCCGCGCCGCCGGAGGAGCCCGAGGATGGGGCGACCGCCAAGAAGGGCAAGAAGCCGACTGGGCCCAAGCCGCGCACCGGTTCGCTGCTGCGCACCATGGATCTCGAGACGGTCACCCTCGAGGACGCGCTGAAGCTGCTGTCGCTGCCGCGCGTCGTCGGCGCCGACCCGGCGAACAACGAGGAGATCACCGCGCAGAACGGCCGCTACGGCCCATACCTGAAGCGCGGCACCGATTCTCGGTCCCTCGCCACCGAAGAGCAGATGTTCACCATCACGCTCGACGAGGCGTTGAAGATCTACGCCGAGCCCAAGCGGCGCGGCGGGCAGGGTGCGGCCACCCCGCCGCTGCGTGAACTTGGAAACGATCCCGTGTCCGAGAAGCCGATGGTGATCAAGGACGGTCGCTTCGGTCCGTACGTCACCGACGGCGAGACCAATGCCAGCCTGCGCAAGGGTGACGACGTGCTGTCGATCACCGACGCGCGGGCCTCCGAGCTGCTCGCTGACCGGCGTGCGCGCGGACCCGTGAAGAAGACCACCAAGAAGGCGCCTGCGAAGAAGGCGGCCAAGAAGGCGCCTGCGAAGAAGGCGGCCAAGAAGGCCTAGGTCTGGCGCGCTTCGCTCGGAACCCGTTCTGGCGATACCAGATTGGTGGGCCGGGCCAACTGTGTGGGCGCCAACCGGCCGCGCAGTTCGACGATCTCGCCGACGTCCCAGCACAGGGCTTCCGCGTCGAGCGCGCCGCTCACGGCGATGGCCGACGCCAGCACGTGGCCCTCCTCCAGCTTGGCCAGCTCCGTCAGGCGGGCGGCCTCGTTGACCGGGTCGCCGATCACCGTGTATTCGAAGCGCGCCTGGGCGCCGATGTGTCCGGCGATGGCACGGCCGGCGGATACCCCGATGCCGAACTCCGTCTGGCCCAACACCTCGATCAGTTCGTCGTGCAGCTCGCGCGATGCGGCGAGCGCGCCGCCCGAGGCGTCGGGATGTTCGATGGGCGCACCGAAGATTGCCAGGGCCGCGTCGCCCTGGAACTTGTTGACGAAGCCGCCGTGCCGGTTGACCGTGTCGACGATGATCTGAAAGAACTCGTTGAGCAGGTTCACCACCTCAGAGGCCGGCCGCGTCGAGGCGAGTTGCGTGGAGCCGACGAGGTCGACGAACAGGACGGCGACTTCGCGCTCCTGGCCGCCGAGCTCGGTGCCACGCTCGAGGGCGCGCCGGGCCACGTCCTCGCCCACGTAGCGGCCGAACAGGTCCCGCAGCCGTTGCCGTTCCGCGAGGTCGCGGACCATGTCGTTGAACCCCGCCTGTAGCAGACCCAGTTCGCTGGCGTCATAGATCTGCATGTGCGCGTTGTAGTTGCCGCGCTGCACTTCGCCGAGGGCCCAACGCAATTGGCGCAGGGGGTCGGCGATGGACATGGCCACCAGCACGGTGCCGGCGAGGCCGACGACGAGCGCGAAGATGGCCAGCAACAGGATCGGCGTGTTGAGCCGTTCGGCCGGCGCGGTGAGGATTTCGAACTTGCTGGCCACCAACGCCAGCACGATCGCGAGCACCGGTACGGCGGTGGACAGCACCCACGCCAGTACCTGGCGCTGGATGACGCCCGGCGCCTTGAACGTCTCGGGCACCCCGCCGCGTAGCGCGGCAACGGCGACGGGCCGGAGCACCCGCTCCGACTGCAGATAGCCGATGATCGCCGTGGCCGTCGCGCCGAGTGCGGTGGCGACGGCGACGACGGGCGCAGAGTTGCTGGCCACCGGCCAGCTGGCGACGATGAAGACGACGGACCCCAGGAACCAGTTCGCGACGTTGATCACGGAGCGGTAGAACGGCATCTTCAACGCGCGCACGCGCGCCAGCTCGGTGACGGCGGAATCGCCGCCGCCGGGCAGGGTGTCACGGCGCTGCCACCGGATGACCGGGATGAGCAGCCGCAGGCTTAGCCAGGACGCGAGTGTGAACGACACGAACAGGTAGCCGAGGAAGATGGCCAGGTTGAACGTCGGGAGGTCTTGGAGCTGGATTCGATCCTCCGGCGGCAGCCCGAATCGCAGGAATCCGAGCACGAAGAGGGCCCCGATGATGTCGGACTGCAGCATGCCAAGGAGGAAGACCGGCCAGGGAGTGCGCGCCACCCATCGGACGAATGCGGTGATTCGCCCGATCGGTAGCACGCTGGTGGTCACGTCATAACCGTATCGGGCCGGGCCGACCAGTACGGTCGCTGCGCGTAGGTCGTGTCCGCCTCGAGCACTAGGCTTGGCGCCGATGAGCGGTGTTTTCTCGCGTCTGGTCGGTCAGGATGCCGTCGAAGCGGAGTTGTTGGCCGCGGCCCGTGCCGCGCGCGGTGACTCGGCTCACAGCGGCCTCGCGACGGGGACCATGACACATGCGTGGCTGGTGACTGGCCCTCCCGGGTCCGGTCGATCGGTGGCGGCACTGTGCTTCGCCGCGGCGTTGCAGTGCACGTCGGACGGGGTTCCGGGCTGTGGCGAGTGCCATGCGTGCACCACGACGATGGCGGGCACGCACGCCGACGTGCGCCGGATCATCCCCGAAGGACTGTCGATCGGGGTCGACGAGATGCGCGCCATCGTGCAGATCGCGTCGCGACGGCCCGGCACCGGCCGGTGGCAGATCGTGGTCGTCGAGGATGCCGACAGGTTGACCGAGGGCGCGGCGAACGCGTTGCTGAAGGTGGTGGAGGAACCGCCGCCGTCGACGGTCTTCCTGCTGTGTGCGCCGTCAGTAGATCCGGAGGACATCTCCATCACGCTGCGGTCGCGGTGCCGCCACGTGGCGTTGGTTACGCCACCGCGCGATGCCATCGCCGCGGTGTTGATCGACACCGATGGGCTGCCCGAAGCCGACGCGAAGTGGGCGGCATCCGTCAGCGGTGGACACGTGGGCCGGGCGCGCCGGCTGGCCACCGACGAGCAGGCCCGGCACCGACGGGAACGCGCGCTGGGCCTGGCCCGCGACGCCGCAACGCCGACGAAGGCCTACGCGGCCGCCGAGGAACTGGTCGCCACGGCGGAGGCCGAGGCGAAGGCCCTGACGGAGGACCGCAACGAGTCCGAGACCGAGGAGCTCCGCACCGCGTTGGGGGCGGGCGGAAGCGGGAAGGGCACCGCCACCGCGCTGCGCGGTTCGGCGGGCGCGCTCAAGGATTTGGAGCGACGGCAGAAGTCGCGCCACACGCGGGCCGGCCGCGATGCGCTGGACCGGGCGCTTATCGACCTCGCCACGTACTTCCGCGACGCGCTGCTGGTGTCGTCGGGGGCAACCGGCGTGCAGGCCAACCACCCCGACATGGCCGACAAGATCGCGGCGATGGCCGCGCACGTGCCGCCGGATCGGCTGTTGCGCTGTATCGAGGCGGTGCTGGAGTGCCGGGAGGCGCTCGCCGTCAACGTAAAGCCGAAGTTCGCGGTCGACGCGATGGTGGCGACGGTCGGCCAGGCGCTCCGTAACTGAATTGGGTCGGCGGCATGCCCTGTCGTAGACTCGTCCCGCCCGCTTGGCTGGGCACGCCGCCTTAGCTCAGTCGGTAGAGCGTCTCACTCGTAATGAGAAGGTCCCGGGTTCGATTCCCGGAGGCGGCTCCACTTCACTCTTCCGCAAACGCCTTGAGTGCCATTGCCTTGGCCGTGTTGCCCGCGGGGAAGCCGGCGTAGCCGCACGAGTGATAGATCACCTCGGCGAGTTCCTCGTCGGTCAGCCCGTTGTTCCTGGCGATCCGGAAGTGGTTCTTCAGTTCCTCGTTGGCGCGCAGCGCGATGAGGATGCCCAGCGTGACCAGGCTGCGGTCGCGACGGCTCAGGCCATCGCGGCTCCAGAGCTTGCCGAAGACGCTTTCGAGGCCGATGTCCATGAGTTCGGGGGCGAAGCCGCCGCCAAAGTCGACGTCGGCGTCGTCGTCGGGCAGCGATCCCGGTAGGAGCTCGCGAAACACCTTGAGTCCGTCGGCGCGTAAGTTAGTCATACTTACTAGTTTGGCACAAGGGGCCTACTGGGGCGGTGCCGGCCAGCCAGGACTCGGCGGTGAGGTGGGAAAGTCGCTGCGCGGATGCTCGCCTCGACTGAGGAAGGCACGCCGTTCCGGTGGGTCGGGAGCCTCGGCAACGCACTTGGCGAGGTCCGCCTCCTGGGTCGGCCACGCCTGTGCGTAGGCCGGTTCAGGTCCGCCGTACAGGGTCAGGAAACCGGTGATCTTCCACTCACCGAAGACGTCGACAGCCGGCGCCACCGCAGGACCCTCCTGCGCGGGCAACGCGTTGTTCGACTCGTTCGTTGGGGTGGTGAGTATCAAGAGCAACGCGTCGATGCCGTCGTTGTAGGGGGTGTTGTTCACGACGCTGACGAACGCGCCATTCTCTTGTTCGAGTGCCAGACCGTACCGGTAATTGCACACGATCGCGGTGACCGTGTCGCCATTGTGGGTCATCGAGTCAATCCGAAACCGGTTGTTCCCGAGCCGGACTGCGTCCGACGCACTGCCCCTGCTCACATCCGGCCGCAGATTGCGGGTGAAGATGTCTTTGCCGTCTTCAGATTCGGCGACAGCGCGGTCGAAGCCGGGATACGCGTAGTCGAGGTTGTGCATCGTCTGGCTGTCCAGGCGTGACTCCAGGAACGCCCGGACGGGCACTGCAGGCCCGGTCAGGAGTTCGATCGCCGGCCCGCCCGTCCATTGGTAGTGCTCGTCGGCAAGCTGACCGACAGACCGGTCGATGCGGGCTCCGTCGTCACCGAACAGGTGACAGCCGGTCAGCAGCATCAAGAACGACAGCGAGACGCAGCCGCGAACAGAACGTCGAATCATTGTGTGATGCGATCGTATTGGTCACCGAACGGGACGACCGGGCTTCTGCCGAGCCCCAACTTCCTGTCCAAGGCTTCGTTCAGATCGCCGCCCAGTTCGTCTGGAGTCTTGTAAATTGTCCGCTCCTCCAACTCGGCTGTGGTCATCAGCCGCTGATAGGGCTGGCCGTTCTCATCGAAGTCCTGGATCTGGAACTGTTCCGTTCCCGGCACCTCGACTCCCGTAGCCAGTAGGGCGTTGGTGGTGAATCGCGCTGACTCGTCGGCATACATCGGCACCACGTCGCCCGAGATGTCGGACCCGTTGCCGAAGAAACTGTCCTCCAACGCGCCACCCATCATGCCGATGGCCTTCCCGTACGGGCCACCCGCCGCGGAGAGGGTGTCGACCGCGTGGTTGTAGACGGACTTCTTCAGATCCGTCATTTCGTTGTTGTCCATGCCGATGGTCTTGAGGCCTTCGGCAGTTCCGTGGTCCATGAGGGCCTTCAGCGACGCGGCGCCGTTCATCGACGCATCGTGCGAGAACACTTCCTCGCCTGCACCGACTTTGTTCGCCCACTCGTACGATTTTTCCAGGGCCATTTCGTTTGCCGCGCCGTAGAACTCGCGATACGCGTCCACCTGGGATCCGAGAACGGTGAAGACGCCCTTGGCAAGGTTGCGGTCCTGCGAATCCTTGCCGTGATCGAGCGGCTGGAAGTTGTCGTCCGCGCCGCCTCCTACGTTGGCGATGTCTGCCATGTACGGGGTGAGCCCATGCGCCATGCCCTTGACCAACTCGGGGTTGACCTGGCCGAGCGTGTCCGTCTGTCCGAACGCATTCGGGATGTCCATCAACTCGGGATGGCCACCGATGAACTGGGCGTACCTCTCGGCTGCGGCGGAGGCGATGTCGGCGTTGGGGCCACTGGCGTTCTCGTTGGTCCAATTGAACAGCGTGGCAGCGTCCTTGCCGTCGTCAGCCCAGCCGGTGGTCATGACGTCCTTCAGGAAGTCGTCGCTGTTGTAGTCGTAACCCGACCGCCCGGTTTCCGGCTGCCATCCGACCATGTGGTCGGTCACGACCTGGTGATCGCGGCCCGCAGACGTGAAGAGGTCTCGCACGGTCTCCTGATTGGCCGGACTCTCGTCCATAAGCCGGTCGGACAGCCGAATCATCTCGCGATCGATTTCGGTGCCGTCCTGGAATTTGGCGTCCCCGTTCCTGACGATGTCTGCAATTGCCTCGACTTTTTGCCTCTCGACCTCGTCGCCCGGATAGCCGATCAGATTGTCGTTCGAGAGCGCCCGCTGAACCGAATCGGGCAGGCGATCGAACGAGCCCTTCGGCTGATTTCCGTTCTCGTCGGGCTTCCCAAAAGCGACGTCGTCATTGCTCATCAACTGCCACGAGTCGCCGATGACGTTCTTGTGCTCATTGAGGTTTTCCTCTGCCGTCGTCAAGTCATCGACACTCATGTCGTGTTGTTGAGACTGCATTTCGCTCAGGTACGCCTGCTGTTCTGGCGACAGCGGCTGACCGGGTTGAATCGTGCTCAAGACGTCGTTGACACGGCCCGCCGCGGTCTCGTCGCCGTCCTTTAGCGTCTTCTCGACGTCCTCCTTGGCCCGCTTCTCGACGTCGTCGTCCTTGCCGTCCTCGTCGTCCCCCACGGGCAGCGAGTCGTCGCCCTGTCCCTCCTTGGCGAACTTCTGACCCGCCCCGAGCATGTCGTACTCGCCCTTGAGCCCGGTGACTGTGCCCTTGATGGTCTGCATGCCCGCGTGGGTGTGGTTCATGATCTCGGTGAGACGCTGCAGGCCTTGCTTGGCGATCTGCATCTGCATGGTCTTGCCGGCCTGGTCGTTGGTAGTGGTCGCGGCAGCGTCGTTGACCCACTTCCGTAGGGTCTCGAGGTCGTTGCGGCCCGAGGTGACGAGGTTGGCCGCGTTGGTGATCTGGATGCCAAGCTTCTTGTCGACGTCGGCGATCGCCCCGATGACCCGCTGGTGCTCGGCGTTCGCCGCGGCGTAGGCCTCCGACGCTGCGCCGGTCCAGCGTCCGCCGGGCGCCGCGGCGTCCATATCGGACTTCAGCTGGTTGAGCTTGCTGCTCTGGTCGAAGCGTTCACCGGTCTGGGGCGTGCCTTCGCCGTAGGTCTGTCGGGCCTGCGACCACGTCGAATGGAAGCCGTCGAGCGCGCTCACCTGCGTTCACCCCCCGGATCAGTACGGCGTCATCGCCGACACCACCTAATTATCACCGACGACGGCTACGGCGGGGCCACGAATCCGACCGGCCCGGAAGCAAGGCACAGAGACAGTGCGGAGGTGTTGGCGCGGACGTCGATAGCGTTGCCCGCGCCCGACAATCTGACGAATACGCGGTTCAGTCCCGGCCGCACCGGCACCTTGGTCTCCGTGCCGTCGGACAGCGCCATCGTCATCGATCCGTTGGTGTTGGCGAGATAGTTGATCTCGGCCGTCCACTCCGACGGCAGCATCGGGCCGCTGAGCGGCATCCGGACCGGGGTGCCGGGCTGGACGAGGTAGCCACATTGCGGGGCGGGGCCGGCCAGGGTGTATCGAACCCACGTCACCTGTGCATCGACCACCCGGCCCGAGCGCTCGATGAATCGGAGATCCGTTGTGCTCGTGCTGAACTCGGGCCGATCCCGCAGCAGTGCGAAGACGTGACTGGCCAAATTGTCCGGCCATGAAAAGCGCTGAAGGATGTGGGGGTCGACCTCCTGGTCGAGCATCGGCGCGACCGACGCGGCATTCTCCGCGGACAGCCCTGTCCGTGCGTTGTCCAGGTAGGACCGGGTCGGGTTGTCCCGCCAACTCGTGAAGAACGTCGCGGTCGAGTACAGGCTGCTTCCGACGAAGAGCACTGCGCACGAGGCGATTACACCGGTGCGGAGGCGTGAGGCGTCCAGCCACGTCGAAGCACGCCGATTGGGCGCGCAGAATGCGACGGCCGCCAGCAGGGCGAGCACGACGACGAGGTCCGGCAGATAGCGCAGCGTCTGCGCGAGCTCGATGGCGGTGAACCGCGACGATCGCATCAAGTAGATCGGTACCTGACAGGCCGCGACATACCCGACCGCCGCTGCCCACACCGGGCCGATGCGGTCCTTGCGCGCCACGGACACCGCGATGATGGCCGCCAGTGCCAGCGCGCCGAGCACGATGACCGGCCACTGAGGTAGTGCCCACGGTGACGAGGGTGCCCAGCGTTCCCAATCCCACGGGCCCCCGACCAACCCCGGCAGGATCCCGCGCGTCACTGATCGGACCAGCAGATCCCACGTCATCGAGTAATCCAAGGTCCACCGCCGCTGGTCGACGACCACGAGATACACGCCAATCCAGGCCGTCGTCAACGCCAAGGATGCGGCCCAGAGATGAAAGCCTCTGCGCCACACCAACTTCAGCGGCGCTGGCTCGCCGGTGACGTGCGCCAGCAGCGCGGCGACCGTGAACGCGACGAACGGGATGACCGCGGCCTTCTCGAAGAACAGCAGCCCAATGAAGTACGCGGCAAGGGCAGACGCGACATAACGCCGATTGCCGGTGCGCACCAGCAGGATCGCGTCCGCGCACACCCATGCCAACGCGGCGATCATCGGCAGCGCGTTCAGTGCGGCCGCCCACCATGCGAAGGCGGGCAATCCAAGTGGGACGAAGAGCGCGAAGGTCAGGGGGACCAACAACACCGGGCGCCACCCGAGGATCACATGCAGCGCGCGTAGCAGTGCCAGCGATGCGACGAGTTGCAGCAGCACCATGCTGACGGCCGGCCCGATCCAGTTGAATGGCGCGAGCTTGGAGATGCTGCCGGCGACGAGGTACGCGGCGGGCATCACGTGGCCGTCGTGATCGTCGAAGAGGAAGGAAGGGGCGAGCAGGTGGTGGGTACCTGCGCGGCTGATGAGGATCAGGTCGTCCCAGTAGAAGTAGCCGCCGAACGCCACCACCGCCCGGATGACCAACTGCAGCGCGATCAGCGCCAAAGCAGTACGCCGGACCCAGTGCACGTCCGCCGACTGTACGGACCGTTCCTTAGGAGTGAGCAGCAGCGTGTGTTGCTCGGTTGCGGCCCGAACGGTGTTGGCCGCTGGCGGCGGGTGTTCTCCGGTGGACCGGTGCGCATCGTGTGCGTGCCGGTGGGCCGGAACTGCCGTGCCTGCCACCGTGGTCCGGTTGACGATCGGGCCTGACCGGTGGCGTGCCCGCAACGGTCCTCTGTCCGTTGCGGGGTCCTGCCGGCCGTCGCCTGATCTTCAATCCGAGGCCACGTCTGCCGATCGCGGTCGCCGCACCATGATGGCCGGTGACCGGTTCGGAAGTCTGCTGCTGCAAGGGTTTGACCCAGTGCTGGGCACCCCACTTGCTGGTGTAAGCGGCATCCACGCCGATGACCGCGATACCGCAGCGGGCGGCCATCGAGGTGAGGCGGTTGCGGAACTTCGCAGTGGGGATACCCGCCACGGTGCGGCGGAACCGTTTCCCGCGCGTGCCGCGGCCCATCGTCTCGCGGCCGGTAGCGCGGGCATCGGCGAAGTCCAGGTTCTCGATCACCACCGCCGTGCATTGGGCCTGGGCCGCGGTATCGAGCAGCGCGGTGATCGCCGCACGGACCCGCCCATCACGGCGCGATGCACGCAGCCCCGCGGTGTCGATCGGGATCGATATCGGGTTCCCAACGGGGTTCCCTGACTCGTCGAGCACGCAGCAGGCCAGATGATCGGCGTTGAGATCGACCCCCAATACCGGGCCGGCACGTAGTTCGTCGATCGAGGGCGCCGCGGTCACTGCGTCTTGTTTCCAGGAGGCGTCCAGATACCAGCGGTCCTTGACCGGGTCATAGGTGATGTCGTAGCGCACCGCGCGGCGCCCCGCCACCCGCTGGGCCCACTCGGTGCCGCGATGCGGGAACTCGACCGGTGCCGCAACAGTCAGATGTGTCCCGTATTGGGGTACCAGTGCGACGGGGACCTTGATGCGCAACCGGCCCGCCTCGTCGACGCGGATGGTGTCATTGCCACCCGGTCTTCCGGATTCGCCGTCGGCGGTCAGAAACATCCGCGCCGCGTCCCAGTGTGCCCGCCACTGCGGTTCGGTCATGGCGGCCTGGTCGAGGTGGGCGCGGTTGCGCCACAGCCGTTTCCCGCCCACGGTGATCGACGGACGGCCGGCACCCAATGCCTGTTCGGCCTCGGCCAGCCGCTGACGCAGGATCGCCAGCCGCCGCGTCTTGGCAAACCGCTCACCGGCGGTGCGGTAACCACGCCGGCGACGGCGCGAGGTTGTCGGGAGCCGATCCTGTTCTCCGGGGCGTGGCGCGCACCGCGCCTCGAGCACGTCGACGGCTTGACGCAGATCGGCCACGTGGGCGCTCAGCGCTCGCATGCCCAGCTGATATTGGTCCTCGACCGCCCGGGTGATAGCCCCGGCCCAGCGCGAGGACGCCACCGCGGTCACAGCCCGCTTGCGCCGTGCGCGCCACTGGGCATGCGATTGGCGATCCATTGGGCCCAACTCGACTCGGCCCGCCAGCTCCGCCCGATACACCGATCCCAGCAACGATCCGATCGTCGCCACAACGCCAACCTCGGCCTCGCTCAGGTGAATGCGGGTCCGGATCCGCACCCCCGCCGGCCCTGCAGCCACCACCGGATCACCAATCCATCGCAGCTGCCTACCCATGCCCTCATGCTGGCAGCCACCACCGACAGACTGGACCGCCGAGCCGTCACAACACTGACTACCACTCGGTATCACTCAGTCCCGATCACTATCCGACCGACAACTGCCAACCCCAACGCGCGCCGGTATGGTGGCCCGGTGCGGACACTGGTCACCGGCGCTGCCGGATTCATCGGGTCGACGCTGGTAGACCGGCTGCTGGCGGACGGTCACAGCGTCGTCGCCGTCGATGACCTCAGCTCGGGCAACAGCGTCAACCTCGGTCGCGCCGAGCGTGCGGACGCCTTCGAATTCGTCAAGGCCGACATCGTCGACGCCGACCTGACCGGGCTGCTCAGGGACATTCAACCCGAGGTCGTCTTTCACCTCGCCGCCCAGATCTCGGTCAGCCGCTCGGTCGACGAACCGCAGTTCGATGCGAGCGTCAACGTCGTAGGCACCGTGCGGCTCGCCGAGGCGGCCCGCCAGGCGGGCGTCCGCAAGGTCGTCCACACGTCGTCGGGCGGCTCGGTCTACGGCACTCCGCCGGGATACCCGACCAACGAGCAGATGCCCGTCGACCCGTCGTCCCCGTACGCCGCCAGCAAGGTGTGCGGCGAGGTGTACCTGAACATGTTCCGCAACCTCTACGGGCTGGACTGCAGCCACATCGCACCCGCCAACGTCTACGGGCCGCGCCAGGACCCGCACGGGGAGGCCGGCGTCGTCGCGATCTTCTCGAGGGCGCTCCTCGCCGGCAAGTCGACCAAGATCTTCGGCGACGGCACCGATACCCGCGACTACGTGTTCGTCGACGACGTCGTCGACGCGTTCGTGCGTGCCTCGGGTGAGGCCGGGGGCGGTCAGCGCTTCAACGTCGGCACCGGCGTCGAAACCTCGGTGCGCCAACTACATTCGGCCATCGCCGCCGCAGCTGGCAAGCCCGACGAGCCCGAACTGCATCCGCCACGACTCGGGGATCTGCGGCGGAGCTGCCTGGACTTCAGCCGCGCCAACGAGGTGCTGGGCTGGACGCCGAAGGTCGAACTCTCAGAAGGCGTGGGCAGGACCGTCGACTACTTCCGCCAGCAATAAAAGATTGTAAGTACTCACTATCTGTTGTACGTTCATGACATGACGTACGACGTGATCCTCCGCAACGGTCTGTGGTTCGACGGCACCGGCGGCGCCCCGAGGGTCCGCACGCTGGGCATACGGGACGGAATCGTGGCGACGGTGTCGATGACGCCGCTGGACGAGGCCGGCTGCCCGGACGTCATCGACGCGGCGGGAAAGTGGATCGTTCCCGGCTTCATCGACGTCCACACCCACTACGACGCAGAGGTGCTGCTCGACCCCGGCCTGCGGGAGTCGGTGCGGCACGGCGTCACCACGGTCCTGCTCGGCAACTGCTCGCTGTCGACGGTGTACGCGAATTCGGAGGACGCCGCCGACCTGTTCAGCCGGGTGGAGGCGGTCCCTCGCAAGTACGTCTTTGGAGCGCTCGAGGCGAACCAGACGTGGTCATCAGCCGCGGAATACGTTGCCGCACTGGATGAACTGCCACTCGGGCCGAACGTCGGCTCGATGCTCGGTCACTCGGACCTGCGCACCGCGGTGCTGGGACTCGACCGCGCCACCACCGATGGCGTCGAACCGACCAACGCCGAACTGAGCCGCATGGCCAACCTTCTGGAACAGGCGCTCGACGCCGGACTGCTCGGCATGTCCGGAATGGATGCGCCCATCGACAAACTCGATGGCGACCGCTACCGCTCCCGTGCGCTGCCGTCGACGTTCGCGACCTGGCGGGAACGTCGCAGGCTGATCTCCGTGCTGCGCAAGCGCGGGCGGATACTGCAGAGCGCGCCCAATACCACGAACGCGATCTCGGCGCTGATGTTCTTCCTCACCAGCAGCCGGATGTTCGGCCGCCGCAAGGGCGTTCGGATGAGCCTGCTGGTGTCCGCCGATGCCAAGTCCGCACAGGGTGCGGTGTACGTACTCGGTCCCGGCACGAGGCTGCTCAACAAGGTGTTCGGCGCTTCCGTGCGGTTCCAGCACCTCCCGGTCCCGTTCGAGCTGTACTCCGATGGCATCGACCTGCCGGTCTTCGAGGAGTTCGGCGCAGGCACTGCGGCGCTGCACCTCCGCGACCAGCTCGAGCGCAATGAACTGCTCGCCGATACCGAGTACCGTCGCCGGTTCCGTCGGTCGTTCGACCGCAAGAAGCTCGGCCCCACGTTGTGGCACCGCGACTTTCACGACGCGACGATCGTCGAGTGCCCCGACGAGTCACTCGTGGGCAAGAGCTTCGGACAGCTCGCCGACGAGCGTGGCCTGCACCCGCTCGATGCGTTCCTCGACGTCCTGGTCGAGAACGGCGAGCGCAACGTGCGCTGGACGACGATCGTCGCCAACCACCGACCGAAGCACCTCGACGCGCTCGCCAAGGACCCGTCGATCCACATGGGCTTCTCGGATGCCGGTGCGCACCTGCGCAACATGGCGTTCTACAACTTCTCGCTGCGGCTGCTGAAACGCGTCCGCGACGCCGACCGCGCCGGTCGCCCGTTCCTCACCGTCCAACACGCTGTGCATCGGCTGACCGCTGAGGTAGCCGAATGGTTCGGCATTCCGGCGGGCACCCTGCGTGAGGGTGAGCGCGCCGACTTCGTTGTCATCGATCCAGCTGGCTTGAACGACTCGGTCGACTCCTATCACGAAGCGGAAGTTCCGTTCTACGGCGGACTTTCGCGCATGGTCAACCGCAACGACGAGACCGTCGTCGCGACGGGCGTCAACGGCATCGTCGTCTTCCGCAACGGTCGGTTCTGCGAAGGCTATGGCGAGACGGTCAAGTCCGGTCGCTTCCTGCGGGCCGGTGCCGAACGGGCGAGGGCGCTCGTCTGACATGGCCAGAACCCAGCAACAGCGCCGTGAGGAGACGGTCGCGCGCCTGCTCGACGCGAGCATCGACACCATCATCGAGGTCGGCTACGCACGCGCATCGGCCGCCGTGATTGCCAAGCGCGCCAAGGTGTCCGACGGTGCGTTGTTCCGTCACTTCGCCACCATGGGCGACTTCATGGCCGCCACCGCGCACGAGGTAATGCGCCGTCAACTCGAGCTGTTCACCAAGCGAGTGGCGGAGATCCCGGCGGGCGAACCGGTGCTCGAGGCATCCCTGGTCGTGATGCGCGACGTCACGGCCAACCCGACGAACGCCGTGATGTACGAACTGCTGATCGCTGCGCGCACCGACGAGAAGCTGAACGCCACGCTGCGGGAAGTGCTCGCCGAGTACGCGGCGAACATCTACGAGGTCGCCAGCGCCGTGCCCGGGGCGGACAGGTTCCCGCCTGAGATCTTCGCGACCTTGGTGGCGACGCTGACGAATGCGTTCGACGGCGCCGCAATCGTGCGCGCGGTACTGCCACAACCCGAACTCGAACAGCGCCGAATCGCGCTGCTGACGACGCTGATCACCGGAGACTTGCCGGGCTAGAACCTGCCCGAAATCGCCTGCGAGACGTCTGCCACGGCCCGGCGGAGATTGGACCGTGGCAGACGATTAGTTCAGAGTTCCGCTGCGGCTACCACGTCACCGACGTGTTGACGTGACCCAGCTCCGCTTTCTGCTTGCCACTGGCGTCCTTGCACGACAGCACGGCGTTGTACGTAGTGCCGGTTATGGTGCCGCTGAAACTCTCCGTGTGGTTGCCATTCGCAGGAACGTTGAACTGTCTCGTTGTCTTCTTGGGTACCAAGGGATTCAACGAACTTGCCGTAGCGGTGTAGTTGCACGACGCTTCAATGTTCGACGTGTTGGTGACATTGAAGTCGACGCTCGTGAGCCCAGGGTCACCGAATGACGCCTGGATAGCGTTGGTCACGTCCGGGATCGGGGCGCACGTCTGGCTGGCCGGAACGGTCGGAGTGGGCGAGCCTGCAGGACACTGAATGTCCGGCTTTGCCGCCGGGGCAGCCGGGGCGGCGGGGGCAGCCGGGGCGGCCGGGGCGGCGGGGGCGGCGGGCGGCTTGTATGTGTAGTCCGCCCAGGGGCCGCACCAATCCCCCTCAAGGTCTTTCTTGCGGCAGCCCTGGAACCCAAGCGTGAATCCACCACTTCCGATACTGCCGATGATGATGGCGACGTTATGCGTGGCGGTCTGGCCGTTGATGCATTTGAATGGGTACTCGTCTTGATGTCCGTTGTCCATCACGTGCACGGCGTCGACGACGTAGTCGCCGTTTACTCGGGGACAGCCGCTAATAACGCAGGTAAGTTGGTTAGCGCCTACGGCATTGCAGCTCACGTTGAGCCCGTTGGACAAACTGTCCGCGCTTGCGACCGGCGCCGCCACAGTCCCTGACAGCACGGAGGCGGCGATGGCGGTTGCGATGGCAAGTAATGCAGGTGTTCGTATGGCCACAGCGGCTCGGCGCGTGGCGGTTCTGATCGTCATGTCGTGACACTATTTGCCGGACATCGGAGTTGAATCGGGTGTTTCCCTACGTATCGACCCCTTCGACGGTTTGAACCATCTGCCAGGGCCTAGTTCCGGTGGTTTGTCGTGAGGGTTAGGGAAACACCCGATTCAACAATGCCTTTGACCTCGTAGCGTCAACGCTCAGCAACCCTGCTCATCGGAAGGCGACCATGAAGCCGGCTAGGCGCGGGGCGCGTTTCGGTGCGCTCGGCTAGCCGTCCTCGGGGGCCCGCGCCCCCTCGAGCGCAATCGCGCGGGCCAGCTGGGCGTACCGCAGTTCGAGGTCCTTGAACCGCATGTACGCGCTCAGCGTCGTGAACAGGAACGCGATCACCAGCGCGTACTCCATCAGGTCGGCACCGCGGTCGACGCCGAGCCAATTGGCCACCACGGTCGTGTCGTCGGGTCGGACCACCGCGTAGATCGCCGCCATGACGAACAACACGTAGCCGACCTTCACCCACGCCTTGGACTGCGCGTTGCGTCTGGACCGCAGCAGGTACACCAGCAGCACGACGATCGACGCGATCAGCAGTACCTGAATCCAGTTCACTTGCGCATCCTTCCGCGCAGCAGCCCATCGAAGACGATGTTGATCCCGTTGATCAGCGGCTGGCCCTTCGACATCGAGTAGTCGGTGTAGAGAATCTCGACGGGCTCCTCGGCCACTCGCCAGTTGTTCTCGGCGACCACGGCGATGAACTCGCTCGCGTGGCTCATTCCGTTCATGGTGAGGTTCAGCCCGTCGGCGACGGTCTTGTTGAACACCCGCAGCCCGTTGTGGGCGTCGGTGAGCCCCAACTTCCGGCTGGCGGGGCTCAGCTTGGCGATGATCGGGAACAAGATCCGTCGCAGTCTCGGCATTTGCTGGGGTGCACTGTCGCCGAAACGGGTGCCGACGACGATGTCGAGGTGCTCGGCGACGAGCCTGTCGATCATGCGGACCACGTCCTTGACGCGGTGCTGGCCGTCGGCGTCGAAGGTCACGAACACCGCGGCGCCCGGCCTGCTTCTGGCGTACTCGACGCCGGTCTGGATGGCGGCGCCCTGGCCGAGATTGACGGGGTGGCGCACCAGGTGCGCGCCTGCGGCCAGTGCCCGTTCGCCCGTATCGTCGCGGCTGCCGTCGTCGACGCACACCACGTGGTCGAAGACGGTGCGGACGTCGGTGATCACCTCGGCGATCACGCTCGCTTCGTTGAAGGCAGGGACGACGAGCCAAACGTCGTGGTAGCGGCCAGGTGAGGTGTCTCCGGTGTCGATGCCGAACAAACTACACGCTCAGCCTTGCTGTGCTCGCACTAGCGCGACCAGATGCACAACGATTCCGACCAACGGTCCGCACAGCAGCGCAACCACCGTGCGCGTTTCCAACGGCGCAGGCCACAACAACAGCAGTGCCGACGCCAGGGTGGCGCTGATCCAGCCCGCGGCGTAGGCGCGGTGCAGGGCGGCCGCCACCGTGGCCGCGCCGGTGAGGGTGAGCAGTGCGATGGCTATCGCCGCAGCCGTGAACCACGCCAGCAGTGCACCCCCGGCCCGGTACTGCGGCCCGAACGCGAACTGGAGCAACGACGGTCCGGCGAACCCGGCGACGAGTACCGCGAGCAGGCCGAGCCCTGCGACTACCAGGGCCGGCATCACCAGCGCCTTCAGCCGCGCGGCGCGCTGGTCGACGAAGTGTGCGATCAGGTTTCCCTGCATCGCGGTGAGTGGCACGAGCAGGGGAGCGCGGGTCAACGTCACCGCGAGGATCACCACCCCGCCCGCCGCGCCGAGGTCCTGGGAGGTGGCCTTCAGCAGCACGGGGAACCCCATGATCAGGATGGCGCTGGCGCCGGCGGCGGCGATCGAGTGCGAGGCGCCCCGCAGGAACGTCATTGTCGTACCGGGGGTGAGCAACCGGGCCGCTGCGCGCGTCGCGGGGGACACCAACAGCAGCACCAGCCAGGCGATCGAACCGGCGACCGTCGCCCACAGATACCCGACTAGGCCCCAACCGACCAGGAAGGTGGCCGTGGCGACGGCGACGCGCCCCGTCGCGTCTCCGACGATGAGCGAGCCGTATTGGCTCCACCGGTTCACCCCGGCCAGCACGCCCAACAGCGTCGCGTGCAGGCAGAAGCCGGCGATGCCTGCGGCCAGCAGCGCGACGCTGAGCCACCGGGACTCGACGAACACGTGAGATGACCACAACGGTGAGGTGCCGACGACCGTCGCCGCGGAGCCGACGCCCACCAGCACGGCCACCCGCAGCGGGTGAAGCTGCGGGCCGTCGGGAATCGCGACCTGCGCCTGGCGCACCTCGCGGGTCGACTCCTGAAGCAGGCCGTTGGCGGCGCCCGCCAGGAGCCCGAACGCTCCCCAGAACACGGCGAACACCGAGAAGCCCGCGGGTTCCAGGTCACGCGCCGCGAGGTAAAGCACCGCGTAGCCGAACACGGCGCTCACCACGGTCGCGGCGCCGACCCGGACGACACTGCCCCGGGTGACGGGGCCCTGCGCCGGTACCGCGGCGCCGTCGGTCACAGGTCTGGGACCCGCGTGGAATACAGCCAGGCCTGCCACAGCGGCCGCAACGATTCGTCGGCGTAGTTGGCCGCCAACCCAGTGAAGTCATCGGTGACGGCGGTCGCGTGCCGATGTCGCGTCGTCCAGTCCCGCAGCAGACTGAAGAAGTTCTCGTCGCCGATGGTGTGGCGCAGCACGTGCAGTGTCAGTGCGCCGCGCTTGTACACCCGGTCGTCGAACAAGTCCCGGGGACCGGGGTCCGACAGCAGCAGATCCTGCCGCGACGACTTGAGCCGCTGGTGGTAGTGCGCGGCCCAGTCGTCGGCGGTGCGCCCGCCCGAGTTCTCCGACCACAGCCATTCGGCATAACAGGCGAAACCTTCGTGCAGCCAGATGTCGCGCCAGCGCCGCGCCGTCACCGAGTTGCCGAACCACTGGTGGGCCAGTTCGTGCGCGATGAGCCGCTCTGCGGTGCGCTGCCCGTCGCAGTGGTTGGCGCCGAAGATCGAAATACCTTGGGCCTCAACCGGAATCTCGAGGTCGTCGTCGGTCACCACCACGGTGTAGCCCGTCGCGAGCGGGTAGGGGCCGAACAGTTCGATGAAGAGCTTCATCATCTCGGGTTGGCGGCCGAAGTCGTGATCGAAGTTGCGCCGCAAGCGAGCTGGAAGTGCCGCGTTCATCTGCACCGGGCTCTTGGCCAACCGATAGGTGCCGTAGTCGCCGATCTGCACGGTCATCAGATAGGTGGACGTGGGCTCGGCCTGCTCGTAGACCCACGTGGTCATGGCGGCCCGGGTACGACGGGACACCAGCTCGCCGTTGGCGACCACGCGATACGGGTTGTCGGCGCTGAGCTGGATGCGGTAGCTGGCCTTGGAGCTCGGGTGGTCGTCACAGGGGAACCACGACGCCGCGCCGTTGGGTTGACCGGCGACCAGGGCCCCGTTCGTGAGCTCCTCGAAACCCACTTCGCCCCAAAGGGATCGGATGGGACGTGGATTGCCCGCGTACCGCACGTTGATCGACATGGCCGCCCCGGCGGGCAGCGCAGAAGGCAGTGTGACGTGCAGCTTGCCCGCGGAGTGGCGGAACTGCGCAGGCCGGCGGCCATTGACTGACACCTTGGACACCGTCAGGGGATCGGCGAGGTCGAGGGTGAACGTCTTCAGCGACGCCAGCGTGGCGGCGGTGATGGTGGCCGCGCCCGACAGCCGGTTGGCGTTGACCTTGTACTCGAGTTCCAGCTCATACCGGGATACCCGGTAGCCGAAGTTGCCGTTGCCTGGCAGGTAGGGATCGATGACCGGCGGCGGGCTCTTGCGCGCGGCCTTCTTTGCGGATCGGGTCACGCGGCGGATTCCCCAGTGGTCTTCGGCGCCTTGGGTGCGCCACCGCGCTTCTTGCCGAATGCATTCCACGGCGCGATGGGGTTGCCCTGCCACCGGGACGACGCGGGCACCTCGTCACCCCGCATCACCAGCGAAGCGGGGCCCACCGTTGCGCCCGCGCCGATCTTGGCCGCGGGCAACGCCACGCAGTGCGGGCCGAGGGTCGCGCCGTCCTCCAGCACGACGGTGTCCATGCGCATGATCCGGTCGTGGAAGAGGTGGGTCTGCACCACGCACCCCCGGTTGACGGTGGAGCCGTGGCCGAGGCTGACCAGGTCGGCCTCTGGCAGCCAATAGGTTTCGCACCACACGCCGCGGCCGATGGATGCGCCGAGGGCGCGTAGCCACAGGTTCATCACCGGCGTTCCGCTGGCCGCGCGGGCGAACCAGGGCGCCGCGACGGTCTCGACGAACGTGTCGGACACCTCGTTGCGCCACACGAAGGAAGACCACAGCGGATGTTCGATGGCCTTGATCCGTCCGATCACCAGCCACTTGGCGACGACGGCGATGGTGCCGGCCACCGCGCCTGCGACTAGCAGCACGACGCCGCCGGTCAGAGCGGTCCACAGCCAGCCGAATTCGTTTGCCAATGCCTGTAATCCGCCGAGCACGGTGACGCCGATCGCAAACGTCACGATCACGGGGACGATGCGGAACGTCTCGACCGCCGCGCGCATGACCTTCAGCCGTGGGGAAGGATGGAACGTGCGGAGCACGTCGGCGGCCGTGGGTTGGCGGCGCAGCCGGATCGGCGGACTGCCCAGCCACGACGACCCGGCCTTGGCCTTGTGCGGCGTCGCGCTGAGCACGGCCACCAGTCCGTCGTCGGGCACCCGCCGGCCCGGTTGGGTGATGCCGGAGTTGCCGAGGAACGCCCGCTTGCCAACGGTGGCCTTCGCGACGTGGATCCATCCGCCACCGAGTTCGTAGGACGCGACCATGGTGTCGTCGGCCAGGAAGGCGCCGTCCTCCACGACCGTGAACTTCGGAGTGAGCAACGCGGTCGAGATCTCGGTTCCCTTACCGATCTTCGCGCCGAGCAGCCGCAGCCACCACGGCGTGAGCAGGCTGGCGTAGATGGGGAACAGGTAGTTTCGAGCCGCGTCCATCAGTCGCTCGGTGGCCCACAGTTGCCAGCCCACCCGGCTGCGCACCGGGTGATAGCCCTCCCGCAGGCCCAGCGCCAGCATGCGAACGCCGACGATGGTGAGTGCTGCGTAGACGACGACCGCGACCAGCGTGGCGGCCGGGGTCCACACGGCCAACGGGATGATCGCGTCCACCAGCGACGTGGTGTGCCGCACCGCCCAGCCGAGCACCGCCAGCCCGGCGCCGAGCGCCACCAGCGGCACGCCGCCGAGCAGGATCGACGTGATGCCGTACACCGCAACCCAGAACGGTGCGCGGCGCGGGCGTTCGTCCGGCCACGGATGGCGGGCCTTGCCGGACTTCATCGCAGGGGAGCCCTTCCAGTACTGGCCTGCCTTGACCTTGCCGACCACTCCCGAGCCCGGTGCGACGTCGGCGTTCTTGCCGACGATGGCGTTGGGTAGCAACGTGGTTCGCGCGCCGATCGTGGCGTCGTTGCCGATGGTGATCGGTCCGACGTGGAACAGGTCCCCGTCGATCCAGTGCCCGGTGAGGTCAACCTCGGGCTCGACCGAACAGCGGTGGCCCAGGGTGAGCATCCCGGTGACGGGCGGCGCCGAATGCAGGTCGACACCCTTTCCGATCTTGTTGCCCAGCGCGCGCGCATAGTAGACCAACCACGGAGCGCCAGACTGGTTCTCGGCGCCGCTGGCCTCCCCGAGCCGTTCGGCAAGCCAGACCCGCAGGTGCACCGTCCCACCACGGCGGTAGGTGCCCGGTGTGAGGCCACCGACCAGGATGCGCGCTCCAAGCACCGCAATCGCCATGCGCCCCAACGGTGTGACGAACGCGACGAACCCTGCTAGGAGCACCCACCAGTTCACCGGCACGGTCCACGGCAGGAGGTGCAGCGCCGCAGCGACATTGTTGAGCAACGCCAGCCACACGACCCACTGCATGCCCGCTAGGGTCGCCAGCGGAACCGACGCAGCGACCTGCGCCAGGCCCGTCCACTTGGAAACCGGTTTGACCGTGCGGGTTTCGACCTTCGGTGGGGGTTCGAGCTCGTCGAGGTAGCCGGCGAGCGAACCGAGCCGCGGGTGGTCGTAGAGGTCGGCGACGGTCACTTGCGGGTACTTGCCACGCAGCGCGGCCACCAACTGTGCTGCGGACAGCGACCCGCCGCCGAGTGCGAAGAAGTCGGCCTCCGGACCCTCGACCGGCGCGGCGAGCACGTCGCGCCACAGTCCGGCCAGCCAGCCCATGGTGCCTGCGAGCGCCGGATCGTCGGCGCCGCTGTCGCCCTCGATCGGCCAGGGCAGCGCGTTGCGGTCGACCTTGCCCGACGTCCGGGTCGGCAGTTCGTCGACGAGCACCAGGCGGGGCACCAGCGCGGCGGGCAGCGATTCGGCCAGCGCAGCGCGCGCCGCGGTGAGGTCGAATTCCGGGTCGGCGCTTGCGATGTAGCCGACGAGCAGGGGCGTGCCGCTCGCGGTGCGGCGCACCGCTGCCGCGCCGCCGCTGACGCCGGGCAGGTTCACCAGGGCCGAGTCGACCTCGCCGAGCTCGATGCGCCGGCCGCCGACCTTGACCTGGTCGTCGGCGCGGCCCTGGAAGTAGAGGCCTTCGGGTTCGAGGCGGACCAGGTCGCCGCTGCGGTAGGCGCGGGCCCACTCCAGCGTCGGCATCGATGCGTACTTTTCGGCGTCCTTTTCTGGGTCGAGGTAGCGCGCGAGCCCGACGCCGCCGATGACGAGCTCGCCGACCTCGCCCATGGCGACGGGCTGGCCGTCCTTGTCGACGACGGCGAGATCCCAGCCGGGCAGCGGCAGGCCGATGCTGACCGGGCCCTTCCCTTCGAGCTTGGCGAGACACGCCACCACGGTCGCCTCGGTGGGACCGTAGGTGTTCCAGACCTCGCGTCCCTCGACGGCGAGGCGCTCGGCGAGCTCGGGCGGGCAGGCCTCTCCGCCGAAGATCAGCAGCCGGACTGCCTCCAACGCCTCCGCGGGCCACAGCGCGGCCAGCGTCGGCACGGTCGAGACGACGGTGATGTCGCGCGACACCAGCCACGGCCCCAGGTCCATCCCGCTGCGGACCAGTGAGCGCGGCGCTGGAACCAGGCAGGCCCCGTGGCGCCAGGCCAGCCACATCTCCTCGCACGATGCGTCGAACGCCACGGACAGCCCCGCGAGCACCCGGTCGCCGGGCCCAAGCGGATTGTCTTGCAAAAAGATCTGCGCTTCGGCGTCGACGAAGGCCGCCGCGTTGTGGTGCGTCACCGCGACGCCCTTGGGGGTTCCGGTGGACCCCGAGGTGAAGATGATCCAGGCGTCGTCGCGGCCGAGCGGACGTCCGGCCCGCCATCCGCGGGACAACCCGTGGCCACGGACCAATCCGCCTTCTTTGATGACGCCGACGACGCCCGCCTCGCCGAACACCAACTCGGCACGCTCGTCGGGGTCGTCGGCGTCGACGGGCACGTAGGCGGCGCCCGCGGCCAGCGTCGACAGGATCGCGACGTAGAGCGCATAAGTGCCCGAGGGCATGCGGATTCCGATGCGGTCGCCGCGGCCGATGCCCCGAGACGCGAGCCATTCGACGCTCTCCTCGATGTCGGCGATCAACTCGGCATAGGTGAGTTGCACGTCGCCGTCGTCGATGGCGGGGGAGTCGGGGTGACGCTCGGCGGTGGCATAGAGGACGTCGATCAGCGTCCTTGGTTCGGGGGCTTGCCCTGACAACAGGTACTGGGCGGGGATGTCCGGCCGCGGTTCCGTCGTCGTCACGGGTACAAACCTACTAAGCCTTCGCGTCCGTCCGGCCCGCGCCGCACGCGGATTGAGGTCACATTCGCCCATTCCGCTGGACTCGGGCTGATTGCAACCGTCGACGAACCGCGTTGGGCGACCTACCGTCGCGGCGTGCGACTGTTCGTGGCGGGCGAGGCGAAGGACGACTGGACCGAGCTGACGACGGGGGGCCGCCGCGCAGTTCGCCTTGCGGCACCCGATCTCCAGCGCGCCCAACGAGGTGCGGCGCGCATCAGGGCCGAGCACGACGTGGCCGTCATCCTCGACATCGCGGTGGCCGTGCCCGGCGACTTTCGCACCGCCCGCGCGACGCTGGCCGCGGACGACGAGCAGACGGTGCGGTACACGGGCACCGTCGACGGGCTCACCGGCCTAGTGGCCGACATCGAGCTGGCTGGCGTCGCGGACGGCGTCACGCTGATCCCGGTTGGCCCGCGGCAGGACCTCCGCGGAGTGGGCCGCGACGTGCTGAACCGGCTGGCCGTGCGGGGTCGGGCGTCGGCTTAGTCGGCGCGACGCTCGAACCGCACGACGTCACGCCAGCGGCCTCCCCGCGCTTCGAGGAACGCGAAGCCCGCGGGTTCGGCGAGCTCCCGCAGCTCCGTCACCGTCAGCCGGTCGGGATCGGGGAAGGACTCCTCGAACACTAGGACCCCGCCCGGTTTGATGACTCGGGCGAGTGAGTTCAGGCAGGCCGGCTGGTCCGGCACCTCCCCGATGACCTCGGCGAGGAACGCCACGTCGAAGGTGGCGTCGGCGAAGGGGGTTGCCAGCTGTTGCGGGTTGAGTGGTCGGTAGTTGTCGGGGGTGTGCTGTAGGAACGAGAGCATGAATTTGGCGGTGAGGGCTGAGCGCAACGGTGTTGCGCTGGTGACGGCGTATCGCTGGTATCACGCTGGGCTGTTGCCGGTTCCGGCCCGACGAGTAGGTCGGCCGATCCTCGTCAACGATGCGGCGGCCGAGACGGCCCGGCACGGGCGGACGGCGGAGTACGCGCGGGTGTCGTCAGCGGGCCAGAAAGCCGATCTGGATCGGCAGGTGGCGCGGGTGACCGCGTGGGCCACGGACCAGCAGATCCCGGTCGACAAGGTCGTGACCGAGGCGGCCTGAGGTGGCGAAGTTCGAGATTCCTGAGGGCTGCACGGTGCAGGCGTTCCGGTTCACGCTGGATCCGACCGAGGACCAGGCCCGCGCGTTGGCGCGGCATTTCGGTGCTCGTCGCAAGGCATACAACTGGACCGTGGCCACCCTGAAGGCCGACATCGAGGCGTGGCACGCAACCGGTCTCGCGGCAGCGAAACCGTCGCTGCGGGTGCTGCGCAAACGCTGGAACAGCGTCAAGGACGACGTGTGCGTCAACGCTGAGACCGGTGTCGTGTGGTGGCCGGAATGTTCGAAAGAGGCCTACGCCGATGGCATCGACGGCGCGGTCGACGCGTACTGGAACTGGCAGACCTCCCGATCCGGCCTACGTGACGGCAAACCGATGGGTTTCCCCCGCTTCAAGAAGAAGGGACACGACGCCGATCGGGTGTCGTTCACGACCGGCGCGATGCGGGTCGAGCCCGACCGACGGCACCTCACACTGCCGGTCATCGGCACCGTCCGCACACATGAGAACACCCGCCGGATTGAGCGGCTCATTGCGAAAGGCCGGGCGCGGGTGCTGGCAATCAGCGTGCGGCGCAACGGTACCCGGCTGGACGCGAGCGTGCGAGTGCTCGTCGAACGCCCCCAACAGCCGCGGGTGGCCCTTCCTGATTCACGGGTGGGTGTCGATGTGGGTGTGCGTCGTCTGGCCACCGTTGCTGACGCTGACGGCACGGTGCTTGAACAAGTGCCCAATCCACGCCCGCTTGATGCAGCTTTGCGCGAGTTGCGGCACGTCTGCAGGGCGCGGTCGCGCTGCACGAAGGGCTCACGGCGTTACCGTGAGCGCACCACACAGATGTCCCGGCTGCATCGCCGGGTCAACGATGTCCGTACCCACCATGTGCATGTCCTGACGACGCGGTTGGCTCAAACTCACGGCCGGATCGTTGTTGAAGGTTTGGACGTGGCGGGGATGTTGCGGCAAAACGGCCTTCCGGGTGCGCGCGCACGTCGGCGCGGGCTGTCCGATGCCGCCCTAGGTACCCCGCGCCGGCACCTGTCGTACAAGACAGGCTGGTACGGATCGGCACTGGTGGTGGCCGACCGGTGGTTTCCGTCGTCGAAAACCTGCCATGGCTGCGGCCATGTGCAGGACATCGGATGGGCCGAACATTGGCAATGCGAGGCCTGTTCGATCACGCACCAGCGTGATGACAACGCCGCCGTGAATCTCGCACGCTACGAGGAAACATCTAGCGTCGTCGGCCCAGTCGGGGCCGCCGTCAAGCGTGGAGCCGACCGTAAGACCGGGCCACGCCCGGCAGGTGGCGATGAAGCGCGGAAGGGACGCAGCCGCACGGCTGCCGACCAACCCCGAGATGGGGTGCGAGTCGCGTGACCACTAAAGATCACTCACTCGCAACGGAACGGGGCGCCCGCTTCACCTGCGTGGAAGCCGACGTCGACGTAGCCAGCGCGTTCGAGGTTGCGACGCGCCTTCTCGAGCATCTCGGGTTGCACGTCGAACGGCTCGAGCCGACCGGTCGTCAGCCGGCGGACCAACTCGGTGCTGTAAAACCCGGGCCGGGTCCGAGTTCCAGGGCGTGCTCGTCGCCCTTGAGGCCGATGGCGTCGACGACGTCGGACGGTTTCGCGTACGCCCGGTGTACCGGGTTGTCGAGGAAGACGGCGGCTTGAACTTAGGCTAACCAAACCTTCGGCACGTGCAAGGTCGTCGACTAATTCACTTTCGCTATCAATGACCGGAAAATCGGTCTTGGACACGTATGGATTGGGGCCATAGCGTTGGCCAGGTGACAGCAACGATCCCCGATTCCAGCCAGCTGACCGGGCAGATGATCATCGCCGGAGTTCCCGTCTCGGGCACGGGTGAGCAGATTCGTGGCTTCGACCCCGCCGCGGGCGTCGTCTTGGAGCCCGCCTACCGCCACGGCGACGCCTCACACGTCGAGGCGGCATGTGCCGCAGCGGCCGCCGCGTTCGCCGCCTACCGGTCGACCACCTCCGAGCAGCGCGCCCAGTTCCTCGAAGCCGTCGCCGCCAACATCGAAGCCCGCGCCGCCACCATCATCGCCCGCGCGGTCGCAGAGACGGGTCTGCCCGAGGGCCGCATCACCGGTGAGGTTGGCCGTACCACCGGTCAACTCAGGCTCTTCGCGGCCGTGCTGCGCGAGGGTAGTTGGACGGGTGCGCGCATCGACCCCGCCCAGCCCGATCGAACTCCCTTGCCGCGAGCCGATATTCGCCAGCGCGCCGTCCCGCTGGGACCCGTCGCCGTGTTCGGCGCGAGCAACTTCCCGCTGGCGTTCTCTGTGGCCGGAGGCGACACCGCATCGGCCCTGGCCGCCGGCTGCCCCGTCGTGGTCAAGGCGCACGATGCCCATCCGGGCACGTCGGAGCTGGTCGCCCACGCCATCGCCGACGCCGTGGCCGCCCAAGGGCTTCCCGCCGGGACGTTCTCACTGCTCTTCGGTTCGGGTCCTGGGCTTGGCACCGCACTCGTCACCGACCCACGAATCAAGGCCGTCGGGTTCACCGGATCCCGGTCCGGCGGAACGGCGCTCGTCGCGGCCGCCGCAGCCCGGCCGGAGCCGATCCCGGTGTACGCGGAGATGAGCTCGATCAACCCGGTGTTCCTGCTCGACGGAGCGCTTACGACGCGGGGCGCCGACCTCGGACGCGCATTCGTCGCCTCACTCGTGATGGGTTCGGGCCAGTTCTGCACCAACCCCGGACTGGTCATCGCCGTCGACGGCCCCGGCCTCGACGCGTTCGTCACCGCGGCGCGCGATGCGCTGGCCGGGTCGGCGGCCACCCCGATGCTGACCCCGACGATCGCCGAGAGTTATGCCGCTGGTGTCGGCGCGCTGAGTGCCGAGGCCGATCTGCTCGTCCGCGGCGACGCCGGCGACAATGCCACGGCCTGCCGCGCCGCGTTGTTCAGCACCGACGCCGCATCCTTCCGGAGCTCGGAAGTGTTGCAGGCCGAGGTGTTCGGGGCGTCGAGCCTGGTGGTCCGATGCGCCGACGCCGACGAGATGAACGTCGTGGCAGCCGCTTTGGAAGGGCAGTTGACGGCGACCGTCCACGCCGACGAGTCCGACTACCCCGAGGCGGCCCGGCTGCTGCCGACTCTCGAGACCAAGGCCGGGCGCATCCTGTTCGACGGCTGGCCCACCGGCGTCGAGGTCGGGTATGCGATGGTCCACGGCGGACCCCATCCGGCGACGTCGGACTCGCGCACCACCTCCGTCGGAGCACGCGCCATCGAGCGCTTCCTTCGGCCGGTGGCCTACCAGGACGTGCCGAAGGCATTGCTGCCCAGCGTGATTGCCGACGGCAACCCCGACGGGCTCTGGCGTCGCATCGACGGCCAACTCACCAAAGACTGACTCTCACCCAACCCAGCGAGGAGCTCCACGACATGCTTGACGGCGTACTGTTCTTCCCCGTCACCCCGTTCACCGAGTCGGGCGACGTCGACCTGGCCAAGCTGGTCGAGCACGTCGCCAACGGCGTCGACGCCGGACCCGGTGGAGTGTTCGTCGCTTGTGGCACAGGCGAATTCCACGCGCTGGAGGCCGGTGAGTTCGGCGAGATCGTCGCGACCGCCGTCGAGGCGACCGGCGGCCGGGTACCGGTCTACGCAGGGGCGGGTGGGTCCGTCGCGCAAGCCAAGGTCTTCGCCAGGGTGGCGGCGCAATCCGGCGCCGACGGGTTGCTGCTGCTTCCGCCCTACCTCGTCACGATGCCTCAGCAGGGGCTGGTCGACTACACCCGTGAGGTCGCCGACGCCACCGACCTTCCGCTGATCGTGTACAACCGTGCGAACGCCCGCTACACCGAAGCATCGGCCGTCGAGGTGGCGCAGTTCCCCAACGTCGTGGGGTTCAAGGACGGCACGGGTGACATCGACCGGGTCGCCCGGATCGTGCGGGCCGTCACGGATGCCCTGGTGCCGTCGGGTAAGCCGTTCCAGTTCTTCAACGGGCTGCCCACCGCCGAGGTGTCCCAGCAGGCGTATCGGGCCATCGGCGTCACGCTGTACTCGTCGGCCACCTTCGCGTTCGCTCCCGAACTGGCGCTGGCGTTCTACGAAGCATTGGAACGCAACGACGAAGCCACCACCGCGGCGCTGCTGCGCGAGTTCTTCCACCCGCTGGTGAGGCTGCGCGACACCGTGCCCGGCTACGCCGTGTCGCTGATCAAGGCCGGCGTAACGATGGAGGGCATCGACGCAGGCCCGGTCCGGGCGCCTCTGATCATGCCGTCGCCGGAGGATCTCGCCGAACTCGCGCAGATCTTGGCGGCGGGCCGTGCGGTGATCGCCGACGAACTGGCAGCCGTGCGGTGATGAGCGCTTGCGCGAAGAACAGAGGATCCTGATGGGCGCCAGCCGGATTCGCATCACGGGGGCGCGGATCACGCCCGTCGCGTTCGTCGACCCGCCACTGCTGAACACCGTCGGCGTGCACCAGCCGTTCGCGCTGCGGGCGATCATCCAACTCGACACCGATGCGGGGCTGGTGGGGCTCGGAGAGACCTACGCCGACGCCCGGCACCTGGGCCGACTGCAATCCGCCGCCGACGCGATCACCGGGCTGGACGTGTTCGCGCTCAACGCGATCCGCGCGGCGATCGCCGACCGGCTTCGCGGTGACGACGCCGCCGTGGGTACCGCCGGAATGATCACCTCGGCGAGTGCCGTCGACCAGGTGCTCTCGCCGTTCGAGGTGGCCTGCCTCGACGTACAGGGCCGTGCCACCGGCCGTCCGGTGTCGGATCTGCTCGGCGGACTCGTCCGCGAGTCCGTGCCGTTCAGCGCGTACCTGTTCTACAAGTGGGCCGCCCATCCCGGCCGTGAGGCCGATCCGTGGGGGGAGGCCCTCGATCCGGCAGGCATAGTCGCCCAGGCTCAGCGCATGATCGGCGAATACGGTTTCACCGCAATCAAACTCAAGGGCGGCGTGTTCCCGCCCGACGAGGAGATGAAGGCCATCGAGGCGCTGCACGACGCGTTTCCCAGCCACCCGCTGCGGCTGGACCCCAACGCCGCCTGGACGCCACAGACGTCGATCAAGGTGGCCTCCGGACTCGCGGGGATCCTCGAGTACCTCGAAGATCCGACTCCCGGCCTCGAGGGCATGGCCGAGGTCGCTTCGCAGTCACCGATGCCGTTGGCCACGAACATGTGCGTCGTCGCGTTCGATCAGCTGGCGCCCGCTGTCGCCAAACAGTCGGTGCGCGTTGTGCTTTCCGACCACCACTACTGGGGCGGCCTTCAGCGCTCGCGGTTGCTGGCCGGCATCTGCGATACATTCGGGCTCGGCCTGTCGATGCACTCGAACTCCCACCTGGGCATCAGCCTGGCCGCAATGGTGCACCTCGCGGGCGCCACCCCGAACCTCACCTACGCCTGCGACACGCACTGGCCGTGGAAGACCGAAGACGTCGTCAAACCAGGCGTGCTCGAGTTCCGGGACGGTTCGGTCGCCGTCCCGACGACGCCCGGGCTCGGCATCGAGCTCGACGACGACGCGCTCGCGGCGCTGCACGAGCAGTACGTCAAGTGCGGACTACGCGACCGGGACGACACCGGTTACATGAAGGGCATCAACCCGGATTTCGAGGCCGTCAGCCCACGCTGGTAGCTACACTCATGCACCATCGGTGCGACGGACGCGCCGACTCATACTGGGAGTGCATCGGTGTTTTCCTTGGCCAGGCTGTCGTGCTTCGTCGCCGTCGCTGAGGAACTGCACTTCGGACGGGCCGCCGAACGGCTCCACATGACTCAGCCGCCGCTCAGTCGGCAGATACAGCAGCTCGAGGGCGAACTCGGCGTGCAACTCATCGATCGCACCACGCGCACGGTGATGCTGACCCCGGCCGGGGTGGCCTTCTTGCCCGACGCCCGCCGCATCCTGCAGCTCGCCGAGGGGGCGGCGCAGACCGTGAAGCGCATCCCCGCAGGGGATCTCGGCACCGTCGTCGTCGGTTTCACGGCAGCGTCGGCCCACGCGGTGCTGCCCCGCCTGTTGGAGCGGGCGCGCGAGAAGCTGCCCGACGTCAAGCTCGAACTGCGCGAGATGGTCACGGCCGTGCAGATCGAAGGGCTGATGACGGGCGAACTGGACCTCGGCATGGCGCGCCCGCCCCTGAACCGGCCCGGCCTGGTGTCCCGGCCGCTGCTGCACGAACAGCTCATCGCCGCGCTTCCGCAGGACCATCCGCTGGCAGGGCTCACTCGGCAGCTGACGCTGGGCGACCTCGACGGCCAGGACGTCATCATGTACTCGCCGGTGCAGGCCAGGTACTTCAACGAGTTGTTGATCAGCACGTTCACCATCGCGGGCGCGACACCGCGCTACGTGCAGTACGTCACGCAGGTGCACACCATGCTGGTGCTCGTCCGGTCGGGGATCGGACTGGCACTGGTGCCCGCGTCGGCGGCGACGCTTCATCCCGACGGCGTCGTGTTCCGTTCGATCGGGGCCTTCCGGGAGCGTCCGGTGGAGCTCGACGCGGTGTGGCGCGGCGACAGCTCGAACCCCGCGTTGCTTCGCTTGTTGAGAGACGTCCTGCCGCAACGTGAATGGACGACGGACGAGTTGGTCGAGGACGTCGTCGGTTAGCGGGCAAGTCACGCGACGGCAGGTGCCGGACGGGTCGCGAACTCGAGCAGCGGCGTCAACCAACCCCGACGCCGTGGCCTCCACACGCTCTGTTGACTCACCGGCCATGCGTAGGCCGGCTCGCCATACCGGATCAAGTCGGCCAGCAGTGGCTCGCTCAGCGCCCGCGCGGACGAGGTGTAGAGGTCGTCGATCCTGGCGCGGATCACCCCGTGGTCGATCAGTCGGCCCATCTTGCTCTCGAGCTCGATGACGTCGGCCACGCCAAGGCCGACGATCGGATAGCGATCGGGCAGTACGTGTTTCAGCGAAAGCAACGCCTGTGGGCCGCGCGCCCTGGGATGACCGATCAGCCGGGCGAGGAACGACAACCGCCCCAGCGCGAGGGCGCCGTCGAGCACCAGCGCGTGGGCGTACAACACCCGCATCAGGACGACGTTCATGAAGAAGCGCTCGACGGGCGACTCGAGCGCGGCCAGTGCCGAGTGCGCCAGGTAGCCGGCCACGACGCTCGCGTTGTGTGCGCCGTACCAGGACCGTGCGGACGGCGATTCGAAGAACGCGACCCAGCGTCCGACCGTCGGTCGCGATGGACTCCCGCCGCCGCGCTGGACGAGGAGTTTCGCTTCGACCGCGTCGCGCAGCAGGTCCTCGTTGACCGCGCGCCACCACGGGCTGCCGGGCGCGTCGGCGTCCATCGCGTTGAGCACCCCACGCGCCTGCTGCCATCGCATGAAGGCGACCACTGCCTTCCGGTAGGGCCGATACCGTCGGCGGCCAAACGCGTAGGTGTCGGCGGCAAGTCGGATCCGAGCCGCGGGGTCGTCGCGCACCTCGGCGACCATGCGCCCGGCCACGTCCGCCACGCTGCCGGTGGTCATTTCGTTGCGGCGACGGATCGAGGCGCTCGGGCGGGGCGCAGCATCCGGCCACTGATGAGCGCACCGACCCACCCGGGGCTGAGCCGTGAGCCGGTGGCCAGCAACCGGTTCCGCAGTCCCGGCACGACGATCGGCCGGCCGCGGTCCATCGCTCGAAGTCCTGCGGCCACAACGGGTTCGGGTGCGGCGAGTCGCTGGTAGATCGCGGTCTGCGACACGTCCGCCTCCAGTGCGTCGACGAACCCGGTGCGCGTGGCACCTGGGCACAGCGCGGTCACGGTGACGCCCGTGCCTCGCGTCTCGGCCCACAACGCCTGACTGAACGACAGGACGAACGCCTTGGATGCCCCGTAGGTGGCCTGGTACGGCCCGGGCTGAAACGCGATGGTCGAAGCGACGTTCAGAATCCGCCCATGGCCGCGGGCCAGCATTCCCGGCAGCACCGCGTGCGTGAGACGCACCAACGCGTCGACGTTGACGGCGATCAGGTCGCGGTCCCTGGCCGGGTCGATCTCCTGCAGCGGGCCGTAGGTGCCGAAGCCCGCATTGTTGACCAGGACGTCGACCGTGCGCCCGCCGAGCACGCCGACGAGGGCGTCCACCCCAGTCGCACTGCCGAGGTCGCCGACGACCACCTCGACGTCGACGCCAGGAGCCAGCTGCCGAACCCGCCGCTGGACCTCCGTCAGGCGCACTTCGTCTCGTCCGGCCAGCACCAGTGGCACACCGCGCGCGGCGAGCTTCTCGGCGAACAATGCGCCAAGGCCCGAGCTCGCGCCGGTCACTACGGCCCAGCCGGCTTCCTGTTTCTTCGACATGTTCGAACCCTCCTGATTGATGTTGACGACGTTCACATAAGTTGATGTTAACATCGATAACATGGTTCGTCGAGAGAAGCTTCCCGAGCGCTCGGACGAGCAGCGGAACACCTATCACCACGGCGATCTGAAGCGGGCGCTCACCGAGGCGGCGTTGGGTCTGGTCGCGGAGAAGGGGCCCAAGGGCTTCACGCTCAGAGAGGTCGCCAGGCGCGCCGGAGTCAGTCCCGCTGCGCCGTACCGCCACTTCTCGGACAAGGCTCAGCTGGTGGCTGCGGTCGCCACTGCCGGCTTCATCCAGCTTCACGACGCGCTCGACGCCGTCGCCGCTGAGAAGTCCGACCTGGTCCGGCAGACGCTCGACATGGGCCGGGCGTACGTGCGCTGGGCGGTCACCCACCCCGACTACTACCAGGTGATGTTCGGCGCCGAGCTCGACAAGGTACACAACCCCGAGCTGCTCATCGCGGGTGAGCGCGCCTTCGACGACCTACTGGGCGCCATCGCTGCCTGTCAGCGGGCGAACCTCCTGCCCGCCGGCGATCCGCGCGAGATCGCAGGTCCGGTGTGGTCATTGATCCACGGAATCGCGACGCTCGCCATCGGGAGCGACTTTGCCCACGTCGGCATCACCGACGATCCGCAGGAGCTGGCCGAACGTGCGCTGACCGAACTGCTCTTCGGCGGCCGCTGATCCGCATCGACGAACACGGCGAAAGCGCTTGTGTGGCAAGAATGCAGGGCTAGCGTCGGATGGACAGTGTTCTAGGGAGTTGACATGGGACGACACCGACAAGACCGCGACAGGGACGTCTACATCCAGCAGCCGCCGCCGCGCCCCGCGCCACAGGCGCACGTCGCGTGCGGTTGCAACTGCGGTACCTGCCAGAGCGGGCACTGCCACAACATGGCCAGCGGCTGCAACGTCAGGTGAGCTGACGCCCTAGCCGGACGTCGAAACGGGCATCGGCACCGGGGTGACCAGGTCCCCGGTACGCAGAAAGCGGTCGAGGTTGCGCAGCGTGAGGTCCTCCATCGCCGCGCGCGTCTCGACGGTGCCGCTCGCGACGTGCGGTAGCACCACGACGTTGTCCATCGTCAACAGCGCCTCGGGCACGTTCGGCTCGTCGGCGAACACGTCGAGTCCGGCCCCGGCCAGCAGGCCCGCTTCGAGTGCCTCCACCAACGCGACCTCGTCGACGACGCTGCCGCGCGCGATGTTGACCAGAAACCCCTCCGCGCCGAGCGCCGCGATGACGTCGCGATCGACGAGCCGTTGCGTGCCTGCGCCGCCGGCGGCGGCCACGACCAGCACGTCGACGCGCTCCGCCAACTCCACCGGCGACGACACGTACTCGTACGGCGAGCCGTCGACCGGACGCCGATTGTGGTACGAGATCGTGCAACCGAAAGCCTTGAGGCGCAGCGCAATAGCGCCTCCGATCCGGCCGAGTCCGATGATCCCGACGCGGGTGTTGCTCACCTGCCGAGTCAGCGGGTAGTTGCCCTCGGCAGGCCAACGGCCCGCCCGCACGTACCGATCCGCGGCGGAGAACTGCCGCATCACGTCGATCGTCAACCCGACGGCCGTGTCGGCCACGCAGTCGGTCAGGACGTCGGGGGTATTGCTGACGCCGATCCCGCGCGCCGCGGCGGCGTCCACGTCGGTGGTGTCGTATCCGACTCCGAAGTTCACGACGGCGCCGAGGTTCGGCAGTGCCGCCATCAATGCGGCGTCCACCCCCGTTCGACCCGACGTCACCACCACGCCGACCTCCCGGCCGTGAGACGACAGGAACGCGTCGCGCGCGGCGGGTTCGTCGGGCAGCACGCTGGCCCCGTATTCGGCCATCAGGGTCTGCGACAGGGACGGCTTGAGCGGCCCGACTTGCAGGACGGATCGAGCCTGCGGGGTGTCGTGTTCGGTACTCATGATGAGCACCACGCTACGACGACCTGCGAATACCCGTCCAACTCCGAATTGGTATGGACTTATAGCGAAACGGCATGACTATGCATTTCGTAGTGCCTGCACGGTATCGCCGATCCAGAGTCAAGTCCGAACCCCCAGGTCAGTCGCCATTTTCAGCGCGCTAAAGCAGGTCTGGCAGCAATGGTCCGAGCCGGTTTTGGGCCATTTCGCTGGGGTTGACGCTCTCTCGACGCCGTCCTTACCGTGTGTCTGCGATCACACGCTCCATCTACATACGTGGACGTAACAACAGCAGCCCGGAGGATCCATGAGCCCCGCAGCACGCATCCCGCGGCGCCGCCGCATCACGGCGGCCCTAGTCCTCGCCGGACTCGCGGTTGCCGCCAGCGGCTGCACCGTAGCCAACTCGGGCCACGGTGGCTACGACGTCAACACCCTGCGCATCGTGCTGCAGGAGGAACCGCCGACCCTCGAGCCGTGCGAGAGCTCGCTGACGTCGACCGGCGTCGTCGTCCGCTCCAACATCACCGAACCGCTCGTCGAACGGGATCCGAAAAGCGGTGACCTGCAACCGCTTCTGTCCACGGGGTGGCGTCAGAGCTCGCCGACCGAATGGACCTTCGACATCCGCAAGGGCGTCACCTTCTCCGACGGATCACCCTTCACCGCCGCCGACGCCGCATTCTCCATCGACCGCGCGGTGAATTCCGACCTGCAGTGCAACGTGGACGGATACGTGTTCGGCGACGAGAAGCTCGTGGTGGCCGCACCCAACGACACCACCGTGACGGTCGGCACCGAGAAGGTCGATCCGATTCTGCCGCTGCGGATTTCGTTCGTCGAGATCGTGCCGCGCTCGACGAGCACCACACAGAAGGTGCGAGAGCCGATCGGCACCGGCCCCTACGCCATCCAAGACTGGGAGTACGGCCAGAAGCTGCGCCTGGTGCGCAACGACACCTACTGGGGCAAGAAGCCCGAGTTCGCCCACGCCGAATACCAGTGGCGCAGCGAGGGAAGTGTGCGCGCAGCGATGGTCGTCAACGACGAAGCAGACATCGGCACCTTGCTCGGTCCGGAGGACGGGGCAGGCGACCTCGGCGTGGCGTTCCCCAACAACGAAACAACCGCGCTGCGCATCACGGGCACCGAAGCGCCGCTGAACGACATCCGCGTCCGCCAGGCCATCAACTACGCGATCAACCGCACCGGCATCGTGAAGGCATTGTTCCGGGGGATGGGTGAGCCGGCCGCGCAACTCATTCCCGAAGGGGTCGTCGGCTACAACTCGGATCTGCAGCTGTGGCCGCATGATCCGGAGAAGGCCAAACAGCTCGTCGACGAGGCGCGGGCCGCCGGTGTGCCCGTCGACAAGCAGATCCGACTGATCGGACGTACCGCACAGTTCCCGAAGATCACGGAGACCATGGAGGTCATCCAGAACGAGCTGAGCCAGGCCGGACTCAACGTCAAGATCGAAATGATGGACACGGCGGGCCAATTGCAATATCAACTGCGGCCCTTCCCGGACAACAGCGGCCCGTTCGTGGCGCTGATCATGCACGGCAACCAGGCCGGTGATGCAGCGTTCAGCGTCGACCAGTACATGCGCACCGACGGCGCGCAAAACGGCTACGGCACACCTGCTTTCGACCGCGAGATCGAAGCGGCGGGAGAACTCACCGGTCAACAGCGGCAGGACGCATACGCCAAGCTGTTCGCCGAGGAACCCAACGAGGTCGCGCAGTTCGCGTACATCGCGCACATGAACGGTGTGCTCGCCAAGTCGGCGCGCGTCGACTATCAGCCCAACTCCGCGACCGGCGACGAGATGCGTCTCTCCGAGATGCGTTTCGCGTCCGCCGACCGCACCGACCAGCAGTGACAAACGGGAGGCCGTAGCCCATGTTTTCGTTCGTTCGCCGCCGGATGTACACCAGCGCACTGCCATTGATCATCGTGCTATTGGGTGTCTTCCTGCTGGCCCGGCTCACCGGTGATCCCACCAACCTCTATCTGCCCGAGTCTGCGACCCCGGACCAGCGCGCGGCCTTCGCCGCCAAGAATGGCTTCGACCAGCCGTTGTTCACGCAGATGGTTGATTACTTCAAGGGTGTCATCCACCTCGACTTCGGCACGTCGATGCGTACCGGCGAGTCGGCATCGGAGATGGCGTTCCGCGCCTTCCCTGCCACGCTTCAACTCGCCTTCACCACAATGCTTCTCGCCATCGTCGGTGCCATCGTCATCGGGTGCTGGGCCGCCTACCGGCCCAACTCGCTGGCCGACCGGTTCTCCAGCCTGCTGTCGATGACCGCCGCCAGCATCCCCGACTTCTGGTTCGCGATCACCGGTGTGTGGCTCTTCGCGGTCCTGCTCGGCGTCCTTCCGACGTCGGGAGTCGACAGCGGGGTGCTGTCCTGGATCCTTCCGATCGCCACCCTGATGATCCGTCCACTCGGCGTGCTCACCCAGGTGGTTCGAGGGGCGATGGTGTCCGCGCTGTCCGCGCCCTACGTGCGACTGGCGCGCAGCAAGGGCGCCAGCGACCTTCGGGTCGTCACCCACCACGCGCTGCGCAACGCCGCGGCGCCTGCGCTCACCGTCGCGGGCGATCTGGCCGTCGGGTTGATCAACGGCGCCGTGGTCGTCGAGGCGATCTTCGGATGGCCCGGCATCGGCAAGCTGATGATCGACGCGATTCTGCAACGCGACTTCGCGGTCCTCCAAGCCGCCGTGCTGCTCACCGCCGTCAGCATCTTCGTGCTGAACATCGCCATCGACGCCTGCTACGCGCTGCTCGATGCCCGTGTCCGCGAACCGGCGAAGGTCTAAGGGAGACAGAAGAATGAGTACTCAAATCGATCTGATCCCGGTCAAGCCGACGACCGCCATCGTCGGGGCGGACGACGCCGGTCAGCGCAAGTCCGGCCGCTCGCTCTGGTTCCGCATGCTGATCAACGATCGCGTGGCCGCCTGCGCCGCGGCCGTACTGGCACTGGTCTTCCTCACCGCCCTGATCGGCCCGATGGTGATGGGCAACCTGGCCACTCACATCGACCTCGACAACTCGAATCAGGCGCCGTTCACCTTGGCGCATGGATGGGCCAACGTGCTGGGTACCGACCCGCTCGGACGCAGCATGCTGGCCCGGCTCATCGTCGCCTGCCAGACCACGTTGTCGGTGGCCATCCCCGCGGTCGTCATCTCAGGGGTGGTGGGCTCCGTGATCGGGATGTGGGCCGGCTACTACCGCGGCTGGCGGGAGACGATCGCCATGCGGGTGGCCGACGTCATCATGAGCTTCCCATCGCTGCTGCTCGCGGTGGTGGTGCTCTACGTGTTCTCCCCGAGCGCCGCGAACATCGTTCTGGTGCTGGCGATCACGCGCATCCCGGTCTACCTGCGCACTGCACGTGCCGAGTCGGCCGAACTGTCCAGTCGGGTGTTCGTCGACGCCGCAAGGACGTTCGGTGCCAGCGGCACCTCGATCATCACGCGGCACGTACTGCCGATCGTGCTGCCGACCTTGCTGACCGTCGCGACGCTCGACTTCTGCTACGTCATGCTGGCGGAGAGCTCCTTGAGCTTCCTGGGCATCGGCATCCAGCCGCCGGACGTCAGCTGGGGTCTGATGGTCGCGCAGGGCCGCACCTACCTGCACACCGCCTGGTGGCTGTCGTTCTTCCCCGGCCTGGCCATCGTCATCACGACGGTGTCGGCCACCATCCTCGCCGCGTGGGCCCGCATTGCGACGGACCCAGCCCAGCGGTGGAGGCTCACGGTTCCCCAGAAGCGTCTGTCCCGCTTCACCAAGACCGGAAAGGCCATCTAGTGACCGCTGTCGCCGAACACCCGTCCGCCGAACGCGTCGACGCCGACCCCGCCCTTCGGGTCGAGGATCTGACCGTCGACATCCGCACCATCTCCGGCACCGTGCGCGCCGTCGACCACGTGACGTTCGCGGCCCACCGCGGCGAAACCCTGGCACTGCTGGGCGAATCCGGTTGCGGCAAGTCGATGACCGCCACCGCGCTCGTCGGGCTGCTCGAGCCTGTCGCCGAGGTGACCTCGGGAACGGCAGAGCTCGCCGGCCGGAACGAAACGGCAGACCTGCTGGCCCTCGACCGCAAGAAGCGCAGGCAGATGGCGGGCACCGAGCTGGCCATCGTCTTCCAGGACGCGCTCACCGCGCTCAACCCGCTGTACACCGTCGGTACCCAGCTGGCCGAGCCGTTCCGCATCCACCACGGCATGAAGGCCAAGGAGGCCAAGCGCAAGGCCGTGGAACTGATGGCGCGCGTGGGGATTCCGCAGCCACAGGAGCGGATGAACTCCTACCCCCACCAGTTCTCCGGCGGCATGCGGCAGCGCCTGCTGATCGCGATGGCGGTCGCGCTCAACCCCCGGGTGCTGATCGCCGACGAACCAACGACGGCGTTGGACGTCACCGTGCAGGCGCAGATCATGGCGCTGCTCAAGAGCCTGCGCACCGAGTACGACATGGCCGTCGTACTCATCACCCACGACCTGGCACTGGTGGCCGAGGAAGCCGACCGCGTCGCGGTGATGTACGCGGGAAATGTCGTCGAAACCGGTTCGGTGGCCGAGGTATTCGCCAACCCGAAGCACCCCTACACCAAGGGGCTGCTCAACTCGGTCCCCGTCAACGCCGAACGCGGCGCGCACCTGAAGTCGATCGGCGGCGCCCCGCCGGACCTGCACTCCATTCCGGAGGGTTGCGTCTACCAGGCGCGCTGCCCGCTGGCCAGCGACGTCTGCCGCAGCACGCGGCCCACCCTTGCGCCCGTCGGCGCCAGGCGCAAGTCGGCATGCCACTTCCCCGAGGAGGTCACCAATGTCTGAACAACAACTGCTGTCCGTTCGCGGCCTGACCAAGTCCTTCCGGGTACCCGGAAGCAAGGGCAAGCTGTGCGCACTCGACGGGATCGACCTGGACCTGGCTCGCGGACAGACGCTTGGGCTTGTCGGCGAATCGGGTTGTGGCAAGTCCACATTGGCGCGCACGCTGATGATGCTGGAGCGCCCCGAGGCGGGCACGGTGACTTTCGACGGTATCGACCCGTTCGCGCTGCGCGGCAAGGACCTGCTGAAGTTCCGCAGGCGGGTGCAGATGGTGTTCCAGGATCCCTACGCGTCATTGAACAGTCGGATGACGGCCGGCGACATCATCGGCGAGCCGTGGCGAACCCACAAGGGGCTGTACAAGTCCAAGCGCGACCGCGACATGCGCGTGCGGGGCCTGCTCGATCTGGTCGGGCTCGGCGCCAAGGCCGCCGACAAGTACCCCCAGGAGTTCTCCGGCGGGCAGCGTCAGCGCATCGGCATCGCCAGGGCGCTTGCGCTCGACCCCGACGTGATCATCTGCGACGAACCGGTGTCTGCGCTCGACCTCTCGATCCAGGCGCAGGTACTCAACCTGCTCAACGAACTGCAGCAGGAGCTGAAGATCTCCTACGTCTTCATCTCCCACGACCTGTCGGTCGTGCGTCACGTCGCCGATCACGTCGCGGTCATGTACCTCGGCAGGATCATCGAAAACGGGGCGACGGAGGCGGTCTTCGACACGCCGCAGCATCCGTACACCGCCGCCCTGGTGTCGGCCGCCCCGAAACTGGACGCGGCACAGCGCGGCGAGCGCATCCTGCTGAAGGGTGAGGTGCCGTCGCCCGTCAACCCGCCGTCGGGCTGCCGCTTCCGGACCAGGTGCTGGAAGGCCACCGACGTGTGCGCGCAGGAAAGGCCGCCGGTGACACTCGATCTCAAGGTGACTGGGCACTCCGCCGGATGCCACCATCCGCTGACGGAGCACGAGCCTGCGTTGTCTCGCACGGCATGAGCGGTTTGGGCGTGGCCGACTACACCGTGATCGCGGTCGCGGTCCTGTTGGCGTCGTGCCTGCAGGCCTCGATCGGCTTCGGCATGGGGATGCTCGCCGCACCCGTTGTCGCGCTGATCGACCCGAGCCTCATCCCCGGCACCCTCATCATGCTGGCGACGCTCGTCACCTTGCTGGTGGTGATCCGTGAGCGCACGGCGATCGACGTGAGGGGCACCGGCTGGGCGCTCGTCGGGCGGGTGCCCGGCACCATCGCGGGGGCGCTGCTTCTGGCCGCGATACCCGAACGCGCACTGGCGATTCTGATCGCGTGCGTCGTACTCGTCGGGGTGGCCGTGACGAGCGTGGGATGGATTCCGGTGCTGCGCCGACGCAACCTGATGCTCGCAGGCGCGACGTCGGGCGTGCTCGGGACGGCGACCTCGATCGGCGGGCCGCCCATGGCGCTCATCTGGCAACGCAGCAGCGGGGCGGAACTGCGCGGCACGATGAGCGGCTTCTTCCTCATCGGTTCGGTCATGTCGATCGCGATGCTGGCCCTGACGGGAGCGGTCGACTCGGAGACCTTCCGCGCGTTCGCGTTCCTGATCCCCGCGACGATCGGCGGCTACGCGTTGTCCCGTTGGGCCAACCGACTTCTCACCGCACCGCGGCAGCGCTGGACGGCCATCGTCGTGTCGGCCGTCGGTGCCACCGCGTTGATCGTGCGTGAGGTAGGTGTGTTGTGACCGAGCTGTCGTCCTCCTCGCGGGCGGGCGTCAAGTCGGCCGTGCGCACCGTCGAGCTCCTCGAGTACCTCGCCGCGCGCCAGGACCGTCCGGCGCGCATCCGCGAGATCAGCGCCGCACTCGACATGCCGCGTAGCAGCGCCCACGCGTTGTTGCGCACGCTGATGGCGCAGGGTTGGGTGCGCTCCGACGACTCCGGAGCGCTCTACGGCATCGGGATCCGGGCGCTGCTCGTCGGCACGAGCTACCTCGACAGCGATCCCTACCTGCCGCTGATCACGCCGTTCCTCGACGACCTGCGCCGGGACTTCGACGAGACGTTCCACGTGGGCAGACTCGACGGTTCCGACATCGTCTACCTCGCCACCCGCGAGTCCCGGCAGTACCAGCGCACGACCAACCGGGTCGGACGCCGGCTGCCAGCGCATGCCACGGCGCTGGGCAAGGCGCTGCTCGCCGAACGCTTCGGCCCCGAGCTCGCCCGTCATGTTCCGGAGTCCTTGCAGGCGCTCACCCCGCGCACGATCGTCGACGAGGCCGAACTCACCGAGGCGCTCGAGACCGCCCGGGTACGCGGGTACGCCACCGACGACGAGGAGAACACCGACGGGTTGCGCTGTTTCGCCGTCGCACTGCGTTACACCCGGCCTGCGCAGGATGCGATCAGCGCGTCGATCCCGGTCGCGCGGCTGACCCCCGAGCGCGAACGGGACATCGTCGAGGCCCTGTGCATGGTGGGGGACAAGGTGACTCGCGTGCTGCGGCCCGTCGCCAACGGCGACAAGTGGTTCGCGCAGTGACGAGCAGTTCGACAACCATCAACGAGCGTTTGGAGACGGAAGCCATGACCCAGCATCGCACCCCGGTCGTCACGGAGCTGCGGGTCGTCCCCATCGCGGGACACGACGCCATGCTGCTCAACCTCAGCGGTGCCCACGGCCCGTTCTTCACCCGAAACCTGGTGATCCTCAAGGACTCCGACGGACGCACCGGTGTCGGCGAAGTGCCCGGCGGCGGTCCGATCCAGCGCACGCTCGAGGACGCCCGCGCCATCGTCGAGGGCAGGCCCATCGGCGACTACCACGCGGTGCTGACCGACATCCGACGCGCGTTCGCCGACCGAGACGCCGGCGGCCGCGGCGCCCAGACGTTCGACCTGCGCGTCACCGTTCACGCCGTCACCGCCGTCGAGTCCGCCCTTCTCGACCTGCTCGGCCAGTACCTCGACGTGCCCGTCGCGGCCCTGCTCGGCGACGGCAAGCAGCGCGATCGCGTGCAGGCGCTCGGCTACCTCTTCTTCGTCGGCGACCGCACCAAGACCGACCTCGCCTACCGGTCTGGCGCCGACGAGGATCCTTCGGCCGACGAATGGTTCCGCATCCGCCACGACGAGGCGCTCACCCCCGAGGCCGTCGTCAGGCTCGCCGAGGCCGCCCGGGAGCGCTACGGATTCCGCGACTTCAAGCTCAAGGGCGGGGTGCTGCCCGCAGCCGACGAGGCCAAGGCCGTCATCGCGCTAGCCGATCGCTTCCCTGACGCGCGAATCACCTTGGATCCCAACGGTGGATGGCTGCTCGCCGATGCGATCACGACGTGCCGCGAACTGACCGGCGTCCTCGCGTACGCGGAGGACCCCGTCGGTCCCGAGGGCGGGTTCTCGGGACGCGAAGTGATGGCGGAGTTCAAGCGCGCCACGGGGCTGCCAACGGCCACCAACATGATCGCCACCGACTGGCGCGAACTGGGCCACGCGATCCGCGCCGGCGCCGTCGACATCCCGCTGGCCGATCCACACTTCTGGACGATGGCTGGCTCGGTGCGCGTGGCGCAGCTGTGCGATGCCTGGGGCCTGACGTGGGGGTCGCACTCCAACAATCACTTCGACGTGTCGCTGGCGATGTTCACCCACGTCGCGGCCGCCGCGCCGGGCGACGTCACCGCCATCGACACTCACTGGATATGGCAGGACGGGCAGCGCATCACCAAGCGGCCGTACCAGATCGTCGACGGCTACCTCGACGTTCCCGACGCGCCAGGCCTGGGGGTGGAACTCGACGAGGACGCCGTCGCGGCAGCGCACGAGCTCTACCTCGCCGAGGGGCTCGGCGTCCGCGACGACGCCGTCGCCATGCAATACCTGATCCCCGGTTGGACATTCGATTCCAAGCGCCCTGCGCTGCACCGGGCGTAGCGCCGTGCGGATCATCGTCACCGACGCCAACCTGCTGCCCCACCGCGAACGGTTCACCGCGGCGCTGCCCGCAGGCGTCGACGTGAAGTGGCGGGTCGGAGCCGGCCACGCGTCGTTGCTCGACGACCTCCGTGACGCCGAGGTCTACGTCGGGGGCCGGTTCACCGCCGACATGGCGGACGTCGCGGAGAAGCTGCGGCTGGTGCACGTCGTCGGCGCAGGCACCGACCGGGTCGACTTCACTGCCCTGCCCGAAGATGTGCTGGTGGCCAACACGTTTCACCATGAAGCCTCGATCGCCGAGTACGTGCTGGCGGCGGCGATCATGCTCACCCGCGACTTCCTCGGTCAGGACCGAGCGCTGCGCCGCGGCGTGTGGGCGACTTCGGTCTACGACGACTCGATCCCGCAACCGCGCACCACGCGCGGCGCCCGCGTCGGCTTCGTCGGGTTCGGCCACATCGGACAGTTCTCCTGGGACTTGCTGCGTGGCATCGGTTGCTCCGGTGCCGCGGTGACCGGTTCCGGGCGCGTCGACGCGGCAGCGCACCACCTGGCCTGGGCAGGCGACACGACGCGGCTGCAGGAGCTGTTGCGAGAATCCGACGTCGTCGTGGTGTCCGCCCCGCTGAGCGAGCAGACCACGGGCATGATCGGCGCGGCCGAGCTGCGGGCGCTCGGCCCGGACGGGGTGCTCGTCAACGTCGGCCGTGGGCCAATCGTCGACGAACGGGCGCTCTACGAAGCATTGCGTGATGGGGCCATCGGCGCCGCGGCGATCGACGTTTGGTACCGCTACCCGGCTGGGGGCGGCGAACCGGCTGCCCCCAGCGACTTCCCGTTCCACGAGTTGGCGAACGTCCTGATGACGCCGCACTCGTCGGGCGTGACGGCCGATACGTTCATCGGGCGTGCCCGCGACATCGCCGACAACATCGGCAGGCTGGCGCGTGGTGAGGCGCTGCGCAACGTCGTCGCGCGGTGATCGACGTAGCCCACCGTGGCCCGCCTGTTGCCTCCGCTATCGACGAAGTCAATTGACGCTGTCGGCAGCGTGTTCGCACCGCGCCGTCACTCGCGTTCCACGGAACATAGCCATAAGTCCGCTTATCGAGCTGAATCAGCACGTCACTGACGGTGCCGCAGTTTTCTGTCGTTAGCCACGGAACGCGTTCCGGAAAACTATTTAGTTTGCCAAATATTCGAGCACCTAAAAAACGCTCCAGACGTGCAAAAAAGACACCCGTCAGATAGCCTTTTCTGGCGCGACTAAACGGTATCTGACGGCCAAATATCAGGTCCAAAAGTCGAGCCTTGATCGCTGAATCCTGCGACCATGTGCACGGTCGAATCCGACCGAATCGTACGACGACTGGCTTGGTTTTGCTGCGCTCAGACGGCCGGCGAAACTGAATGACGACACCGACGAACCACGAGGTGACAACGCCGCATGACGCAGGAGCTCACCAGCGCCCCGCCCGCGAAGCCGGATCCAGAACAGCAGGTAGCCGCGGCCACCCGGCCCGCCCGCGTCCGCATCATCGGACTGGACGGCGTCCGAGGGATCTTGTGCCTGAGCATTGCGATCACCCACGTGACTGGCCACTATTCGCCGATCACCGCGGGCGTGTGGAAGACCAACCTCTTCGGCTTCTCACTCGTCTACTTCTTCGTGCTGAGCGGTTTTCTGCTGTCGTTGCCGTTCATCAAGAATGTGATCAAGGACCGCACGTCGTCGGTCATGCCAAATGTGACGGATTACACCGTCCATCGACTTGCCAGAATCATGCCTGCGTACCTCGTGATCTTCCTGATTTGCAACTACGCACTTCGTCTGGTTTACGTCGAGAATCCCGCATTGCAGCCCGTCGGTACGGACCAGGGCACCGGGATGATCACCAACCCCGGCCAACTACTTGCAAATTTGACGCTGACCCAGTCGTATTTCCCGGCTTACATTCAGACCGGAATCAATCCGTCGTGGTCGCTGACGCTCGAGTACGCGTTCTATGCGTCGTTGCCGCTGCTCTTTTTCGGTGTGTTCAAGTTGCGGAAGCGGGTCAACATCAACCCGTACCTGCTCGCGAGCCTGGTACCTGCCGCGCTAATGGTGCTCGGATTGGCGGGCCGCGCCCTCGTCCCGCTGGTCAACGCGCATGCGGGCACCACTGACTTCATGCTGCTCAACTGGGGTCCGAACTGGGCCGCCGTCTTCACGAAGAGCTTCCTGACCAACGCGGACAACTTCGCGCTCGGAATGGCCGCGGCGATCCTGTTCGTCGCCATCGAGCGCGGCGCACTGCCCGAGCGGGTGACCCGTCGCATCCGGCTGGTGAGCGTCCTCGCGATCCTGCCGGTGCTGCTGGCATCGGGGGTGCTGCTCATCGTCGCCGTTCAGTTCGTGACGGCCGGCGTCGGAGTCGTGGCGGCACTCATGGTCCTCGTCATCGTGGTTCCGCTGGCACAGCACCGGAAGTCGAGACTGGCGACCGCGCTGGACTTCAAGCCCATCCGGTTCGTCGGCGAGATCTCGCTGTCGGCCTACCTGTGGCACTTCCCGGTGTTGTTGCTGCTCGGACGGCTCGGGTGGATGGCGGGCGACACGCTGCCCGGCATGCTTGCGAACATCGTGCTCGTGCTGGCCGTGACGGTGCTGTTCGCCAGCATCACCTACTACCTCGTCGAGAAGCCCGCGATGAACTACGCCAAGCGCCTGCGGGCGCCCAAGGCCGTGGTGGCAGCCTGACCCTGCGTCCGACTTTGTACAGTGCGGTGCAATGGATCGGTATCGCTACTGCGTGATCGGGGCCGGAATCGTCGGGCTCTCGACGGCGCATCACCTGCTCTCGGCGCAGCCCGACTCCTCCGTCGTCGTCCTCGAAGGAGAGTCCGACGTCGCCGCCCACCAGACGGCGCACAACAGTGGCGTCATCCACTCGGGGATCTACTACGAGCCAGGCAGTCTCAAGGCGACGCTGTGCAAGGCGGGCGAGCGGGCGACCAAGGACTTCTGTACCGAGTACGGCATCGCGTACGAGGAGTGCGGGAAGCTCATCGTGGCGACCAACGCCGCCGAGGTCGATCGAATGGCCGGACTCCAACAGCGCGCCGAGCTCAACGGCATCACCTGCCGACCAGTGGACCGCGGTGAGCTCGGCGAGCTCGAACCCAACGTCGCAGGGCTGCAGGCGCTTCACCTTCCGGCCACCGGCATCGTCGACTACCGTTTGGTCGCCCGAAGACTCGCCGGGCTCGTCACCGCAGCGGGCGGCGAGCTGCGCACGGATTCGCGGGTCGTTGGCATCGTCGAGGGCGCGTCGGGGGTGACGGTCTCGACCGAGTCCGGATCGTTGCGCTGCGACCGGCTGGTGGTGTGTGCCGGGTTGCAGGCCGATCGGCTGGCCGAGATGGCGGGGCTGCGCGCCGACGTCCAGATCGTTCCGTTCCGTGGCGAGTACTTCCAATTGCCCTCTGGGCGAGCGGGTTTCGTCCGGCGGTTGATCTACCCGGTCCCCGATCCGGAGCTGCCCTTTCTCGGCGTGCACTTGAGCCCCACCATCGACGGGGCGATCACCGTCGGACCCAGTGCCGTGCTCGGGCTCGCCCGCGAGGGCTACCCGAAGTTCTCCTTCGACGTGCGCGACGCCGGTCGGATGGCCGCCTTTCCTGGACTGTGGCGGGTGGCGCGCGCCAACATCCGGACGGGGCTGCGCGAGATCCGAAATTCGTTGTCCAAGAGCAGCTATCTCCGCGAAGTACGCAAGTACGCACCCGCGCTCACTGCGGCCGACCTGCTGCCGCGGGAAGCGGGCATCCGAGCCCAAGCCGTGCGCCGGGACGGAACCTTGGTGCACGACTTCGTCATCGAGCGGACCGAGCGGATGGTCCACGTGCTCAACTCGCCGTCCCCGGCGGCGACGGCGGCGCTACCCATCGGGCGACGGATCGCCGACCTGGCGACCGGTCAGGACAGGGCGTCGTAGATCAGCCGGAAGTACCTGTCGGTGCGTTCGGAGCCCTCGATGCCCGCGCCCATCCGGTTCATCACGTAGGCGATCGTCGTTCGCCGGTCCGGGTTCATGGTCTCCCAGGAGCCGCCCCAGCCGCCCCAGAAGCAGATCTTCTCGTCGGGGACGTACGGGATGGACTCGTTGGGCAACCCGAAGCCCAGCCCCCATCGAATCGGATGCTGCGCGAGCACCAGATCGGGCCCCTCGCACTGCACCTCGAAGATCCGCTCGATGGTCTCCGGCCGGAGCAGTTGTACACCAGCGACGCTGCCGCCCAACGAGATTGACGAGAGGATCCTCGTCAACCCCCGGGCGTTGGTGTGACCGTTGGCCGCCCCGATGTCGGCGGCCCGCCAGCCGTCGGTGTTGGCCACCGTGGGGTCCGGCGCGGGACCGGTGAACGTCTTCAGCATCTGCTCGGTCCACTGATCCATCGGCGGCACGCCCTCCATCGGGTCCGCCGCGGGGATGATCTCCGCGATGCGGCCGGCATCCTCGGGTCGTGCGCCGATCTGGAAGTCCGCGCCGAGCGGTCCTGCGATCTCGTCGGCGACGAACTGCTTCAGCGTGGTTCCCGTGACGCGGCGAAGCACCTCACCGATGAGGTGCCCGTGGGTCAGCGCGTGATAGCCCGACGCGGTGCCCGGCTCCCACCACGGCGCCTGGGCTGCCAGCATGGCCGTCGACTTCTCCCAGTCGTAGATGTCCTCGACGACGACGGGCTGATCCCACCCGGACACCCCCGACGAGTGGGTGAGCAGATGCCGGAACTCGACCAGGTCCTTGCCGTTGGCGGCGAACTCCGGCCAGACCGTGGCGACCGGGGTGCCGGCCTCGATGAGCCCGCGGTCGATGAGCATCAACCCGGCGAGTGCCGTCACCGTCTTGGTGGACGACCACACGTTGACGATGGTGTCCGCGGTCCAGGGTTTCGTGCGCGCGGCGTCAGCGTGCCCGCCCCAGACATCGACGATGTTCTCTCCGTCGATGTCGATGGCGATGGCGGCGCCGACCTCCTCGCCGTCGGAAATGGCCTGGCCGAGCGCGTCGGCCACCTTGTCGAAACGGGCGTCCCAATGGCCCGCAAGCGCGTCGTTCACGCGCCCATCATGCGCCGGTCGACGCGGGGCCGGGTCGGCTATTGCGCAATGTCTGACTACGAGGTGGGCGTGGACCGCCGGTGCGGCGTGAGCTCGGCGTCGTCGATGAGTCCGACGGCAATGGTGGAGCAGATGTCGAAGAGCTGCGAAATCTGTTCTGGTTTCAGTCGGTCGACGACGAGCGCGCGCGCGACTGCGACATGCCCGGGTGCGGCGTCGACGAGCTGTCGATGGCCCTCTGCAGTGAGGTGTGCCTCGGTGAGCCTGCCGTCGGCTGGATGCGGTCGGCGCGTCACCCACCCGCGTTCTTCGAGTCGGGAAACCACGTGCGACAGTCGCGACATCGACCCGTTCGTCATCCCGGACAGCGTTTTCATCCCGATAGAGCGCGACGGCTGATCAGACAGTGCCGCCAGGACGTGGTAGTCGTACAGCCGCAGCTGCGCGTCCTTCCGCAGTTGGGCGTCGAGCCTCGCTGGCAGGACGAGCAACACGGCCATCAGCGCCTTCCACGCGTCGAGTTCTCGTGCACTGAGCCAATGCGGTTCACCAGTGTCCGCCATCCCGAGTACGGTACCGGCGATGAGTTGACGCTTCAAGTCACGGAGGTCTACGGTGAGTTGACACTTCAAGTCAAGGAGTGAAGGAAGGACCGTCATGAACGTGGTGTTGTGGATCGTGGCCGGCATACTCGCGGTGGCCATGCTCGGCGCAGGTTCGATGAAACTGGTGACGCCGAAGGAGGGCCTGGCGGCCAAGGGGATGACCCTCGATGACCTGCCTGCCGCGGCGATCAAGGGCATCGGCACCCTCGAGGTGCTCGGCGGCATCGGGCTCGTCGTACCCGCGCTGGTCAACATTGCGCCGGTGCTCGTTCCGATCGCGGCGGTCGGGGTGGCCATCGTGATGGCCGGAGCAGTCGTCTTTCATCTGCGCCGCAAGGAGCTCAAGGAATCAGTTCCGGCCCTGGTGCTGTTGATTCTGGCGCTGGTCGTCGCGTGGGGCCGGTTCGGCGCCTGGGCGTTCTGACGGATCAGCTGCTGGCGGTCCAGGCCGCCCGGATGTCACGAAGCCCCTCGGCCGTCAGCTTGCCGAACAGCCTGACCCGCGCCATGCCGCCATCGGGATGAATGTCCAACCGCGCCTGCGTGATCGGACGCTCGTCGTGCACGCGGAACCGGTGGCGCGTATCGGGTTGCAACTCGATGGTCGGCAGGAGCTCGAACCACTCGGCCGAGGGATCGCTGTCGTCGCGGCCGGACAGCCGCGCGGCACCTGGTGCGTTGCCGACGAAGTACGACGTGTCCAGTTCCACCGCGTCCAGCAATCCGTGACCGGCAAGATGCATCTGCACCCAGTCGTTTCCGGTGTCGCGCCGGCGCGACGTCTCCCAGCCCTCACCCATCGTCCTCGCCGTCCCAGGGAGCAGCAGATTGTTCGGGGAACCGTAGAACATGTTGGAACATGCGGTGATTCGGCCACCGTTTTCCATCGCCGCGAGGTCCAGCGTCATGTCCTCGGCGAAGTCCGGGTTCAGCAGCCCCTCGCCGTGTACGCGGAAGCGCGCGACGCCGCCGTCTGGGTAGATCGACAACCGGACGTGCGACCAGCGTTGAGATGAGTTGACCTTGAACGGGTTTCGGGTATCGCCGTTGACGCCGGTGCGCTCGACGATCGTCGTCCACGTGACCTTGTCGACGAGCTCCTCTGGCGTCGGGTAGCCCTCGACGTAGGCCGCCTCCACGGAGATCGTCGGGGGATAGTTGCCGGTGAACCACGCCGTGTCGACCACGACGCCGCGCACGAGGCCGGGCACGCCCAGCCGAACGATCGCCGAATCGTGGGAATCGCTCGTCGCCCCGCGCCGCCGCCGGGTTTCCCAGCCGTCGTACACCTGACCCTTGTGGCCGAACGTCGCAGGCCGGAACTCGGCGGGCGCGGGCTTGATCAGGTTCTCTTTCTCGGCGAACAGATCATCGTTGGCCCACAACACGGCGCCACCGGCCGGGCGGGCGGCGAGATCGGGTAACGACAAGAAGTGCGAATGCGCCCGGTTCGGCTCGGATGGGGTGCTCACTCAGTAGAGCCTAAGCGAGCAGGCGTGGCCTACCAGTTGTGGTAACCGCCTTCGGGTCCCAGCATGCGCTCGAGCCTGGTGCGGTTGATCTTGGCGAGCTCGTTGCGCAAGACCTTGCGCTCCATCTCGACGTCGTGGTGCATGCGGTCGGCGATCGCGGCCAGCACGTCGGTGGCGCACAGCCCCCCGACGTGCATCACGAAGGTAAAGCCGTACGTCTCTGCGTACCGTTGCGCGGCCTCACTGAGCTCGCCCATGACCGCCGGGTCGTCGTCCCAGATCGAGCACTGCTCGGCCGCGGACTTGGCGCTGCGCGGTCGGCGCCCGACGTGCGGGCACGTCTCGAGGATCTGGTCGACGGCGTCCTCGGACAGTGCAAACAGAAGCGTGTCAGCCCGGCGGAACAGCGCATCGTGGTCGACGTAGGCCCGCCCGCGCGCGAGGTCGCGCGCCAGCGTGTAACTGTTGGCGCACTCGTACAGCGCGTGTACTGCCTTGCGTTCGGACAACGCGTTGAACGCGTCGAGGCCGATCCCCTGGTGCATCAACACAGAAGCCATGATCGAAGGCTGAAGGGGCGAACGCGTTACCCCGTGTTACGACGGTAATAATTCCGCTTGCTTCTTCGCGCAAGCGCTCATCAGTCAGTGTCCGGAGGACTTGAACCGTTCCAGCGACCGCACTACCTCCGCCTCCGCTTCGGCCCGTCCGGTCCAGTCAGCGGCCTTCACGAACTTGCCCGGCTCCAGGTCCTTGTAGTGCACGAAGAAGTGCTTGATCGCGTCGAGCTCGAACGTCGAGACGTCGCCGATGTCCTGGATGTGGTCCCAGCGGGGATCACCGGCAGGAACGCACAGCACCTTGTCGTCGCCGCCCGCGTCGTCGGTCATCTGGAACATCGCAACCGGTCGGGCGTCGAGCGCCGCGCCCGGGAAGAGCGACTCCGGGAGCAGCACCAGGGCGTCCAGCGGATCGCCGTCCTCGCCGAGCGTGTTCTCGATGAAGCCGTAGTCGGCCGGATAGCCGAACGCCGTGTAGAGGTAGCGGTCGAGCTTGACCTTGCCCGTCTCGTGGTCCACCTCGTACTTGTTGCGTGAACCCTTCGGGATCTCGATGACGACCTCGAACTCCACCGCCGCGGCTCCTTCATGTCTCGTGCTCGTCGGGACGACGAACGCGGCTCCACCATAGACGAGCGATACGCTGGCCTATACGGGTTGCTCGGCAGCCCAATCCGGCGAACGTCCCAGGAGAGTCATGCGGCCCACGAGGTGGCGCCGGTCCACGCATGTGTTGATCGGCGTGGCGGTGTTGCTGGCCGTCGCCGCGGTAGTTGCCGTGGCCGCGTTCGTCACGTCCGGCGGGCCGTCCACCAGCGCCGCGGAGCCCATCGCACCGCAGCCCCCGCTCGCCACATCTGCGCCGGGCGTCGCCACGCTCGCGGCCACCGCGCCGAAGCCGACGCCGGACCGGCTGGCCGCCGTGCTCGCCCCGTTCGTCGCCGATCCAAACCTCGGGCTCCTCACCGGACGCATCACCGACGCGCTGACGGGTGCTCAGCTGTGGGCGCAGGGGGCGAACGTGCCGATGCAGCCCGCGTCGGTCAACAAGGTGCTGACCACGGCGGCGGCGCTGCTGACGCTCGACCGCGACGCGACGCTGGACACCACCGTGCTGACCGACCCGGACAACCCGGGGTTGGTGATCCTCAAGGGCGGCGGTGATCCCACGTTGTCCGCCGCGGCGCCCGGCAAGCCGACGTGGTACCGCGGCGCAGCGCGGATCAGCGATCTCGTGCAGCAGGTCCGCGACGCGGGCCTTGCCGTCACGTCGGTGAAGGTGGACGTCAGCGCCTATAGCGGCCCGACGATGGCGCCGGGCTGGGATCCGCTCGACATCAAGAACGGCGATATCGCGCCGATGGAGTCGGTGATGCTCGACGGCGGGCGCACCCAGCCGGTCAGCGTCGAATCGTGGCGGTCCGACACCCCGGCGCTCGACGCAGGCCGCGCGCTGGCGAGCGCGCTCGGCGTCGACCCGGCGACCGTGACACTGCTGCGGACTACGCCGGCCACCGCCAAGCAGGTCGCCGAGGTGCACTCGCCGCCTCTGATCGAGCGGTTGCGTCAGATGATGAACGAGTCCGACAACGTGATGGCCGAGTCGACCGGCCGGGAAGTCGCCGCGGCACTCGATCGTCCTCAGAGCTTCGACGGCGCGGTGCAGGCCGTGCTTGGCCAGTTGCGCAGCGCGGGCATCGATACGTCGGGGGCGACGCTGGTCGACTCCAGCGGACTGTCGGTCGACGATCGACTGACCGCCCTGACACTCGACGAGGTGGTCAACGTGGCCGCAGGCGACGACACTCCCAAACTTCGTCCTTTGGTGGACCTGCTGCCGATCGCCGGCGGCAGCGGCACCCTGTCCAATCGCTACCTCGACACCGACGCGGGCAAGGCCGCCGCGGGTTTCCTTCGCGCCAAGACGGGTTCATTGACTGGGACCAACGCCCTAGCCGGCATCGTCACCGATGCCAGCGGCCGGGTGTTGACGTTCTCGCTGATCTCGAACAACGCGGGTCCGACGGGGCGCACGTCGATCGACGCGCTGGCCGCCACCCTTCGCTCATGCGGATGCGGCACGTGAGCGCGGCCTCGACCCCGACCGTGGGGCGCACCGTCGACTGGGCGTTCGCCGCGACCGTCGGCACCAAACTCGTCCGTCCGGCCCCACCCGCCACCGACTACACCCGTGCACAGGCGATCGAGCAGCTCGCGGAATCGTCACGCAAGGCCGAACTTCCCGTCCGCGACGTCACGTTGCTCAACGAGGGCGCCGCGGTCGCCGAGGCCCGGGTCATCGACCGCGCCGAATGGGTACGCGCCGCAACCGAATCCATGCGCATCATGACGGGTGGCACGGCCGGGGAGTCCGGTGGCTTTCTCGCCGGTCGCGTCACCGGAGCCCAGACCGGGGCGGTGCTGGCGTTCGTCTCTTCGGGCATCCTCGGCCAGTACGACCCGTTCGCGACCAACGGCGGCGAGCTCCTGCTGGTCTATCCGAACGTCATCGCCGTCGAGCGGCAGCTACGGGTAGACCCCGCGGACTTTCGGCTGTGGGTGTGTCTGCACGAGGTCACCCACCGCGTCCAGTTCAAGGCCAACCCGTGGCTCGCCGACCACATGTCGAGCGCGCTTGCGGTGGTCACCGACGACGCCGACCAAGACGTCGCCGCGATGGTCGGACGGCTGAGCGAGCTCGTCCGGAGTCGGCGCAACGGTGTTGCGGCCGAACCGAATTCGGAGGGCATACTCGGCGTCATGCGAGCGATCCAGTCGGAGCCGCAGCGCAAGGCGCTCGACCAGCTGCTTGTGCTCGGCACGCTGCTGGAGGGCCACGCCGATCACGTGATGGACGCCGTCGGGCCCGCGGTGGTGCCATCGGTGGCCACGATCAGGCGCCGGTTCAACGAACGGCGCCAACGCAAGCAGCCGCCACTGCAGCGCGTCATCCGAGCGCTGCTCGGGTTCGACGCCAAGATGAACCAGTACACGCGCGGCAAGGCCTTCGTCGATCACGTCGTCACCAAGGTCGGCATGGCGAATTTCAACACCGTCTGGACCGGCCCCGAAACCCTTCCGCTTCCAACGGAAGTCGACGAACCGCAGCGATGGATCGACCGGGTTCTGTAGCGACCCTGCGCAAGGCGGTCGCCGACTTCGCCCGTACTCACCTGCCAGGCGAGGAACGCTGGTGCGTCGCGCTGTCCGGCGGTGCGGACTCGCTGGCGCTCGCGGCCGTCGCCGTCGGGGAGCGCCGCACGACCGCACTGATCGTCGACCACGGGCTGCAGGCCGACTCGGCCCGCGTCGCCGAAACCGCGCGTCGGCAAGCCCTTGACGTGGGATGCGTTGACGCTCAGGTGCTTTCCGTCGACGTCGGCTCGGACGGTGGCCCGGAGGCGGCTGCCCGCAATGCCCGCTACGCGGCGTTGGACGCCGCCCGCGATGGTGCGCCCGTGCTGCTTGCGCACACGTTGGACGACCAGGCCGAGACGGTGTTGCTCGGGCTCGGCCGCGGCTCCGGCCCCCGTTCGATCGCAGGCATGCGGGCACACGATCCGCCGTGGTGCCGACCGCTTCTCGGCGTGCGCAGGACGGCCACCCATGCCGGCTGCGCCGAACTTGGGCTGACGCCGTGGCATGACCCGCACAACGCCGACGCACGGTTCACGCGGGCGCGGCTGCGTCACGAAGTGTTGCCGCTGCTGGAGGACGTGCTTGGCGGCGGCGTGGCCGAAGCGCTGGCCCGCACCGCCGCCGCGCTGCGCGAGGACACCGACGCGCTCGACGACCAAGCCGCCCGCGCGCTTGGCGCCCTGCTGTCCGGCGGTGAACTGGAGGTCGCTGCGCTGGTGCCACTGCCCGCCGCCGTCCGACGCAGGATCATCCGCGGCTGGCTGCTCGATGGCGGCGCCAGCGGGCTCACCGACAAACAGCTGAGGGCCGTCGACGCACTGGTGACGACCTGGCGCGGGCAGGGCGGGGTCGCCGTCGCATCACCCATGCGAGATTGGCGCCTGTTCGCGGGACGTCGCGACGGCAGGCTAGTGCTGACACGCGAACCCGTCGCCTAGGGCCTCGCCTTGGTCGTGCCGCATTGGACATGGCACGCTGATGCCGTGCCTGCGCATTCCGCTGCCGAGCTCTACCCCGGCGACATCAAGTCGGTGCTGCTCTCCGAGGCAGAGGTGCAGGCTCGCGTCGCCGAACTCGGCGACCTGGTGGGCGTGCACTACCGCGACGCCGTCCAGGACCGCCAAGACCTCCTGCTCGTCACGGTGCTCAAGGGCGCCGTCATGTTCGTCACCGACCTGGCTCGGGCCATCCCCTTGCCCACCCAGTTGGAGTTCATGGCCGTCAGTTCGTACGGGTCGTCGACGTCGTCGTCCGGCGTCGTGCGCATCCTCAAGGACCTCGACCGCGACATCAACGACCGCGACGTGCTGATCGTCGAGGACATCGTCGACTCCGGGCTCACGCTGAAGTGGTTGCTCCGCAACCTCGCCACCCGCCATCCGCGGTCGCTGAAGGTGTGCACGCTGCTGCGCAAGCCCGACGCCGTCCGCGTCGATCTCGACATCGACTTCATCGGGTTCGACATCCCCAACGAGTTCGTCGTCGGCTACGGCCTCGACTATGCGGAGCGCTACCGCGACCTGCCCTACATCGGCACCCTCGACCCGAAGGTGTACGAAGAGTCCTGACGGGTCAGGGTCAGTTCGTCAGCCGAGCTCCCACACCACCGTCACCGAGAACCCGACGGTCTGCTGGCCCGGCTCCATCGGCACGGCGGCCTCGGCCATGGCGTCGAACCGCGGCATCGGCGTGGGTGGTGGGACCGTTGCGCCCGCCTCGGTGATCGAGATGACCTTGCCGAGATCCATGCCGGACAACTGGGCGTACTGCGCAGCGCGGTCCTTGGCGTCGTTGAAGGCGCGGCTGCGGGCGTCCTTGACCAGCTGCGAATCGTCCTCGATCGAGAAGTTCACCGAGTTGATCCTGGTGGCGTTGCCCCCGGCGGTCTGAATGGCGGTGATCGTCGGCGACGCGGCGTCGATCTTGCGGATCTTGACCGCGATCGAGTTACTCGCCTGGTAGCCGGTGATGACTGAGTTGTCGCCGTACTGGGGCGCCAAGTTGACCTGAGTGGTGCTGACGTCCTTGCGGTCGATGCCCTGCTGCACCACCGCGTCGATCACCGCGGACATGCGCTCGTTGGTCTGGTTCAGCGCCGAGGTGGCGTCGGACGCGATGGACTCGATGGCCGCGTTGACGGTGACCGTGTCGGGCGTGCCCTGCACCTTGCCCGAGCCGACGACGGTGACCTGGCGGACGCTGTTGGCGTCGCCGGTCGGGGCGGGTGTGGACGACGCGTCACACGCCGCGAGGCCCGCCACGGTCAGTCCCGCGGCGGCGAGCACGAGGAGTCGGGTCGGCATCTTCGCCCACGCTCTATTCGACATACAGGCACCCTACAGAGAGCCGAGGAACTCGAGCAGGGCCGCGTTGACGTCGTCGGGACGTTCCTCGAGCAGCCAGTGCCCGCCGTCGATCATCACCTCCCGGTAGTCGCCGACGACGACTTCGCGCGCGCGGTCGCGCGGTGTGTAGGCCAGCGTCGGGTCCGCCGACCCGCCGATGAACAGCGCAGGCGCGGTGATCGCGGACGCCGCGGGCGCGGCCGTCAGCTCCCAGTTGCGGTCGAAGCATCGATACCAGTTCAGCGGACCGGTGAATCCGTTGACGGTGAATTCCGTTACGTAGTGGTCGAATTCATCCTGCTCCAGCCACGGCGGAATACTGCCGGGCTCGGCGATCCGGTCGAGGAAGCCCTGCGGATCCGGGTTGAGCGAAGGTACCGACAGGTCGGCCGCCATGATGCGACGCATCGTGGTCGTGACGTCGGCGGACAACTCCGCGTCGGCGGGCCCCGGCTCCTGGAAGTACAGGATGTAGAAGAAGTTGTCCCCGAACATCCGCCGGAACGCCTCGGTGGTCGGAATGCGCGGCCGCGGCACCGGCGGGAAGCTGATGCCGACGACTCCGGAGAAGCGGTCGGGATGCAGCAGCGGCGCGCCCCATGCCACGACGCCGCCGAAGTCGTGGCCCACGATCACGGCGCGCTCAGCGCCGACGTCGTCGAGCAGTCCGACCACGTCGGCCGACAGGTCCACCACGGTGTAGGCCCCGACGGCGTCGGGCTTCGACGAGGCTCCGTAGCCGCGCTGGTCGGGGGCAAGGACGTGGTAGCCCGCGTCGGCCAGGGCCGGAATCTGGTGGCGCCACGTGTAGGCGAGTTCGGGGAAGCCGTGCGCGAGCACCACGACGGGTGCCCCGCGTTCGCCCGCTTCGATGACGCGCAACCGCACGCCGTTGGTGTCGACGAAGCGCTCGGTCGGATTGCCCACGGGCTCAGCCAAGCACAGCGCGGCACCTCGGCGAACGCACCGTCGGGAACTATCGAACGTTGGTCTAGCGGTAACCTGAACTAACCAGCTGCGCAGATCGGAAGGGAGCTGGCCCGCCGAGGCCAATGCTCAGAATGAATCGAAAGAACGTCGTCCGCACCCTCATCGCCGTCGCGGTCGTTTTGCTGCTCGGTTATTTCCTCTTCTACCTCGGTGACGACACCCGCGACTACGCGCCCGTCGACACGTCCGTGGCGGTATCCCAGATCAACTCCGACAACGTCAACAGCGCCCAGCTCGACGACCGGGAACAGCGGCTGCGGCTGGACCTGAAGAACGGCAACGGCGGCACCGAGGGCAAGACCCGGATCATCACCAACTACCCGACCGGGTACGGCGTAGACCTGTTCAACGCGCTGACCGCGAAGAACGTCAAGATCAACACGGTGGTCAACCAGGGCAGCGCCATCACCTCGTGGCTCATGATGCTGCTGCCGGTGTTGCTGCTCGTCGGCCTGTTCGTCATGTTCTCCCGCATGCAGAGTGGCGGGCGGATGGGCTTCGGCTTCGGCAAGTCGAAGGCCAAGCAGCTCAACAAGGACTTGCCCAAGACCACCTTCGCGGACGTGGCGGGCGTCGACGAGGCCGTCGAAGAGCTGTACGAGATCAAGGACTTCCTGCAGAACCCCTCGCGGTATCAGGCACTCGGCGCCAAGATCCCCAAGGGCGTGCTGCTCTACGGACCGCCCGGCACCGGCAAGACCCTGCTGGCCCGCGCCGTGGCCGGCGAGGCCGGAGTTCCGTTCTTCACGATCTCGGGTTCGGACTTCGTCGAGATGTTCGTCGGTGTCGGCGCATCGCGCGTCCGGGACATGTTCGAGCAGGCCAAGCAGAACAGTCCCTGCATCATCTTCGTCGACGAGATCGACGCCGTCGGTCGCCAACGTGGCGCTGGGCTTGGCGGCGGGCACGACGAGCGCGAGCAGACGCTGAACCAGCTGCTCGTCGAGATGGACGGGTTCGGCGAACGCCAGGGCGTCATCCTCATCGCGGCCACCAACCGACCCGACATCCTGGACCCGGCGCTGCTTCGGCCCGGCCGCTTCGACCGTCAGATTCCGGTGTCCAATCCCGACATCGCGGGCCGTCGTGCGGTGCTGCGGGTGCACTCGCAGGGCAAGCCCATCGCACCCGACGCGGACCTCGACGGGTTGGCCAAGCGCACCGTCGGCATGTCGGGCGCCGACTTGGCCAACGTCATCAACGAAGCTGCCCTGCTGACCGCTCGCGAGAACGGCACCGTCATCAGTGGAGCCGCACTCGAGGAGGCCGTGGACCGGGTGGTCGGTGGACCGCGCCGCAAGGGCCGCATCATCAGCGAGCACGAGAAGAAGATCACCGCCTATCACGAGGGTGGTCACACTCTGGCGGCGTGGGCGATGCCCGACATCGAACCCATCTACAAGGTCACGATTCTGGCGCGCGGCCGCACCGGTGGCCATGCGGTGGCGGTGCCCGAGGACGACAAGGGTCTGATGACCCGGTCGGAGATGATCGCGCGGCTGGTCTTCGCGATGGGCGGGCGCGCCGCCGAGGAGTTGGTGTTCCGCGAGCCAACCACGGGTGCTGTGTCCGATATTGACCAGGCCACCAAGATCGCCAGGGCGATGGTCACCGAATACGGCATGAGCTCCAAGCTGGGCGCCGTCAAGTACGGAACCGAACACGGTGATCCGTTCCTCGGCCGCACCATGGGCACGCAGCCCGACTACTCGCACGAGGTCGCTCAGATCATCGACGACGAGGTGCGCAAGCTCATCGAGGCAGCGCACACCGAGGCGTGGGACATTCTGACCGAGTACCGCGACGTGCTCGACATTCTGGCCGGCGAACTGTTGGAAAAGGAGACGCTGCACCGCGTCGAGCTCGCCGAGATCTTCGCCGACGTCAAGAAGCGCCCGCGGTTGACGATGTTCGACGACTTCGGCGGACGCGTGCCGTCCGACAAACCGCCGATCAAGACACCGGGTGAGCTCGCGATCGAACGGGGCGAGCCATGGCCTCCGCCCGTCAAGGAGCCTGCCTTCAAGCTCGCCATCGCCGAGGCTTCCAAGGCCGCACAGGTCGAGGCGCTGCAGAACGGCACCAACGGGTCCGCCAACGGAGCCAACGGAACTCCCGTCAACGGGACGTCGACGGTGCCCGGAAACGGCGCGAACCCGAACGGTTCCACGCAACCCGACTACGGCGCGCCTGCCGGCTGGCACGCACCGGGGTGGCCGCCTCCGCCGCCCGGTCAGTACCCGCCGCAGCCGCCCCAGCAGCAGGGCCACTACGCCCAGTACCCACCGCAGGGCGGCGGGTATCCGCCGCCGTACGGCTGGGCGCCGCCACCGCAACCGCAACCGGGCCACTACCCGCCCTATCAGACCTATCCCCAGCCAGGGGCGCCCGTTCCGCAGGGTGGTGCACCAGCGCCGACCCCGCACGACGAAAAGGGCCACGACGACCGGCCCGACGCGCCACCGCCTGGCTGACGAGAACGGAGTCCCAATTAGATGACGCGGCAGCTTGATTCGGCCACGTTCACCCCTTCTGCGTTCGACCAACCTCGGGCCGAAGCTGCGGTGCGTGAGTTGCTGATCGCCATCGGGGAGAACCCGGAGCGGCACGGCCTGGTCGACACTCCGTCGCGGGTCGCGCGGGCGTACCAGGAGATGTTCGCCGGGCTCTACACCAATCCAGACGACGTGCTCAACACCACGTTCGATGAGCAGCACGACGAACTGGTGCTGGTCAAGGACATCCCGATGTACTCGACCTGCGAGCACCACTTGGTGGCGTTTCACGGTGTCGCGCACGTGGGCTACATCCCCGGCGTGGACGGCCGGATCACGGGGCTGTCCAAGCTCGCCCGGGTGGTGGACCTGTACGCCAAACGGCCGCAGGTGCAGGAGCGGCTGACCGGTCAAATCGCCGACGCGATGATGCGCAAGCTCGACCCCCGCGGCGTCATCGTCGTCATCGAGGCCGAACACCTCTGCATGGCGATGCGCGGCATCCGCAAGCCCGGTGCCGTCACGACCACGTCGGCGGTGCGCGGACAGTTCAAGACCGACAAGGCATCGCGGTCCGAGGCGCTGGATCTGATCCTGCGCAAGTGAACCAACCCAGCCCCATGCCCCCTCCCGCGAGGCGCACGCAGGTGATGGGGGTCGTCAACGTCACCGACGACTCCTTCTCCGACGGGGGGCTGTTCCTCGACGCCGACCGCGCCGTCGAACACGGGCTCGCGCTGGCAGCCGATGGCGCCGACGTCATCGACGTCGGCGGCGAATCGACCCGTCCCGGCGCCGTCAGAATCGACGCGGGCATCGAGACCGGCCGTGTCCGACCCGTCGTCAAAGCCCTTGCCGCTCAAGGACTCCTGGTGAGCATCGACACGATGCACGCCAAGGTCGCGCACGCGGCGCTGGAGCACGGCGCCAGGATCGTCAACGACGTGTCGGGCGGGCGAGCCGATCCGGACATGGCGCGCGTGGTCGCCGACGCGGGCGTGCCGTGGGTGCTGATGCATTGGCGTTCGGTCGGCGCGGACCGTCCGCACGAGGTGCCCGCATACGCCGACGTGGTCGCCGACGTGCGCGCCGAACTTCTGGCCAGCGTCGACGCCGCGGTGTCGGCGGGGGTCGACCCGGCCAAGCTGGTCATCGACCCGGGGCTCGGGTTCGCCAAGTCGGCCGCACACAACTGGGCGCTGCTGCACGCGCTGCCCGAGTTGGTCGCCACCGGCATCCCGGTGTTGGTCGGCGCTTCGCGCAAGCGGTTCCTCGGTGCCCTGCTCGCGGATTCCGATGGTGCGCCGCGGCCACCGGACGGCCGGGAGACGGCCACCGCGGTGGTCTCGGCCCTCGCCGCGCTGGGCGGCGCATGGGGGGTGCGGGTGCACGACGTCCGCGCGTCGGTGGACGCGCTGAAGGTGGTCGAGGCGTGGGAGTTATCGGGTGGCTGATCGAATCGAACTACGCGGCTTGACCGTTCGCGGCCACCACGGGGTCTTCGACCACGAACGCTGGGATGGTCAGGACTTCGTCGTCGACGTGACGGTGTGGATGGACCTCGCCGCCGCCGCGGCCAGCGACGACCTCGCCGACACGCTGGACTATGGCGCGCTGGCGCAACGGGCAGCCGACGTCGTCGCGGGACCGCCGCGCAACCTCATCGAGACGGTGGCCGCCGAGCTCGCCGAGAGCGTGATGACGGACGAGCGCGTGCATGCCGTTGAGGTGGTGCTGCACAAGCCCAACGCGCCAATTCCCTTGACGTTCAACGACGTCGCGGTGGTGGCTCGTCGGTCCAGGCGCGGCAAATGACGACGGTGGTGCTATCGATCGGGTCCAACATGGGGGACCGGCTGGCTCACCTTCAATCGGTGATCGACGGACTCGGCCCGGCGGTGCTTGCGGTATCGCCCGTGTACGAGACGGACCCGTGGGGTGGTGTCGACCAGAGTCCGTTCCTCAACGCCGTGCTGGTGGCGCAGGATCCCGAACTGGACGCGCGCGGCTGGCTGCATCGCGGCCAAGAGTTCGAGCGCGCTGCTGAGCGAGTGCGCGAAGAACATTGGGGGCCAAGGACACTCGACGTCGACGTGATCTCCTGTCGCAACGGCGCCGCTGACGAGATGAGCCGCGACGACGAGCTGACGGTGCCGCACCCGCATGCGCACGAGCGGGCGTTCGTGCTGATTCCGTGGTTGGCGGTGGATCCCGCCGCGACCCTGATGGTCGGCGGCGATCCCCGTCCGATCACGGCGCTGCTCGCCGACCTCGATCCCGGGGAGCGCGACGGCGTCCGGCTCACCGATCTGGTGTTGGCGACCTGATGGGGCCGACGCGCAAGAGGGATCTCGTCGCCGCGATCGTCGTGGTGGCGGTCGTCAGCTATGCCCTGGCGTACGGCCTGTACTTCGCCTCGTTCCCGCCGATCACGATGTGGACTGGGCTGTCGCTGTTGGTGGTCGCCGCAGCGGAGGCCGGCTGGGCATTCTTCGTCCGGTCGAAGATCAGCGAAGGTGAGATCGGAGTCGGCGCCGGTCGGTTGCATCCGCTGGCGGTGGCGCGCTCGGTCGTGGTCGCCAAGGCATCGGCCTGGGTGGGTGCGGTGGCGCTCGGGTGGTGGGTCGGTGTGCTCGCATTCCTGCTTCCGCGCCGCGGCACGTATCGCGTCGCGGGCGAGGACACCCCGGGTGCGGTCGTGGCCGCGATCAGTGCGCTGGCATTGGTAGTCGCGGCGCTGTGGCTTCAGCATTGCTGCAAGTCGCCGGAGGAGCCGCCGGACAGCGCCGACGGCGTCCCGGAGTAGCTGATGCCATACCTGACCTGCCGAATCGCCGAACCGGTCGACACGCTCGGTGACCTGTGACGGGTACAGTCAGCCCATGACCGAACCGACCCGCGGAGTGCGCCAGAGGCGCAGTAACCGCAGGCCGGGATGGCTCTTGCTGACGGCGTTGCTGGTGCTCGCGATCATCGCGAGCTCTGCCCTGGTGTTCACCAACAAGGTGGAATTGCTCAAGCTTGCGGTCATCATCGCGTTGTGGGCCGCGGTTGTTGCGGCGTTCATCTCGTTCATCTACCGGCGGCAGGCCGACGTCGACCAGGCGCGGGCACGCGACCTCAAACTCGTCTACGACCTACAGCTCGACCGGGAGATCTCCGCCCGCCGCGAGTACGAGTTGTCCGTCGAGTCCCAGTTGCGGCGCGAACTGACGTCGGAGTTGCGGAACCAGGCCTCCGACGAGGTCGCCAGCTTGCGGGCCGAGTTGGCGGCGCTTCGGGCCAACCTCGAGATCCTCTTCGACACCGATCTACAGCATCGGCCCGCGCTGGAGACCGAGCGCACCGCGGTGCACACCTTCGGCAGGGTGATCAGCAGCCGGATCGATGAGGAGGACGCCGAGGACCCCGAGCCCAACACCGACGAGAGCCCGATCATCGACGTGCCCGAGGAGCCGCAACCACCGGAGCACGGTTGGTCGGTGGCGCCCGAGTTTGGTGGCGCGCACCGTAGGCCGTCGGAGCGCGAGCCGATCGCGACGGGGTGGCGTCCGGCCGAGCCGCCGCCCCCGCCAACTCCGCGGCCACGCGATCCCGTGCCGCCGAAGCCGGAGGTTCGGCTGCCGTGGCTGCCGCCCGAGCCGACGCCCGCACCGACTCCGGTGCCTGCTCCTGCTCCGGCACCGCCCCCGGCGGCTGCGTCGACCCCGCCACCCCCGCCCGCGCCGACGCCCGCACCGGCGTGGCAGTCGCCCGAGCCGCCTGCCAGGCCGGCTCCCGCGGTACCCGACTGGCAGCCTGCTCCCGCCGAGGGACAGTTCATCCCGGCGGGGGAGCCGGGTAGCAACTGGACGGCGCCGTCGCTCGACAACGGATCGACGCCGGCCCCTCCGCCCGCCGAACCGGAGCCCGTATCACCCGCGTCGCCCGCGATGGTCCCGCCGCCCGCCGAACCGCCGCGCAGCCGCCACTCGACCTCCGATGCCAACGGCAGTGAAGCACGTCGCCGGGCCAGGCACTGGGCCGCCGACGCGGAGGACCCTGGCCGACCAACGCCCACCCTGGCCACCCCACCTCAGCCGCCCACGCCGCCGCCGCCGCCGCCGCCACCCCCGGACCCAGAACCGCCGCGGGCACGGCACCGTGGGGCCGACGAGCCCGAGCAGGAGCCGAGCTCCGGCCAGCACGCCGGCGGCCAGCCGCTATCCGAACTTCTCGCACGTTTGCAGGTCGGTTCCACGGGAGGCGGGCGTCGCCGACGCCGCGAGGATTGAGCTAGTCTCATGGCGCCCGACCGGTACCCGCGATGCGGGACTGGAACGAATGAAACTCATGACGTCAGCGAGGTCGTCTCCATGGGGACCCCCAACGGACTGCGTCCGGCCAGGCTCGGCATTGGAGTCATCTCCGCAGGTCGGGTGGGTACTGCACTAGGTGTCGCGCTGGAACGGGCCGAGCACGTCGTCGTGGCGTGCAGTGCCATCTCGCACGCATCCCGGCAACGGGCCCAGCGCAGGCTCCCCGACACCCCGGTGCTGCCCGTCCCCGACGTCGCGGCGCGCGCCGAGTTGTTGCTGCTGGCCGTTCCGGACGCAGAACTCGCGGGGCTGGTGTCCGGTCTGGCCACCACGGGTGCGGTTCGTCCGGGCACGATAGTCGTGCATACGTCGGGGGCCAATGGCATCTCGGTGCTCGCACCGCTCACCGAGCTCGGCTGCATACCGCTGGCCGTCCACCCCGCGATGACCTTCACCGGGTCCGACGAGGACATCGCCCGGCTGCGCGATGCGTGCTTCGGCATCACCGCGGCCGACGAGATTGGATACGCGGTCGCCCAATCGTTGGTGCTCGAGATCGGCGGCGAGCCCTTCGGCGTGCGGGAGGACGCGCGATCGCTTTATCACGCCGCGTTGGCGCATGCGGGCAACCACGTGATCACCGTCCTGCTCGATGCCGTCGAGGCGTTGCGTGCCGCGCTGGCGGGCCAGGAGCTGTTGGGACAGGAACTGGTCGACGATGCGCCGGGCGGCCTCGCCGAGCGGGTCATCGCCCCGCTGGCCCGCGCGTCGTTGGAGAATGCGCTGCAACGCGGGCAGGGTGCGCTCACCGGTCCCGTCGCGCGCGGCGACGCGACCGCCGTCGCCCGTCACCTGGACGCGCTAGGACAGGTCGATGCCGAGCTGGCCGAGGCGTATCGCGCGAACTCACTGCGCACGGCGCAACGGGCCCATGCCCCCGACGACGTATTCGCGGTGCTGGCCAGCCCGTCCGACCGAGGGGGACGTCCGTGAGCGAGCGCAAACCGCCGAAGTTCGAGCCGACCGAACTCAACGTCTATTCCAAGCCGCGGGACATGTCGGACGTGTCCCGGGCGCTGCGGACGACGGGTCGTCGGGTGCTGCTGGTGCCGACGATGGGGGCGTTGCACGAGGGTCACCTGGCCCTGGTGAGGGCGGCCAAGCGGGTGCCGGGTGCGGTGGTCGTCGTTTCGATCTTCGTCAACCCCTTGCAGTTTGGAGCCGGCGAGGACCTCGATGCGTACCCGCGCCCACTTGACGACGATCTTGCCGTGCTGCGCGCCGAAGGCGTCGAGGTGGCCTTCACGCCTACCGCCGCCGGCATGTATCCCGACGGGCCGCGGACGACGGTACTGCCCGGCGCGCTGGGTGCCGAACTCGAAGGCCATTCGCGGCCAACCCATTTCGCTGGAATGCTCACGGTGGTGCTGAAGCTGCTGCAGATCGTCCGACCGGATCGGGCGTTCTTCGGCGAGAAGGACTACCAGCAACTGGTGCTCGTCAACCAGATGGTGGCGGACCTCAACGTGGACACCCAGATCGTCGCCGTTCCCATCGTGCGCGAACCCGACGGGCTGGCACTGTCATCGCGCAATCGCTACCTCGACGAGGTGGAACGCGAACAGGCTGGTGCGCTTTCAGCTGCGCTGCTCGCCGGAATGTACGCCGCGGCGCGCGGCACCTCGGAGGCGCTCGACGCGGCGCGTGCGGTGCTCGACGAGGTGCCTGCGATCGACGTCGACTACGTGGAGGTGCGGGACACGTGGCTTGGACCCGCACCCGCAGAAGGGGCGGGCCGGCTGCTGGTCGCGGCCCGGTTGGGGCGAACCCGACTCCTGGACAACATCGCCATCGACATCGGCGCGTCCGCCGGCATCGACGGGCATCCGCGCGTCGATTCGGCCGCGAATCACGAACTACCTTGGAGGAATTGATGTTACGCACGATGCTGAAGTCGAAGATTCACCGTGCGACGGTGACACACGCCGACCTGCACTACGTCGGCTCGGTGACCATCGACGCCGACCTGATGGACGCCGCCGACCTCCTCGAAGGCGAACAGGTGACCATCGTCGACATCGACAACGGCAACCGGCTGGTGACGTACGCGATCACCGGCGCACGCGGCTCGGGCGTCATCGGGATCAACGGGGCCGCAGCACATCTGGTGCACCCGGGCGACCTTGTCATCCTGATCGCCTACGGCACGATGGAGGATGCCGAGGCCCGTGAGTACGCGCCGCGGGTGGTCTTCGTCGACGCGCAGAACCGCCAGCTCGACTTGGGCCACGATCCTGCGTACGTGCCGGCCGACGTCTCCGACCTGATCTCCCCGCGGTAATCCCGTGCTGCTCGCGATCGACGTACGCAACACCCACACCGTCGTCGGGCTGGTGTCGGGCTCCGGTGACCACGCCAAGGTGACGCAAAACTGGCGAATCCGCACCGAGGCCGAGGTCACCGCGGACGAGTTGGCGCTCATCATCGATGGGCTGATCGGTGACGACGCCGAGCGCCTCACCGGTGCCACTGGCCTTTCGACGGTGCCGTCGGTGCTGCACGAGATCCGCCTGATGCTCGAGCAGTACTGGCCATCGGTGCCGCACGTGTTGATCGAACCCGGTGTGCGGACCGGGATTCCGCTGCTGGTGGACAACCCGAAGGAGGTCGGTGCCGATCGCATCGTCAACTGCCTCTCGGCCTATCAGCAGTTCAAGTCCGCATGCATCGTCGTCGACTTCGGTTCGTCCATCTGTGTGGACGTGGTCTCGGCAAAAGGGGAATTCCTCGGTGGCGCAATCGCTCCCGGCGTCCAGGTGTCGTCGGACGCGGCAGCGGCCCGCTCGGCCGCGCTGCGCCGCGTGGAACTGACGCGACCGCGCTCGGTCGTCGGCAAGAACACGGTCGAGTGCATGCAGGCCGGCGCGGTGTTCGGCTTCGCTGGGCTGGTGGACGGATTGGTCAACCGGATTCGGGAGGACGTCGACGGGTTCGCGGGCGACGACGTCGCGGTGGTGGCGACGGGGCACACCGCGCCGCTGGTATTGCCCGATCTGCACAGCGTCGAGCACTACGACAAGTACCTCACGCTCGACGGGCTGCGCCTGGTGTTCGAACGCAACCTCGACAACCAACGCGGCAAGCTGAAGTCGGCCCGCTAGCGCCGCCGAGTTCACTAGTTCGTGAACGGTTCCAGCGGAACGGTGAACGGCTCCAGCGGCACGCGATCCAACGGCTTGCGCGGACTGCCCGACGTGCAACCCGAGACCACGACGTGGCTGCCCGGATTCTGCGCCAGCGCCTGGTCCTCGGCGTCCTTGCGGCTCGCGCCCGTCGCGGTGTTCCACTCCTGCTCACCCTCGATGGCCATGGCGGCGCACGTGTTCTTCTCGATGGCGAAAGTTACACAGTGATTGCCGCCACCGTCCTGGCAGATCGCGAGCGAGTCGATCCTGGCCTTCTCCGAGTCGGGCCTGACGGCAATTCCCGAGACGTCGCTCTGGAATGAGTAGGACAGCGCGATGTACATGTCGGGTGCTGCGTTCGCCGGTGCGGCCACGCCAAACGCGCCGGCCAGTGCAGCGCCTGCGGTGAGCGCTGCGACGACAGTGTTGCGGGTGCGGTTGATCTTCATGGTCACTCCTTCGTCGGTTCCGCGCTCCGGGTGAGCCTCGGTCATCGATAGGAGTGATCCGGTGGTCGCGAGCGGACGGTTTCTTCGGGTGGTCCCGGGTTCATTAAGCTGGCACGTCGTGAGCTCTGCAGATACCCCCGAGGCCGGCCCCAGCGATCAGGACGACCTGCCAGAGCAGTTCCGGATCCGCCAGGCCAAGCGGGAGCGACTGCTCGCCGAGGGGCGCGACCCGTACCCGGTCGAGGTGGCTCGCACTCACACGCTCGCCGAACTGCGAGCGGCCTACCCCGACCTCGCCGCCGACACCGAGACCGGTCAGGTGGTCGGGGTGGCCGCGAGGGTGGTGTTCGCCCGTAACTCGGGCAAGTTGTGCTTTGCCACCCTGCAGGACGGTGACGGCACCCAGCTGCAGGCGATGGTCAGTTTGAATGGCGTCGGCCAGGAATCGCTCGATGCGTGGAAGGCCGACGTCGACCTCGGGGACATCGTCTTCGTGCACGGCGAGGTGATCAGTTCTCGGCGCGGTGAGTTATCTGTGCTTGCCGATTCCTGGCAAATCGTCTCCAAGGCGTTGCGACCGCTTCCCGTGGCGCACAAGGAGATGAGCGAGGAGTCGCGCGTTCGGCAACGCTACGTCGATCTGATCGTCCGGCCCGAGGCGCGCACCATCGCCAGGCAGCGGATCGCGGTCGTGCGGGCGGTGCGTTCCGCGCTGGAACGGCGGGGCTTTCTGGAGGTGGAAACCCCGATGCTGCAGACCATTGCAGGTGGTGCCGCGGCCCGCCCATTCGTGACGCACTCCAATGCGCTCGATGCCGACCTGTATCTGCGCATCGCGCCAGAGTTGTTCCTAAAGCGTTGCTTGGTAGGCGGTTTCGAGAAGGTGTTCGAGTTGAATCGCAACTTTCGAAACGAAGGCGCGGATTCAACGCATTCACCAGAATTTGCGATGCTCGAGACATATCAGGCGTACGGAACCTACGACGATTCCGCAGTCGTGACGCGTGAGCTTATTCAAGAGGTCGCGGACGAGGCGATTGGCACGCGAAGCCTGCCGCTGCCGGATGGCACCACATACGATCTCGACGGAGAATGGGCGACGATACAAATGTATCCGTCGTTGTCGGAAGCGCTCGGTGAAGAGATCACGCCCGAAACCGGCGTCGACCGACTACTCGCGATCGCAGCCAGCCTCGGGGTCGAGATCCCGCGAGACCGTGGTTATGGCCACGGCAAGCTGGTCGAGGAACTGTGGGAACACACCGTCGGAGAGACCTTGTGGGCACCGACATTCGTGCGCGACTTCCCCGTCGAGACCACGCCGTTGGTACGTGGTCACCGCAGCCTTCCAGGCGTCACCGAGAAGTGGGATCTCTACATTCGCCGCTTTGAGCTAGCCACCGGGTATTCCGAACTCATCGACCCCGTCGTACAGCGGGAACGATTCGAGGATCAGGCCAGGGCAGCGGCGGCCGGTGACGACGAGGCAATGCGTCTCGACGAAGATTTCCTGGCTGCATTGGAGTATGCGATGCCGCCGACGACGGGCACCGGAATGGGTATCGACAGGTTGTTGATGGCCCTGACGGGGCTGTCTATTCGGGAGACGATTTTGTTCCCGATTGTCCGCAGGCAAGTTTGAACGGTTCTTCGGTTATCATACTTGTTGAATGATTTGCGTTCATATGTCAGCATTGTGGTCGGAGTTCGGGTAGTACCGACAACGTGCTCAGGCGAGAAGGGTCAGTGTGGTCAAATGGCAAAGAAGGTAACCGTTACCTTGGTCGATGATTTCGACGGTGAGGGTGCTGCCGACGAGACTGTCGAATTCTCCCTTGACGGCGTGAGCTATGAGATCGACCTTTCGTCGAAGAATGCCGCGAAGTTGCGCAACGACCTGAAGCATTGGGTCGAAGCGGGCCGTCGTGTCGGCGGTCGTCGCAGGGGGCGTTCGGCGGGATCGGGTCGGGGGCGTGCGTCGATCGATCGTGAACAGAGCGCTGCCATTCGTGAATGGGCGCGCCGCAACGGTCACAATGTGTCGACCCGCGGCCGCATTCCGGCCGACGTCATCGACGCGTTCCACGCGGCAACGTAGAGGCACGTTGCCAGGTCGCGACCCTTTGCGGTCGTGATCGTGAATCGTTCGCCCACGGCGCAATCACGACGTGGGTATTGGGGAAACGAATGGCCTGAGTTCTGCGTTGCTCGTCTGCAGCGCGGATTGGACCCTGCCGTGGTCGTCAAAAGACGACGACAGGCGGGGCGGCCCGGGCCACCGCCCACTACAGTGGACGGCAGGTGCAGAGCGCGGTGTGCCGCGCAACGAGCTGCGCTATTTGATGGAGAGCAGGTAACCACCGATGTTCGAACGATTTACCGACCGCGCACGGCGCGTCGTCGTCCTGGCCCAAGAAGAGGCCCGGATGCTGAACCACAACTACATCGGCACCGAGCACATCCTCCTTGGACTCATTCACGAGGGCGAAGGCGTCGCTGCGAAGTCGCTGGAATCGCTGGGCATCTCCCTCGAGGGCGTCCGTAGCCAGGTCGAGGAGATCATCGGCCAGGGCCAGCAGGCACCGTCGGGCCACATCCCCTTCACCCCACGCGCCAAGAAGGTCCTCGAGTTGAGCCTGCGCGAGGCGCTGCAGCTCGGCCACAACTACATCGGTACCGAGCACATCCTGCTCGGGCTGATCCGCGAGGGTGAGGGCGTCGCCGCCCAGGTGCTCGTCAAGCTGGGCGCCGAACTCACCCGGGTGCGTCAGCAGGTCATCCAGCTGCTGAGTGGCTACCAGGGCAAGGAAACCGCGGAAGCCGGCACCGGCGGCCGCGGCGGCGAGGCGGGCAACCCGTCCACTTCGCTGGTGCTCGACCAGTTCGGCCGCAACCTGACCGCCGCCGCCATGGAGGGCAAGCTCGACCCCGTCATCGGCCGCGAGAAGGAAATCGAGCGGGTCATGCAGGTGTTGAGCCGCCGCACCAAGAACAACCCGGTGCTGATCGGCGAGCCCGGCGTCGGCAAGACCGCCGTCGTCGAGGGCCTGGCGCAGGCCATCGTGCACGGCGACGTCCCGGAGACACTGAAGGACAAGCAGCTCTACACCCTCGACCTTGGTTCGTTGGTGGCAGGCAGCCGCTACCGCGGTGACTTCGAGGAGCGCCTGAAGAAGGTGCTCAAGGAGATCAACACCCGCGGCGACATCATCCTGTTCATCGACGAGCTGCACACGCTCGTCGGCGCGGGAGCAGCCGAGGGCGCGATCGACGCTGCGTCGATCCTGAAACCGAAGCTCGCTCGTGGTGAACTTCAAACGATCGGCGCCACCACCCTCGACGAGTACCGCAAGTACATCGAGAAGGACGCCGCCCTGGAGCGCCGGTTCCAGCCGGTGCAGGTGGGTGAGCCGACGGTCGAGCACACCATCGAGATCCTCAAGGGTCTGCGCGACCGGTACGAGGCGCACCACCGCGTCTCGATCACCGACGGTGCGATCGCCGCAGCGGCCACGCTGGCCGACCGCTACATCAACGACCGGTTCCTTCCGGACAAGGCCATCGACCTCATCGACGAGGCAGGCGCCCGGATGCGCATCCGCCGGATGACCGCTCCGCCAGACCTGCGCGAGTTCGACGAGAAGATCGCCGACGCGCGCCGGGAGAAGGAGTCCGCGATCGACGCGCAGGACTTCGAGAAGGCAGCCAGCCTGCGCGATCGCGAGAAGACCCTCGTCGCTCAGCGCGCCGAGCGTGAGAAGCAGTGGCGCTCAGGTGATCTCGATGTCGTCGCCGAGGTGGACGACGAGCAGATCGCCGAGGTGCTCGGCAACTGGACCGGCATCCCCGTATTCAAGCTGACCGAAGCCGAGACCACGCGCCTGCTGCGCATGGAGGACGAGCTGCACAAGCGGATCATCGGCCAGGAGGACGCCGTCAAGGCGGTGTCCAAGGCCATCCGGCGTACCCGCGCCGGACTGAAGGATCCGAAGCGTCCGTCGGGCTCGTTCATCTTCGCCGGCCCGTCCGGTGTCGGTAAGACCGAGTTGTCCAAGGCGCTTGCCGAGTTCCTGTTCGGCGACGACGACGCGCTCATCCAGATCGACATGGGCGAGTTCCACGACCGCTTCACCGCGTCGCGGCTGTTCGGTGCCCCTCCGGGCTACGTCGGCTACGAGGAGGGCGGCCAGCTCACTGAGAAGGTGCGCCGCAAGCCGTTCAGCGTCGTGCTGTTCGACGAAATCGAGAAGGCCCACCAGGAGATCTACAACAGCCTCCTGCAGGTCCTCGAGGATGGTCGGCTCACCGACGGTCAGGGCCGCACGGTCGACTTCAAGAACACCGTGCTGATCTTCACGTCGAACCTTGGCACGTCCGACATCAGCAAGGCGGTGGGCCTCGGCTTCACCCAGGGCGGCGGCGAGAACAACTACGAGCGGATGAAGCAGAAGGTCAACGACGAGCTGAAGAAGCACTTCCGCCCCGAGTTCCTCAACCGTATCGACGACATCATCGTCTTCCACCAGCTGACAAGGGAAGAGATCATCCTGATGGTCGATCTGATGATCGGCCGGGTCGAGAAGCAGCTCAAGGCCAAGGACATGACCATGGAGCTGACCGACAAGGCGAAGGCCTTGCTGGCCAAGCGCGGCTTCGACCCGGTGCTGGGTGCTCGCCCGTTGCGGCGCACCATCCAGCGCGAGATCGAAGACCAGTTGAGCGAGAAGATCCTGTTCGACGAGGTCGGACCGGGTCAGCTCGTCACGGTCGACGTCGACAACTGGGACGGCGAGAGCGGAAACATCGAGGACGCGGTCTTCACGTTCGTCGGGGCTCGCAGGCCAGTCGTCGACGCCGAGCCCGACCTGGCCGGCGCCGGTGCGGGTGGCGCAGCTACGGCTACCGCCGCCGAGTAACGCTCACCACACGCAAGGGCTCCCGACTTCTGTCGGGGGCCCTTTGCGTTGGCCGCACCTGATTGGCTGCCCGAAGGTTTAGGATGCTGCTGTACTCGACGGACAGAGGAATCTGGTGCAAGTCCAGAGCGGTCGCGCCACTGTGAAAGTCAGACCCGACGTCCGTCACCCACTACGGGACGCGAAATCCCGAAAGGACGATCGACATGACTTCTTCAGAGGCTCAGAAGGGCGCTGTACGCGCGCTGGACTTCTCCGCGAGCAAGGCCGCGCTTTGGCTGTCGTTGACGGCGTTCCTCGCGCTAGTGCTGCTCTACTTCGTCGGTGTCGATCAGGGCGCGACGTCGGTGTTCGGCGACAACATGTACATCCACGAGTTCGTACATGACGCCCGCCATCTCCTCGGCTTCCCCTGCCACTGAGCGCCTGGAGCTGACGAGACAATGGAAAAGCAGATCATCGGGCGCGGCATTCTGGCCGGCGCCCTTGCAGGGCTGTTCGCCTTCGTCTTCGCGAAGATCTTCCTCGAGCCGGTAATCGGCCGGGCGATCGACTTCGAGGACGGCACATCTGCCGCGCACGAAGCGATGGACGTCGCCGCGGGTGGCCACAGCCACGGCGAGGAGGGTGGCGAATTGTTCACCCGCGGAATCCAATCCACCGTCGGCATGGGCTTCGGGGTGCTGCTGTTCAGCGTCGCCATGGGCGCGCTGTTCGCCGTCGTCTTCGCGGTCGCCTACGGACGCGTGGGCAACGTGTCGGCGCGGGTGGTGTCCGTGCTGGTTGCTGGCGGCATGCTGATCTCACTGTGGATCGTGCCAGCGCTGAAGTATCCGCCGAATCCGCCTGCGACCAGTCTCGACGAGACCATCACGCAGCGGACTCTGCTCTACCTACTGATGGTTGGGCTCTCGGCACTGTTCATGGTCGCCGCGGTGTACCTCGGCCGCCAGCTGGCCCCGAAGCTGGGCGCCTGGAATGCGACCCTGGTCGGCGGCGCGGCGTATCTGGTTGCCGTGTTCGTCGTGATGCTGATCCTGCCCACGATCGACGAAACCCCCGGGCCCATCGTCAGCGATGCAGGGGTGATCGTGTTCCCGGGGTTCTCGGCGGTCGACATGTACGAATTCCGGTTGTACACCTTCGCGACACAGCTGATCATTTGGGCGACAATCGGATTGGTGTTCGCAGCACTGGTCTCGCGTCTGCTGGGCGGGAAGCGGCGTGACGCCGTTGGGGCGAGTCTCACCACGTGAGTGACGTCGTCCGGCTGACTTTCGTGTCACATGGCATGACCGACGCGATCGCAGCCGGACGATTTCCCATCGACGAGCCGCTCAACGCGCTGGGGCAGCGACAGCTCGACGCCACGGTCGAGCTAGGACCGATCGATGCCGCGGTGTGCGGACCCGAGAAGCGAACCCGTCAGACCGCGGAACTGCTCGGGGTGCGCGCCGAGGTCGACGACGCGCTGGCCGACCTCGACTGCGCCACGTGGCGCGGCAACGTGCTTGGTGGAGTGCCACCCGCCGAGCTGGCGATCTGGTTGACCGACCCCGCAGCCGCTCCGCACGGTGGCGAGTCCGTCGTCGGTTTGATCGTCCGGGTCCGGCGCTGGATGGACTCGCTCGGGACGCGGCGCGGCCGGATCGTCGCCGTCACGCACCCGGCCGTGATCCGGGCGTCCGTTCTGGTCGCGCTCGACGCGCCGCCGAAGTCGTTCTGGCGCATCGACGTGAGTCCGGCGAGCCGGACGGTGATGCATCTGCGCGGGCACGCGTGGACGCTGCGCTCCACGGGATGACGCGCGCCATCAGCGCGCGGGTAGCAGGCCGAAGGACTGCGTCGCGATCGAGAGTAGCCACGACGCGGCGGTCTGGCTGCGATAGGCGGGCCAGTTCAATTGGAAGCTGACGACCCACGGCTGGCCGGTGCGGTCCTCGGCGTACCAACTAAAGGTCAAGTCGCCCGGCAGGTTTCCGCCCTTGGCGGCGATGTAGGGCCACTTCGACTTGTCGAGTTCGATGCCGGGGATCGCGGAGAGGATGTCCCGCACCGGTGCGGCGGGACCCGTCGCGGCGGCCTGTAGCGCGGCGTGCACGCGGCAGATGTCGGCGGCGCTCCCGTACCACTCGGCCTCATATGGCGAGGCCGGGGTGTGGGTGCGCTCCGGATCTGGTTCGTAGGGACGCGAATTCGTCTGTTCGAGCAGTTGGGCGCGTACCTGCGGGGACGCCTGCTTCCATTGTTCGCGCACATCCGGCTTGCCCCAGCCGACCGAGAACAACTCGTGCGCGGTGGGGAAGGGCGTCATGGCGGCCGGGTCGTGATGCCGGGCCGCCGCCAACGCGCGCTCGACGGCGCCGGGGCCCAGCCGGTCGATCAGCAGATCGGTGGCCATGTTGTCGCTCGCCGAGATCATCTGCTGTGCGGCTTCCCGCACGGATACCCTTGCGCCGGGCTGAAGTTCGTCGAAACCGGCAGAGCCGACGGCCTTGGCTTCCTTGGTGATCGTCAGCCGGTCGGTCCAACTCAGCGTGCCCGCGTTCACGGCGTCGGCGACGGCAAGCAACACGTAGAGCTTGAAGATCGACGCCAGTGGCAGCGATTCGTCGATGTTGCTTCCCGCGACGGTGGTGCACTTGCCGTCGTTCACCTTCGAAGCCGCATACGAGTAGCGCGCGCCCGACTTGGTCAACTCCGCGTCGACGTCCTGCCACCGGGCCACGCGCGGCTTCGTCAGATTGACCGCGAAACGGTCGACCAGCCCGGCGTCGTTGGTACGCAACACGATGTCCTGGGCGACCGAGTAGGAGTTCAGCACGTGCAGCGTGGCCGCACCCGCGCCGACGTCGATGCCCGTCACCGTGACGGGGCGGTCCCACCACAGCCGGTCCATGGCGCCGGCGACCGCGTCGACGAGTTCGGGGCTGGCCAGCGTCCCAACGTTGGCCGTGCCGATGGGCCAGTCGGAGTTGATCATGTCGACGGTCTGCTTGGCGCGCAGTCCCTGCGGGGTGTTGGTGTCGATGTGGACGCCGTAGGCGGCCTCAGCAGGCGGCGGACCGGTGGGGGAACAGCTGCAAGCAAGGGCGACGACTAACGAGACGACGGCTGCGACCCCCGCTGCCCGGCGTCGCGCCCGGCTTGCGCTACTACTGGGCGCTGGACCCTGCAACGTCCAACACGACCTCGAATTCGAGCAGCGACGCACCGGTTGCGACCGGGTTGGTCTGCTGCCCCTTGTGCGCCTCGATCGCCGGCCCGCTGGCCCAGGCCTGGAAGGCCTCCTCGGACTCCCACTGCGTCACTACGAAGTAGCGGTTCTCGCCCTTGACCGGACGGAGGAGCTGAAAGCCCAGGAATCCGGGCTGATTGTCGACGGCGTGAGCCCGGTGAGCGAAGCGCTTCTCCAACTCGGGGCCTGCGTCGGACGGAACCTCGATCGCATTGATCTTCACCACGGCCATGCGGTTCAGGTTACCGTGCCGTCTTCTCTGCCAGCCGAGGCGGCAAGATTGCGGCATGGGCACCCAACTGCTGACGGCGCGCGGCGGCGACGGCCCGCCCATCGTCCTGGTGCACGGCCTCATGGGCCGCGGCAGCACGTGGTCGCGTCAACTTCCGTGGCTGACCGGGCATGGCAGCGTTTACACCTACGACGCACCGTGGCACCGTGGCCGCGACGTCGCCGACGACCAGCCCATCGCCACCGAGCGGTTCGTCGCTGACCTCGGCGACGCGGTGACGACGTTGGGCACGCCGGCCACCCTGGTGGGGCATTCGATGGGGGGCCTGCACGCCTGGTGTCTTGCGGCGGTGCGGCCCGAACTCGTCGCGGCTCTGGTGGTGGAGGACATGGCGCCCGACTTCCGCGGCCGCACCACCGGGCCATGGGAGCCGTGGCTGCACGCGCTGCCCGTCGAATTCGGTTCTGTGGAAGAGATTTTCGCGGAGTTCGGGGACGTCGCCGGGCGCTACTTCTCCGAGGCGTTCGATCGGACGGCGACGGGGTGGCGGTTGCACGGGCGCCCCGAGCGCTGGATCGAGATCGCGGCCGAGTGGGGCACGCGGGACTACTGGCGGCAGTGGCGCGACGTGAGTGCGCCGGCGCTGTTGATCGAGGCGGGCAATTCAGTGGCGCCCGCGGGGCAGATGGCGCAGATGCACGAGACCGGTCACCGGGCTACCTACGTGCGGGTGCCCGGTGCCGGCCATCTGGTGCACGACGACGCGCCACAGGAATACCGCGGCGCTGTCGAGACGTTTTTAACGTCGTTCGCCCATCACGCCTGACACCGGCCAGGCCGGGGCCTGCTCGAAACGAGTCCTTGCGGCGTCTGCGTCGTGCTGGATGCGATACCAGTCAGGGTCGTCGGCCACACCGGCCAAATACGACCGCATCGGGTTCGAGCGGTGCGACGCCCAACTGAGCGCCGCAGCGATGGCGAAGGGGGCCGCGAGGATGAGGAAGGTCAGTATCACGTTCATGGCAGCAATTATTCGGCCAATCATATTCCGCCAACAGTGGCAGAACTGACTCCCTACGATAAGATACTGCCATGATTGAATCAGTCTCGGCGCTGGCGCTCGACGGCCTCGCGGTCTTCGAGTTCGGCGTGCTCTGCGAGGTGTTCGGTATCGACCGCTCCGCAGACGGCGTGCCCAACTTCGACTTCAAGGTCTGTGGACCCGAAGCCGGGCGGCCGCTGCGCACCTCCGTCGGCGCCTCCCTGACGCCCGACCACGACTTCAGCGCGCTCGTCGGCGCGGACCTGGTGGCCATCCCGGCCATCGGCGGCTCGGAGTACCTACCGGAGGCACTCGACGCCGTGCGGGCCGCGGCCGACGCGGGCGCGATCATCCTGACCGTGTGCTCTGGCGCGTTCGTCGCGGGCGCCGCCGGCCTGCTCGACGGGCGGCCGTGCACGACGCACTGGATGCACGCCGACGAGCTCGCCCGGCTCTATCCGACGGCACGCGTCGACCGCAACGTGCTGTTCGTCGACGACGGCAACCTGATCACCAGTGCGGGCACCGCCGCGGGCATCGACGCATGCCTGCACCTGGTACGGCGCGAACTGGGCAGCGAGGTCACCAACAAGATCGCCCGCCGCATGGTCGTCCCGCCGCAACGCGATGGTGGACAGCGTCAGTACATCGATCAGCCGATCCCGGTGCGCTGCTCGGAAGGCTTTGCGCCACACCTGGACTGGATACTGACCAACCTCGAGCACCCGCACACCGTCGCCACACTGGCCAAGCGGGCGAGCATGTCGGCGCGGACGTTCGCGCGACGGTTCGTCGAGGAGACCGGTCGGACGCCCATGCAGTGGGTCACGGACCAGCGCGTGCTGTACGCCCGCCGGCTGCTCGAGGAGACCGACCTCGACATCGATCGCGTGGCCGACAGCTCCGGCTTCGGTACCGCGACGCTGCTGCGTCACCACTTCCGTCGGGTCATCGGCGTGACTCCGTCGGACTACCGCCGCCGGTTCTCGTGCGGCGAATCAAGCGTTGCCGCTACCGCATAGCGCGAGCAAGGCGGTACAGCCGCCAGCTGCCAGGTACGCCCTTCAGTTCGTACTCGCCGCGTTCGTCGAACGTGTGACGGGAGCCGGTGACGATCTCGCTCACCGTCGACGAGACGAGGATCTCGCTCGCTCCGGCGTACCCGGCGACGCGAGCGCCGATGTGCACGGCCATGCCCGCGATGTCGTCGCCCCGCACCTCGACCTCGCCGGCGTGAATGCCGACCCGCACCTCGATACCGAGCTCGCGGACCGCGGCGACGATCGATTCCGCGCAATCGATGGCGCCACTGGGACTGGAGAACGTCGCGACGAAACCGTCACCGGCCGTGTTGACTTCGTGGCCGCGGAAGCGTTCGAGTTGGTGCCGGACAGTCTTGTCGTGGCTGTCGAGCAGGTCCCGCCAGCGGTCGTCGCCCATGGTGGCCGCCCGTGAGGTCGAACCGACGATGTCGGTGAACACGATCGTGGTGAGCACGCGCTCGATGACCGAGCCGGCCCGCGCGCCGGTGATGAACTCCTCGACCTCGTCGAGGATCGCGGCGCTGTCGCCCACCCAGTACAACGAGTCCGCGCCTGGCAATTCGACATAGCGGGAGTCCGCGATGTGCTGGCCGAGGTAGCGGCCGTGGCTGGCCAGTATGAACGGGGAGTCGGCGCGATGCAGGATCAGCGTCGGCGCGGTGATCAGAGGCAGCTTGGCGCGCGCATCGGCGTCGGTCAGGGCCTGATTCGACTTGCGGGCCATGCTCGGTGATGCGGCGCGGTTGCCCGCGATGTCCCACCAGGTGCGGAACGCGGGATCGGCGGCGACCGACGGCGCCACCAACTGGAGCACGTCGAAACCCTGCTCGACGGCATCCGGGTCGATCGCCTGGGTCGTGAAGGTGTCTGGGCTGGAGCGCGAGCCGTGGTCGTAGTCCGGCGCCCACATCGGGCGGGCAGTGCCATTCACGATCACCAGGCCGGCCACCCGCTCGGGATGATCGGCGGCCAGTAGCAGCGCACTGACCGACGTGACGCCGGATACGAAGATCGTGGCACGTTCGCATCCGACCGCATCCATGACAGTGACTACGTCCTCTGCCCAGCAGGACGGGGTGATCGTGTCCGCGGATCCGATTTGCGAAGACATGCCCATGCCGCGGTGGTCGAGTCGGATCACCCGGCTGAACGAGGCCAGCCGCCGGAAGAAGCGGTACATGGACGGTTCGTCGTCGATCGAATCGATCGGGATGAATGGACCAGGCATCACGATCAGATCGCTTGGGCCGTCGCCGAGTACCTGGTAGGCGATGTCCAGGTCACCACGCGACGCGTAGCGAGTTCGGGGTGCCCGCGACACAGCCACGGACAGAAGGCTAGTTGAGTTCGCCCGGTCGTGACGACGCTTCACCCGCGAGCGCAAACCGGCCATCCTGGGTCTGCTCGACGAGACCGTCGACCAGTAGCGAGTCGAGCGCGCGATCCCGTTGCGCGGTGTCACTCGTCCACGCCACGTCGAGCTGTGCGCGCGTGACGGGGCCGTCGCCCGCGCGCAGCACGTCCAGCAGGCGCCCGCGCACCTGACGGTCGGTGCCCGCGTAGCGCTGCGGCCGACGCGCTGGCGTCGTCGCGGGCGGGAATCCGGCGGCTCGCCACGCGCACGTGCTCAGCGGACACAGCCCACATCGCGGCGACCGGGCCGTGCACACTGTCGCGCCGAGCTCCATCAGCGCCACCGAAAACCGCGGTGCGTCAGCGTCATTGGGCAGTAGCGCGGACACGTCGGCGAGGTCGCGCACGCTCGCGGGCGAGTCCGCCCGTCCGTGCACGACCCTTGCGACCACCCGCCGCACGTTGGTGTCGACCACGGGGACGCGCTTGCCGTAGGCGAAGCACGCGACGGCCCGCGCCGTGTACGCACCGATGCCTGGCAGCGTCAACAACACGTCGACGTCGTCGGGCACCCGGTCCCCGTGCTCGGTCGCGATCACCGTCGCGCACTCGTGCAACCGCTTGGCCCGCCGCGGGTAGCCGAGCTTGCCCCACGCGCGCAGCACGTCGGCCGCGCTGGCCGCGGCGGTGGCCGAGGGCGTCGGCCACCGGGCGATCCAGGCCAGCCAGATGGGCTCGACCCGCGCCACCGGCGTCTGTTGAAGCATGAACTCGCTGACCAGGACCTGCCAGGGCGTGACACCCGGCCGCCGCCAGGGCAGGTCGCGTTGCTCGCGGCCGTACCAGGTGAGCAGTTCGCTCGAATCGATCATCTGACGCCGTTCGGGCACAATGAGCGCCATGCCTCGGACCAGCCCAGTAACCGCATGGAAAGCACTGAAGGAGGGTAACGAGCGATTCGTCGCCGGCCAGCCAGCGCATCCCAGCCAGGGGATCGACGACCGAGCCAGGCTGACTCACGGGCAGAAGCCCACTGCGGTGGTGTTCGGCTGCGCCGACAGCCGGGTGGCCGCCGAGATCATCTTCGATCAGGGCCTTGGCGACATGTTCGTGGTGCGCACCGCGGGCCACGTCGCCGACTCGGCCGTTTTGGGTTCCATCGAGTACGCCGTCACCGTGCTCGACGTGCCGCTGGTCGTGGTGCTCGGCCACGACAGTTGCGGCGCTGTGAAGGCGACGTTGGCGGCCCTCGACGATGGCGACGTGCCCGGTGGCTATGTCCGTGACATCGTCGAACGCATCACCCCGTCGATCCTGCTCGGACGTCACGCGGGGTTGAGCCGTGTCGACGAGTTCGAGACCCAGCACGTCAACGAGACGGTCAAGCAGTTGAGGATCCGCTCCGCTGCGATCGCTGAGCGGATCATTACCGGCAAACTGGCGATCGTCGGGGCCACCTACCATCTGGCCGAAGGGCGGGTGGCGCTCCGCGACCACCTGGGCGACATCGGCGAGGGCACCTAGCCGACCGTTCGGACATGTTCGAGTGGCGACACGCCGGGCTGGGTCGGACGACTAGCGGTGACCTGGCCTTACCGTGGAGATTGTGCTGGATCTAGAACCGCATGGCCCGCTGCCGTCAGAGATCTACCGACGGCGCCGGATGCTCGCAATCGGGGTCGCCGCCCTCGTCGTCGCCGTGGTCGTGGCCATCGTGTTAGTCGTCGTGTCGAACGCCACCGGCGACACCAAGACCGAACAGGCGCCGTCCGCGGCGGCTGGGCCGACACCGCTTCCCGGAGAGAACCCCGAGGTCAAGTCCCCCGTGCTTCCGCCGGCGCCACAGGCGCCGCCGCCGACGGCGACGCCTACTGCGGCCGTCACCCCGCCCCCGGTGCTCAAGGAGGGCGACGACTGCCCCGATTCGACCCTGGCGGTCAAGGGCATCACCAGCCAACCTGATTACGTCGTCGGCGATCAGCCCAAGTTCACGATGGTCGTCACCAACATCGGACTCGTCGCCTGCAAGCGCGACGTCGGCGCCGCGGTGCTGGCGGCTTACGTCTACGGACTCGACAACGCACGGTTGTGGTCCAACCTGGACTGCGCACCGTCCAACGAAACCCTGGTCAAGACGTTCAACCCGGGTGAGCAGGTGACCACCGAGGTGACATGGACCGGAATGGGCTCGGCGCCCAACTGCCCGCTGCCGCGTCAGCCGATCGGCCCTGGCACCTACAACCTGGTCGTTCAGCTGGGCAATCTTCGGTCGGCCACCATGCCGTTCGCGATCGCCGAAGCCGCTCCGGCGCCTCCGGGCGAGGCACCGCCGCCTGCCCCGGAAGGCGAAGCTCAGCCAGAGGCTCCCGCCGGAAACTGAGTCAGGCCAGCTGGTCGGCGATGGTCGACTCGGCGAGCTGAGACAGCCCCTCCCGGATGTGGCGTGCCCACATCGACCCGATGCCGTCGACCGACTGCAGATCGCTGGCGCTGGCCGCCAGCACGCCCTGCAACGAGCCGAACGCGTGCACCAGCAGGTCGACGTGGGCGAACTGCAGCCGGGGGATGCCTGCCATCGCCCGGTAGCCCCGCGAGCTCATCGCCGAGTCCTGCGCCTCCAAGGTGGTCGGATACCCGAAAACCCTTGCCAGCGCGGTGAAGTCGAGCAGTTCGTTGTCGCTCAACCCGTCGAGTTCGTCCAAGGTGGACGTCACCTGCGTGGTGTTCGGCGGGTCGGGGTTGGCGTGATAATCACGCACGATCAGCTCGCGCGCGGTGTCGTTGTCGCCGAGGAGCTCCTCCAGCTGAAGCTTCAGCTGGCGGCCGTCCGTGCCGAGTTCGACGACGTCGGCGTCGATTTCGAGGCTGATCCGCCGAACCATCTCGAGGCGCTGCACCACGGTCATCACGTCGCGTAGGGTCACGAAGTCCTCGATCTCGGCGGCCGAGAGCTGACGGTTGACCTCGTCGAGGCGGGTCTTGTAGCGCTCCAGGGTGGCGATGGTCTGGTTGGCCCGCGACAGGATGGCGGCCGAGTCGGGCACCACGTGACGTTCGCCCGCGACGTAGACGGTCACGATGCTCATCGAATGGCTCACCGACACAACCGGATAGCCGGTCTGCACGGCGGTGCGTTCCGCGGAGCGGTGCCGGGTACCGGACTCGTCGGTGGGGATCGATGGGTCGGGCACCAACTGCACGTTGGCCCGCAGGATCCGGGTTCCGTCGCTGGACAGCACCACGGCACCGTCCATCTTCGAGAGCTCGCGCAGCCGCTGCGGCGCGAACCGGACGTCGAGCGAGAACCCGCCGTCACAGATCGCTTCGACGCTGTCGTCGTAGCCCAGCACGATGAGCGCGCCCGTACGGCCGCGCAGGATGCGTTCCAGGCCGTCGCGAAGGGCCGTCCCAGGGGCCAGCCGGCCCAGGGTCTCCCGGAGCGTCGGACGGGCCAGCTGCACCACGTTGCCGCGGCTCGACCGACCGCTCGACTTCATGGCCATTACGTCTCCTTGGATCGGCCGCCATTGTCCGCGATGCGCTGCACCCCTTGCAACAGTCTGCCGATGTCCTCGCAGGTGATGATCTGCAGGCCCTTGGGCACATCCTTGACGCTGGGCGGCACCATCGCCCATCTGAAGCCCAGCCGGGCAGCCTCGGCGAGCCTGCGATCCATGCCCGTGACACGCCGAATGTCACCGGCGAGCCCCACTTCGCCGATGAACACCGCGTCGGCGAGCATGGGGACGTCCCTGGCAGCGGACGCGATCGCGGCGGCCAGCGCCAGGTCCGACGCCGGATCGGACAGGCGCATGCCGCCGACGGTGGACAGGTACACGTCGCTCTTCCCGAGCGGCAACTTGGCGCGCTTCTCCAGCACGGCCAGGATCATCGCGGCGCGCGACGAGTCGATGCCGCTGGTGGCCCGGCGCGGGATGCCGGCGGACGCTTCGGCGACGAGCGCCTGCACCTCGCCGATCAACGGGCGCTTGCCGTCCAACGTCACCGTCACCGCAGTGCCTGCGACCGGTGTGGGCCGCTGATCGCGGAACAATCCCGAAGGGTCGGCGATGCCCTCGATTCCGCTGTCGTGCAACTGGAAACAGCCCACCTCGTCTGCCGCGCCGAACCGGTTCTTCACCCCGCGAATCATGCGGAGCGTCGAAGCCCGGTCACCTTCGAAGTGCAGCACGACATCGACGAGGTGCTCCAGGGACCGCGGCCCGGCGATCGCGCCGTCCTTGGTGACGTGGCCGACGAGGATCATCGCGACACCCGTGGTCTTGGCCGCCATGGTCAGCGCGGCGGTGACGGCGCGGACCTGGGTGACCCCGCCGGTGACGCCGTCGACCTCGGTGGTGGTCATGGTTTGCACCGAGTCGACGACCACCAGCGACGGCTGCACCGCCTCGATGTGCCCGAGCGCGGTCGGCAGATCGGATTCGGCGGCCAGGTAGACCTCGTCGTGCGTGCAGCCGGTGCGTTCGGCGCGCAGCCGGATCTGACCGGCCGACTCCTCACCCGAGAGGTAGAGCGCGCGTCGGCCCGTCTCGGCCCAGCGGTGGACGACCTCGAGCAGCAGCGTCGACTTGCCGACCCCCGGATCGCCCGCGAGCAGCGTCACCGAGCCGGGAACCAGGCCGCCGCCAAGCACGCGGTCGAGTTCGCTGACGCCGGTCTGGAAGTGCCGCGTAGTGCCCGGGTCGATGGAGCTGATGGGCACGGCGGGTGACGACGGGACGACGGTTCGATTCCCGGCCACGCCGGGGCGGGTGGTGATCGCCGCGACCTCGTTGATCGTGCCCCAGGTACCGCAGTCCGGGCAGCGGCCCACCCATTTGGACGTGACGTGACGACACTCCGAGCAGCGATACTGCGAACGCGCCTTCGGCCCAGCCCTAGTCACGAACCGACGGTAGCCGCCGCGACCGACAGAACCGCGTCGGCGCGCTAGTGGTGGGCCTCCGTGTCGGCGCCCTCGCCGTCGTTGGCGGCATTCTCGGCTTCACGTCGCGGCGCCTCTCCGGCCGAGATGGGCACCTCGACCTTCTTGGTGCCCGCCTTCTCGAACGTGAACGTGAAGCCATACGTCAGGCCGTTGGTGATGGGCTTGGACAGCGCGACGGCGGCCTCCGCGGTCGCGGCAGCCTCGGTGGCGTCCAACGGGCTTGGCTGAAGGTCCGGAGTGCCGACCAACAGCGTGCCGCCTGGCGCGATCTTGGTGTCGCCGGTCAGCGCGACGGTGCCGACGTCCGACGAGATCGACACCAGCCGATCGCCGTCGGCCGGGGAACCGTTGACGGCGACGAACAGCAGTTCGACGTCGCTACCCGGCTGCAGGAAGTCGCCGGTCTGAGGCGCCCGCAGATGCACGTTGCGCAAGTCGATCGCGCCGACCGTCGCGGCAGTGCCGTTGACCGCCGGCTGCTGCATGGCGGTCTGGGCCACCTGCCCGGCACTGCAGCCGGCCAGTGTCACCCCGACGGCGAGGGCGCCCACCGCCAAGCCCGCGGTCATCGCAGAAGTGCGCGTTCTGAAGCGGTTCACTGAAGCCTCCTGCTCGGCCGACGAGACGACCGTGAACGTGGGTGCGGGGTTTCGACTATGCAGAGTAGTAGGTGGCGGTTGGGCGCGGTAGCCGAGGTCTTGCGCCGCGCCCGAGCAGCGGCCGAATCCCGTTCCTACGGCAGGTCGCCGGGGTCCGACGACGTGTCCGCGGAGTTGCTCGTCGCGGTTGCCGAAGGCCCGTTCAGAGTCATACCGGTTGCACGGATTCGTCACCCTGTCAACCCCTAGTCTTCACCCGTGGTGCCCCTGACCTGCATAGTTGTTCAACACGTGTCTGCGCCCCGTGCTAACATTGAGACGTGAAAGGGGCTCTAATCTGATGATTTTCAAGGTCGGAGACACCGTCGTCTATCCACATCACGGCGCCGCGCTGATCGAGGCGATCGAAACCCGGACCATCAAGGGCGAAGCGAAGGAATATCTCGTCTTGAAGGTCGCCCAGGGTGATCTCACCGTCCGAGTCCCTGCAGACAATGCAGAGTACGTGGGCGTGCGTGACGTGGTTGGACAAGAAGGTCTCGACAAGGTCTTCCAAGTCCTGCGTGCCCCGCATACCGAGGAGCCGACCAACTGGTCGCGTCGCTACAAGGCGAATCTCGAGAAGCTGGCGTCCGGCGACGTGAACAAGGTTGCCGAGGTCGTCCGCGACCTGTGGCGCCGCGATCAGGAGCGTGGGCTCTCCGCAGGCGAGAAGCGGATGCTGGCGAAGGCCCGGCAGATTCTGGTTGGCGAACTCGCACTGGCCGAGAACACCGACGAGGAGAAGGCAGAGACCATCCTCGACGAGGTACTCGCCGCCGCGTCCTAAAAGGACACCTGGTGCGCATCGGTCTGGGTACCGACGTACATCCCATCGAGGCCGGACGGCCGTGCTGGTTGCTGTGCCTGTTGTTCGACGACGCCGACGGCTGCGCCGGGCATTCCGACGGTGACGTTGCGGCGCACGCGTTGTGCGATGCGCTGCTCAGTGCGGCCGGACTCGGTGACCTAGGCGCCGTCTTCGGCACCGACCAGCCGCAGTGGCGCGGTGTCGGCGGCGCAGACATGTTGCGCCACGTGAACCGGCTGCTCCAGCTCGAGGGCTATCGGATCGGCAACGCCGCCGTTCAGGTCATCGGGAATCGACCCAAGGTGGGACCGCGTCGGGCCGAGGCCCAAGAGCTGCTCTCGGAGCTGCTCGGTGCGCCCGTTTCGGTGTCGGCGACCACCACCGACGGCCTCGGATTGACGGGCCGCGGCGAGGGCTTGGCGGCCATTGCGACGGCGCTGGTCGTGGCTGTTGAGGGCTGAGTGTCAAACAACCGGGAATTAGGCCGGTAAGCTGGCCCGTCGTGACCGATCGCGCCGGATTGCGGCTACACGACACCATGACAGGTGCCGTGCGCGACTTCGTCCCGCTGCGCGAGGGCCACGCGTCGATCTACCTGTGCGGCGCAACGGTGCAGGGGCTGCCGCACATCGGCCACGTGCGCAGCGGCGTCGCGTTCGACGTACTGCGGCGGTGGCTGACGGCCAAGGGATTCGACGTCGCCTTCATTCGCAACGTCACCGACATCGACGACAAGATCCTCAACAAGGCCGCTGACGCCGGCCGCCCGTGGTGGGAGTGGGCCGCCACCTTCGAGCGGGCGTTCAGCGAGGCCTACGACGCGCTCGGGGTGCTGCCGCCGTCGGCGGAGCCCCGCGCCACCGGCCACATCACGCAGATGGTCGAACTGATCGAGCGGCTCATCGAGGGCGGGCACGCCTACGCCAGCGGGGGCGACGTCTACTTCGACGTGCTGAGCTACCCGGAGTACGGGCAGCTGTCGGGGCACCGCATCGACGACGTCCATCAGGGCGAAGGCGTGGCCACCGGCAAGCGCGACGAGCGCGACTTCACGCTGTGGAAGGGCGCCAAGCCAGGTGAGCCGTCGTGGCCGACGCCGTGGGGCAGGGGCCGGCCCGGCTGGCACACCGAGTGCGTGGCGATGTGCGAGTCCTATCTGGGCTCCGCGTTCGACATCCACGCCGGCGGCATGGACCTGGTGTTCCCGCACCACGAGAACGAGATCGCCCAGGCCTGCGCGGCCGGGGACGGCTTCGCCCAGTACTGGCTGCACAACGGCTGGGTCACCATGGGCGGCGAGAAGATGAGCAAGTCGCTTGGCAACGTGCTCGCCATTCCCGCGGTGCTGCATCGCGTGCGTGCGGCCGAACTGCGCTACTACCTCGGCAGCGCGCACTACCGGTCGATGCTGGAGTTCTCCGAGACGGCGCTACACGATGCGGCCAAGGCGTACACGGGCATCGAGGAGTTCCTGCACCGGGTGCGAAGTCGGGTGGGGCTGGTGGTGCCGGGCACCTGGTCGCCGAAGTTCGCGGCCGCGCTCGACGACGACCTCGCCGTTCCGGTGGCGTTGGCGGAGGTGCACGCGGCACGGGCCGAGGGCAACCGTGCGCTCGACGCGGGCGATCACGACGCTGCGATGGCGCACGCGCAGTCCATCCGGGCGATGATGGGCATCCTCGGCTGCGACCCGCTCGACGAGCGCTGGGAATCGCGCGACGAGACGTTGGCCGCGCTCGGCGCCATCGACGAACTGGTGCAGTGGGCGCTTGCGCAGCGCCAGGAAGCCCGCGAACAGCGGAACTACGCACAGGCCGACGAGATTCGCGACCGGCTCAAGGCCGCGGGCATCGAGGTCACCGATACTGCCGACGGCCCACAGTGGAGCCTTCTGGATGGGGGCGACAAGTAGATGGCCGGCAATTCGCAACGCCGTGGAGCCGTGCGCAAGACTGGCACCAAGAAGGGCCCCACCGTCGGCTCGGGTGGCGTCCGCCGCCGCGGGCTGGAGGGCAAGGGGGCGACGCCGCCGGCGCACGAGCGGCCGCACCATCCGGCAGGCAAGCGTGCCGCGCAGGCCGCCAAGCAGCAGCGCGGTCGGCCCGCCCGCAAGAAGACCGACGACGTCGAACTCGTACTCGGCCGCAATCCCGTGGTCGAATGCCTGCGCGCGGGCGTCCCGGCCACCGCCCTCTACGTCGCACTGGGCGCCGAGTCCGACGAGCGGTTGACTGAATCCGTAACGCGCGCAGCGGATTCCGGTATCTCGATCCTCGAGGTGCCGCGCTTCGATCTCGACCGAATGAGCACCAACGGTCTGCACCAGGGCGTCGCGCTGCAGGTGCCACCGTACGACTACATGCATCCCGACGATCTGTTGAAGGCCGCGACCACCGACGTCATGCCCGCACTGCTCGTCGCATTGGACAACATCTCGGACCCGCGCAACCTCGGTGCCATCGTGCGGTCGGTCGCCGCGTTCGGTGGGCACGGGGTGCTGATCCCGCAGCGGCGCTCGGCGTCGGTGACGGCGGTGGCGTGGCGGACCAGTGCGGGAGCCGCTGCGCGCCTTCCCGTCTCGCGTGCGACGAACCTCAACCGGACGCTGAAGAGTTGGGCCGACGCGGGCCTGCAGATCGTGGGCCTGGACGCCGACGGCGACACGACGCTCGACACCCTCGAGGCGTCGGGCCCGACCGTCGTGGTGGTCGGATCCGAGGGCAAGGGACTGTCGCGGCTGGTTCGGGAGAACTGCGACGCGGTCGTGTCGATCCCGATGGCCGGGCCGACGGAGTCGTTGAATGCGTCGGTCGCCGCCGGTGTGGTGCTCGCGGAGATCGCCCGCCAGCGCCGCGGCTGAGCCTCACACCCCGAAAAGCTCGACGCTCAGCCACAGCCCGAGCACCGCGACGACCAGGGTCGCGGGCACGGTGCAGAACCCGATCCGGCTGAACTCGACGAACCCGGTGTCGAGCCCGTCACGCCGGATGACGTTGCGCCACAACAGGTTCGACAACGAACCCGGATAGGTGAGGTTGGGCCCGACGTTCACTCCGATCAGCACCGCAAGCACCGCGGCCGGCCCAGCGCCAGCGACGAGGGGGAGCAGCACCAACACCGCGGGCAGGTTGTTGACCAGGTTGGCCAGTAGGGCGGCGACGACGGCGATGCCGAGTAGCGCGGGCAGCGTCGCGGCGGTCGGCAGCACGGCACCGATCGCGCTGCCGAGTCCATGTTGGGTGACCCCGGTGACCACAACGCCGAGACACAGCACGAACGCCAGGAACGGCACGTTCGCGGCGCCAACGAGGCCAGCGATAGTGGTGCGGCGCCGCACCAACCCGTGGACGGCGAGCACCACCGCGCCCGCCAACGCGGCCCACGCCGGTGCCACGCCGAGCGCCGAGGCCGCCGCGAACCCCGCCAACGTCGCGCCAAGGACGACGAGTACGAACACGGGCACCTCCGCGGGCGGCGGGGTCGGAGCCGGACCTGGCGGCTCGGCGAGCTCACGTCGAAAGACCAACCGCAGCAACAGGTATTCGACCGCGATCGCCAAGACCCACGGCAACGCCATCAGCGCAGTGAAGTGAGCGAAGCTCAGGCCCGCGGCGCCGAACGCCAGCAGGTTGGTCAGATTGGACACCGGCAGCAGCAACGACGCAGTGTTGGCCAGGTGTGCGGTGGCGTACGCGTGCGGTCTTGGGGCACGTCCGAGCGTGCGGGCCGTCGCCAACACCACCGGGGTCAGGAGCACGACGGTCGCGTCCAGGCTGAGCACGGCCGTGGTGCCCGCCGCGACGACGAAGACCGAGCCGAGCAGCGCGCGCGGATCGCCGCCGCTGCGACGGGCCATCGCGACGCCGGCCGCGTGAAACAGCCCCTCGTCGTCGCAGAGCTTGGCGAGCACCAGCACGGCGGCCAGGAAGCCCACCACGGGCAGTAGCCGCATTACCTCAGCTACGGCGGCATCCCAGGCGACCACACCGGAGGCGACCAGCACGCCCGCGGCCGGCACCGCGACGACCGCTTCGGGCCAGCCCCGTGGCCGGACCATCGCGAACGCGAGCACCACGGCCAGCGCGCCGAGCGCCAGCGTCAGCTCCACGGGTCAGCGCGCCGCCACAGTGTCGGCAGATGCAATGCGACGCCGTCGTCGCGGGCCAGCCGGAGCAGCACCCGCATCGACACGTCCAGGTCGTCGGCGACGTAGGGCAGTGCGCGCAGCGGCTGGTGAAGCGGCCGGAAGAAGTCGTCCCAGTGGATCAGCACCACGCGGCGCGCCCGCACCGTGCGCACCGTCTCCGTCCAGTAGTCGACGAGATAGCGCTCGGGTTGCAATCCGAGCTGGCCGACGCCGAGGTATACGACGTCGGCGTGCTGACCCTGCAGTGCGCCTGCCACGTATCCGGCGCTGCCGACGACGAGCATCCGGCGGTCGGTGGGGACGTGGCGGATCACCGTCGACCACGCCTCCCCGCACTTGTAGGCGGAAGTCCTGACCGGCGGCACGACGGGAGCGGTGATCGTTCCGGGGAAGCGATCCGGCGGACAGTGGTGGCCCTCGATCAGGGTGACTTCCCAGTTTGCCTTGGCGCCCAACGTGATCGGCTCTCCCGAGGTCGCTACGACCACGCGGTCGTCGGGCAGTCCGTGGCCACGCCCGATGTGTGCGGCCGACGTGCCGCCAACCACCTTGGCGCCCGTCCGCTCGGCGACGAAGGCCGAGTCCATCGCGTGGTCGAAGTGGGTGTGCACGGGCATCACGGCATCCAGTGCCGTGACACCGAGTCGGGCCAGGCAACCGTCGACGCGGGGTGGCGAGGGCGAGATGCGGCGCGTCCCAACGGCGGCGAGGGTGGGGCGGGAGAAGAAGCCGTCGGTCATCAACGCGGAATCGCCGTCGTCGACCAGCAGGGTGGTGACGCCGGCCCACGTGACGGTGATCGGGGAGTCCGCGGTGGCGGCGGGGTCGTCGAAGTGATCGGCGTAGTCGCCGAGCGCCGGCCTGCCGAGTTTGAGCCGCATCAGGTGAACGCGCCCAACGTGATTCCCTCGGCCACCAGCCGTTCCCGCAGGGTCGTGGCGATTAGGACGGCGCCCGGCGAATCCCCATGCACGCAAACCGATTCCGCTTCGACCGTGATGATCGACCCATCAACGGCGGCCAGTCGGCCCGTCGTCACCATCGTCACCACCCGTTCGGCGATCTCGTCGGGGTCGTGCAGCGCCGCGTCGGGCTCCCGGCGCGAAACCAGTTGGCCGTCGGGTCGATACGCGCGGTCGGCGAACGCCTCGGGCACCGTTCGCAGGCCGAGGCGTGCCGCGGCGGCGAAGAACTCCGACCCGGCCAGCCCGAGCACCGGTAGCGCGGGATCCACGGCGTGCACGGCCTCGGCGACGGCCTGCGCCTGCGCGGAGTCGGTGACGATCGTGTTGTACAGCGCGCCATGGGGTTTGACGTAGCCGACCACCGAACCGGCGGCGTGCGCAAGGGCCTGCAACGCCCCGATCTGATAGATCACGTCGGCGGTGAGGTCCTCGGCGGTGACGTCGATGAACCGTCGACCGAACCCGGCCAGATCCCGATAGCCCACCTGGGCGCCGATGCGTACGCCGCGTTGGGCGGCGGCTCGACAGGTACGGGCCAGTCCGGCCGGATCGCCCGCGTGGAAGCCGCATGCGACGTTCGCACTGGTCACCACGTCGAGCATGGCGTCGTCGTCGCCGAGTTGCCACACCCCGAAGCCCTCACCCAGATCGGCGTTGAGGTCGATCGTCACGGCGGACACCCCGGCAAGCCTACGACCGCGGAAGTCGACTGCCAGCCGTTCTCGGACACGAACTCCGGCAACGGACGGCCGAACGTCCACTCCACTAGCTCGAGCACGGGTCGGTCGGGGAATTCGGGTACCGGTCCGAGACACAGGATCGCCACTGGCTCGGCGTCGTCGGGCATGTTCAACAGGCGGGCCAGCCGAACCGGGTCGAAGATCGATACCCATCCCATCCCGAGGCCCTCGGCGCGCGCGGCGAGCCAGAGGTTCTGGATGGCGCACGACACCGAGGCGAGGTCCATCTGCGGCATCGTGCGGCGGCCGAACACGTGCCTTCCGCGATCGTCGCCAAGGGCGACGACGAGCAGTTCGGCGCAGTCCAGGATGCCCTCGACCTTGAGCGCGAGGAACTCGTCGGCGCGTGGGCCGAGCGCCTCGGCGGTGAGCCGACGTTCGTCGTCGACCAGTGCGTGGAGCCGTCCTCGCAACGCCGCGTCGGTGATCCGGATGAACCGCCACGGCTGCATGAGCCCCACGCTCGGGGCGGCGTGAGCGGCCGCGAGCAACCGGGCCAGCACCTCGGTCGAAACGGTTGAGTCGGCGACGAACTCGCGCATGTCGCGGCGCTCGGCGATGGCGCGGTAGACCGCGCGGCGCTCGGTCTCGTCGAACGCGTGCCCGGTCACAGTGGGCAAGCTTAGGTGGCAGCATCGAGACGTGAGCCAAACCCGCGACGACGTGCTCGTCACTGCCACCGAACTCGAGGCGCTGCTCGGAGGCGCCGCCCCGCCGACCGTGCTCGACGTGCGTTGGCAGCTGGGCAAGCCCGACGGCCGAGCAGACTACGAGGCCGGTCACGTGCCGGGAGCCGTGTACGTATCCCTCGAGGACGACCTCACCGACCACGCGGTGACGGGCCGCGGCCGACACCCGCTGCCGTCCGGGCGGGCCGTGGAAGCGGCGGCGCGTGGGTGGGGGATCGCGACGGGCGAGACGGTCGTCGTGTACGACGACTGGAACCGGGCGGGCTCGGCCCGCGCCTGGTGGGTGCTGACGGCGGCGGGCATTCCCGGCGTGCGCATCCTCGACGGCGGGCTGGCCGCGTGGACGGCGATCGGCGGCGAACTCGAGATCGGTGCGGCGACGGTGGCGCCTGGCGACGTCGAGGTAGCGCACGACGACCTCTACGCAGGTGGGTTGCCGACGCTGACGGCCGACCATGCGGGCGCCCTGGGGCCGCGGCTGGCCGACGCGCGTGCGCCCGAGCGCTTCCGCGGGGAGGTCGAACCCGTCGACCCGGTCGCCGGCCACGTGCCTGGCGCCGTCAACGTGCCGAGCACATCGTTGCTGAACGCCGACGGCACGTTTCTGTCCCACGACGCGCTGACGCACGCGTGGGGCGACGCCGCGGGCGCGTACTGCGGATCCGGTGTCACCGCGTCGGTGGTGGTCGCCGCGCTCGCGTCGGCCGGGGTGCCGGTGGCGCTGTTTCCCGGGTCGTGGTCGCAGTGGTGCAACGAACCGTCGCGGCCGGTGGCGACGGGCGACTGACTGGTTCCTACCCCGGGTCGCGGAGCCTTATTGGAAACGGTTATCGTTACCAACATGTCGATCACCACCACTCGTCGTCGCCTGGCCGCTGCGGTCCTGCTGGCCGCCCCGTTGTTCCTCGCCGCGTGCTCCGACGGCGGCGACGAGCGGACTGCCTCGCAGCCGAGCGCCGCCGCCCCCTGCCCGACGACGCCCGTCGACGTCGTGGTCAGCGTCGACCAGTGGGGCGACATCGTCTCCGAACTCGGTGGGGCGTGCGCCAAGGTCACGACGCTGTTGGCGAGCTCGTCAGTCGATCCGCACGACTACGAGCCGTCGCCCGCCGACGCGGCCAAGTTCGAGGGCGCGCGGCTCGTCGTCGTCAACGGTGGCCACTACGACGAGTGGGCCACCAAGCTGGCGGCCGGCTCGGCGCCCGACGCGCCGGTGGTCGACGCGGCGAAGATCAGCGGCGGCGACGAGCACGGCGAGGCCAACCCTCACATCTGGTACCTACCGGCGGCCGTCAAGGGCGTCGCTGACGCGGTGACCGCCCGACTCACCGAGTTGGCACCGGACGCGAAGGCGTACTTCGCCGATCGCCGACGCGCCTTCGCCGACGCGCTCGGCGAGTACGACCGGCTCATCGCGTCGATCAAGGCGTCGGCATCCGGCAAGACGTACGCGGCCACCGAGAGCGTGTTCGACTACATGGCCGCCGCCGTCGGCCTGCAGAATGAGACCCCGCAGGGCTACCAGAACGCGACGAGCAACGAGTCCGACCCGTCGCCGGCCGACCTCGACGCGTTCCTCGGACTGCTTCGCACCAAGGGCGTCGACGTGCTGATCTACAACACCCAGACGGAGGGCTCGGTGCCCGCACAGCTCCGCAGCGCCGCGGAGGCGGCGGGCGTCCCCGTCGTCGAAGTCACCGAAACGGTGGCGCCGGGCGCGGATTCGTTCGAGGCTTGGCAGGTGGACCAACTCAAATCCCTCGCCAAGGCGCTCGGTGTCGCAGGCTGACGACGCGGAGCCTTCCCCGCCCGCCCTGTCCTTCGACGACGTCAGCGTCGTCCGTGGTGGCCGGCTGATCTGGTCGGAGGGCAGCTTCGAGGTTCCGACGGGCGGCATCATCGCCGTCATCGGGTCGAGCGGTTCGGGTAAGACGACGCTGCTTCACGCGGTGCTCGGAATGATCCCGACGGCCTCCGGTGAGCTCCGGGTGCTCGGCAAGCTGCCCGGCGCGGCCACCGGGCTAATCGGCTACGTGCCGCAGAACTACGCCGCGGCGGCGGGCAGCGCCATCCGCGCGCGGGATGCGGTGATGCTCGGATTGACCGGCAACCGTTGGGGTTTCGGCCGCGCAGGCGCCGACGAGCGCCGCCGCGTCGACGAGATCCTGGCCGCCGTCGACGCCGACGACTTTGCGAGCCGCAGGCTCTCGCAGCTGTCCGGCGGCCAACGGCAGCGCATCGCCATTGCCGAGGCGCTCGTCGGAAGGCCGCGACTGCTGATCCTCGACGAGCCGCTGACCGCGCTCGACGTGCGCAACCAGCGGGGCATCGTGGGGCTGCTGGCCAAGATTCGCGACGAGTTCGGCGTCACCATCGTCGTGGTCGCGCACGACCTCAACCCGCTGCTGGGCATCCTGGACGGCGCGATCTACCTGCTCGATGGTCACGCGCACTTCGACACCATGGACGAGGTGGTCGACGAAGGGCTGTTGACCCACCTCTATGGAACGTCGATCCAGGTGGTTCACACCCCGCAGGGTGACCTCTACATGCGGAGCGTGTGATGACTCAGTCGGTGATGGCGCTCGGCTACCAAGACAACTGGGCGCAGATCCTGACGTCGGCCTTCATGCGCAACGCGTTGATCGGAGGGACTCTGGTCGCGTTGGCCGCGGGTCTGATCGGCTACTTCATCATCGTGCGCAACAGTGCCTTCGCCGCGCATGCGTTGGCCCACATCGGATTTCCCGGTGCCACCGGTGCCGTCCTGCTCGGACTCCCCGTCACCGTCGGCCTTGCGGTGTTCTGTGTCGGGGGCGCGCTCGTCATCGGCGCACTAGGCAAGCGGGCCGACGAACGTGAGGTCGCGACCGGGACGGTGCTGGCCTTCGCGACCGGCCTCGGGCTCTTCTTCAGCTCGCTGGCGACCAAGAGCAGCAGCACCGTCACCAACGTGCTCTTCGGCAACCTGCTGGCCGTCAGTCATCAGCAGTTGGTGACGTTCGGGGTGGCGCTCGCGGTGATCGCCGCGAGCATCGCGTTCGTGTACCGGCCGCTGCTGTTCGCGTCGGTCAACGCCGAGGTCGCGGAGGCCAAGGGCGTGCCGGTGCGTGTGCTGTCGGTGGTCTTCATGGCGCTACTGGGGCTGGCGGTGACGATGGCGGTGCAGGCCGTGGGGACGCTCCTGCTGTTCGCGCTGGTGGTCACGCCCGCGGCCACGGCGATTCTGTTGACCGCACGGCCCGCCGCCGCGATGGCGGTCGCGACGGTGCTGGCCGTGCTGTCGGTGTGGAGCGGGCTCACCCTGTCGGCGATGTTCAACGTGCCGCCCAGTTTCGTGATCACGACCATCGTGTGCACCATCTGGCTGGTCGTCTGGTTGGTGGCGCAACGCAGCGGGGAGCCCCGCGGCGCGCCAGCGCCTTCGCACGGCGCGCCGGTCGCCGACCACTGACGCGTCTCCACGCGTCCCGAGGGGAGCGGCTAGCCTCATGGAGCATGTCCAGAGGTGCGGTGCCCAGGAGGCGTGCCACCCTGGCCTCGCTGGCCGCGGAACTCAACGTTTCGCGCACCACGATCTCCAACGCCTACAACCGCCCCGACCAGCTGTCGGCCGACCTTCGCGAACGGGTGCTCGCCGCCGCCAAGGAGCTGGGCTACGCCGGACCCGACCCGGTCGCGCGCTCGCTGCGCACCCGCAAGGCCGGGGCCGTCGGGTTGGTGATCACCGAACCGCTCAACTACTCGTTCAGCGACCCGGCCGCGCGCGGCTTCGTGACCGGACTGGCCGAATCGTGCGAGGAGGCGGGCCAGGGGCTGCTGCTGGTGGCTGTGGGTCCGGGCCGTGCGGTGGAAGACGGGACCGCAGCGGTGCTCGCCGCGGGCGTCGACGGATTCGTGGTGTACTCGGCCTCCGACGACGACCCCTACCTGGCGGTCGTCACGCAGCGCGGGCTTCCCCTGGTCGTCGTCGACCAGCCCATGGACGTCCCCGGCGCTTCCAGGGTCTGCATCGATGACCGGTCGGCCATGCGATCCATCGCGGAACACGTTGTGGGCCTTGGCCACCGGCACATCGGACTGCTGACGATGCGGTTGGGCCGGGAATGGCCGCACGAAGGCACCGCGCCCGCCGTCGCCGACCCCGACCGGGTGCAGACCCCGCACTTCCACGTTCAGCGCGAGCGCATCAACGGCGTCCTCGACGCGATGAGGAATGCTGGGCTGGAACGAGATTCGTTGACGGTGGTGGAGTGTCACGAACACGGTCCGTCGTCAGGTGGGGCGGCGGCGGAAGTGGCACTGCAGGCCAATCCACAGCTCACCGCGCTCATGTGCACCGCCGACGTGCTGGCCTTCTCGGCGATGGACTACCTACGCGCACACGGTATCTACGTCCCCGGGCAGATGACGGTGACGGGCTTCGACGGGGTGCCCGAGGCGTTGGCACGCGGGCTGACCACCGTGGCGCAGCCGAGCGTCGCAAAGGGCCGTCGCGCGGGGTGGTTGCTGGTCAACCCACCCCGGTCGGGCCTGCCGGCGGTCGAAGTACTCGACACCGAACTGGTGCGCGGCCGCACCTCCGGCCCGCCGGCCTAGCGGCGAGTCTGCAACAGGTACGCCAACACGGCGGCGACGTCGTCGGGCGCGTCGATGCGGTAGGCCGCCAACGTCGGCCCGGGTCCCACCTTGACGCCGACGTCGGCGTCGCGCATCCGGCGGAAGGCCTTCTCGTCGGTGACGTCGTCGCCGAGGAACACCACCGCCGTCGCATCGCTCTGTGCGCGCATGATGTCGACGGCCTCACCCTTGTCGGTGGAGATGACGGCCAACTCCAGCACCGCCTTGCCCTCGGTGGCGTGTGCATCCCAGGACTCGGCGGCGGTACGCGCCTCTCGCAGCGCGGCTTCGCCGTCGGCCGCGCTGGCGTTGCGCACGTGAAGCGCGACGCTGGCGGGCTTCGTCTCGACGGTCACGCCGGGGCGGTCCGCCGCGATCGCCTTCAGCGCGGCGGCGATGCGCGCAAGCAGCACCTCGTCCACGTGGTGCGCGAAGCCGGTGTCGAACTCTGCCCCGTGGCTCCCGACCAGATGGACCGTCGACGGTGCACCCGAGAGCTCGCGCAGCACGCTCAGCGCGCGGCCAGAGATGAGCGCGACGGACGTCGACGGAAGCTCGGCCAGCGCGGCCAAGGCCTCGGCGGCCTGGGGGAGTGGACGCGCATCGGCTGGGTTGTTGACGATCGGCGCGAGGGTGCCGTCGAAGTCGGACGTGACGAGCAGCCGCTCCGTCGCGGCGGCGGCGTCGAGCGCGCCGATGAGGTCTACCGGGAGCTCGCTCACCGTCAGATCTTCGGGTGCTCGCCGTCGCCGATGAGCAGCCGCATGGCCAGGTCGAGTCGTTTGCTGACGTCCGTGGCCGACGCCCGTCGCGTCAGCCAGGCCAGCAGGTTCGACAGCCACACGTCGGAGATCACCCGAGCGATGTGGTACTGGTCCTCGGTGGGTTCGCCTTCGCTCATCGCACGGGCGAACATCGAATCCATCAGTTTGCCGACGTGATCAACCTCACCTGCGGCCGAGGCGTCGGCGAACACGAATGCGCGCGTCATCGCCTCGGTCAGCAGCGGGTTGCGCTGCATCGCGCGGTTGAGCCTGCCGACCATCATGTTGAGCCGTAGGTACGGGGTGCCACCGAGCAGGGAGGCACGGTCGGTCTTGGCGTCGATGCGCTCGAACTCGCGGCCCAACGCCGACACCAGGAGGTGCACCTTCGAGGGGAAGTACCGGTACAGGGTGCCGACGGCGACGTCGGCCCGCTCGGCGACCGCGCGCATCTGAACGGCCTCGTAGCCGCCCTTTGAGGCGATGGCCAGGGTGGCGTCGAGAATGCGCTTGCGGCGTTCCCGCTGTGCTTCGGACCCGAGTTCGGACTCAGCCAAGACGGCCACGTTCATCACCCGCCGTGGGCTGGCGGAGGAATCAGTGTTGGTGTGTGCTGGCGTCGACATGCGGCGGGGAACTCCTTCACGTTGCGCACTGGGTGAAAACGATACGCAAGACGGTCGTTGATTTCCCACCTCCGTGCCCCCGGGACACCGGCGTGTCCTGCTCTAATGGCGGTCGACTTGACGTTCGATCGCTGTCACCATTAGAACACGTTCTAGTGTGAAGCATCGCGTTCTCGCACGAGGCTAGGAGGCCGGAGATGGCTCAGTCTGTTGTGGCGGGGTCCCCACCCGGCACTGACGAACAGTTTGCCGCGCGTGAGCTCGTCCGTAGCTGGGCGGCCGGCTCGGGAGCGATCCAGGCGGTGCGCGACGTCGAACAGGGCAACGCCGACGCCTGGCGGGCGCCCTACACCGGGCTGGCGCAACTAGGGATATTCGGCGTCGCGATACCCGAGGAACTCGGCGGCGCGGGCGGCAGTGTCGAGGACCTGTGCGCCATGGTCGACGAGGCCGCGGCGGCACTCGTGCCCGGCCCCGTCGCGACGACGGCACTGGCCACCCTCGCCATCACGGACGAGACGATCCTGGACGCGCTCGCGTCCGGTGAGCGCACCGCGGGCGTCGCCCTGAGTTCGACGATCACCGTCGAAGGAGCCACCGCGTCGGGCACGGCGGACTTCGTACTCGGCGGGCTGGCCGACGGGCTGCTCGTGCTACCGGCCGGCGACCAATGGGTGCTCGTCGACGCGGGCGCCGACGGCGTCACCGTCGAAACGCTGACGGCCACCGACTTCTCCCGCCCGCTGGCCCGCGTCACGTTGACGTCGGCGCCCGCCGCCAAACTCGACGTGACGTATCAGCGCTTCGTCGACCTGACCGCCACGGTGCTGGCCGCCGAGGCCGCCGGGCTGGCGCGCTGGATGCTTCACACCGCCACCGAGTACGCGAAGGTGCGCGAACAGTTCGGCAAGCCGATCGGCAGCTTCCAGGCCATCAAGCACATGTGCGCAGAGATGTTGCTTCGCGCCGAGCAGATCTCGGTGGCGTCGGGTGATGCGGCCGCCGCGGTGGCCAATCAGGACGAGCGTCAGCTGTCCATTGCGGCCGCGGTCGCAACGGCCACCGCCATCGACAGTGCCAAGGCCAACGCGAAGGACTGCATCCAGGTGCTCGGCGGGATCGGCATCACGTTCGAGCACGACGCCCATCTGTATCTGCGTCGGGCTTACGGAATTGCGCAGTTCCTCGGCGGACGGTCCCGCTGGCTGCGGCGCGTCGCCGCGTTGACCAAGCAGGGTGTGCGCCGCGAGCTGCACATCGATCTTGACTCGGTGGTCGACCTTCAGCCCGAAATCGCTTCTGCGGTTGCTGAAATCGCGGCATTGCCAGCCGAGAATCAGCGAGTGGCGCTCGCTGAATCGGGGCTGCTCGCACCACATTGGCCGCGGCCGTACGGCCGGGAAGCAGGTCCTGCCGAGCAGTTGCTGATCGACCAGGAGCTGGCGGCGGCGGGTGTGACGCGCCCCGACCTGGTCATCGGCTGGTGGGCTGTCCCAACGATTCTCGAGCACGGCCGCCCTGAGCAAGTCGAACGCTTCGTGCCGCCGACGTTGACTGGCGAGCTGTTCTGGTGCCAGCTGTTCAGCGAGCCAGGGGCAGGCTCCGATCTCGCCTCACTGCGCATGAAAGCCGTTCGCGCCGAGGGTGGCTGGCGGCTCACGGGGCAGAAAGTGTGGACGTCGCGGGCGGACTGGGCGCAGTTCGGCGTCTGCCTGGCGCGCACCGACGCCGATGCGCCGAAGCACAACGGCATCACGTACTTCATCGTGGACATGAAGTCGCCGGGGCTCGACATCCGGCCGCTGCGTGAGATCACCGGCGACAACCTGTTCAACGAGGTGTTCTTCGACGACGTGTTCGTGCCCGACGAAATGGTTGTCGGTCAGGTCAACGACGGCTGGCGACTGGCCCGCACCACGCTGGCCAACGAGCGCGTCGCGATGGCTCACGGCACCGCGCTCGGCAACCCGATGGAAGAGCTGCTGCGCACCGTGACCGAACTCGACTTCGACGCGGCCGTTCAGGACGCGCTGGGCGAGCTGATCCGGTCGGCTCAGGTGGGCTCGCTGCTTGACCAGCGGATCGCTCAGCTGATCCTCGGCGGCCAGGATCCGGGACCGCAGGCAAGCGCGCGCAAGCTGATCGGCGTGCGATACCGGCAGGCGCTATCCGAGCTGAGGATGGAACTGTCCGAAGGTGCGGGCGCGCTTGAGAATCGAGAGGTGCACGACTTCCTCAACACCCGCTGCCTCACGATCGCCGGCGGCACCGAGCAGATCCTGCTCACGGTGGCCGGGGAGCGACTGCTGGGGCTGCCGCGGTAGGCGCCGTTCCTATGTCGCGCGGAACGTCAGCGCGTCGCCGTTCATGCAGTACCGCAGGCCGGTCGGTTGGGGCCCGTCGTCGAAGACGTGGCCGAGATGCCCGCCGCAGCGGCGGCACAGCACCTCGGTGCGGGTCATGCCCAGAGTGCTGTCGTCGCGCTCGATGACGCCGTCGTCCATGGCCTTCCAGAAGCTCGGCCAGCCGGTGCCGCTGTCGAACTTGGTGGTCGACGAGAACAGGTCGAGTGCGCAACCGGCGCACCCGAAGACGCCGGCGCGGTGCTCGTCGTTGAGCGGGCTGCTGTAGGGCCGCTCGGTACCGGCGTTGCGAAGCACGTCGTACTGCTCGGCGTTGAGGAGTCGGTGCCACTCGTCATCGGTGTGGGTGACCTCGAAGGTCTCGTTCGACGTGGTCGGGGTGCCGTTCGCCAGGGGGTTGCGAATCGCGCTGCACCCCGCGAGCACGCCGACCAGGGCGGCGCCGAACAGCACGCGGCGACGGTTCAGGGGGGTGGTCACTGGTCAAGAATATGTCCGGCGGGGCACGACGAGTCTTACCGATTGCGAACGGATTCCGGTGCGGGGCGTCGGGCGCGTGATTGCGGGCCCATGATGGATGCCATGACGTCGCGTTCGAGAGTATTGCTGGCCGGGTGGCTCGCGCTGGTGGGAGTCGCCGGCGCAGTGGTCGTCGGTGTCAGCCCTTCGACGCCACCAAGGAGCGAGGCCGCCTCGAGCGCCATTCCGGCACCGGACGTCGACGAGCCGGTGGCGTCGTCGTCGACGCTGGAGACCGCCGTGCTCGCCGGTGGCTGTTTCTGGGGTGTCCAGGGAGTGTTCCAGCACGTAAAGGGTGTCACCGCAGCGGAATCCGGCTACGCGGGTGGCGACGCGGCGACGGCGAACTACGACACGGTCAGTGGCGGTGAGACGGGGCATGCCGAGTCCGTGCGCGTCACCTACGACCCGACGCAGGTGACGTTCGGGCAGCTGCTGCACGTCTACTTCGCGGTCGTGGCCGACCCCACCCAACTCAACCGCCAGGGCCCCGACGTCGGAACGCAGTACCGGTCGGCGATATTCGCCCAAGACGCGACTCAGCAGAAGGTGGCCGCGGCCTACATCGCTCAGCTGGACCAGGCCGGAGTCTTTCCCGCCAAGATCGTCACGACCGTGTCGCCGAAGGCCGAGTTCTTCCCCGCGGAGGCCTACCACCAGGACTTCCTGAACTCGAATCCGTCGTATCCCTACATCGCCGCCAACGACATGCCGAAGCTGGACGCGCTCAAGTCGACGTTCCCGGCCGAGTACCGAGCCCAACCGGTGCTGATGCTCGCCGCGAGCGGTCAGTAAGTGGTCTGGGCGCAGGCCGTCGGCGACGTCAGGTTGATGTTCGCGTAGACCACCTGGATGTAGGAGCAGACGATGAAGTCGGCGTCGAGCTTCGGCCGTCCGGTGGCCCAGTCGGTGGTGCGCGAGTTGCCGTGCACCATGAACTTCTCCGGCGGTCCACCCTCGAAGTAGGTGGTGGGGAACTCAACGGGCCCAATGGATTTCATCATCCTGGTGTTGGGGGCGTCGAAGTCCGAATCCAGGTAGACCAAGCGGTCCGACGATCGCACCGTGGTGTTCTGGCGGGCATAGAACTGTGGCGGGAAGCCCGTCGGGCCGTCGGGAGTGCGCAGATTCGCCGCCGACGTGAAGTAGCACTGGCCGTCGGCCTTCACGCAGTTGGCGGTGGTGTGGATCTCCAGCGTGGTGAACTCGTCGACCGGGATCGAGGCCGTCGCGGTGTTCTCCGCGGCCGATGCCACGGCGGTCGGCGCGACGAGGGCGATGGACAGCCACGTCGCCGAGATTAGAGCGGTGATGCCGGCAAACCGTCTCATACTGCTCCCTCTAGTCCCATCCCGCGGCAAAGGCTAGCCCGCTGGCTACTCGTCGTAGGTGACTTCAACCGAATCGGACTTGGGGTGCGCCTGGCACGCCAGGATCAGGCCCTCGTCCAGATCGGACTGTTCGAGCACGTCGTTGACGTGCATGTCCGTCTCGCCACTCTTCCTCAGCACCGCGCACGCGCCGCAGTGCCCCTCGCGGCAGGAGAACGGCGCGTCGAGGCCCTTGTCGAGCAGGACGTCGAGCAGCTTCGCGTTGCGTGGCCACGCGATCTCGTGGGTGGTTCCGTCGAGGGTCACCACCGCGGTCGCGGGACCCTCGGCGCTGTCATCGGCCTCGATGACCACGGCCGCGAACGGGTCGGACTCCAGCGACTTGAACACCTCGATGTGGATGTGTTCGGGGGGAGCTCCTGCCGCCTTGAGTGCTTCCTCGGCGGCGGCCATGAACGGGCCGGGTCCGCAGATGAAGGCGTCGCGGCCGAGGTAGGGCGCCACCAACGTGCCGAGCGCGACGGCGTTGGGCAACCCCTGCACCGACTCCAGCCAGTGCACGACGGTCAGGCGGTCCGGGTACTTGGCCGCAAGGTCGCGCAAGGCGGCGGCGAAGATCACCGACTTCTCGTCGCGGTTGGCGTAGACGAGGGTCACGTTGCCCGATCCCTCGGACAGCGCGGACTTGACGATGGACATCATCGGAGTGATACCGCTTCCGGCGGCCAGCAGCAGGAAGTCGGCATCGAGCGTCTTGGGCACGAACGTCCCGGACGGGGCGAGCACGTGGACGTGCATCCCGACGTGCGCGTTGTCGCACAGCCAGTTCGAGGCGTAGCCGCCGACGGTGCGCTTGACGGTGACGGTCAGTGGGTCGCCGGTGAACGGTGAACTGCACAGCGAGTAACAGCGCGCCACCGACCCGGTCCGGTCGCTAGGCACCCGCAGCGTGAGGAACTGGCCGGGCGCGTACCGCAGGCGATCGGCAGGCACCTGGGCGCCGTCGGGCACCTTGAAGACCAGCGAGCGCGCGTCGGCGGTTTCGTCGACGACGTCGGCCAGCTGCAGCTCGAGCACGTGGCTGCCGAGCGGCTCGTCCGTCACGCTGCGTCCCCCTCAAGTCTCGTTTTCCGGCCCGGAACTAGAACATGTTACAAAAACGGGCTTCCGCAGGTCTAGCCGCCATAGGAATGCCTTGCTCGACACAAATCGTAACGTGTTCTAATCTCTGTCTAGATCCTTAGTAGCCCCGCCAGCCTGGAGGCAGTCAGTGACGCCCGTCGACAGTATTGAACAACGCGACGCCTTGTCCGTCCTAGACGGTATCGATGATCTGTTGCCGTTGATCAGCAAGCGGGCCCAAGCGGCCGAGGACCTGCGGCAGATCCCCGACGACACCATCGCGGAACTGGACGAGGTCGGCTTCTTCAAGCTGCTTCAGCCATCGCAGTGGGGCGGGCTCGAGTGCGACCCGACCGTCTTCTACGAGGCCGTGCGCCGGCTCGGCAGCGCATGTGGTTCCACCGGCTGGGTGAGCTCGATCATCGGCGTGCACAACTGGCACCTCGCCCTGTTCGACCAGCAGGCCCAGGACGAGGTCTGGGGTGACGACGCGACCGTGCGCGTGTCCTCGTCGTACGCCCCGATGGGCGCGGGCGTCGTGGTCGACGGCGGCTACCTGGTCAGCGGCGCCTGGCAGTGGTCGTCCGGATCCGGCCACGCGACGTGGGCCTTCCTCGGCGGTCCGGTGATCAAGGACGGCAAGCCGGTCGACTTCGGCAGCTTCCTGATCCCACGCAGCGAGTACCGCATCGACGACGTCTGGCACGTCGTCGGGCTCAAGGGCACCGGTTCCAACACTGTCGTCGTCAAGGACGTGTTCGTGCCGCGGCACCGCTTCCTGTCGTACAAGGCGATGAACGACCGCACCGCGGGCGGCCTGGAGAACAACACCGCGCCGGTGTACAAGATGCCTTGGGGCACCATGCATCCCACCACTATCACCGCCCCGATCATGGGCATGGCCTACGGCGCCTACGACGCCCACGTCGAGCACCAGGGCAAGCGGGTGCGCGCCGCGTTCGCGGGCGAGAAGTCCAAGGACGACCCGTTCGCCAAGGTGCGCATCGCGGAGGCGGCCAGCGACATCGACGCCGGGTGGCGGCAGCTGATCGGCAACGTGCGCGACGAGTACGAACTGTTGAAGGCCGAGAAGGAGATTCCGTTCGAACTCCGGGCTCGTGCCCGCCGCGACCAGGTCCGCGCCACCGCGCGCGCCATCGCGTCGGTCGACCTGCTGTTCGAGGCGTCCGGTGCCACCGCGCTCAACCTCGACCAGCCCGTGCAGCGGTTCTGGCGCGACGTCCATGCGGGCCGCGTCCACGCCGCCAACGAGCCCGAGCGGGCCTACCTGATCTTCGGAAACGACGCGTTCGGGCTGCCGCCCCAGGACACGATGGTCTGATGACTAAGTCCTTGTCCAAGTCCGAGGACACCCATACGTTCGAGTCCACCTCGCGCTACGCACAGGTCCGCGAGGACATGCGCCTGCACTATCACGAAGCGGGCGTCGGCAACCCGGAGACAGTCGTACTGCTGCACGGCGGTGGGCCCGGCGCATCGAGTTGGTCGAACTTCTCGAAGAACATCGCCGTGTTGGCCGAGCACTTCCACGTGCTCGCCGTCGACCAGCCGGGTTACGGCCACTCGGACAAGCACACCGAGCACGAGCAGTACAACCGCTACAGCGCGCTGGCCCTGCTAGGTCTTTTCGACCAGCTCGGCATCGAACGGGCTGCGCTGGTGGGCAATTCGCTCGGTGGCGGCACGGCAGTGCGGTTCGCGCTCGACAACCCGAAGCGTGCGGGCCGGCTGGTGCTGATGGGGCCGGGCGGGCTGAGCGTGAACCTCTTCGCCCCCGACCCCACCGAGGGCGTCAAACTGCTCGGCAAGTTCACCGTCGAACCGACGCGCGAGAACATGGAGAAGTTCCTGCGCATCATGGTCTTCGACCAGAAGCTCGTCACGGAAGAACTCATCGACGAGCGCTTCGCCATCGCCAGCCAGCCCGAGTCGCTGGCCGCCGCGCGGGCGATGGGGAAGTCGTTCGCGGGCCCCGACTTCGAGCTCGGGATGATGTGGCGCGAGGTGTACAAGCTGCGCCAACCCGTGCTGCTGATCTGGGGCCGTGAGGACAGGGTCAACCCGCTCGACGGGGCGCTGGTCGCGCTCAAGCAGATCCCGCGCGCGCAGTTGCACGTGTTCGGGCAGTGCGGTCACTGGGCTCAGCTGGAGAAGTTCGACGAGTTCAACAAGCTGACGATCGACTTCCTAGGGGGTTAGGCGATGAGCATCAAATCACTCGGCTACCTGCGGCTCGAGGCCACCGACGTGTCGGCGTGGCGCGAGTACGCGTTGAAGGTGCTCGGCATGGTCGAGGGCAGCGGAACCACAGAGGGGGCGCTGTACCTGCGGATGGACGAGTTCCCGGCCAGGCTGATCGTCGTCCCCGGCGAGCACGACCGGCTGCTGCAGTCCGGCTGGGAGACCGCGAACGCCGCAGCGCTGCAGGGCATCCGGAACGCACTCGACGTCGAGGGCACTCCCTACAAGGAGGCCACGGCCACCGAACTGGCCGACCGTCGCGTCGACGAGATGATCGTCTTCGACGACCCCTCCGGCAACACCCTCGAGGTGTTTCACGGGACCGCGCTCGAGCACCGCCGCGTGGTCAGCCCGTACGGCCACAAGTTCGTCACCGAGGAGCAGGGGCTCGGCCACGTCGTGCTGACCACCCGTGACGACATGGAGTCACTGCACTTCTACCGCGACGTGCTGGGCTTCACGCTGCGCGACTCGATGCGGCTGCCGCCGCAATTGGTCGGACGCCCCGCCGACGGGCCGCCGGCCTGGCTGCGCTTCTTCGGTGTCAACCCGCGCCACCACAGCCTCGCCTTCATGCCGGGCGAAACCCCAAGCGGCATTGTCCATCTCATGATGGAGGTTGGCAACAGCGACGACGTCGGACTGTGCCTGGACCGCGCGCTGCGCCGCAAGGTGCCGATGTCGGCGACGCTAGGCCGCCACGTCAACGACAAGATGCTGTCGTTCTACATGAAGACTCCTGGCGGATTCGACGTCGAATTCGGTTGCGAGGGGCTCGAAGTCGATGACGAGGGCTGGGTGGCGCGCGAGAGCACCGCGGTCAGCCTGTGGGGTCACGACTTCAGCATCGGTTTCAAGTAGCTACTGTGTCGGACACAATCGATCCGCGCACGTTCCGGCACGTGCTCGGCCAGTTCTGCACTGGCATCACGATCATCACCACCATCCACGAGGACGAGGCGGTCGGGTTCGCCTGCCAGTCGTTCGCGGCGTTGTCGTTGGATCCACCGCTGGTGCTGTTCTGCCCGACCAAGATGTCGCGGTCGTGGGCGGCCATCGAGGCCAGCGGCAAGTTCTGCGTGAACGTGCTGCACGAAAAGCAACAGCACGTGTCGGCGCGATTCGGTTCCAAGGAGCCCGACAAGTTCGCCGGAATCGACTGGAATCCTTCGGAACTCGGCTCACCGGTGATCGAGCACACGTTGGCGCACATCGACTGCACGGTGCACTCCGTGCACGACGGCGGCGACCACTTCGTCGTGTTCGGCGCGGTGCATTCGCTGTCGGAAGTGCCCAAGCGCAAGCCAAGGCCGTTGCTGTTCTACCGCGGCGAGTACACCGGCATCGAGCCGGACAAGAACACGCCCGCGCATTGGCGCGACGACCTCGAGGCGTTCCTCACCACCACGACGGCCGACACCTGGCTCTAGCCCGCAACCGTCACCGCATTTGTGTCGTTTGTTGCGCGGAATCGCGGGTATCCGCCGCAGCAAGCGACACGTTCATGCCGTGCGGTAAGGCTTGGCTTAATTACATGGGTGTGATTCATCCACAGTGTGGACAACCGCTGTGGATCACTGTGTGTGCTTGCCGACGAACTCGATGATCGCCGCTGCCACCTCGCGGTGTGTCACGTCGTTGAGGATGTCGTGTCCTCCTCCGGCGATCTCGAGTAGTGACAATGGTTCGATCTGCTCGGCATATGCCCGCACTGCCCCGACCGGTGCGATCGGATCGTTGCTGCCGTGCACCGCGAGCGTCGGCACCGCAAGCGCAGGCAACTTCGCACCGAAGGTGTCCCAGCCTCTGTCCAGTTCCCGGGCGAGCGGTCCACCGTCCGCGTCGACGAAGGCCAGCGGATCGTTTTCCATCTGGTCGAGGTAGAACGGGTCGGCCGACAGCTGGCTGGGCGCGATCTCGAACGTGCTATCGGCGTCGACCAGTCCCGGGACCGGAACCAGCGGCGCCCCCGAGATGACCGCTGCCCGGTACGGGCCTGCGCCGTCCACGAGCTTCCACAGTGTCGCGACGGCGCCGAACGAATGTCCTTGCACGACAAGCGGAATGCCTGGGGTGGCGGTCGACGCCAACTCGGCCAGCCCATCGGCCAACCCGATGCTGGCTTCGAGCGTCGTGAAGTCTCCACGCTCGCCGGGGGTCAACCCATGGCCGAACTGGTCGACGGCCCACAGGTCGATGCCCGCGGCGTTCAGAGCGAAGCCGTACCGGTGGTAGACGCCGGTGTGCTCGCCGAAGCCGTGAAGGAAGATCACGGCGGCGCGCGGGTGCTCGGCGGCCCAGTGCCGGTAGTAGGCGCGCCCGTCATCGGTGTTCAGGAATGGCATGCCCCGACTGCATCAGGCCGGCAGCGTCCGCGCAAGGTATTCGGTCAGGGTGTCTGCGTTAGGCCTCGCCGAGTAGCACGTCGCGCTGCTCCTCCATCCGGGCGCCGATCGCGCCGACCAGGGCGGCCACCTCGGGACGTCGCAACGTCTCGCTGCGGGTGACCAGCCAGTAGGTCAGCCGAAGTGAGACGTCATCGGGCAGCACGCGCATCAGGTCGTCGTGCCGATCGGCCATGAAGCACGGCAGCAGGCCGAGCCCGGCCGAGGCGCGCGTGGCCTCGACGTGGACGAAAACGTTTGTGGAGGTGATGGATTCACGCATCCCCGGGGTGAGCGTGCGGGCCAGGTCCAGGTCGTCGACCTGGAGCATGGAGTCGATGAAGTAGACGAGTGGGTGCTCGGCCAGCTCCGAGCGCGTCGACGGCGCGTCGTGGGCGGCGAGGTAGTCGCGCGAGGCGTAGAGACCCAAGCGGTAGTCGCCGAGCCGGATCGCCTCGGCACGGTGGACTTGCGGCTCGCCAACGACCACCTCGATGTCGAGCCCGGAACGCTGCTGGGTGGCTCGCCGTGTCGCCGCGACGATCTCGACCGACACCTTCGGATGTCGGCGCTGCACGTGGGCCGCGGCTGGGGCGGCGATGTAGGCGCTGAAGCCGTCCGTCGCCGACATGCGCACGACGCCCTCCAGTGTTCTGACCCCGTCGGCGGTCGCTAGGGAGCGCACCGCGGACTCCACCGCTTCGGCCGCCGACAGCGCGTCGCGGCCGAGTTCGGTCAGCTCCCACCCGCCGGCGACCCTGGCGAGCAGGCGTCCGCCGAGTGACTGTTCGAGCGCGGTGATGCGGCGCGCGATGGTGGTGTGGTTGATGCCGAGTTCCTCGGCTGCGGTCACGTAGCGACCGGATCGACCGACCGCGAGCAGCACCAACAGGTCGTCAGCGCTGAGCCTGCGCACTGGCACGGGGGCGGGCATATCTGCATTTTCGCAGATTGATCCTGCAGGTTTGGCCATTGCGACATCTGGGAACCTGCATCGATACTCAGAGCCAATGTGTGCCGCATCACAAAGGAGTCTTTTGATGAGAACGCCGATACCGACCGGCCTTCGACGGGTCGTCGTCGCGTCGATGGCGGGCACCGTCGTCGAGTGGTACGAGTTCTTCCTCTACGGCACTGCGGCGACCATCGTCTTCAACAAGGTGTTCTTCTCGGAGACCACCAGCGAGCTCAACGCGATCTTCCTGGCGTTCGCCACCTACGCGGTCGGCTTCGTTGCGCGTCCGGTTGGCGGCGTGGTGTTCGGACACTTCGGCGACAAGTACGGCCGCAAGAAGCTGCTCCAGTTCTCGCTTCTGCTTGTCGGCGCGGCGACGTTCCTGATGGGCTGTCTGCCGACGTTCGGGCAGGTCGGCTACTGGGCCCCCGGGCTGTTGGTCACCTTGCGGTTCATCCAGGGGTTCGCCGTCGGCGGCGAGTGGGGCGGTGCGGTGCTGCTGGTGGCCGAACACAGCCCGAACCGTCAGCGCGGCTTCTGGGCCAGTTGGCCACAGGCCGGCGTCCCTGCCGGCAACTTGCTCGCGACCGTGGTCCTGCTCGTGCTCACGGGCACGCTGTCCGAATCGGACTTCCTGTCGTGGGGCTGGCGCGTGGCGTTCTGGCTGTCGGCGGTGGTGGTACTGATCGGCTATTACATCCGCACCAAGGTCACCGACGCGCCGATCTTCGTCGAGGCCCAACAGGAAGCGGAGCGGATGAAGGCCAGCTCGCTGTCCGTCATCGAGGTGCTGAAGCGTTACCCGCGTGGCGTTTTCACCGCGATGGGGCTGCGGTTCGGCGAGAACATCATGTACTACCTGGTCGTCACCTTCTCCATCACGTACCTGAAGGTGCAGGTGGGTGCCAACACCAGCTCGATCCTGCGGTACCTGCTTGTCGCACACGTGGTGCACTTCGCCGTCGTCCCCCTGGTCGGGCACCTCTCGGATCGCTTCGGACGGCGTCCCGTGTACCTGGTCGGGGCGGTCCTGGGCGCCACCTGGGGCTTCTTCGCCTTCCCGATGATGAACAGCGGCAACTACGTCATCATCACCGCCGCGGTCACGCTCGGACTCATGATCCACGCGTTCATGTACGCCCCACAGCCTGCGATCATGGCGGAGATGTTCCCCACTCGGATGCGCTATTCCGGTGTGTCCCTTGGCTATCAGGTAACTTCGATCGTGGCGGGCTCGCTGGCCCCGCTCATCGCAGTCAAGTTGCTCGACGTCTATGACTCCGCGGTACCGGTGGCGATCTACCTGGCCGCGGCCTGCGCCATCACCCTCGTCGCGGTGCTGTTCACCCGCGAGACCAACGGCATCGACCTGAAGTCGCTCGACGAGGCGGATGCAGAGGAGTTGGCCGGCGAGCGCCGCGCCGCGGTCGGATGACGGAGTTGGCCGGCCGCACCGCCCTCGTCACCGGCGGCGCGAGTGGCATCGGAGCGGCCTGCGCCAGGGAGCTCGCGGCCCGCGGCGCCAGCGTGACGGTGGCCGACGTCGACGAGGTCGCGGCGAAGGCGGTCGCCGACGAAATCGGCGGAACCGCTTGGGCCGTCGACTTGTTCGACGTCGAGGCGCTGGAGAAGCTGACGCTGGACGTCGACGTGCTGGTCAACAACGCCGGTGTCCAGACCATCGACCCGATCGCCGACTTCGCGCCGGACCGCTTCCGTTCCATGCTCGCGCTCATGGTCGAGGCGCCGTTCCTGTTGATCCGCGCCGCGCTACCTTCCATGTACGCCAAGGGATTCGGGCGGATCGTCAACGTCTCGTCGGTCCACGGGCTACGCGCCTCTGAGTTCAAGGTGGCCTACGTGACCGCCAAGCACGGGTTGGAGGGCCTGTCCAAGGTCACCGCGCTCGAAGGTGGCCCGCACGGCGTCACCAGCAACTGCGTCAACCCCGGCTACGTGCGAACTCCGTTGGTAACCAAGCAGATCGCCGACCAGGCCCGCACTCACGGTATCGGCGAGCAGCAGGTGCTGGAGCAGATCCTGCTCTCCGAGTCGGCGATCAAGCGGCTTGTCGAGCCCGAGGAGGTCGCCGCCCTGGTGGGCTGGCTCGCCTCGGCGGCCGCAGGCATGGTGACCGGCGCGTCGTACACGATGGACGGCGGCTGGAGCGCCCGCTAGCCCCAATCCGAACGCGCCCCGTGGGCGACTCGAGTGTTACCCGCGTCGTTAACTTACCCATGAGTAACTTACTCCAAGGTAATTGACTCTAGAGTAAGAAGACCTTAGGGTACGGACTGTGCACTCAGGCGCACTCATCAAGCTTTGCCAAGAACTACGGTAGCGCGCCGCTGACCGTAGGCGGGGGCCACGAATCTATCGAGGAGGGCTTGGGTGGGGGGTTGGACACTTGGTGTCCGAGAGGTGGGCTTGCACGTCGGGCGCGGCTGCCGACGGGGGACCCACGGGGGGCACGAACGACACGGCGGTGTGCCAACGCGATGATGCCGGATGCCATCCTATCAGTGTATTTGCTGGGCTTCGTCGCTTGTACGTTGTGCGCCGTCGTGGTCGGGGAGCGGACAGGCCCGGCTGGGCTGGGCAGGGTCACGCGAATGCTGGTCGCCGGTCTCGCCGGTGTCATCTGGCCGGTTGTCGTGGTTGGCGTCGTTCAATGGTGCGCCATCGCCAGCGTGCTGAATCTTTGCTGGAAGCTAGGTGGCCGCCAGCGTGAACCCGACAGTCATTTGGTCCGTGACCCGTATGTCGCAGATCCGAACGTGGTGTCGTGGTCACCTAGCATGGGTTGCCGCCGACTGATCGTGGAGTCGGAGTTGGGGGCGCGCGGCCCGAGCGATGATCAGCGCCGGTCGGCCAGCCAGGGGCCCAGTCGCCGCAGGGCCTCTTCGATGTCGGACCTCGGACCGGCGAACGACAACCGGACGTACGCGCCGCCGTTAACGGTGTCGAAGTCGACTCCCGGCGCGATCGCAACCCCCGTGTCGGCCAACAGCTTCGCGCAGAACGCGAGCGAGTCCGTCGAGTAGTCGGACACGTCGGCGTAGACGTAGAACGCTCCGTCGGCGGGTGCCAGCCGCGGCAGTCCGATCGCCGGAAGCCCCCGTAGTAGCAGGTCCCGGTTGACGGTGTACTGCTCGACGAGTGCTTCGGCCTCGGCGATCGACTCCGGCGTGAACGCCGCGACGGCCGCAAGCTGCGGCAGCGTGGGCGGGCAGATGGAGAAGTTGCCGGTGAGCCGGTCGACGGCGCGGGCAAGCACAGGCGGGACCAGCAGCCAACCGAGCCGCCAGCCGGTCATGGCGAAGTACTTCGAAAAGCTGTTCACCACAATGGCTTCCCGCGACGTCTCCCACGCGCAGCTGGTCTGCGGGGCGCCGGGATACACCAGGCCGTGGTAGATCTCGTCGCTGACCAGTTGGACGCCGGACTGCTCGCACCACGATGCGATGTCAGCAAGCTGATCCGGCGGAAGAACGGTGCCGGTCGGGTTGGCGGGACTGGCGATCACCAGCCCCTTCACGGGCGGATCCAACGCTGCCAGCATTTCGACGGTCGGCTGGAACCGCGTGTCGGGACCGCACGGCACGTCCACCACCTCGCAGCCCAGCGCCGAAAGGATGTTGCGGTAGCAGGGATATCCGGGAGAGGTCACGGCGACGCGTGTTCCGACGTCGAAGCACGCGAGGAACGCCAACAGGAAGCCACCCGTTGAGCCGGTGGTGATGACGACGTCGGCGGGGTCGACGGTGATGCCGTGGCGATCCAGGTAGGAAGCCGCGACGGCCGTGCGCAAGTCCGGAATGCCAAGTGCGACCGTATATCCCAGCTTGTCGTTCGCCAATGCGTCCGCGGCCGCCGCGCGTACCGGGCGCGGTGCCGCGGCGGCGGGCTGGCCGGCCGACAGGTTCACCAGATCGCCGTGCGTGCGCTGGCGCTCCGCGGCGGCCAGCCACACGTCCATCACGTAGAACGGCGGAATTCCCGCGCGCACTGCCACGCGCTGGCTGTTGTCGGTCATCGATTCGAGGCTAGTCTGCTCTCACGATGGCCACTCTGAAGAACCGACCGAACAGCGCGTTGCTCGTCATCGACGTCCAGGTGGGCGTGGTGGCCGACGCGCTTCGACGCGACGACGTCGTCGCCGCCATCGCCCTGCTTGCCGACCGTGCCCGGTCCGAGGGCGTGCCGGTGGTGTGGGTGCGGCACTCCGATGACGAGCTCACCCACGGCGGCGAGGGTTGGCCGATCGTGCCCGAACTGAACCCCCGGAACGGCGAACCGATCGTCGACAAGCACTACGGTGACTCCTTCGAGGACACCACGCTCGAGAGCATCCTTGGCGAACTGGGTGTCGGCCGGCTCGTCGTCGTCGGCGCCTCGACCGACGCCTGCGTGCGCAGCACGCTGCATGGTGCCTTCACCCGCGGCTACGACGTCACACTCGTCGCAGACGCGCACACCACCGACGACTTGACGCGGTGGGGCGCACCGCCGCCGGAACAAGTGATTGCCCACACCAATCTGTACTGGTCGCATCAGAGCGCGCCGGGGCGCACCGCGGACGTCGTCGACGCGAACGCCGTCGCGCTCGGCTAGAAGACCTCGGATTCCAGCCGTCGCAGGTGCTCGCTTGGCGGACCGAGTAGCTGTGCGCTGCCGTGGGCGCGTTTGAAGTACAGCTGGATGTCGTGTTCCCAGGTGATGGCGATGCCGCCGTGTATCTGGATGGATTCGGCGGCGACGTCGGTGAACGCGTCGCTAGCCGCGACACGGGCCAGCGCTGCCCACACCTGCGTCGGGTCGGCGATCGCGTCGTCGACCACCGCGCGCGCCGACTGCACCTTGACGTAGAGGTCCGCCATGCGGTGCTTGAGGGCCTGGAAGCTGCCGATGGGCCTGCCGAACTGGACGCGGTCCTTGCTGTAGGCGACGGTGAGGTCGAGGCATCGGCTCGCCGCGCCAATCTGCTCTGATGCCAACAGGATTGCTGCGGTGTCGGCCAGGCCGGGGTCGGCGCCGAGCTCCGTGGTGGCGGTAGGTTCGAGGCGTGCCAGCCGTCGGGTCGGGTCCATCGACGTCACGGGCGCGGTGGTGAACTCGGTCCAGCGGGTGAGCTTGCCGTCCGCCGCGGCGACGACGACGTCCGCGACGTCACCGTTGATCACGTAGCCGGGATCGAAGACCACGGCCCCGATCGAGCTGCCTTCGGCGAGCTTCTCCAACGCGTCGGCGTCAGGTTCGTCGGAGGCCAGCAGCGCCAACTGCGTGAGCGTGGTGCCGAGCAACGGCGTCGGCACCAGGGCTTTGCCGAGCTCGGAGATCACCACGGCCGCGTCGGCCAGTTCGCCACCCGCGCCGCAGAACTCCTCGGGAACCACTAGCGACGCCGCCCCGACCTGCTCACACAGCAGTGTCCACAACTTCTCGTCGTAGCCTCGCTCGGACTCCATCGCCCGGCGCACGGCCTCTGGTCCTGCGTGCTTCTCGACGAGCGACGCGACCGTCTCTCTCAGTAGTTCGCGTTCTTCACTCATACGGTGAGGGCCTCCAAGACTCGAGCACGGTGCCAGGTTGGATCGCCCCACGCCGAGCGCAAGGCCTGTACGCGCAGCAGCAGAAGCGAGAGGTCGTGTTCCTCGGTGAAGCCGATGGCGCCGTGCGCCTGCAACGACGAGCGTGCCGACAGCAGTGCGGCGTCGGAGGCGGCGGCCTTGGCGGCACTGACGTCCCTCGCCGTTTCGGGCGAACCGTCGGCCAGCGACAGCGCGGCGCCGTAGACGAGCGGCCGGGCCAGCTCGACGGCGATGTAGACGTCGGCAAGCTTGTGCTTGATCGCCTGGTACGACCCGATGACCCGGCCGAACTGGGTGCGCTGCTTGGCGTATTCGACTGACGCGTCCAGCATCGCTTGGCCTGCGCCGACCAGCAGGGCGGCGGTCGTCAGCGCTCCGAACTCGAAAGCCCTTGCGGTATCGGCATTCCAAGCCTCACCGGAGGCGGTCACGTCGAACAGCCGGCGGGCCGGATCCACCGACGCGTGCAAATCGCCTGCGGTGCCGTCACACACCGTGCCGTCGGCTGCGAACAGCACCACGCCCGCGAAGTCGGCGTCGACGGCGCGCGGCACGTGCGGAGGCATGGCGACCGTCGCAACGAGGTCGCCAGAGGCCAGCGCGGCACTGCGCTCGTCACCTGCGAGCAGAACCGGCGCCACCGCAATCGATTCGGTGACGGGGCCAGGCACGCCCCAGTACCCCAATCGCTCCGCCGCGACCACGAGGTCGACGGGATGCGCGTCGATGCCGTCGAACTCCTCGGAGACGGTCAGCGCCGTCACGCCGAGCTCGGCCAGCGCCGTCCACACCTTGCGACCGGGTCCGGTGTCTCCATCGGACCAGGCGCGTACGGCGGCGGGCACGTCCGAGGCGCCCAGCCGGCCGTCGATGCTCGACGCGAAGTCACGCTGCTGGTCGTCCAGGTCGAATCTCACTTGGGCTCCCGGGGCAGGCCCAGCAGCCGCTCGGCGATGATGTTGCGCTGAATCTCGTTGGTACCCGCGTAGATCGGACCGCCGAGTGCGAACAGCAGGCCGTCGGTCCACGAGTCGGCGAGCTCGGCGTCGGCGCCGCGCATGTCGAGCGCCGTCTGGTGCAACGCGACGTCGAGGTCCGACCAGAAGACCTTGGTGACCGACGACTCGGCGCCGAGCTCACCGCCCGCTGCGAGCCGGGTCACCGTGCCGAACGTGTGCAGCCGGTACGCCTGGGCCTTGATCCACGCGTCGGCCACCCGGTCGGCATACGCGGGATTGCGCTCGGATTTCCAGGCCTCGACGAGTCGCTCGGCGGGCGCCAGGAAGCGCGCCGGGCTGCGCAGCGACATGCCGCGTTCGTTGCTCGACGTGCTCATCGCCGCGCGCCAACCGTCGTGCACCGCACCGATCACGTCCTCGTCGGGCACGAAGACGTCGTCGAGGAAGACCTCCCCGAAGCCCGTGTCACCACCGAGCTGGGCGATGGGGCGGACGGTGATCCCCTTGGCCTCGAGGTCGAACATGAAGTACGTCAAACCCTTGTGGCGCTGCGCGGACGGGTCGGAGCGGAACAGCCCGAACGCCCGGTCGCCGAAGACGGCGCGTGAACTCCAGATCTTCTGGCCGTTGAGCTTCCAGCCACCGTCGGTCTTGGTAGCCGTCGAGCGCAGCGACGCCAGGTCGCTGCCCGACTCGGGTTCGGACCAGGCCTGGGCCCAGATCTCCTCGCCGCTGGCCATCTTCGGCAGCACGCGGTCCAATTGCTCCTCGGTGCCGTGGGCGAACAGCGTTGGCGCGAGCATCGAGGTGCCGTTGGCGCTCGCGCGGCCCGGTGCGCCGGCGCGGAAGTACTCCTCCTCGTACGCGATCCACTGCAGCAGGGTCGCGTCGCGTCCGCCGTACTTCTTTGGCCAGGCGATCACCGAGAGCCCGGCGTCGAACAGCACCTTGTCCCAATGCCGGTGCTGTTCGAATCCCGCTGCGGTGTCGTACGACTCGGTAGGAAAGTGCGCTTTGTTGGCGGCGAGGAAGTCGCGCACCTCGGCGCGGAACTCTTGCGTCTCGTCGTCGAACGTCAGGTCCATCAGGTGAGCTCTCGCAGTTGAGGTTTGACCACTTTGCCTCCGGGGTTGCGCGGCAACGAATCGAGGAAGACCACCGAGCGCGGGGTCTTGAAGTTCGCCAAATGCTCACGGGTGTAGCCGATCACGGACTGCTCGTCGAGTTCGGCTCCCGGCTTGCGCACGACGAACGCCTTGCCGACTTCGCCGAGCCGCTCGTCGGGCACGCCGATCACGGCGGCCTCGGTCACCCCGTCGAGGCGGGCCAGTACCTGTTCGATCTCGGCGGGGTAGACGTTGAAGCCGCCGCAGATGTACATGTCCTTGAGCCGGTCGGTGATGCGCAGATTGCCGCGCTCGTCGAGCGCTCCGACGTCGCCGGTGTGCAGCCAGCCGTCGGCGTCGATGGTCGCCGCGGTGGCCTCGGGGTCGTCGAGGTAGCCGAGCATCACGTTGGGCCCGCGCAGCAGCACCTCGCCGGTGTCGTCGGCGATGCTCAGTTCGAAGCCCGCAATCGGGCGGCCGCTGGTGGTGGCGACGGTGACCGCGTCGTCGTCGGCGCGGCACATCGTGCCGAAACCGCTTGCCTCCGTGAGCCCGTAGGCGGTCAGCACGATGTCGATGTCCAACTCGGTCTGCATCCGCTCGATGAGCACCACTGGGATCGTCGCCGCACCGGTGACGGCGAACCGCAGCGACGTGAGGTCGTAGTCGCCGCGCTTGGGATGGTCGAGCAGGGTCTGGTAGATGGTGGGCGGTCCTGGCAGCACCGTGATGCGCTGGTCCTGCACCGCCTTCATCGCGCGTTCCGGGTCGAACGTCAGCTGGGGGATAAGGGTGGCGCCGCTCTGGAGGCAGGCCAGGATCCCGGCCTTGTAACCGAAGTTGTGGAAGAACGGGTTGATGCACAGGTAGCGGTCGGCGCTGGTGAGTTCTCCACACGCGGCCCACGCCGCCGGCGCCTCGAGGGACTGTCGGTGAGCGGACAGCACGCCCTTGCTGCGGCCGGTGGTGCCGGACGTGAACAGGACGTCGGACACGTCGTCGGGCGTCACCGCGGCGGCGCGGGCGTCGACCTCCGCGAGCGCGGTCCCGCGCGCCATGAATTCATCCCACGTGCCATCGGACTTGTCGATGGGGATCCGCACGACGTCGCGCAGCGCGGGTAGTGCACCGCGGTCGAGTTCGGCACCCTTGTCCGCGCCGAGGAACTCTCCGCTGACGAACAGCAGCGGTGCGGCCGTCCGGCTCAGGATGTCGGAGGCCTCGCTGGCGGTGTAGCGGGTGTTGAGCGGCACCACGACGGCGCCCGCGTAGTGCGTGGCCAGGCATGCGACCACCCAATGCCAGGTGTTCGGGGACCAGATCGCAACGCGGTCGCCGGCCGCAACGCCGAGGTCGATGATCGCCGCCGCAGCCTGCCTGACCTCGGACTTCAGCTCCGCGTACGTCAACGTGCGGTCGTCGGTGACCAGGGCCTCGCGATCGGCGAACTCGACGCTGATCCGGTCCAGGACCGCGGGAATGGTCCTCGGCTCGGTCGTCATTGACGCTCCTCTAACAAAGCAAGTGCTTGGTAGGTTAGCCTACAGAGGTGATAGAGGTCCAGGAGTTCCGGGCCGAGGTCCGGCAATGGCTCTCCGACAATCTCGTCGGCGAATTCGCCGCGCTCAAGGGCCTCGGCGCCCCAGGGCGCGAGGACGAGGCCTTCGACGAACGTCGGGCGTGGAATCAGCAGCTCGCGGCCGCGGGGTTGACTTGTCTTGGGTGGCCGGAGGAACACGGTGGGCGTGGTTTGTCCGTCGCGCACCGGGTCGCGTTCTACGAGGAGTACGCCCGCGCGGATGCGCCCCACAAAGTCAACCACTTCGGCGAGGAGCTGCTTGGCCCGACGCTGATCGCGTTTGGCACCGAAGAGCAGAAGAAGCGCTTCCTGCCGAAGATCCTCGACGTCACCGAACTGTGGTGCCAGGGCTACTCGGAACCCGGCGCAGGCAGCGACCTGGCCAACGTGTCGACGGCGGCCGAGCTCGACGGCGACCAGTGGGTGATCAACGGCCAGAAGGTGTGGACGTCGATGGCGCACCTGTCGCAGTGGTGCTTCGTGGTCGCGCGCACCGAGAAGGGCTCGAAGCGTCACGCCGGCCTGTCGTATCTCCTAGTGCCGCTGGACCAACCGGGCGTCGAAATACGCCCGATCGTGCAGCTGACCGGGACAGCGGACTTCAACGAGGTGTTCTTCGACGACGCCCGCACCGATGCCGATCTGGTCGTCGGCGAGCCCGGCGACGGGTGGCGGGTTGCGATGGGCACGCTGACGTTCGAGCGCGGTGTGTCGACCCTGGGTCAGCAGATCCGTTACGCGCGTGAGCTTTCCAACTTGGCGGAGCTGGCCAAGCGCACCGGTGCCGACGACGATCCGTTGATCCGGGAGCGGTTGACCCGGTCGTGGGCGGGTCTGCAGACCATGCGGTCGTACGCGCTGGCCACGATGGACGTCGAACAGCCGGGTCAGGACAACGTGTCGAAGTTGTTGTGGGCCAACTGGCATCGCGATCTGGGTGAGCTGGCGATGGACATCGTCGGGAAGGCCGGTCTGGTGGCCAAAGATGGCGAGTTCGACGTGTGGCAGCACCTCTACCTGTTCACCCGCGCCGACACCATCTACGGCGGTTCCAACGAGATCCAGCGCAACATCATCGCCGAGCGGGTGCTCGGTCTACCCAGGGAAGTCAAGGGATGACGGACTTATCGGTCGCACCGAAGGAGATCGAGGGGCACGGGCTGCTCGCGGGCAAGGTGGTGCTGGTGACGGCCGCCGCGGGCACCGGCATCGGTTCGTCGACCGCCCGGCGGGCGCTCGCCGAGGGCGCTGACATCGTCGTCTCGGACTACCACGAGCGGCGGCTGGGGGAGACTCGCGACGAGCTCGCCGGGCTGGGCCTCGGCCGGGTCGAGGCCGTGGTGTGCGACGTGACGTCGACCGAGGCCGTGGACGCGCTCATCGAGACGGCCGTGCAGAAGATGGGCCGGCTCGACGTGCTGGTGAACAACGCCGGGCTGGGCGGCCAGACACCGTTGGTCGACATGACCGACGACGAATGGGACCGCGTGCTCAACGTGACCCTGACATCGGTGATGCGAGCCACCCGCGCCGCGCTGCGCTACTTCCGCGACGCCGGCCACGGCGGCGTGATCGTCAACAATGCGAGCGTGCTCGGCTGGCGTGCCCAGCACTCCCAGTCACACTATGCCGCGGCCAAGGCCGGGGTGATGGCGTTGACCCGTTGCAGCGCAATCGAAGCCGTCGAGTACGGGGTGCGCATCAACGCGGTGTCGCCGAGCATCGCCAGGCACAAGTTCCTCGAGAAGACCAGCTCGTCGGTACTACTCGACCAGCTGTCGTCCGACGAGGCGTTCGGCCGCGCCGCCGAGCCATGGGAGATCGCGGCCACCGTCGCCTTCCTCGCCAGCGACTATTCGAGCTATCTGACGGGCGAGGTCATCTCGGTGTCGAGTCAGCGCGCGTAAGCCGTTTCTCAGCCTCGTCGGGCATGCTCATCGGGTGCACGGCGTAGAGGAACGGTTCGCGATCAGTCGAGTGTCGGCCGCGCTGGCGGTGGCCGCGAGCGTGGTGGCCCTGGTCGGCGGGTGTTCAGGCGGTGCGAGCAACAACGGCGGCGACACCATCTGCAAGGACTTCCTGGTCATGAGCCAGGACGACAAGGATGCGACGACCGCCAAGATGCTCAAGGAGCGCGACGGCCGAAACGCCTCGACCGGTGACGTCAAGGCGGAGCGGGTGATCCTCATCGGCTTCTGTCAGCGCCCCGACAAGCAGAACGCCAAGATCAGCGACGTGGCCTGACGGGCGCATTTCTCCACAGTTTCTTCACGAGCGCTGCCCGGAAGCACCACGACTGGCACCTACAGTCGGTTCTGTGAAGCGAATTCTGGTGGTCGACGACGAGCCGACCATCCTGGCCGCGGTCGCGACTCGACTGCGGGCCGAGGAATTCCTCGTGGAGACCGCGATTGACGGGCCGTCGGCGGTGGCGGCGGCCGCGGCCACCGAACCGGACCTGGTGGTGCTCGACGTGATGCTGCCCGGATTCGATGGCTTGGAGGTGTGTCGACGCATCCAGGCGGTGCGCTCGACCCCGGTGCTGATGCTGACCGCCCGCAGCGACGAGACCGACATGTTGGTCGGCCTCGGCATCGGTGCCGACGACTACCTGACAAAACCGTTCAGCATGCGCGAACTCGTCGCCCGTGTCCGGGTGTTGTTGCGCCGCGTGGAGCGCTCGGGTGAGGCGGCCCCGCTTTCGGTCGGCGAATACCGAATCGACCTGCAGGCGCGCCGCGTTCATCGTGGGGCCGAGGAAATTCACCTGACCAGAATCGAATTCGACGTGCTCGCCTTCCTCGCGGGCCGGCCCCGGGCCGCGGTTTCACGTAGGGCACTCCTGGAACACATCTGGGGGCCCCCATCCGACGTGGAGAGTCGCACCGTGGACAGCCACGTCAAGGCCCTGCGACGCAAGCTGGGAGCCGAACTGATACGCACCGTGCACGGGGTTGGCTACGCGTTGGAGACACCCCGGTGAGCGGCCTGGCCGCGTTCTGGGATCGGTTGCCCCGTCCGCTCGATCCGTTCGCGTCCTTCAAGGTCAAGACCGGGCTGCTCGTCGGGGGCGCGATCACGTTGGCGGCGTTCACGTTTTGGGTGGGCGCCAGCTGGCAGTTTCGCTACGCACTATTGGCGGCGCTGGGTACGTCGTTGGTGTTCACCCAGTTCCTCGCTCACGGCATGACGTCCCCGTTGCGGCAGATGACCGCCGCCGCGCGCGCCATGGCCCGTGGCGACTACAGCCGCCGAGTGCGCGCCACCTCACGCGACGAAATCGGGCAGCTGGCAACGGCCTTCAACCAGATGGCCGCCGACCTCGGCGCCGCCGACGAGTACCGGCGTGGACTCATCGGCAATGTGTCACACGAGTTGCGCACGCCGATCGCCGCGTTGCAGGCGTTGCTCGAGAACGTCGTCGACGGCGTCGCGAAACCCGATGCCGAAACCATGCGGTTGGCGTTGTCGCAGACCGAGCGGCTCGGCGAACTGGTCGCCGACCTGCTCGACCTCTCCCGCCTGGAAGGCGGCGCAATTCCCTTGCAAATCAGCCGGTTCCGTGTCGGCGACTTCCTCGGCGAAGCCATCGCGCACGTCGCCGTGTCGACCGCCGACGTCGACGTCGTCGTGCGGGTGTCCCCGCCCGGATTGGCCGCGGTTGCCGACCAGGCGCGGTTGCGGCAGGTCGTGGTCAACCTGGTGGACAACGCGATCCGACACAGCCCGGCAGGTGGTCGGGTGTCCGTTCACGCCTTTGCGGCCGAGCCGTCGGCGCTGCGATTGGAGGTGTGCGACGAAGGCCCAGGTATTCCGGCGGCCGAACGCGAGCGGGTCTTCCAACGCTTCACCCGCGGCGCGACGTCCGCGGGAGGCACCGGCCTTGGTATGGCGATCGCTCGGTGGGCAGTCGAATTGCACGGCGGTGCAATAGAAGTCATGGATGCCCGGACGGGTTGCCGCATCGCGGTCACCATTCCAGAGCCGACGGAGGAGCTTGTATGACGATCATGTACACGGGCCCGTACGGTCCACCTCCTCCGCCGCCCATGGTCGGTCCTGCGCTCCCACGGCACGGCGAACCGGGCTGGACGATGTGGCCGCCGCGCGTATGGCCGCTCGATCCGCTGGCGAGTGCGCCGCGTCGGCTCGTCGTAGGAGCCCTCTTGGTCGGTGTGCTGGGCACGGCACTGTGGCGGCCGTCGGTGTTGAGCATCGGCTATCTCGTCGTCGGGGTGATGGTCTTCGCCGTGGTCTACGGCACCGGCGAGCGTCGTCCCACCCGCGGGGAATGGGTCGGGATCGGGCTGACCCTGGTGCTGCTTGCGGTGCCTGCCCTGCTCGCGGCGCAGTGGCTCGGGGTGCTCTGCATCATGGCCGCGTGGTTGGTCGGCTGGTGCACGCTGGTCGGCGGCCGCACGTGGACCTCGGTGTTCACCGCGCCGTTCGTGCCGTGGCTGCTTCCCGCGCGGGTGACTGGCTGGGTCCGGCGTGCGGCGTCAGAGTTGGTTCCGCACCGGGTGGGCCTGCCGAAGGTGGGCCGCGCCGCTGCGGTCTTCGCGGTCACGCTCGCCCTCTTGCTCGTCTTCGGCGGGTTGTTCGCCGCTGCTGATCCGGCCTTCGCGCACCTGGTGGGCAACCTCGTGCCCGCGTTCGACGTCGGCGACGTCGTCGCCCGTGTCGTGGTGTGTGCGCTCGTAGTGGCCTTCGTGCTGGCCGGCGGCTACCTGATGCGGTTCGCGCCGCGGTTGGACGCCATGGCTCCGGCGCCGATGAAGCCCATCCCGAGGTGGGAGTGGGCGGTGCCGCTCGGCGTGCTCGACGCTCTGTTCATCGCCTTCGTGGCGGTGCAGGCGACTGTCCTCTTCGGTGGCCACGACCACGTGCTGCAGACCGAGGGGCTGACCTACGCCGAGTACGCCCGCCAGGGGTTCTGGCAGCTGCTCTGGGTCTCCGCGTTGACCCTGCTCGTGATCAGCGCCGTCGTCCGGGTGGCGGGGCGCGTCGCGACCGCCGATCGGCGGATGTTGCGGGCACTGCTGGGGACGACGTGCGTCACCTCCGTGGTGGTGGTGATCTCGGCGATCCACCGGATGTGGCTCTATCAGCAGGCGTACGGGTTCAGCGTGCAGCGGGTCATGGTCATCGCGATCGAGTCCTGGCTCGGCGCGGTGTTCGTACTCATCGCCATCGCGGGCATCGGGATGACGGCACGCTGGCTTCCCCACGCGGTCCTGGTGACGGGCGTGGCGACACTGCTCGGCGTGGCGGCGATCAACCCCGAGCGGTTGATCGCCGAGCGCAACATCGACCGCTACGAACAGACCGGCCAGTTGGACACCGACTATCTGCTGTCGTTGTCCGAGGACGTCGAGCAGTCCCTCGCACGCCTGCCCGAGTCGATCCGGCGGTGCGCGAAGTACCGCGACGACGAGCCGGACGCCTGGTACGAGTTCAACCTGTCGCGGTCGCGTGCCAACCACGGCGACACCCGTTCAGGCGACGATGAGTGCGAGCAGTACTGGGTTTCCGCGTACCTGCGCTGAGACCCCGCTAGCCGAGCAAGCGCTTGGTTGATACTCTGATCTGGTGGACAAGGCCCTTCCGAGCCGCCGCGACGAACTCCTCGAGCTCGCCGCGACGATGTTCGCCGAGCGCGGCCTGCGTTCCACCACCGTGCGGGACATCGCCGACTCGGCGGGCATCCTCTCGGGCAGCCTCTATCACCACTTCAAGTCCAAGGAGCAGATGGCCGAGGAGGTCCTGCGCGACTTCCTCGACTGGCTGTTCGCGCGGTATCAGGAGATCGTCGACCGTGAGGCCGATCCCCTCGAACGCGTAAAGGGACTCTTCATGGCGTCGTTCGAGGCGATCGAGCACCGCCACGCGCAGGTCGTCATCTATCAAGACGAAGCGAAGCGGCTGTCGGCGCTGCCGCAGTTCGCCTTCGTCGACGCCCGCAACCGCGAGCAGCGCAAGATGTGGCTGGACGTGCTGAAGCAGGGCGTCGCCGAGGGCTGCTTCCGGCCGGACCTCGACGTCGACCTCGTCTACCGGTTCATCCGCGACACCACCTGGGTGTCGGTCCGCTGGTATCAGCCGGGTGGACCGCTCACGGCCGAACAGGTCGGCAGGCAGTACCTCGACATCGTCCTCGGCGGAATCACCGCCGGGGCCCCGTAACCCAAGGAGACGAACATGGCCGAGGCGTACATCATCGATGCCGTACGCACCGCAGTCGGCAAGCGCAACGGATCGCTGGCCGGTGTCCATCCGGTCGATCTCGGTGCCGCCGCATGGCGTGGGCTGTTCGACCGCAACGACGTCGACCCCGGCGCCGTCGACGACGTGATCGCGGGCTGCGTCGACGCCATTGGCGGCCAGGCGGGCAACATCGCGCGGCTGTCATGGCTCGCCTCCGGCTACCCCGAAGAGGTGCCGGGCGTCACCGTCGACCGCCAGTGCGGCTCGAGCCAGCAGGCGATTTCCTTTGGGGCACAGGCGATCATGTCGGGTACCGCCGACCTCATCGTCGCGGGTGGCATGCAGAACATGAGCCAGATCCCGATAAGCTCGGCGATGATCGTCGGCGAGCAGTTCGGGTTCACCTCGCCCACCAACGAGTCGAAGAGCTGGCTGCACCGGTACGGCGATCAGGAGATCTCGCAGTTTCGTGGCTCGGAATTGATTGCCGAGAAGTGGAACATCTCGCGCGAGGAGATGGAGCAATACTCGCTGACCAGCCACCAGCGTGCGCAGGAAGCGATCAGGGCCGGGTACTTCGAGAACGAGATCATCCCGGTCGACGGGTTCGTCACCGACGAAGGCCCGCGTGACACGTCACTCGAGAAGATGGCCGGGCTCAAGACACTGGTCGACGGCGGCCGCCTGACCGCCGCGATGGCCAGCCAGATCTCCGATGGCGCAAGCGCAGTGCTGATCGCGTCCGAGCAGGCCGTCAAGGACCACGGGCTGAAGCCGCGGGCCCGCATCCACCACGTCAGCGCGCGCGGCGCCGACCCGGTGTACATGCTGACCGGCCCGATCCCGGCCACCCACTACGCGTTGGAGAAGACGGGCCTGTCGATCGAGGACATCGACACCGTCGAGATCAACGAAGCCTTCGCTCCGGTCGTCATGGCCTGGCTCAAGGAGACCAAGGCCGATCCCGCAAAGGTCAACCCCAGCGGTGGGGCCATCGCTTTGGGCCATCCCCTCGGCGCGACGGGCGCCAAGCTGTTCGCGACGATGCTGAACACATTGGAGCGCACCGGCGGTCGTTACGGGCTGCAGACGATGTGCGAGGGCGGCGGCACCGCCAACGTCACCATCATCGAACGGCTCTAGTCGCCGCGTTCGTGCCACGTTGCCAGGCAACAATTCGCGGTCAAAAGCGTTGCGCCGTCAGTCCGGAAGATATCGAGTCGGCTGGTGCCATTGCGCGAGTGATACCGCTCGAACTTCCTCGAAAATTGCGCTTTGCGAGTTGATGCCGCGTTAGGGTGATCTCGGGGGTGCGACATGTGGAATGCAAATTTCACACGGGGATTGGGATACGGCGAACGCGGGCCGCTGGAACGGTACTTGCGCGCGCCGGTGGCGCTTTTCGTGGCAGTGGTACTTGCGCTGAGCGTGGGAGCCGTCTCGGCGTGCGGAAGCGGCAGTGCACCTACTAGCACCACGGCCACCACGACTACGGAGCCCACTAACAGCGTCAGTCCGTCGTCGACCAGCACATCGCCGGCAGAGGGCAGTACGCGGACGGGCGGCTCGTCCACGTCGCGACCGAGTTCGACGACGTCGCCCACGGAATGTCCTGACGGCACCACGGTGCCGGCAGGTCAGAGTTGCCCGACTCCCACCGGAAACCCCCAAATCGAATGCCCGGACGGAAGCACCGCGCCCGCCAGCGAAAGCTGCCCGCAAGAGAGCCCGATCCTATGTCCGGACGGCAGCAGCGCTCCCGACGGCATCCACTGCCCGCCGTCGACCTTCGGCACGCAATGTCCCGACGGCAGCACGGCACCCGCTGGACGGCATTGCGGCCAGACGGTCACATGTCCGGACGGCACCTCGGTTGCTGAAGGCCAGAGTTGCCCCAAGCCCGTCGAATGCCCGGACGGCACCTGGGTGCTCGAGGGTGACACCTGCCCGCCGGTAGTGGGGCCTGAGGAGCCTTCAGTTCCGCAGGGAGCTCGATTCAGTCAACCGGAATCGGCAGGCCCGGGCACAGCGTGACGTATGGGAGCTCCGGAGAGATCCACTCCTGCCACTGTTTGTGGCTCAAGTTGGCGGTCAGTTTGTCGCACAACATCTTTGGCTCGGCGACTGCTGGTGAGATGAGCACCGTCTTGTCATAGCTGGCGCTGGCCAGGCGCCGTCCGTCGGGGCTGAACGCCACATCGCGCACCCTGTCGGTGTGGCCCGTCAGCACGCCGAGCGCTTGCACAGTGTCGGCGTTCCACAACCGCACCGTCTGGTCAGCGCTCGCGGTGGCGACCCGGTGTCCGTCTGGGCTGAATGCCACGCCGACCGTTTCCCGGGTGTGGCCCGTCATCGGCGCTCCGATGGGTTGGCCGGTGTCGGCGTTCCACAGCCGAACCGTGGTGTCGTAGCTGGTGCTGGCCAACAGGCGCCCGTCGGGGCTGAACGCCACGCCGCGGACGGTGCCGGTATGCCCAGTCATCGGGGCGCCAACGGGCAGACCGGTTTTCGAGTCCCATAACCGCATCGTCTCGTCGGCGCTCGCACTGGCCAAACGTTGCCCGTCGGGACTGAACACCACGTCGGTCACCGAGTTGGTGTGACCCCGCAACGGGTCGCCCACTTGCGCGCGCGCGTGAACGTCCCACAACCGCACGGTGTGGTCGAAGCTGGCAGTCGCCAGCCGGCTGCCGTCGGGGCTGAAGGCCACGCCGAATATCGCCCCGCCGTGACCGGTCAGCACGCCGCGAGGTTCGCCGGTTTGGGCGTTCCACAATCGCACGGTCCTGTCTGCGCCCGCGCTCGCGACCTGATTTCCGTCGGGGCTGAACGCCACGGCGTTTACGGGGCCAGCATGCCCGGCCATCGGATTGCCCAGCTGTCGACCCGTGCCGGCGTCCCACAGCCGCACCGTGCCATCGGCGCCTGCGGTGGCCAGCTGGCTTCCGTCGGGACTGAACGCCACACCGAACACCGCATCGTCGTTGCCCTTCAGCGGAAGGGCTTGCTCGCCGCCATCGGCGCTCCACAACCGCACCGTGCCGTCGAATCCCGCGGTGGCCAACTGGTGACCGTCGGAGCTGAACGCCACCCCGTTCACCGCGCCGGTGTGGCCCCGCATGGGGTCGCCGATTGGCTTGTGGGTGTGGGCGTCCCACAAACGCACGGTCCGGTCGCCGCCCGCGGTGGCCAGTCGGTCCCCGTCGGGGCTGAACGCCACACCCCGCACTTCGTCGACGTGGCCGGTCATCGGGTCACCCAAGGGTTGGCCGGTGTCGGCGTTCCACAACCGCACGGTGCCGTCGCCGCCCGCGGTGGCCAGTCGGTGGCCGTCGGGGCTGAACGCCACGCTGTTGACCGCGCCGGCATGACCGGTCATCGGCTCACCCTGAGGTAGCCCGGTGTCGGCGTTCCACAACCGCACGGTGCCGTCGGTGCCCGCGCTGGCCAGTCGGTGGCCGTTGGGGCTGAACGCCACGCTGTTGACGGGACCGGTGCGGCTCGTAAGTGCATCGCGGAGAGGTTGGCCGGTGTCGGCGTTCCACAACCGCACGGTGCCGTCGGTGCCCGCGCTGGCCAGTCGGTGGCCGTCGGGGCTGAACACGACGCTGTTGACCGCGCGAGCGTGACCGGTCATTGGGGCGCCGCGCGGTTGGCCGGTCTCGGCGTTCCACAACCGCACCGTGCCGTCGTCGCCCGCGCTGGCCAGCCGGTTGCCGTCGGGACTGAACGCCACGCTGAATACCCAGCCAGAATGCCCGGTCAGCGGGATACCTTGCGGTTGACCGTTCTCGGCGTCCCACAACCGCACCGTGCCGTCGGCTTCGGCGCTGGCCGCGCGCCGGCCGCTGAACGCCACTGCGTTGACGACGGCGTTCGTGTCGATGATCTTCAGTGTGGTGGCGCGTCGCACGACGGCCTCGAGAAGGGACCCCTCGTCGAGGGCACCGCCCAGCGTGCGGGCCGCAAGCAGTTCCTTGAAGGCACGCGCATCACCGCCCGAATTGGTACCAGCCAGCATGTCGCCGGCGTCTGAGTTCAAACGCAGTGCGGTGGCTTCACGGAAGCTCTGCTGGGCTTGTGCTTTGGCGTCGTTTGCCTGCTTGTAGGAGATCATGGCCACGACCGCGCCGACGACGGCGATGACGGCAACGACGGCCAAGACCCGGGAACGTTTGCGCAACGTAACGGCGTGAGCTTCAGCGGTCTGTTGGCGTTCCTGCGCGTGCCGTAGCTCGGCTTGGCGGTGTTGTTCCTCGGCGGCCAGCCGCTCGTCCTCGGCGGCGCGAGAGGCGGTCACGTAGTCGCGAGTGCCAGCCATTCGGTCGCCGAATTCGGTTGTGAAGAGCAAGCTTTCGGCATCGGTGAGCCGGGTTCCGGATAGCAGCCAGGCCGGGTTGCGGTCATGGGCGGCCCAGGCGGTCGAGTTCCGTTCCACGTCGTCGGCGGCGACGAGATTCTGGCGCTCTTCGCGCAACCAGCCTGCGAGCTCGTCCCATTGGCGCAGCAGGCTCTCCAACGCCACCTCGACCACCGTCTCACCCCCGCGGGTGTCCTTGACCACTAGTCGCTTCGCTACTAGTGCGTCGATCAGTGGCCTGCTCCCGTCGGGCAGGTCGTCGTAGCGGGCGACCCTGCGCATCGGATGATCGCTTTCGGGATTGATGGTCGCCAGCCACGGAATGAACGCCGATCGCAGTAGCGTCAGCGCGGTCGGGCGATCGTGCGCGCTGCTAGCGAGGACGAGCTCGATCTCGTTGTTGACGACGTCGCCCATGCCGCCCATCGACTCGTAGTCTTCGAGCGTGAGGCCCTCGTCGCCGGCATCGATCCAGTCGGCGTACAGCCGAGCGAGGGTCAGCGACAGCAGCGGCAGCGTGTCGGCACCCTCGGCTGCGTCGGACAGCAACTGCTCCACCAAGGCGGGCGCGAGTTCGACTGGCTGTTCAGCGTGTTGGCTGCGGCTGGCCGGGCCGGTGATGACCTCCTTGAACTGAGCGCGTGGCATGGGTTTGAGCTCGTCGAACAGCGCCGAATTCACCGCACCAAGGCTCGGATGGTTCTGCATCGCCTCGTAGCGGTCAGTCCTAATCGTGGCCGCCACGATCAAGCCAACCTCGGTCGCGTTGAGTCGGCTCACCACATCGGCGAGCAGCGCCAGGAAGTGCTCGGCTTGGGGTCCGGCGTCAGAGCTGAAGAGCTCCTCGGCCTGGTCCAGCGGCAACACCATCGTCGGCGCGCTTATCTGGTGCCCGGGTTCGGCTAACCGCTCGGCCGCCGATGCGCGTATCTCTGCAAGCATCTCGAGTACGCGCTCGGGGTTCTCCAGGCAGGCCCGCTTCACCTCGCCCAACGGTGCTCCACCCAGCTTCAGCGCATGTCGCGCGCTGTGGATGGCCGCCGCCAGTCCGTGCTCCCCAGTAAGCGCATCGCGTTCGGGTCGCATGATTCCGAGGACGAAGAAGCTGCGGTCCTGTCGCTGCAACCGCGGAATCAAGCCCGCTCGCAAGAACGACGACTTGCCGCTACCCGACGGGCCGAGCACGACGAACAGCGACTTTGCGCTCGCCAGCCGCATGGCACGCAGCTCGTCGAGTCCGCGCACGATCGCGGCGTCGCGGCCATAGAACACCCCGGCGTCGACGTCGTCGAACGGCTCCCAGCCGCGATACGGCGCGCGCTCTAGATCCTCGGCGGGCGGCCATACGAAGTTCTCCGGCCCGACCCCGGTGCCCTCTATCGCCCTTCGTAGCCGATCGAGTGCAACGGCGTTGAATTGCACTGGCTGACCACCAGCGACCGCGACGGTGGTTTGAGGTCCGTCGGCGAATAGGTCGCAGCGCTGCCATTCGGCCGTGATGTCCCCATCGTCCGTGTCCTCCAAGCGCGCACAGAGAATCTGCTTGCCCAGGTTTTCGGCGGTCCGGAATTCGGTCTTGCACTCCACAGAGGCCAGCCACTGTCTGGAAAGCAGGCAGATGACCGCTTCGCAGCGAGAGTTGCTTTGGAACAACTGAGCTTTCCACTTGTCGCCCAGCTGAATCCCCGAAACTGGGTCGACATCGAGGTAGATCTCATTGGCCAACTGTGGACGCTGCTGGGACAGCCATTGTTTCAGCGCCACCGCCTGTCGCGTATCGGCGCTCGCATGGCTCAATAAAATCCGTGACACGGCGTTCCCCAATCACCGATTACGAAGCCACGCATCGGCGTGGCAAATGAATTCTGTCATCAATTCGTAGTCGTGTTGGCAAGATCATCGACGTCGCGCGTGGCGATGCGCCGTTCGGCGTCAGTGGTCGTGGATGATCACGCCGCGGATGTTGCGGCCCGAACGCATGTCGTCGTAGGCCTCGTTGATGTCGTTGAGTTTGTACTCGCTCGTCACCGTCTCGTCGAGCAGCAGCTGTCCGTCGCGGTAGAGGCTGAGCAGGCGAGGAATGTCGTTGCGCGGGTTGGCTTCTCCGTAGAGGCTTCCGAGCAGGCGCTTCTGAAACAGCGTGAACATCATCAGCGGAAGCGTCGGGGTGACGTCGGTCATCGACGCAAGCGCCGTCACCACCACCGCTCCGCCCTTGCGGACGAGGTTCAGCGCGTCCTCGATCATCGACCCGTCGAGCAGCCCGACGGTGAGCAGCGCGGAGTCGGCCATCACGCCCTTGGTCAGTTCGGCGATCAGAGCCATGGCCTCAGGCATCGCGGTCACGAAGTGCGTGGCCCCGAACTGAATCGCCCGCTCGCGTTTGTCTTCGACGGGCTCGATGACGACTATCCGTTCGGCACCCGCCAGTCGCGCGCCCTGGACGGCGCCGCTGCCGATGCCGCCCAAGCCGATCACGACGACGGTGTCTCCGGGCCGGACGTTCGCGGTGTTGACCGCAGAGCCCCAACCAGTCGTGACGCCGCATCCAAGCAGGCAGGCGCGCGACAACGGCAGGTCGTCGTCGATCTTGATCAACGAGGCGTCCGTGACGACGCCGTACTGCGAAAACGTGCCGACGAAGGACATGACGCCAAGATCCTGGCCGCGGATCCGTCTGCGATACGTGCCGTCGGCCTGCAAGCCCGACATGAGCAGCGCGCCGAGATCGCACAGGTTCTGGTGGCCGGTCGCGCAGAACCGGCACCGCCCGCACGCGGGCAGAAACGATGCCACGACGTGGTCGCCGGGCTTGAGGTCCCGTACGCCTGGCCCGACCTCCTGGACGATGCCCGCCCCCTCGTGACCGCCGAGGATCGGCAGCGGTGCGGGGAGGTCACCCGTTCGGACATGTTCGTCGGAGTGACACAGCCCCGTCGCCTCCCAGGACAGCAGCACCTCGCCGTCGCCCGGCGGATCCAACTCGAGTTCTTCGACGGACCAATTCGAGCCGTACTCCCACAGCACTGCGCCGTTCGTCTTCATCCGGCCGAGTGTAGGAACCACGGGGAGCGGTTTTGGCCGTTTCGCAGCTTCAGCTAATTGACGAACGCGACCGCAGCCTGCAGGTGTTTGATGGCGTCCGCGACCATCGAGTCGATCAGTTCGGCGCACGACGGCAGGTCGTCGACGATGCCGGCCACCTGACCCGAGGCCAGCACGCCCGCGTCCGTATTGCCCTCGACCAGCCCGGCCTTCAGCAGCATCGGAGTGTTGGCGGCCATCACCACCTGCGACCAGGTGAGTTCCTTGCCGTGGCGCATCGCCAACCCGTCGCGGATCATCGACCGCCACGTCATGCCCGACATCTTCTTGAACTTCGCGGCGTTGCCGATCGCAGCGCTGAAACCCCGTGCCCGCGAGCCGCTCTCGAGCTTCTCGACCAGGCCGGTGCGCAGTACGCGGTGCGGCATGCCGTCGACGCGCTTGGAGACTACGGTGCCGTCCAACGCCGCGTCGAGGTAGCGCCGCTTGACCGCCTCGGGGACCGTCGAATCCGAGGTCAGCAGGAAGCGCGTGCCCATGGCGACGCCCGCGGCGCCGTACGACAGTGCCGCGGCCAGCCCACGCCCGTCGAAGAACCCGCCTGCCGCGATGACGGGCATGCCGGTGTCGGCGACGGCGTCGAGCACCGACGGCAGCAAAAGCGTCGTCGCGACCGATCCGGTGTGGCCGCCGCCCTCACCGCCCTGCACGATCACCGCGTCGGCACCCCAACTCGCCACCTTCTTCGCGTGCTTGGCGGCACCCACCGACGGAATGACGACGACGCCCGCGTCCTTCAGCTTGGCGATCAGTTCGGGCTTCGGGGCGAGCGCGAACGACGCGACCTTCACGCCCTCGCGGATCAACAGGTCGACGCGGTCTCCGGCATCGCCCGCGTCGGCGCGCATGTTGATGCCGAACGGCTTGTCGGTGGTGGCCTTGACCTTGGTGACGGCCGTCTGGAGTTCGTCCAGCGTCATGGTGGCCGACGCGAGGATGCCGAGCCCGCCGGCATTCGACGTCGCCGACACCAGCCGAGCACCGGCCACCCAGCCCATGCCGGTCTGCACGACGGGGTGCTCGATGCCGACCAGTTCGGTGAGCGGCGTGCGCAGCTTGCTCATGGGTTTAGACCTTGACTTCCTTGTCCCGCAGCGATTTCGGGTCAATGACCTCTTGGATCAGCCTCTGCTCGTCACCCGTCGGCAGCCGGGTCTCCTCGGCGGTGTCCAGGCCATGCACCTCGAAGGAGGTGTTCTCGGCCACTTGCCCGGCCTCGACGCCCGGATGTAGCGAAAGCGCCCGCATCTGGTGGTCGGGGCCGTTGAAGTCGAACACGCCGAGGTTGGTCACCACGCGGTAGACGTTGACGAACCGGTAGGCCGGGTTGTCGGGATCCACCTTGTCCCAGCCGATTCCGGACACGATGTCGACGGACTCGCCAAAGACCCGCTTGGAGTGGCTGCCGACCCAGTAACTGGTGGCGTGGTTGATGGTGTTGCCAGGAGCACCTCGGACACCGAACATCTGTCGCTTGGGGTGCTGGATCGGACCGAATGCCGAGAGGTTCTGGTTGCCGTAGCGATCGAGCTGGTTGGCCCCCATGACGACGTGACGCCGGCCCCAGGCCAACGTCTCGAACACGCGCCCGAACGGCATCCAGCCCTCGATCGTGGCGGCGGCCCCGATGGCGGGGGTGTCGGCGATCAGCCTGGCCTCGCCGTCGCTGAGCAGGATGTCCGGCGAAAACGTCAGCCGGGCCAACCGCGCACCGATCGACACGATGGTGGTCATCGGGCTGACCATGATTTCGCCTGCGTCGCGGAACAATTCGGCGCACGCGACGGCGCACACCTCGGCGCGGGTCACGGAGATCACTGGGCAGCCTCCTTGAATTTGCGAACTGCCGCTTGGTAGTCGGCCTCGCTACCGGACAGATACGTGGCGACGAACTCTTGCCACGTCTCATCGGAGCCAGCGGCTTCCGCGTAGTGGCGCTGAAACTTCTCGTCTCGCTTGTAATCGGGTTCGGCGGTAGTGAAGTGCGCTCCGTTGGGCGCCTCGACGACGGTGTCGACCATCATCCGGTTGATGAGCAGCGCCTGCGGCGGCACCGCCTTGACGAGTTCCTCGGTGGACACCACGCGTTCGACGCTCAGGAAGCGCTTCGCCGCCGACATCAGGAAGAGGTCGTCGAAGTATGGATCGATGCCCGTGTAGGCCGCATTGCCCTGTGCGTCACCGAGATTCAGGTGCACGAAGGCGGCATCGAGGTTCAGCGCGGGCATCGCTACGAGTTCCTCGTATCCGTCGCCGGTGGGGTACGGCGACGTGACGGTCTTGAGTTCGTCGCCCCAGAACGCGCGCACGTCACTGCCAAGCCCGGCGCGAATCGGCAAGAACGGCAACCGTTGTGCGGCGGCCTGCAGCCCGCACCGCAGCATGCCCTCGTCCATCTCGCGCGCCTCGATGGCTCCGGTGGTGCGGGCCTTGGCGAACCACGGGTCGTAGAACGGCGCCGAGTCCAGTGAGACGAAGCCGTAGTACACCCGCTTGACCTTGCCCGCCGAGCAAAGCAGCCCGAGGTCGGGTCCGCCGTAGGTGACGACGGTCAGGTCGGTGACACTGGTGCGCAGCAGCGCGCGGACGAAGGCCATCGGCTTGCGCCGCGAACCCCAGCCGCCGAGGCCGATGGTCATACCGCTCTCGATGGACGAGACGGCGTCGTCAAGCGTGGTCCGCTTGTCGCTCATTCTTTCCCCTTGGTCGTGCCCGCGAACGCGTCGCGGTGCTCGTCGGACACCCCGGCCAGGTTGAGCTCGAACGTAAAGCCCTGTTCCATACGGTATCTCGCGTTGACCGGCTGTACGTCGATGAGGTTGAGTGCCTCCTTGGCCGCCCGGATGACGCGGGTGTCCTTGGATGCGATGTCGCGGGCCACCCGCAGTGCGGACTCGTCGAGTTCGGCGCGCGGTACCACCTCGTGCACCGACCCGAAGTGGTGCAGGGTGGCCGCATCGACCGTCGCGGCGGTGAAGAAGAGGCGCCGCATCATGTGCTGAGGGACCAGCCGGGACAGGTGGGTGGCCGCGCCGAGTGCGCCGCGTTCGACCTCGGGCAACCCGAACTTGGCGTCGTCGGACGCGACGATGACGTCAGCGTTGCCGACCAGGCCGATGCCGCCGCCGACGCAGAATCCGTTGACCGCCGCGACGACGGGCACCTCGCATTCGTACACCGCACGGAACGCGTGGTAGCAGCCGCGGTTGGCGTCGATGAGCGCGGTGAAGCCCTCGGTGTTCTGCATCTCCTTGATGTCGACGCCGGCGTTGAAGCCGCGTCCCTCGGCGCGCAGGATCACCACGTGGGTGCTGCGGTCGCGGCCTGCCGCGGTGATGGCGTCGCCGAGCTCGAACCAGCCGCGGGACGGGATGGCGTTGACCGGCGGGTAGTCAACGGTGACCGCGACGATGCCCGGTTCGACTGTCTTGGTGGTGATGGTCATGTGCGGCTACTCCTGGGGTGACTACCTAAGCAAGCACTTGCTTGGTACGCTAGCACAGTGAGCGACGACGCTGGAATCAATCTGCAACTCACCGGTGCAGTGGTCCTCGTGACCGGCGGAGTGCGTGGCGTCGGTGCTGGAATCAGCGCAGTCTTCGCCGGTCAGGGGGCCACCGTCGTCACGTGTGCGCGCCGCCCCGTCGAGGGCAGTCCGTACGACTTTCACTCCTGTGACATCCGGGACGACGACTCCGTCAAGGCGCTCATCGAGGCCGTCGTCGCCAAGCACGGCCGCATCGACGTCGTGGTCAACAACGCAGGCGGTTCGCCCTACGTGCTGGCCGCCGACGCGTCGGCGAAGTTCAGCACCAAGATCGTCGAACTCAACCTGCTTGGTGCGCTGTCGGTCTCGACCCATGCCAACGCCGTCATGCAGACCCAGGACGCTGGCGGGTCGATCGTGAACATCACCAGCGTGAGCGGGCGCAGGCCCACCCCGGGCACTGTCGCCTACGGCGCGGCGAAGGCCGGAATCGAGAACATGACCACCACCCTCGCCGTCGAATGGGCGCCGAAGGTGAGGGTGAACTCGGTCGTCGTCGGGATGGTCGAGACGGAGCAGTCGGAGCTGTTCTACGGCGACGCCGACTCCATCGCGGCGATCTCCAAGAACGTGCCACTCGGCAGGCTCGCGAAACCTGCCGACATTGGTTGGGCTACCGCGTTTCTGGCGTCGGAAGCGGCGTCGTACATCAGCGGTGCGTCGTTGGAGGTGCACGGTGGCGGCGAGCCGCCGCACTACCTATCGACCACGACCGCCGACATCAAATAGAGGGAGACATACGTTTATGGGACTGCTCGACGGCCGCGTGGTCATCGTGACGGGTGCAGGCGGAGGCATCGGACGCGCGCACGCATTGGCGTTCGCCGCCGAGGGTGCGCGGGTCGTGGTCAACGACATCGGCGTTGGCCTCGACGGCTCGCCCGCGGGCGGGGGTAGCGCCGCGCAGGGCGTGGTGGACGAAATCGGTGCTGCCGGAGGCGAAGCCGTCACCAGTGGGGCCAACGTCTCCGACTGGGCGCAGGCCGAGGGTCTCGTGCAGACCGCCGTCGACGCGTTCGGCGGCCTCGACGTACTAGTTAACAACGCCGGCATCGTTCGGGACCGGATGTTCGCCAACACCAGCGAAGAGGAGTTCGACGCCGTCATCGCCGTGCACCTCAAGGGCCACTTCGCCACCATGAAGCATGCGGCCGCGTACTGGCGCGCACAGTCCAAGGCGGGCAACCCGGTCGACGCCCGCATAATCAACACCAGTTCCGGTGCGGGGCTGCAAGGCAGTGTGGGACAAGCCAATTACAGCGCCGCGAAGGCCGGTATCGCAGGGATGACGTTGGTCGCGGCCGCCGAGATGGGCCGCTACGGCGTGACCGTCAACGCGATCGCGCCGTCGGCGCGGACCCGCATGACCGAGACGGTGTTCGCCGACATGATGTCGACCCAGGGCTCGACGTTCGACGCGATGGCACCGGAGAACGTCTCACCGCTCGTGGTGTGGTTGGGCAGCGGCCAGTCGCGCGACGTGACCGGCCGGGTGTTCGAGGTCGAGGGCGGCATCATCCGCGTCGCCGAGGGCTGGGCACGCGGTGCCGAGGCGGACAAGGGCGCCCGCTGGGATCCCGCCGAGTTGGGCCCCGTCGTCACCGACCTGTTGGCGAAGTCGCGGACGCCGCTGCCGGTCTTCGGCGCCTAGTCAGGCCGCTGCGGGCTTCGCGTCCTCGTCGTCCGTCCCGGCCTCGACCGACGTCGGTGCGACGGGGGACGTCGAGGGCTGGGTCTTATCACCTTCGGGCTCAGCGGATTTAGGCTCGTCCGTGCCAGGGTGTGCCATGTTGCCGTCCGACAGATCCGTGGCCCCATTGGTGGCGACGGGCGAGTCTTCGGCTGGCGCCTCGGCCGCCTTCTTCGACTTCCGTGACGTCAATGTGCTCACCGACGGTTCCGTCGTCGCCGCCGGCGGGGACTCCGGATCCTTCGCGGCCACCTTCGCCTGCACTGCGGCGGGTTGCACTTCGTCGTGCGCGACGGTGGTGACACCGGTCGTGGGCACCGACGTCGGCGCGGGGCGCGAGCCGCCCTGCAACCCGACGAGGACGTCCCGCACCGCGACGACGAGCCTTCCGACGAGCGACGGGTTGGGGTCCACCCGAACGCCGTCCCAGTCGGTCAGCGTCCACCCGTCATCGGGGGTGCCGTTGACGACCACCACGTCGGTGTTGTCCAACGGGTGGGTGAGGATGAGCAGCGGGTCGGGGTTGTCGACGTTCATCATCACCCAGAACATGATGGTCGCGCCGTGCGAGTACACGACGGGGTTGCGGTCGCCCGTGTCGTAGATCGTCTTGACGGCCCCGTCGACGCGCGCGTCGAACGCGTTTCCGGAATCCGCTGAGCCGAGGATCGGGACGGCGCGCAACCCGAACGTCCACGCGAGCGGCGGGAGCGCATAGCCCAAGAGCGCCAGCGGGCCGCGCTCGGCGGTGCCCTCGAACACTCCCGCGTCGATCTCCTGCAGGCCTGGCAGCACGACGGCACTACCCAGCGGTGCCGCGGTCTGCTGGGTCCGGACCATCGTCGAGGCGTAGATACCGTCGTGGCCCTGGGTCGCCAGGACGGCCGCCACGTCCTGCGCCTGGAGCTGACCGAGCGCAGTCAGGCCCGGACCGGGAACTGCGGTATTGAGGATGCCCGCTTCGTTAGCCGTGGACTGGCCGTGACGCACGAACGTCAGCGTCATCGGCGTGCCCGCGGCCCAGGCGGGAAGCGCCATCACGACGAACAGGACGACGGCGATGACCGCGCTCGCCGCGGCGTTCAGAACCGTGCGCACCGCCACATTCTGCACACGCCGTCGACGGTGCCATGGGCGATTACCTACTTCTTGGTGCGACGGCTGCCGCCGTGCCAGTCCTCCTGCTTGCCAGCCGACTGGGTATCGACGCCGAAGCTGGCCAGCTGTGGCCGCTCCCGCAACGAACGCTTGAGTTCGGCGAAGCCGGGAAACGACGCCAGCCCGACGACGTGGTCCCACAGCGCACCTGCGTCGGCTTCACTGGGCAGTCTACTGATGACCGGGCCGAAGAACGCCGTGCCGTCGGGCGGCTGGAAGTGCAGGATCGGGGTGCCGACGTCGCGCCCGGTGAGCGAGAGCGCCTCCTCGGTCTCGGCTCGAAGTTCGTCGTCGAGCGAGGCGTCGTCGAGCGCGTCGGCCACCCCGATCGGCAAGCCCACCGAATCCAGCAGCGGCTCGAGTACGCGCCGGGCACCCTGGTCCGACGCCGACAGCGGGTCGACGGTCCGCGGGGTGTCGAAGATGCGGGTGCCGATGGCCTCGTACAGCGGGCCGACGGCGTCGCGGCCGTGCTCGGCCCTGACCTTGGCCGCCACCCGCAGCAGGCGAAGGCCCGCGGTGTGGCCGGCCTCGTACTCGGGCGGGAAGTGGGCGTCGTAGTCGATGTGCGCGTTGAGGATTCGCAACGAGATGAACCGCCAGTCGACCCGGTACTCACGCTGGGCGGCGACCATGCGCACCCACTTGCTCGTCATCCAGGCGAACGGGCAGACCGGATCGAAGTAGAAGTGCAGGTCCGCTTCCACGAGGTGGCGCTCAGGCCGGATCGCAGATGATGATCGGAATCTTGCGGTCGGTGTAGGACCGGTAGTTCGCGAAGTCGGCGTACATGGCGTCGAGCTTGGGCCAGTACTCGTCCCGTTCGGAGTCGGTGGCCTCGCGGGCGGTGAGCGCGAACACCCCACGCTTGGTCTGGAAGGTCACCTTCGGGTTGGCGACGAGGTTGAGGTACCACATGGGGTTGGTGGCCCTGCCGCCCTGCGAGGCGACGAGCACGATGCGCTCTCCCTCCGGCAGGAACAGCAGCGGGCTCTCGCGCGGCTCGCCCGACTTCCGACCGATCGTCGTCAAAATCCCGACCTCGGCCCCCTTCAGGAACTTGTTGCCGAACTTCCCGCCTGACTTCTTGAAGATCCAGGTCTGCGCCTTCGACATCCACTTGATCGCGGTGCCGACCTTCGCCGAGTTCAGGTTCTCGATCTGCTTGGGCTTCAGCGGGCGGGACGGGTTGGCCATGTCGGGGACCCTATCGCTTGAGGAACGGGTGGAAGCGCACGCGGATGTGGTGGAGCTGGCCGTCGGATGCCGGGATCACGAACGTCTCGTCGACGTGCGCCGCCATGCGCCGTCCAGCAATCGAAACCTTGGTCAGCACATCGTATTTCGCGGTGACTCGATCACCGGTGACGGTGTACTCGGGGGTGGTCGTCGCTCCGATGATCCGGTACTGCGGACCCCGGCTGAGGCTGCGGCGCAAATGGCTTCCCGAGAAGCCGTTCTTCATGCCCTGCTCGATGCGGGTGCATCCCGGTGCGAACGGCACCGAGTCGCCGTCGTGGCTGACCAGTGCGTCGACGTACGACTGCGCGGCGGCGATGCGTTCTGCCTCGGTGAAGACCCGGGTGTGGGGCACTAGATCCGCTCGATGATGGTGCCGGTCGACAACGCTCCGCCCGCACACATCGTGATGAGCGCGGTGGTCTTGTCGGTGCGCTCGAGTTCGTGCAGCGCGGTGGTGATGAGCCGACTTCCGGTGCTGCCCACGGGATGTCCCAATGCGATGGCGCCGCCGTTGACGTTCACCGTGTCCATGTCCGGCTCGTGCACGCGGGCCCAGGACAGCACGACCGAAGCGAACGCCTCGTTGATCTCGGTGATGTCGATGTCGCCCATCTTCATGCCGGCCTTCTCGAGCACCTTGGCCGTCGACTGCACGGGGCCGTCGAGGTGGTAGTAGGGCTCGGCGCCGACGAGCGCCTGGCTGATGATGCGGGCGCGCGGCTTGAACCCGAGGGCCTTGGCCTTGTCCTCGTCCATCCACAGGACCGCGGCCGCGCCGTCGGAGATCTGCGACGAAGTACCGGCGGTGTGAATTGCGCCCTCGATCACCGGCTTCAGCGAGGCGAGGCCCTCCAGCGTGGTGTCGCGCAGACCTTGATCCCTTGTGACGGGTGCGCGCTCGGAGGTCGGCTGCTTGTTCTCGTCGAGCACCGGCGCGACGATCGCGGAGATCTCGCGGTCGAACCTGCCTTCGGCCCAGGCCTGCTTGGCCTTGCGCTGCGAATCGAAGCCGAACTGGTCGATGTCCTCGCGGGTGATGCCGCGGCGCTTGGCGATCCGCTCGGCCGCGGTGAACTGATCGGGCAGGTCGATGTCCCACGACTCTGGGCGCAGGATGCCGCGGTCCGGCCCCGCGTTGGCGCCGAGGCCGACGCGGCTCATCGCCTCGATGCCGCATGCGATGCCGATGTCGATGGCACCGGCTGCAATGAGGCCCGCGATCAACCCGTTGGCCTGCTGGCCACTGCCGCACTGGCAGTCGACCGTCATGGCGCCGACGTGGTCGGGCAGTCCGGCCACCAGCCAGCCCACGCGGGTGATGTTGTTGGACTGTTCGCCGTACTGCGTGACGCAGCCGCCGATGACCTGCTCGACCTCGCCGGGGTCGAGGCTGGCCTTCTCGACGAGCGCCTTCTGGGTCAGCCCCAGCAACTCGGTGGCGTGCAGACCAGACAACCAGCCGTTCCGCTTGCCGATGGGGCTGCGGGTGGCTTCAACGATGACAGGGTTACCCATTCCGCCAGGCTAGAACACGTTTCATTAGTCTGACAAGCTGCGATGTCCCCACGCCTTTGATCTGCAGTGAAGCCGTGTTTTACTGGCACTAGAACACGTTGCAATTAGGAGCACACACGCCGTGACCACCCTTTCGGGGAATCCCCCAAACATCCCAGCTGAGTTCGACTTCCTGGACTCGGCGCTGAACCTCGAGCGCCTGCCCGTCGCGGAGCTCGCCGAGTTGCGCAAGTCGGAGCCCATTCACTGGGTCGACGTACCCGGCGGTACCGGCGGCTTTGGGGACAAGGGCTACTGGCTGATCACCAAGCACGCCGACGTCAAGGAGGTGTCGAAGCGCAACGACGTCTTCGGCAGCTCGCCGGACGGCGCGATCCCGACCTGGCCGCAGGGAATGGAACGCTCGGCGATCGATCTGCAGCGCGCCGTGCTGCTCAACATGGACGCGCCGCAGCACACCCGGCTGCGCAAGATCATCTCCCGCGGGTTCACCCCGCGGGTGGTCGGACGGCTGGAGGAGGAACTCAGCCAGCGCGCCCAGAACATCGTCAAGGCCGCCGCGTCCGAGGGCAGCGGCGACTTCGTCGAGCAGGTGTCCTGCGAGCTGCCGCTGCAGGCCATCGCCGGGCTGCTCGGGGTGCCGCAGGACGACCGCGACAAGCTCTTCCGCTGGTCCAACGAGATGACCGCCGGTGAAGACCCGGAGTACGCCGACGTCGACCCGGCGATGTCGTCCTTCGAGCTCATCACCTACGCGATGAAGATGGCCGAGGAGCGCATCAAGAATCCCACCGACGACATCGTCACCCAGCTGGTCGAGGCCGATTTCGACGGCGAGAAGCTCTCCGACGACGAGTTCGGCTTCTTCGTGGTGATGCTCGCGGTGGCAGGCAACGAGACCACGCGCAACTCGATCACCCACGGCATGATCGCGCTCGCGAACAACCCGGACCAGTGGGAGCTCTACAAGCGTGAGCGTCCGGGGACCGCCGCCGACGAAATCGTCCGGTGGGCCACTCCCGTGTCGGCGTTCCAGCGCACCGCGCTCGAGGACACCGAGCTGTCGGGTGTGAAGATCAAGAAGGGCCAGCGCGTGGTGCTTTCCTACCGCTCGGCCAACTTCGACGAAGAGGTCTTCGACGACCCGTACTCCTTCAACATCCTTCGCGATCCGAACCCGCACGTCGGGTTCGGCGGCACGGGAGCCCACTTCTGCATCGGCGCCAACCTCGCCCGGATGACCATCAACCTCATCTTCAACGCGGTCGCCGACCACATGCCGGACCTCAAGTCCATCGGCGAGCCCGAGCGGCTACGGTCGGGGTGGCTCAACGGGATCAAGCACTGGCAGGTCGACTACACGGGCGCCGGCGCGCGCTAACGCCGCGCGACGCTCAAACTTCCCAGGATCAAGGAGGATTCGGGTGGACTTCAGTCTGGATGAAGGGCAGCAGGCCGTCGCCGACGTGGTGACTTCTGCGCTCGACCGGGACAACACCTGGGACGCGCTCGTCGCGGGTGGTGTCATCGCCTTCGGGGTACCGGAGCGACTCGGTGGTGACGGGCTGGGACTGTCCGAGATCACGACGGCGCTCACCGAGATCGGCAGGCACGGCGCGATAGGTCCCGCGTTGGCGACGTTGGGCCTCGGGCTGGTGCCGCTGCTCGACCTGGCATCTGACGAGCAGCAGGACCGCTACCTGGCCAATGTTGCCAAGGGCGGCGTGCTGACCGCCGCGCTCAACGAGCCGGGCAATTCACAACCGGAGCGGCCCGCAGTTTCACTGTCCGGCGGCAAGGTGTCGGGCACCAAGGTCGGTGTTCCGTATGCCGAGCAAGCGGATTGGCTCGTCGTGACGACCGACGACGGCGTCGTGGTCGTGTCGCCGAAGGCCAACGGGGTGACGCTGACGAAGACCCCGACGTCCAACCACACCGACGAGTATGTGGTGACGTTCGCCGACGTGGCCATCGAGGACGCCGACGTGTTGGTCGGCGCGGAGGCGGTCCGCGTCAACCAACTGGCGCTCGCATCCACGGGTGCGTACGTGGCCGGTCTGGTGGCTGGTGCGCTTCGGCTGACCGCCGACTACGTGGCCAACCGGGAGCAGTTCGGCAAGCCGCTGTCGACGTTCCAGACGGTCGCCGCGCAGCTTGCCGAGGTGTACATCGCGTCGCGCACCATCTCACTGGCGTCCACGTCGGTGATCTGGCGGCTGTCCGAGGGCCGCGACGCCGCTGAGGACCTCGACGTGCTCGGGTACTGGGTGACGTCACAAGCGCCGCCGGTGATGCAGCTCTGCCACCACCTGCACGGCGGCATGGGCATGGACATCACCTACCCGATGGACCGGTTCTACTCGACCATCAAAGACCTGACCCGACTGCTGGGCGGCCCCTCACACCGCCTCGACCTGGTGGGAGCGCAATGTACATCGAACTGACCCCCGAACAGCGGCAGCTGCAAGCCGAACTGCGGCAGTACTTCTCGAACCTCATCTCCCCAGAAGAGGCCAAGGAGATGGAAGCCGACCGGCACGGCAAGGCTTACCGCGCAGTGATCAAGCGCATGGGTTCGGACGGCAAGCTGGGCGTCGGCTGGCCCAAGGAGTTCGGCGGGCACGGCTTCGGCCCGATCGAGCAGTCGATCTTCGTCAACGAGGCGCACCGCGCCGACGTGCCACTGCCCGCCGTCACGCTGCAGACCGTGGGCCCGACGTTGCAGGCGTACGGAACTGAACTACAGAAGAAGAAGTTCCTGCCCGGCATCTTGGCCGGCGAAGTCCACTTCGCGATCGGCTACACCGAGCCGGACGCGGGTACCGACCTGGCGTCGTTGCGTACCACGGCGATCCGCCATGGCGACGAGTACGTCGTCAACGGCCAAAAGGTATTCACCACCGGCGGACACGACGCCGACTACGTATGGCTGGCGTGCCGCACCGATCCGGAAGCCGCCAAGCACAAGGGCATTTCGATGCTGATCGTCGACACGACGGATCCCGGATACTCGTGGACGCCGATGATCCTGTCCGATGGCGCGCACCACACCAACGCCACCTACTACAACGACGTCCGGGTGCCCGCCGACATGCTCGTCGGCGAGGAGAACGGCGGTTGGCGGCTGATCACCACGCAGCTCAACAACGAGCGGGTCATGCTCGGGCCGGCCGGGCGGTTCGCGGCGCTCTATGACCGCATCCATGCTTGGGCGTCCAAGCCGGGAAGCAATGGCGACATCCCAATCGGCCACGACGACGTGAAGCGCTCGCTCGGTGAGCTCAAGGCCATGTGGCGCATCAACGAACTGCTCAACTGGCAGGTCGCGGCGTCGGGGGAGACCATCGACGTCGCCGATGCCGCGGCGACCAAAGTGTTTGGCACCGAACGTATTCAGTACGCGGGCCGGTTGGCTGAGGAGATCGTCGGAACGCACGGCAACCCGGCCGACCCGGACACCGCCGAACTTCTGGAGTGGCTCGACAGCCAGACCAAGCGCAACCTGGTCATCACGTTCGGTGGCGGTGTCAACGAGGTGATGCGCGAGATGATCGCGGCGGCCGGTCTGAAGGTTCCGAGGGTTCCGCGGTGAGCGCCGTCGACGACATCCAGGCCGCGGCCGAGCGGGTCAAGGCCGAGGGCAAGAGCAAGCCGCGGGTCGGGCGCCATCCGGTGAATCAGCCGATGGTGGACCACTGGCTCGACGCCATCGGCGACAGAAACCCCATCTACGTGGACGAGGCGGCCGCGAAGGCCGCCGGCCATCCGGGCGTCGTTGCCCCGCCCGCGATGATCCAGGTGTGGACGATGATGGGGCTCGGCGGCGTTCGTCCCGACGACGACCCGTTGAGCAAGATCCTCGAATTGTTCGACGACGCAGGGTATATCGGCGTCGTCGCGACCAACTGTGAGCAGACCTACCACCGCTATCTGCGGCCCGGCGAGGAGGTCAGCGTCGCCGCGGAACTGACCGACGTGGTCGGCCCGAAGCGGACCGCACTGGGCGAAGCCTTCTTCATCACACAGCGGATCACCTGGTCCGTCGGCGATGAGGATGTCGCCGAGATGATGTGGCGCATCATGAAGTTCATCCCGGCCGACCGTGAACAGGCCCCGTCATCGGTGCCCGACGACCTGGATGCCGACTCCGCGATGCGTCCGGCGTCGTCGAAGGACACCAAGTTCTTCTGGGACGGTGTCAACGCGCACGAACTGCGCATCCAGAAGCGACCCGATGGCAGCCTGCAACACCCGCCGGTGCCCGCACTCTGGGCCGATAAGGAAGCACCGACCGAGTATGTAGTCGGCACGGGCAAGGGCACGGTGTTCAGCTTCGTCGTGCACCACGCGCCGAAGGTTCCCGGTCGCACCCTGCCGTTCGTCATCGCCCTCATCGAACTCGAAGAAGGGGTGCGGATGCTCGGCGAGCTCCGCAACGTCGACCCCGGAGGTGTGGAGATCGGAATGCCCGTTCGCGCAATGTACATCGACTTCCCAGCCAACGACATCGGCCCGGCCTGGACCAACTACGCATGGGAGCCGGACGCGTGAGCGCCCCGACAGTTGAGGTGGGCACGAAGCTGCCCGAGCTCACGCTCTACGGCGACCCGACGTTCATCGTGTCCACCGCCATCGCGACGCGTGACTACCAAGACGTGCATCACGACCGAGACAAGGCACAGGCCAAGGGGTCCAAGGACATCTTCGTCAACATCCTCACCGACACCGGTCTGGTGCAGCGCTTCATCACCGACTGGGCGGGACCGTCGGCGGTCATCAAATCGATCGGGCTGCGGCTCGGCGTGCCGTGGTATGCCTACGACACGGTGACGTTCACCGGTGAGGTCACGGCGGTCGAAGACGGCCTGATCACGTTGAAAGTCGTTGGCAGCAACAGCCTTGGGGATCACGTCATCGCCAACGCCACGCTGACCATTGGGGACGGTGCCTGATGGCAGGTGAGCTTTCCGGCAAGACGGCCATCGTCGGTATCGGCGCCACCGACTTCTCCAAGAACTCCGGTCGCAGCGAGCTTCGACTGGCCTCCGAGGCGGTGCTCGACGCACTCGACGACGCTGGGCTGACCCCCGCCGACGTCGACGGCATGGTCACCTTCACTATGGACTCCAACACGGAGGTCGCCGTCGCGCGCGCCACCGGAATCGGGGACCTGAAGTTCTTCTCCAAGATCCACCACGGAGGTGGCGCCGCGTGCGCCACCGTCCAGCAGGCGGCCATCGCGGTGGCTACCGGGGTCGCGGATTGCGTTGTGGCATATCGGGCGTTCAACGAACGGTCGGGCCAGCGGTTCGGCCAGGTGCAGCTGCGGCTGGTCGAGAACGCCGACTCGACGGGTGTGGACAACTCGTTCTCCTACCCGCACGGTTTGTCCACGCCCGCCGCGCAGGTCGCGATGATCGCCAAGCGCTACATGCACCTGTCCGGTGCGACGAGCAAGGACTTCGGCGCGGTGTCGGTGGCCGACCGCAAGCACGCCGCCAACAACCCGAAGGCGTACTTCTACGAGAAGCCGATCACCATCGAGGACCACCAGAACTCGCGGTGGATCGCCGAGCCGCTGCGGCTGCTGGACTGCTGCCAGGAGACCGACGGCGGTGTCGCGCTCGTCATCGTGTCGGCGGAACGGGCCAAGGACCTCAAGCAGCGGCCCGCCATCATCGAGGCGGCGAGCCAAGGCGCCAGCCCCAACCAGTACTCGATGGTGAGCTATTACCGGCCCGAGCTCGACGGGCTTCCGGAGATGGGGCTGGTCGGCAAGCAGCTGTGGGCGCAGTCCGGGCTCAAACCGACCGACATCCAGACGGCGATCCTGTACGACCACTTCACGCCGTTCACCCTGATTCAGTTGGAGGAGTTGGGATTTTGCGGGTGGGGTGAGGCCAAGGACTACATCGCCGACGGGGCCATCGAACTCGGCGGTCGGCTACCGATCAACACGCACGGCGGTCAGCTCGGCGAGGCCTACATCCACGGCATGAACGGCATCGCCGAGGGGGTTCGCCAGCTGCGTGGCACGTCGGTGAACCCGGTGCCGGACGTCGAGCACGTGCTCGTCACGGCGGGCACGGGGGTGCCCACCTCGGGTTTGATCCTCGGCTGACGTTCCAGGCGTTCCAAAGGTTCTGCCAGCTCGGTCGGCGTCGGCCTTGATCCTGCGCTGACGGACCGCGCCGAGGCAACGGTTGACGCAACCGTTGATTGGCCTGGTCAACGGTGCTCGCGGAGTCCGAACCGCTGGAACGATGCCCTCTGGCGAACTTCGCCAAATTCGCTGTAAATGCACGTGATGGTACGAAAAATCTTGTGCACAGGCTGTGGATAGTTTATCGTCGGCCTAGGTTGTTGCTCTAGTCCCTGGTAAATGATCTTGATAGAACCGCTGATCTAAAAAGGAGCTACGGACACCACCCGTCGCAGGGGGACAGGAAATGTTTGCTACGAATCGCATAGCGAGACTTAGATCGCCGGGGTTGTCAAGGCCGCGTCGACGAGTCCGCCTGCAGTTGAGCGCCATGCACGACGGTGCTGCTGATCTGCTGACTCGCCGGGGACTCGGCGCCTTCGCCGCGTCCGTTTGCGCACCAGGTGCCGTGGGACGGCCGACGGCCGGGGGTTGTCCATGAAGGCCTTCGGCTCGGTTGCTCCGCCGTACTGGGAAGTTGACCCCGGTACTCCTGCGGCGCCACTCGGTGCGTCGGGCAGTCCCTCGGGGGGAGGCGCGATCGAAAGCTCGGCGGCGTGCGTCATGCGTGCCAGCCGCGAGCGACTCGGCCGTACGCGTTCGATGACGGGTGGGGTCAATGGCGCGGTCGTCCCGGCACCGGACGTCACCCTCGGCATGCAGGACGCCGTTCGCGTTCTGATCGTCGATGACTGCACTCTGTTCCGCAACAACCTCGCCGAAGCACTGGCGGACATCGGTGTAATGGTAAGCGTGGGATGGGATTTGCCGACGTTGATCACGTCGATGCACGACCCTCGGCTGAACATCATTCTGCTCAATCTCGCTACGCGAGACAGCACGAACTTGCTGGGCGCGGCCATGAAGACCAACCCCGGCGCGCGCGTGATCGTATTGGGGGTGTCCGAGCAGGACGAAGCCGCGATCGTGGCGTGTGCCGAGGCCGGGGTAGCCGGCTATCACACGCGAACGCAGTCCTTCGAAGACCTGCTCATGTTGATGAGCAAAGTAGCTGCTGGTGAATCACATTGCTCGCCAAGGGTATCCGCGGTGCTCCTGCGGAGGTTGTCGGCGCTCGCATCGGAACGGAAGCCGGTGAACAAGGAACTAGTTCTGACCTCGCGCGAGGCCCAGATCCTCGAGATGATCAAAATGGGCATGTCCAATAGGGACATCGCGGCCCAGTTGTGCATCGCGTTGCACACGGTCAAGAACCATGTTCACAGTGTGTTGGGAAAGCTTGGAGTCAGCACACGCGCCCAAGCTGCAGCGATGTCGAGCACATTTGCCTACGTCGAGTCGGTCGCGAGGAACTAGGCCCGAGACGGTCTGAAATGGTTCCAACGGTCCATATACGGGCGCCAGCGGCCGGGTGATAGTGAACCCGTGCGATACGCATCGGCTCAATCCCACTGTCGCAGACACGATGCGGTGGTCACTCGAACCGGATCCGGCGGGTGACGGTGAATGCGGGACGGCAGCTCGGCCGAAGCACGGTATGGCGCGGATGAATCATCGGATTCTGCGTCGCATCCGAGACACCTCCGCGAACGCCGACGATGGGACGCTCCGGCGAACGGTTCGGAGCTCTCCGAGCTGGCCTGGGCCACTGCGGATACCCGCGACGCACTTCGCGACCAACGCATCTTGATCATCGATGACTGCACGCTCTATCGCGAGAACCTTGCTGCTGTCTTGGAGATGCACGGAGCAGCAGCTCCAAGCGTTGCGTGGGATTCGCAGTCATTGGTGACGGCCCTCGACGAATCCGAGCCCGACATCGTCCTGCTCAACAGCACCACCCACGAGGGCCTTTCGTTGGTACGCGCGGCAAAGGACATCAGCCCCAACGTACGTGTAATCGCCCTTGGCGTCTCGGAGGACATCGAGTCGGTCATCGTGGAGTGTGCCGAGGCGGGGGTGGCCGGCTACCACATGCGCACCGAGACGCTCGATGACTTGCTCGTCATGACACGGAGAGTTGCTGCAGGCGAATCGGTTTGCTCGCCACGCGTGGCCGCAATCTTGGCCAAGCGGCTGTCGGTACTGGCGGCGCAACGCCAACCGATCCAGCCGAAGGAACTAGTTCTCACGGCGCGGGAGGCCCAGATCCTGGCGATGCTGGAAATGGGCATGTCGAATCGGGACATCGCGGCGCAGCTCTGCATCGCAGTTCACACGGTGAAGAACCACCTGCACAGCCTTCTGAAGAAGATGGGCGTACGCACCCGGGCGGACGCCGCGGCGATGTCGCGCACCATCCGGTATGCCGATCGTGACCCGGGAACTAGGTCGGGGTCCATCGGAAATTAGCTCCGATGGTCCATGTACGGGGAGAATGCTAGGTCCGATAGTGGGACGGTGCCTTCAAGGTTAGCCCTAGACCCCGTCTCGCGGTCGCTGGCGAATGGACTTCTACCGCTGGACCCGACGTCAATGGCGTGGGGGACTTCGACGGTGAAGCCGGGGCGCAGGACTTCGGTGTTGCTGCGCAGGCCTGAATCGCGAACCGGTCCGGTGCAGCATCAGTTGGTGTCCGGACCGACTCCGCGCGACCTTCGGTGGCAGTGGGCGGTAGTAGCCACGCCAGCGAAAGCTACGTCCTCAGCCCGGGAGCAGTGCTGATGTGCGGCATCATCGCATGCCGAACATCCGGACCCGTGATCGACTACCTGCGCGTCGCGCTGAAGCGACTCGAGTATCGAGGCTATGACTCAGTCGGGGTCGCCGTACGAACCTGCGACGGCGGCATCGCCCGCATGCGGACGGTCGGGCGCATCGGCGCGCTTGAGCGGCAGGTCAGCGAGTGGGCGGGTCCGACGCTCGACGGCGTAGGCATCGGTCACACCCGTTGGGCGACACACGGTGTGGTCACGGAGGGCAACGCACACCCGCACGTCGATTGCACCGGCCGGATCAGTCTGGTGCACAACGGGATAGTCGAGAACGCCGACGCACTGCGCAAGTCGTTGGCGGCATCGAGCCACCGGTTCGCCTCGGACGTCGACAGCGAGGTGCTGTGCCACTTGATCGAGGATCAACTGTGTCTACACGACGACCTCTTCGAAGCCGTCGAAGCGGCGTTGCTCAAGGTCGAGGGATCCTGGGCGCTCGCGGTGCTCGAGCACGCCACCGGACGACTCGTCGTCGCCGCAAACCACTCTCCGCTGCTGGTCGCCCGCACCGTTCACGGTGATTTCGCGACGAGCGATGTCGCGGCGGTGGCCGATTGGGTCGACGAGTTTCGGGTGCTCGAGGACGGCGACGTCGTCGACTTGAGTGGAACCGACCGATGGCGAAACCACGGAATCAACGCCGCGCCAGGCGTCATGACCCGGTGCACCTGGCGTACCCACGATGCGGGCATGAACGGCTATTCCGACCACATGGCCAAGGAGATCGACGAACAACCAGAGGCGGTCGCCCGTGTCCTCGACGAGTTGGGCTGCGGGATCGCGAACGGATCGCTCTGGAACGGTCTCGACCTGATGCCCTTCGATCGCCTTCACGTAATCGGTTGTGGGACTTCGTTGAACGCCGGCCGGGTGATCGGAGGCTTGGTACGTCGGATCGGCGGGCTGCCCGTGGTGACCAGCGTCGCCAGTGAAGTCGGTGACGAGCTCACCGAACCTCACACGCTGCGCCTCGCGATGAGCCAGTCCGGCGAGACGGCCGACGTGCTGCGTGCAGTTGGATCCCGTGGGCCCAGCAATCCGACCCTGTTGGCCCTCACCAACAATTCGCACTCCACGCTAGCTCGCCGCGCCGATGCAGTGGTGACCTGCCAGGCTGGGCCGGAGATCGGGGTCGCGGCTACGAAAACCTTTGTGTGCCAGATAGTCGCCGGCGTCGCGGTGATGATCTCGGCTCTCGCGGCGAGGCGTCGTGTCTCCGCGCCGGACGCAGCCCGACTCGTCGATGATTTGCGCCGACTCCCGGATCGGCTCGCGACGTCGATCATGGTCGCCAAAAGCCTTGTGCCTCCGATCGCCGAGGAGCTGACTGGCGAAAGCGGTGTCGTCTTCGTTGCCCGCGGTAGCGGGCTTCCCTATGCCGCCGAGGGTGCGCTCAAGCTCAAGGAACTGGCCTACCTCTGGACGGAACACTGTCCGGCCGGCGAGCTCAAGCACGGCCCGTTGGCGCTGATCGCGGCGGGCACGCCGGTGGTGGTCGTCGACAATGGCGACCCGAAGCTCGCCGCCAACGTCGCCGAGATCCACGCTCGCGGTGGTCGAGTCATCAGCGTCGGCTCAACGACCACTACGGTGCCGGTCGTCGAAAGAGCCGGCGCGCCATGGGGTCCGCTCGAGGCCACGGTGCCGCTTCAGGTTCTTGCCCGGACCCTTGCACTGGCACTGGGGCGTGACGTCGACAAGCCCCGCAACCTTGCCAAGTCAGTGACTGTCGAGTAGTTCGATGAATCGGGGGGATTCAATGAATCGGAAGCATTGCAGATCAGGCGGTTGCGTGCGGTTCGCCTTAAGCCCGGGCACAGTGGGATAGTCCGTGTTTCAGTGGACTGTCATTCCCCAGCCCGGTCTCGGACTGCGACGTCCGTCGTTGTCAGGCCGCCGACCAAACATGGTCGTACTCAACGATCAAGCACTCAGGGAGCTGTCAGCTGCTCCCGAGCCCGCCGCCGCTGCGGCGCCGGCACAGCCGTCCAACCGGGTACTCGAGCGCTCGCATTGGGAACGGCGATACGCGACGAATCTGCGGATCACCGATGCAATCGTGGTCGGCGGTGCGGTGATACTCGCGCAATACGTTCGATTCGGAAGTACGCCCGCCTCGCCCGGATTCATGGGTCTGGATGCGACGGGGTACTCGGTGCTACTCGCCGCGGTATGGGTGTTGGCACTCGCCGCATTTCACACCAGATGTGCTCGGTACATCGGTACCGGCATCGAGGAGTATCGCAGGCTGATCGCCGCGTCTTTCTGGACATTCTGGGTCATCGCCGCGGCCGAACTGATTGTCAAGCTGCAGATTTCGCGGATGTACCTGGCAGTTGCGCTTCCCGCGGGCCTGGTCGGGCTGGTGGTGAGCAGGTGGATGTGGCGTAGGTACGTGGCGCAACGGCACGCGGAGGGCCGATATCAGACTGCGGTGTTGGTGGTCGGTGAACTCGATGCCGTGCTGCACCTCGCAGGAGAGCTGACTGCGTGTGCGCACAGTGGATATCAGGTCGTCGGGTTCTGTATACCCGGCTACGGGCCTCCGTGGGGTCAGTACTTCACGGTCAACGGCAGGAAGATCCCCGTCGTCGGTGGGGAGCACCTGGTGGTGCACGCCATCCGTACATGCGACGCCGATACCGTTGCGATCGCGGGTGCGGGCCAGTTCGGCGCGGCCGAACTCCGCAGGCTCCTTTGGCAACTCGAACCGATGGGCGTCGACCTCGTCGTGTCACCCGGTGTCATGGACGTGGCGCTCTCGCGGCTGACGTTGCGGCCGATTGCAGGGCTGCCGCTGCTGCACATCGACAAACCGCAATACCGCGGTACGGAGCGATTTGCCAAGCGGGCGTTTGACTTCTGCTTCGCGCTGGTCGCGCTCATCGTTGCCCTGCCGATAATGTGCGTCGCCGCGTTCGCGATCAAGCTCGGCAGTAGGGGTCCGGTGCTGTATTCGTCCGAGCGAATCGGAATCGACGGACGTCCCTTCTCAATGTTGAAGTTCCGCACCATGGTCAACGGCGCCGACGACCAGCTGAGCGCTCTGAAGGACAGGGATGAGGGTGAGGGTCTGCTGTTCAAGATCCGCGACGACCCTCGGGTAACCCCGGTTGGCCGGCTGCTGCGGCGATTTAGCATCGACGAGCTGCCGCAGTTCATCAACGTGCTGCGGCGCGAAATGAGCGTGGTCGGTCCACGTCCGCCGTTGAGACGAGAGGTCGAAGCCTACGACGGCGATGTACAACGTCGGCTTCTCGTCAGGCCGGGGATAACCGGATTGTGGCAGGTCGGCGGCCGCTCCGACCTGCCGTGGGACAAGGCGGTTCGGCTGGACCTGTCGTACGTCGACAACTGGTCGATGGGTGGAGATCTGGTGATCATCGCCAAGACGTTTCAAGCCGTGATCGACCGGACGGGTGCGTACTGATGCGTTGTCGACTGTGTGACTCGATCCGCTTGGTGAGTGTGCTCGATCTCGGCGCCACTCCGCCATGCGAGGCGTTCCTCACCGCCGATGAGCTCGATCAGCCGGAGTCGACGTACCCACTCCACCTTCGAATCTGTGAGGATTGTCTGCTGTTGCAGATCCCGGCGCTGATCACTCCGCGGGACACGTTCACCGACTACGCCTACTTCTCGTCGTATTCAGACAGTTGGGTGCAGCACGCGAAGAGGTTCGTGGACGATTCCGCGAAATCCCTTGGCCTCGGCTCCGACTCGTTACTGGTCGAAGTCGCGAGCAACGACGGCTACCTGCTCCAGCACGTGGTCGCCGCGGGCATACCGTGCCTGGGCATCGAGCCATCGGTCAACGTCGGGGCCGCTGCGCGCCAGCGCGGGGTGCCGACCGAAACGGCCTTCCTCGACGAGGACGTCGCTGCGGTGGTGCGCGCCGAGCACGGCCCCGCGAACCTCGTGGTCGCAAACAACGTCTACGCGCACGTCCCCGACCTCCTGGGCTTCACCCGATCGCTCCGCGCGCTGATGGCCGACGACGGCTGGTTGAGCATCGAGGTGCACCACGCGTTGAACCTCGTCAGCCTCGGCCAGTTCGACACGATCTATCACGAGCACTTCCAGTACTACACAGTGCTTTCGGCGATGGCGGCGCTCGCTACAGCGGACCTGGCGGTCGTCGACGTCGAGCTGATTCCCACGCATGGCGGCTCGATCCGGCTGTGGGCCCGGCCAGCGCGAAGCGCCGGGCCCCCGAGTGAGCGCGTCGGCGAAGTGCTCGACATGGAGGAGGCGGCCGGGCTCCACGAGGTCGATGGCTACCTACGCCTTCGCCGACGTACGGAAGCCGTCCGTCAGGAGCTCTTGCGATTCCTGCTCGACTGCAGCGAATACGGTCTCCAGGTCGTCGGCTACGGGGCGCCAGGCAAGGGCAACACGCTGCTGAACTATTGCGGCATCCGCAGCGATCTCCTGGAGTACACGGTCGACCGCAACCCGTACAAGCACGGTCGGTTCACCCCGGGCACGCGCATCGCGATCCACGATCCGAGGCAGCTCGAGAAGGACCGGCCCGACGTCGTGTTGCTGTTGCCATGGAATCTCGAAACCGAACTGACAGAGCAACTCGCGTACATCAGGGATTGGGGCGGCCGACTCTTCTGTCCGCTGCCCAACCTGCACGAGGCGACCATCGCGGGTTCCGAAAGTGGCTGGAGGAGAGCAATATGAAGGTCGTTCTGTTTTGTGGTGGATACGGGATGCGGATGCGCAACAGCATCGACGACGGCATGCCGAAGCCGATGCAGATGGTCGGCCCGCGACCGCTCATCTGGCACGTGATGCGGTATTACGCGCACTTCGGACACAAGGACTTCATTCTGTGTCTCGGCTACGGTGCATCGCACATCAAGAACTACTTCCTGACCTACCAGGAAGCAGCGTCGAACGACTTCGTCATGCACGGCGCCCAAGTCGAACTGATGCACTCGGACATCAGCGACTGGTCCATCACCTTCGTCGACACCGGCCTCGAATCGGCGATCGGTGAGCGCCTGCGTCGGGTGCGGAGCTACCTCGGCGACGACGAGTTCTTCCTGGCCAACTACGCCGACGTGCTCACCGACGCGCCGATGGACCACATCGTCGATAGTTTTCACCAGTCTGGTGCCGCCGCGTCGATGTTGATCGTGCCACCGCAGTCGTCGTTCCACTGTGTCGAGATGAAGGACAACGGCGAGGTCAAGAACATCATCCCCGCTTCGGAGCTCTCACTCGGGGTGAACGGCGGCTACTTCGTGCTCTCTCGAGAGATCTTCGACATCTTGCCTCCCGGAGGGGATCTCGTTGCAGACGTGTGCGGCACGCTCGCAGGACAAGGCAGACTGTTCGGCTACCGCTACGAAGGATTCTGGAAGCCGGCCGACACCTTCAAGGAACGGGCCGAGCTCGACGCCGCCTACCATCACGGTGAGCGCCCTTGGATGGTGTGGGAAGCCATCGCCCAGGAGCCGGAACTGCCCACCCTTGCGGAATTCCGATGATCACCCTCGCCACGGGAGCACTCACCGATGTTGCGGTGTTCGGCGCACACTGCGACGACATCGCGATCGGCATGGGCGGCACGCTGCTGACGCTGTGCAGAGCCAATCCGGGCCTACGGGTACGTGCCTTCGTGTTGTGCGGGGGTGGCACCAGGCGGGAAACCGAGGAGGTCGATGCGCTCTCGGCATTCTGTCCGGGTGCCGACGTCGCCGTCACGGTCGACCACTTCCCGGACGGCCAAACACCGGCGCACTGGGCACGGATCAAGCAGCACCTCAGTGCATTTCGCAGCACGCTCGATCCGCAGCTGGTGTTCGGACCGCTGCGCGGCGACGCTCACCAGGACCACCGGTTGCTCGCCGAGCTCTTGCCCACCGAGTTCCGTGATCATCTGGTACTCGGCTACGAGATCGTCAAGTGGGAAGCCGACATGCCCAGGGCGACCATCTTCCATCCGCTCGAAAGCGATGTGGCCGAGGAGAAGGCGCGGCTCCTGCTGAAGTACTACTCGTCGCAGATGGGCCACGACTGGTTCGACGAACAAACGTTTCTGGGGCTTTCTCGGCTTCGCGGCGTGCAGTGCCACAGCCCACACGCAGAGGCGTTCATCGCGGAGAAGGCGACGTTGAGGTTTGGTCGCACGAATACGCACCGAAACTGAAAGAGTAAGGGAGGCAGGCGGTGCGAGTACTTGTCACCGGACACCAGGGGTATCTGGGTACCGTCATGGTGCCGATCTTGGCGGACGCAGGTCACCAGGTCGTCGGATTGGACTGCGGGTTCTTTGCGGACTGCCTACTGGGTCCGGCCCCGTCCGACCCGCCGGGCATGCAGGTAGATCTGCGAGACGTGACGAGCGGCCAGCTGCAGGGGTTCGACGCGGTCATTCATCTTGCGGCACTGTCGAACGACCCGTTGGGTGCATTGGCACCGGACATCACCTACGACATCAATCACCTGGCCTCGGTCCGGCTGGCACGGTTGGCGAAGGAGTCGGGCGTCCGGAGATTCCTGTACGCCTCCACCTGTTCGGTCTACGGGTCCGCCGGCGAGGAACTCGCTACCGAGGATGCGCCGCTGCGGCCGCTGACGCCGTACGCGGACAGCAAGGTGCGCGTGGAGGATGACGTCGCCGCTCTCGCGGATGGCTCGTTCTCGCCGGTCTTCCTGCGCAACGCGACGGCATTCGGCTTCTCGCCACGGCTACGCGCGGACATCGTGCTGAATAGTCTGGTCGGGCATGCCGTGCTCACCGGCGTGGTCCGAGTCCAGTCGGATGGCACACCGTGGCGTCCTTTGGTCCACGCCCGCGACATCGCACGGGCGTTTCTACTCACGCTGCAAGCCCCGATCTCCAAGGTGCACTGCGTGGCCTACAACGTCGGGACCGAAGCCAACAATCTGACGGTGGCCCAGATCGCACAGGCCGTGGTCGACGTCGTTCCAGGTGCCGGCTTGTTGATCACCGGTGAAACGGGACCCGACCCACGCTCCTACCGGGTCGACTTCTCCAGGTTCCGGCGCGAGTTGGGCTTCGAGGCGGAGTGGTCGGTCGCCGATGGCGCCGCCGAACTCTACAAGGAGTACTTGTCGGCGGGGCTGACCGCTGAGGGTTTCGCGACGAGGTACACCCGGTTGCCACGTCTGGAGGCGCTGCGTGCGGCGGGGGTTCTGGACGAGACGCTGCGACGGGCAACGGTCCCATGAACCAGTGCAGAGGTTGCGGCGAATCTGCTCCTGTCACGGTGCTCGATCTGGGGAAAGTGCCTGCAGCCGACTACTTTCCGTCGGCGTCGGATCCGGTGTGCTCGGATGAGGCGGCGCATTCGTTGGCGATGGAGCTGTGCCGGGTTTGTGGCCTGGCACAACTCGCCGACGACGATACGATCACCGATGAACCGCGCGGGGTTGAGCCACGAGCGCTGAGGGACCAGGCCGAGGCTGCGATCGAACAGGTCGCCGCGGCGGGCTGGTTGCGAGGCGACACCATCATCGAGTTCGGCAGTCCGCACTCCTGCACCTGGATTCCGCAACTCAACGATCGTGGGTTCACGTCGGCCACGTCACGTGCGGACGTCGTGCTGGACTGCTTCGGCATCATGCACGAACCCGATCAGCGCAGCGCCTTCGCGACGCGGGCGCTGGCCACCGCGCGGGACGGAGTACTGCTGCTTCAATATCATCCGATCGGCACCATCGTCGGGCTCGGCCAATGGAATGCGTTGCGGCACGGCCATTTCGCGTATTACTCGCTGACCACGCTGATGCGATTGCTAGACGATGTGGGCATGCGCGTTGCGACTGCCTGGGAGTTCGACCTGTACGGCGGAACGGTGTTGCTCGCCGTCGTACGCCAAGGCGTCGCTCGACCAGATCACCGCGTACTGCGCATCCTGGCCGACGAGAACGCGATGGGCGTCACCGATCCAGCAGTCGTCGGGGGCCTGCAGCGCCGTGCTGATCGCCACCTCGAAGGTCTGCGAACCTGGCTCGAGGCGCAGGCTGCCGACGGCAGGACCGTCTTCGGCTACGGGGCCGCGTCGCGAGCGGTGGCCCTGCTGCACGGCGCCGGGATCGACTCGCGGTTGCTGCCGGCTGTCGCCGACGCCTCGACCGCCAAGCAGGGCAGACGGATGCCGGGGACCGACATCCCCATCGTGTCGCCCGCCGACCTGCTCGCTGCGGATCCGGACCGGGTGCTCCTGACGCTTCCCGATCTCCTTGCCGAGGTGAGCGAGCGGTTTCCGGAGCTCGACGGTCGCTGGAAGGTGGACGGCCAATGACCCAGAAGGGTAGGTACCAGCGGTGACAACCGTTCTCGTGAACCCCGACATCACGGATGCGGAGCGACGCACCCGCCTCTACGACGGTCAGGTGCTCGTCTATCCGGCGTCACCGCAGTCCCTCGCACTCGTCGATCACGCGCGGCGGCTCATCGAAGCCGCGTTCAGCGCGAGGGATCCGCAGACCGCGCAGTTCGACCTGCCCGTCGAAGGTTTCGCGGCGGTGCTGGCCGAGCTGAAGCCGACGTTCATCCACCACGTCGAGTCGAAGCTGCGGATAAGGGAGCTGCTCGCAGCGTTTCGCTGCGACCTCGGCCGAACCTACTTCGACGTCCCCCGCATGCGTACGTCCACGGCCAACGACTATCTGACATCGGGCATTTCGTATGCCTTCCACCCCCATCGTGACACCTGGTACTCGGCGCCGTTCAGCCAACTGAACTGGTGGATTCCGATCTATCCGGTCGTCCCCGAGAACGTCATGGCGTTTCACCCTCGGTACTGGAACCAACCGTTGCGCAACGGATCCCGACGGTACGACTACTACGAGTGGAACCGGACCAGTCGGCTGACGGCCGCCCAACACGTTCGGACTGACACCCGTGAGCAGCCGAAGCCAGAGGAGCCGGTGCAGCTCGAGCCCCAGGTGCGGGTCGTCCCCGAGCCGGGGGGCGTGATGATCTTCTCCGGCCACCAGCTTCACTCGACAGTTCCGAACAGCTCAGGGAAGACCAGGTTCAGCATCGACTTTCGAACCGTGAACGTCGACGACGTCGTCGATCGGCGGGGAGCCCCGAACGTGGATTCCGATTGCACCGGTACGTCACTGCGAGACTTCTTGCGGGCGTGTGATTTCGAGCGCATCGACGAAGACATGGCGCTCGACTACGAAGGCATGATACCCGCGAGCGGCCGACATGAATGAACCACAGCTCGTCGTCGATGGAGGACACGTGAACGATTCCTTGAAGCAGTACATCGCCCAGCTCCGCAGGCACCGCTGGCTCATTCTGGCGTTCGCGGTGCTAGCGGTGGCCATTGCATCCTTGTCGTCGCTGCACGCGCACACCACGTATACCGGGAAGTCCGTACTCGTAATGTCGTCGTCGGGGCGCTCACCCGACCAGGATGCCGTGATGGCTGACGGTTACGCCCAGATCTTCAACGATCCGGCGACGATCGGCCGCCTCGAAGCGACGAACGACATCCCCGCAGGCGCCGAGTTCGAAGCGCGGACGGCGGCCAGCAGCCCCATCCTCGTCATCGAGGCGGCCGCGAAGGATCCCGCCGTGGCACAGCAGGCGGCCTTGGAGATGGCCCAGGCGTTTCGGACCGACGTCAACTCGGTGCGACAGAACAGCACCGCGGAGGCCGTGGCACAGCTGTCCCAGCAGCTCAACGACATGCGCAGTCAACCGCTGCCGGAGGGATTGGCCAATCCGGCCGTCGGGGTGCTGCAAGAGCGCATCAACCAGATGCGGTTCGATTCGACCAACCAACTTCAGGATCTTCAACCCCGGGCGGGGGTCGCGGAGAACTCGCCCAATCTCGTCCGGAACGTGGCGCTCGGCGCCGTTGGCGGCACGCTCCTCGGCATCATGGTCGCGCTGGTCATGGCGTCCGTGTCGACGAGGTTGATGAGCTCGGCCGACGTCCAAGCCAAGACGGACATCGAGCCGCTGGTGGAGTTGCCCGATGGCCGAAGCGCCAAATCAGCAGCGGTGCGACTCGAGCGGTTGCGTACGCTGGCCAACCTCGTCGGCTTCGAGCGGCTGCCGAAGTCCACAGTCGTCGCGCTCACGGATGCAGGCCCGACCAAGGGCTCCTGGGAGCTCGCAGCCGAACTGGGCGAACTGTGGAGCAAGCAAGGCTATCGAACCGTGCTCGTCGATGCCGTGGGTGGCGCATCGGGTCACGTCGGCGTCACCGGATTCTCCGAGGCGCTCGACGACAGCCAGAACGTGTGCGACATGCTGCAGGACAGCGGGATCGACGCATTGAAGATCCTGCCCGCTGGCCGGATGGGCCCCGAGCGCTTCGTTCGCGCCACGCGCGAGCGGATCGATGCGGTGCTGGACGAACTTCGGATGGACGCCGACATCACGGTGGTCGCGCTGCCCCCCGTAGCCGAAACGGCCGAGGCGCAGTTGATTTCCGCCGCAGTCGATCTCAACCTGATGGTGATCACCAGGGGCTCAACGCGGGTCGAAGACGTCGCGGCGGCGACGGACCGACTGGCGAAGGCGCGCGCGGTCGTGCTCGGAGGAGTACTCGTCGAGAAGGCGGTCGACAAGCCTGCCCGGATCGAGGCACCGGATCCCCAATGATGACCGAATTGCGCCGGGAGTACTGGCCCGTGATCGTTGGGCTCGTCGTTCTGATCGCGGTGTTCCTGGCAAAGTCGTTGCTCGGCATGACCTTCGGGCAGGTGCTGCTCCTTGGTGCGGTGGCTGCGGTATGTGGATGGTGGGCGCTGCAAAGTCCGGTCTTCGCCGCGATCGCCCTGCTCGTGGCGATCTTCCTGCGACTTGCGCTGGAGGACTACTTTCCGGTCGATCCGTTCTGGCTCGTCTTGGCCACGCTGCTTGCTGCCAGCGTGTGGTGGATGGCCCGCACCTCCGACCGGTTGCATGGGGTCGGGGCCATCGAGTTGGCAATGTGGCTGTACCTGCTGTGGAATCTCGCCTCGGCGCTCCTTCCCCATGAGTACGCCTTGGGCGACGAGCTCACCGAGAGTGCCACGGCCCTGCCTCGATTCGTGCTGTTCGCGGTGGCCCTTCCACTGACCATGTACGTGGTCGGCCGATACGCGTTCGACCGGTCGTCGGCGGTGCGTGCGCTGCTGTGGGCGATGCTGTTGATGGCCGCCCATTCAGCGGCGACGGCGATCATGCCGACTATTGGCTTGGCGCAATGGGTGTGGCCCCAGTACCTACGTGACAAGAACGCCACGGCGGACTGGTCGGGTCGTGCCGCAGGCGTATTGAATCAGCCGGTGGCCACCGGAATTCTCCTGGCGATCGGCATCGCGATCGCGATACAGCTCGTGTGCCGCGGCGACGAACCGCGCCTGCGCAGGTGGCTGGCGATCGCGATCGCGCTCGGCTGCGGTTACGCCATCTATCTGACCCACACCCGCGCCGCGTGGCTTTGCGGGGTGGTCGTACTCGTCATGGGTGCGGTGCTGGCCAAGGGCTATCGAGCCGGCTTCCTTGCCAGTATCGGCTTCGTCGCGGTCGTCGTGATCGCGAGGTGGACGACGTTCACCAGCTCCAACCGGGAAGCCGGCGGTGTCGGCTCGGTGTTGGAGTTGCAGGATCGGCTCAACACCATCGCGACGGCCGTGTGGGCAGCCGGCCGAAAGCCCATCGAGGGCTGGGGCATCGGACGGTTCCGTGCCGTCAACACCTACCACCACCAACAGTGGGCGCCAGACGTGCCGTGGGCTAGAGGCTTCAACATGGTCTCGCACCAGAACGAGCTGGGCATACTGGCGGAGCTGGGTTTGATCGGCCTCGCGTTGTGGCTGTGCATCATCGCGCTCTGCGCATATCGGCTCTGCGTCGCCTACCGGACGCTGCCGGCTGACTCCTTGACCGGAAAGCCCTTGGCGCTTACCGCCCTGATGGCGATTGCCGTCTTGGTCACCAGCGGACTGACCGTCGACCTGCGGTACCTGGACTTCCCGACGGTCGCGGTGTTCCTGCTCGTCGGTGTCACGATCGGGTGGTCCGACCGAAGCGAGCGCACGCCGTCGTCGGAGTCGGCGAGCCACGTGCCGGCGGCCACGGCGGTGCGCTGTGGTTGAGCCTCGCAGCCGACGAACGGTGCTCTGGGTGTCGACCAGTATGGCCACCAGGGGAGGAATCGCCAGCTTCGTCCGAAGTATGTCCGCCACGCCGCTGTGGTCGACGTGGAACATCCGACACGTCGCGACCCACCGCGACGGCAGTGCGATGGCCAAGATCACCCGATTCGCCTACAGCGTACCGATATTCGTCTGGCGCGTGACCGTCGACAGGCCTACCGTCGTCCATCTGCACGTGGCGTCCAACGGGAGTTTCTTCCGGAAGTTCACGCTGAGCTTGCTCGCGCGGTCGTTCGGAGTCCCCGTAGTGACGCACGTACACGGCGGAGGATTCGCCGAGTTCTACGCAGAATCGCCCGTCGTGGTGCAGCGCGCCATCCGGAACCTGCTGGCCCGGTCCAGCGCGGTGATCACCCTCGGGGCCACGTGGGCAGACCGCTTGGAATCCATCGAGCCCAAGGCCGCCATACACGTCATTCCGAACAGTGTGCGAGCGAACGTCGCCGTTCGCCAGCCGGAGTCGGGCCAACCGGTACGCGTGTTGTTCCTTGGCCGCCTCGAGAAGCACAAGGGAACGTTCGACCTCATCGATGCGTGGCAGAAGATGTTGGTGGAGCACCGAAGTGGGCCCAAACCCGTGCTCGTCATCGCCGGAGACGGGGACGTCGACCGTGTTCGCAAATTCGTACGCGACCATGGGCTGACCGAAACTGTCGAGCTACCCGGCTGGATTGCCCCGGAGCAGGTTCCGGCGCTGGTGCGTTCGGCCCAGATTCTCGTGCTGCCGTCCTATTACGAAGGCCAGCCAATGTCGGTTCTGGAGGCGATGGCCAATGGGCTGTGCGTCGTCACGACCGACGTGGGAGGCATCCCCGACCTGATCGATGGGAGTTGCGGAATCCTGTTGCCACCAGGCGATATCGACCAACTCGCAAGCGCACTCCGCGACGTGGTCGCCGACCGAGCACTGCGAATCCGGCTCGGAGCTGCCGGCCTGGCGCGGGTGCACGAAGAGTTCGACATCGACGTGATCTGGCGCAGATACGACGAGCTCTACCGGCAGGTCGGACGATGACGACACCCCGTCCGACGCGAGTGATGTACGTCGTTCCAGACCTCGGCGTCGGCGGTGCCGAGCGGCACGTCACGACGTTGATGCCCAACCTGGACCGCGATCGCTTCGCCACGGCGGTGGTGTGCGTCGGCGCGCAGGGAAAACTCTTCGATGACCTGGTCCGCGCAGGCACGCAGGCCAAGGCCCTCCACCGCAGTAGGGGGCAAGCGCTGCACGCCATCGTAGATCTGGTTCTCGAGATGCGTTCGTTTGCACCAGATGTCGTCATCACGCGGGGGTATAGCGCCGAAGTGCTTGGCCGCATTTCCGCCGTGGTCGCGCGGGTTCCGCACAATGTCGTGTGGGTCCACAACCATGGTGATGGGACGCCCCGCGGCGCGGTTCGCCGGATCGCCGACCGAGTATTGGATCACGTCACGAGCGCCTATTTCGGAGTTGCGCAGGCGCAGCTGGAGTACATGGTCGACGGACTCGGCTGCCCCCCGGAGAAGATTCACATCATCTACAACGGCGTCGATCCCCAGCAGTTCGACCCCACCGATGATCGGCGCGCGCTCGCGGAGTTCGGGATCGGCGCATCGGACAAGGTGGTCGGGATCGTGGCGGCGTTGCGGCCGGAGAAGGACCACTCCACCTTTCTTCGAGCCGCCCGCATGGTCGTCGACCGGGTACCAGCCGCGAAGTTCCTCATCGTGGGTGAGGGACCGATGCGTGCCGAGATCGAGTGTCACGTAGCGGTTCTCGGACTCGACGACCAGGTGACGCTGACCGGATGTCTTGCCGATGTTCCGGCCGTCCTGCGGGCGCTGGACGTGGTCGTGCTCAGTTCCTACAGCGTGGAGTGCTTTCCGATGGCGCTCCTTGAGGCGATGGCGGCGGGCAGGCCAGCGGTGTGCACCGCAGTTGGCGGGGTGCCCGAAATGGTCGATGAGGGGGTGACGGGGTTCTTGGTTCCCGCACGTGACCCGTCCGCGTTGGCCGACCGGCTGGTCGCCATCCTGATCGACGACGAACTGGCCTCCCGGATGGGTAAGGCGGCACGCGTGCGGGTCGAGGAGAAGTTCACCCTGCGGGACAGTATCTCGGCAGCAGAACGTGCTCTGACAGAGGTGGTCACGCCGTCGGCATTGGTCGTCGATCTGCTGACGGGATGAATTGGGGGACAGCACATGAAGCAACACATTCTGATCCTGGTCGAGAACCTGTCGGTGCCGTTCGACAGACGGGTCTGGCAAGAGAGCTGCGCGCTGCGCGACGCGGAATTCAAGGTCACCGTCATCTGTCCGGTCGGCGCCACGCAGGACCGCGAAGCGGACATCGTGATCGACGGCGTACGAGTTCTTCGGTATCCGCTCCGGCCGGCTGCCGGGGGGCCGCTGGGATATCTTCGCGAGTACACACTCGCGCTATGGCATACGTTGCGGTTGGCGATCAAGGTTCGGCGCGAAGGCCCGGTCGATGCCGTACATGCCTGCAACCCTCCGGATCTGCTCTTTCTCATCGCGTTGGCCCTCCGGCCGGCAGGCGCTCGGTTCGTGTTCGACCACCACGACCTGGTGCCGGAGCTGTTCATGTCGCGCTTCTCCGGCAGCAAGCGCTTCCTACACGCCATGACGAGGTTCACCGAGCGGCTCACCTTCGCCTGTGCGGACGGCGTGATCTCGACGAACGAGAGTTACCGGCAGGTGGCAATCGAGCGGGGGAGGGTGGCTCGCGATCGGGTGGTGGTCGTCCGCAGTGCACCCGATCTAAAGTATTTCGTCCGACGAGATGCCGATTACTGCCTGCGGCGGGGAAAGGATTACCTGTTGGCGTATCTCGGTGTGATGGGCCCGCAGGACGGCGTCGACTACGCGTTGAGGGCGCTACGGCACTTGCGGGAACAATTCGGCCGAAACGACTTTCACTGTGTGTTCATGGGCGCAGGCGACTCCTACGACGAAATGGTCTCCCTCAGCGAAAGTCTCGGGCTCTCCGACGTCGTCGAGTTCCCTGGCCGGGTCTCTGACGAGTTCGTCCAGCGCTGTTTGTCCACGGCCGACGTATGTCTGTCCCCGGACCCGCTCAACCCCCTCAACAACGTGTCGACGATGAACAAGGTGGTCGAATACATGGCGATGTCTCGACCGATCGTGTCGTTCGATCTCGTCGAGACGCGGGTATCCGCGCAGGGGGCCGCAGCGTACGTGCCGCCAAATGACGAGTTGCAATTCGCCAAGGAGATCGACGCGCTCCTTGAGGATTCCGAGCGCCGAAGGAGGATGGGCGACATCGGGCGACTTCGCGTCGAGCAGGAGTTGTCCTGGGAGTGTTCACGCCGCGTACTCGTTGACTTCTACAGCGGGCTGCTCCACTGCGGCGACAGCGAGCAGTCGGCGTCTGTCTGAAGGCTCGTGTACGCCGGCACACTTGCTGGTGATGATCGGCCGGTGTTGCTGCCGCGCCGCGACTCTTTGGCACGGAGTTGGTTCTTGCCAGGCTCCCCACCTAGGCCCCGCCGTCTGGATGTCCAGGCCTCTCCCTCGGCTCGGTAGGCCGTTGGGGGACAGAAGAACTAGTCCCATGGACCATTGGAATTGGATCTTGGGGTCTATGTACGGTAGCTCGCCGAGATCCGATAGTTGATTGGTGCCGTTCGGATTAGCTCATCACGCGCCTTGGTGGTCGCTGGCGAACGCTGCGGTGTGCAATCAATTGGGGGGATGATGAGTGGAGCCTGCTCGTGACGAGCAACTCGGGTGCGGCAGTGAGTGTGTTCGGCCTCGGCTACGTCGGTTGCGTCTCTGCAGCATGTCTGGCGGCGCGTGGCAATCGCGTCATCGGAGTTGACGTCAATGCCGAAAAGCTGGAGAGCATTGGGCGAGGCCAATCGCCGGTGGTCGAAGAGCGCATCGGGGAGTTGATTGCCGAAGTCGTCGCATCAGGCGCTCTGACCGTGTCGACCGACGTGAGCGCCGCGGTGCTGCACACCGACATATCACTGGTCTGTGTCGGAACGCCGTCCGGTGCGGGCGGCAGGCTGTCGACGGTTTTCCTCGAGCAGGTCACCCGCGAAATCGGCACCGCCTTGGCCGACAAGGAGTCCTGGCACGTGGTGGTGTACCGCAGCACCATGGTCCCGGGAACGTGTGAGAGCCTGCTGATTCCGCTACTGGAATCCGCATCGGGGAAACACGCAGGAATCGACTTCGGGGTTTGCATCAACCCCGAGTTTCTTCGGGAGGGTTCCAGCGTACAAGACTTCCTTGATCCGCCGAAAACGGTTGTTGGACAGATGGAGTCTCGCAGTGGTGCCATGGTGATGGCCCTCTATGAGGGCCTGCCTGGCCCGCGATCGCGGGTCTCGGTCACCGTCGCGGAGATGACGAAGTACGTGGACAACTCCTTCCATGCGCTCAAGGTCGGCTACGCCAACGAGATCGGAGCGATCTGCGAGTCGCTGGGCCTGGACTCGTACGACGTCATGGACATCTTCCTCTCCGACACCAAGCTCAACATCAGTGCGGCGTATCTACGCCCCGGGTTCGCGTTCGGCGGCTCGTGCCTGCCGAAGGACGTTAGGGCGCTCACGCATGTCGCGCGCCGTAACGACATCGATGTTCCGCTGTTGTCAAACCTCCTGCCGTCCAATGAATCGCATCTACGCCGCGTCGTCGACTTGGTGATCTCACACGGTCGGCATCGGGTCGGGATACTCGGCCTGGCGTTCAAACCGGGCACTGACGACCTACGGGAGAGCCCGATGGTCGAGCTCGCAGAGCGGTTGGCAGGCAAGGGCTTCCACGTGAAGATCCATGACACGAACGTCAAACTGTCGCGATTGGTGGGGGCGAACCGCACGTACATCGGCGAACAGCTCCCGCACATCGGCAAGATGCTCATCGACGACATCGACGAGGTCATCGAGCACAGCGAGGTCATCGTTGTCGGGACGCGAGACCCGGCCGTGCTCGACGCAATCGACGCGATCGACGAAGCGGATGAGAGCAGACACATCATCGACCTCATCCGGGTGCCCAAGGCAAGCGCGATGCGCCCCCACCCGAATTATCAAGGAATCGCGTGGTAGTCCCGTCGCCGCCATTCATCAGCTTCCTGGTGACCGCATACCAAACCGAGCACATCGTGGGCGAGACGATCCAGTCGGTGTTGGCTCAGACGCGTGCGGACTGGGAGCTGATCGTCGTCGACAACGGCAACTCCGATGAGATGGCTCGTGTCGTCGAGTCGTTCAGCGACCCGCGAATCACACTGCTGCGCCAAGAGAACAACGGCCTCCGAGGCGGTGTCACCGCCGCGTCCGACGTCGCGACCGGCCGCTACGTGTGCGTGCTGAGTAGCGACGACCTGATGGAACCTGAATTCTGCGATCGGGTCTACGAACTCGTCGCCGCGGAACCGCGGATCGATGCCGTCGCGTGCGACGCCGAAATGTTCCACAGCCGGGAGAGCCGAATACCGTCGAAGGGCTGGTTCTCCTCGATCGGCTGGGATTCAGTGCCCGCCCCGTCGCACTCGGTCTCGCTTCTCGAGCTGCTCGAGGATGGACTGCCGCTCTACATCGGCGCGTTCCGGCGGGAAGTGTGGGACGCACACTCCGGATATGACCCCGCGACCCAGGACGTCGAACCCGACATCGAACTCTGGCTGAAGATGGCCGCCGCTGGTCGCGACATTCGTGTCCTGCGTGACCGGCTCGCAAGGGTCCGGCAGCGGCCCGACTCGGAGTCGAGGGACCCGTCGAACGTCGAAGAGTTCGAGAGCCGATTTCAGCGAGCCTTTCTGTCGGTTTGCAAGTACTACCCGATCTCCGAAGAGGCGGTGTTGAGCGGACGAGTGATGCGCAGGCTGCGGTACCACCAGGCGCTTCGCAGAGCACGGTGGGCGCTGCTCGACGGTGACGTCAGGAGCGCTCGCGCGGCGGCCCTCGACGCCTACCACGTCCGGCGCACCCCGCACGCGGCCGCGATCAACGTGGGGATGCTGATCAGCCCGAGAATGCTGCGGGCGATCCATCCGGCGAAGAATCACGCGCAGTCGGCCCTCTCCCGAATCCGGTTCCGCGTCGAGGCCCGTCGCGCGTCATGACCACGCCTGAGTCGGCTCCGGGCGCCAGTGGCCTCAGCGTCGTAGTCAAGCGCGGAGTAGCACTCTCGGCGTCCGGTGTCGTCATCGTGCAGGTGATCTCGATCGCGCAGACACTGGTGCTCGGCCGGATTCTGGGCCCAGCGGAGGTCGGGGTGTATGCGGCCGGTTCGGTGCTCATGGGTTTCGTGATGATCGTGGTGGAAGGCACGCTGTCGCAAGCGCTCATCCAACGCGAGCACGACATCGAGGATGCGGCCACCACCGCGTTCGTGGCGACGGTGGCGAGCGGCCTGTTGCTCGCGCTTGCGGCACTCGCGATCGCGCCGCTCATCGGCGCGCTATTCCACAGCCATCGGGTCGGGCTGATCGCCGCCGCAAGCTCGGGATTGATGCTGCTGCATTCCTTCTCGACGGTGCCGGACGCCATGATGCAGCGCGCATTTCAGTTCACTCGACGCATCATCATCGGCCCGGTGATGTGTACCACCTTCGCGGTCGTTGCGATCGCGTTCGCCGCCATGGGGTTCGGTGCCTGGGCAATGGTGATCGGTTCCTACGCGTCGATGACCGTGTGGGTCACGCTGAGTTGGTCGCTGTCGCATTGGCGGCCCTTTCAGGGTCGCGTTTCGTTCCGGCTGTGGCGCGAAATGGCCAGGTTCTCCTTTCCGGTGGCCGCCGAGGGGCTCGCCGAACGGGTGCGAGAGTCATTGGAAGCCCTCATCGTCGGGCGCGTGCTCGGGACCGCGTCGCTGGGACAGTTCCGGTACGCGTTCCGCATCGGTTCGCTGCCCGCCGGCGCCATCATCCAGAGCTGCTCTTTCGTGCTCTTCCCGGCCTTCTCCCGCATCTCTGGCGACCAGCAGCGCCTTCGGCACGCGTTCCTGCGCGCCCTCGGCTGGCTGTGGTTCGCCGCGCTCCCCATCGCCGCCATCATGATTCTTGAGGGCGAGCAGATCGTGGTGCTGCTCCTCGGCGAGGAGTGGCGACCTGCGGGCGTCGCGACCGAGGCGATGTCCGGTTTGGGGCTGGGCCTTGCCCTGTTGTCGGTCACCGCAGAAGCAATCAAGGGCGCGGGCAGATCGGCGCTGCTGATGTGGCTGGCCGCCATACATCTGGTCGTCGGGTTGCCGATGGTGCTGCTTCTGCTTCCGTATGGACTTGTCGGAGTCGCAATTGCACTGTCCGTCACCCATCTCGTGCTCGGAGCCGTCAGCGTCGTGTTGGCCCGACCGATCGTCGGTGTGTCGTACCGCGAGATCGGTGCGTGCCTTGCCCCCTCGATGCTGGCGGCGTTGATCGCATTTGGCGTCGTGCTGCCGCTCAAGTTCTTCCTCTTCAGGACGGGCGACCTATCGCTACTGAGGGGTTCGGTCTCGATCATCGCGCTCTCCCTTGCATTCTCGGCGATGTATCTGGCGATGACCAGGGTGCTGTCGCCGGCTCGCTACCACGAGCTCCGCCACTTCATCGGCCGTGTGCTGAGCTCCGTCGCGCACCGGCGCGAGGCGAAGGCGGACGCGCCATGAAGGTCCTGATGATCGCGGCGTATCCGCTGGAGCCAGGCGTCGTCAACGGCGGAATCGAGTCGGTGACGAGCACGCTGGTGCCCGCCCTGGCGGCGCGCGACGACGTCGACAGCGTCACCGTGCTGCGCTTCCACCACGGCGAAGCGACGACGGACTATCGGCGCGAGGGCCCCAAGGTCGAGGTGTACTACCTCCGCGGACAGGACCGATTGCGCACGCTCACCGGTTCATTCTTCGATGTCCGCAAGGCTAGGGCAGTCGTCGCACAGCTTGACCCCGATGTCGTACACGGCCAGGAGATCGGGTGGATTGGCGACATCGCGACGCGGTGCAGCCCCCGCTCGGTAGTGACCGTGCACGGCCTGCCCCACGTCGAGATCCGGCTGTCGGCAAACAACAGTCTTCGGGACAAGTTGCGGATTAGGCCGATCGAGCTGATGGTGGGGCGGGTGCTACGCCGGGCCCGGGTTGTCATATCGATATCGAGTTACGACAGAAGGAAGCTCTGCGGGCTGATCCATGGCACCACGGTGAGCATCGCCAATCCAACGGCCCCCGAGTTCTTCTCGCTCGCACCATCGGTGCTCACCGCGCCGCAACTACTCTTCGCCGGAGTCCTTTCGCCGCGCAAAGACGTGGTGGGACTGGTGAATGCGTTTGCCCACGTGCAGGAGTCGGTACCTGCGGCGCGACTGGTCATCGTGGGACCTCAACCGGATCAGACCTACGCACGGCATGTCCTCGAGCGGGTCACCGCACTGGGATTGGACTCCAACGTCGACATGGTCGGGCTCGTCGACAACGACAGACTCCGCGATGAGCTCGCGGCGGCGCGCGCGGTTGTGATGTTCTCCCGCGAGGAGACGGCTCCGACGATCATCGCGCAGGCGATGGCCGCTGGGAAACCGGTCGTGGCGTCACGCGTCGGAGGCATACCGGAGCTGGTGGCCGATGGTGAGACCGGATTCCTGGTAGATCCGGAAGACGAAGACGCATTGGCACTGCGGATGAAGCAGCTTCTCGACGACCAGGAGCTGTGCCTGCGGATGGGTTTGCGCGGGCACGAGCGTGCCCTGCAACGGTTCGCCCCGGAAGCGGTGGCGGCACGGACGGTCGAGGCATACCGAGCTGCCATCGACGCAAGCCCGCGAGACCTTTCCCTGACAAGCTAGTTGAGGAGTGCGACGTGCCCGAGCCGAGCGGTTCATTCGACTGGACGAACAAATCAGTACTCGTCACGGGAGGTGCCGGATTCATCGGCTCCCACTTGGTGGAATTGCTCGTCGAAGCGGGCGCGACGGTGACCGTATGGGACACGCTGACATCGGGTCGGCGTGACAACCTCGCCGCGGTCTTCGATTCGATCACACTGACGAAAACCGATGTCTGCGTCGCAGATTGGCGGGGCTACCTTGCTGAACACACCACCGACGTGATCTTCCATTTCGCGGCCAACGCGTACGTGCCGCCGTCGGTCGAATCGCCCTCGTTCGACTACGAGACCAACTTCGCCCCGACGTTTCGGTTGCTGGAGTGCCTGAGACAAACGCAATGGCCCGGACGCATGGTCTTCGCGTCCTCCGCGGCCGTGTACGGAAATCCCGTTCGGGTACCCATCCGCGAGGAGGATCCGACCGTCCCCATCTCACCGTACGGAGCTGGAAAGCTCGCTGCCGAACGGTATCTCGCCGTCTTCGCCCGGCTGTACGGGCTCAAGCTCGCGTCTGTGCGGTTCTTCTCAGCCTACGGCCCGCGGCAACGCAAACAGGTGATCTTCGACCTGCTGACGAAGCTGAGCAACGACCACCGCCAACTGCTCATCCACGGCGACGGTACGCAGGTTCGCGACTTCCTTTACGTCAAGGACGCGGCGTTGTCGGCGATGGCCGTCGCCGCGGAAGCCGAACTGAGTGGTGAGGCGTACAACGTAGGCGCCGGTCGCGAATACACGATCGCGATGGTGGTCAAGTCGCTGTGCGACCTGACGGGGTTGAACCCAGAACTGCGCTACACGGGCACCAACAGGCCAGGCGACCCCGAGAGTCTGGTCGTGGACATCGCGAAGCTGGAATTGCTCGGGTACAAGCCCCGATTCGAGTTTGAGGAAGGTCTCGCAGCCGTGCTGCAGTGGTTCGAAGAGCTCACCGGAGAAACATGGACGGAGTCCAATACGACTGGCCACGAAGGGGATTCAAACACGACTGCCCCACAGTGGTTTCCGCTCAACTGACACAGCGAGCGGGTGGTCGGCCGGGCAATCGTCGGCCGACTCGATTGTCGTGCGCCCGGACTTGGTACGTGCGCCTGCTGGGTGTGTTGTCGGTGCTCATCCTGGCTGCGGGATGCGCCGGACCGCAGTCGGAGCCGAGCCCGACGTCGCGGACTGATCCGCCGCCGACGACAGTGCAGGGGACGGGCCTGACGTATCCCAGAACAGCCGCAGTCTATCTTGCGCAGGACGCGCTCCCGTCCATAGAGGAGCTCGCGCGCTACGACGTCGTGGCGCTGGACAACGATTGGGCGAACCGGATGCCGCGGTCCTTCTTCGATGAGCTGCGACGAAGGAATCCGCGCCTCACACTGCTCGCCTACGTCGACGTGGTCGACTCGATGCGGGAGTCGGGTTCGTACGATTACTGGCGGAATGCCTACCAACTCTGGCAGATATCGCACTCGGATCCCTCGACTAACACCTTTCCGGATCAATGGCTGGCGCGCACCGCCAACGGCGATCCGGTGCACGAATGGGAGGACCGGGTGATGACCAATCTCACCGACCAGGCGCCGCGCGTCGATGGCCAGCTGTTCGTCGAGTACGCCGTGGACTGGATCGTCAACACCGTGTGGCCGGCGGGAATCTGGGACGGCATCTTCCTGGATGTCTGGGGCGAGCGGATCTACACCGCCGACTCGGACCGATGGGACGTCAACCGAGACGGTATCGACGAGACCGACGACCAGATCTACGGTCCGGGCAACCCTCTGGATCGTGGGCTGACCATCGGCGAGAAGCGGTTGAGGGCAGCACTTCCCGATGCGATCGTCGTGGTGAACAGCGACCGCACGATCCGCGACCAGCTGCTCGACGGACGAGCCTTCGAGAGTTTCATGGACCCAGCCGCGGGTCGCGACGCCGATGCCGATCTGCGCGCCTACCTCGCTGCGGCGGCGAGCGACGACAAGCGCGCGCCAGGACTCACCCTGACGATCAACAAGAACACCATGGGGCCGGAAACGCCAGAAGCGCTACGGAATGCACGTTTCGAATTGGGCGCAACCCTTCTCCAAGACGGCTTTTGGGCACCCATGGGTCCGGACTACGGGACGTTGGCGTACTACGACGAGCTGGACGGCGATGGTCTTGGCCGCGGATACCTGGGCTACCCGCTGGTGGCCAACCCGACGTCACCGGAGAGGGGAGTGTTCCGACGCGACTTCGAACGGGGCATCGTCGTCGTGAACACCTCGGACGTTCCGGCGACGATTCCACTCGAACGGCCCTTCAAGAAGTTGAAGGGCCACCAGGATCCGGCTACCAACGATGGCAGCGAGGTCGACTCGGTGACCCTCGGTCCACGAGATGCCACCATCCTCCTGCGCTAGCAAGGTGACTTCAGGCCATTGTCACGGTGCCGAATCGCGTGGTGTCGATCGCGGCCCTGTTCCGCTGTCCGGCATCCGTCCAGGTGACGTCGATGGCTGCTCCGTGGTGGCGGACTTTGAGGTCGGCGACCCGGGCACGACCATTGGTGGGCTGGATGACCGTTGCGATGACGACGGGCAGTCCGGTCAGGCAGCGCGCACCGACAAGCCAAGCAGGAGTGCGTGACTCCAGCTGCTCCGACCACCAACCCAACGCAGTGGCAGTGTCTCCGCGGACCTGTTCGAACACGAGATCGACTGTGGCCGCGGTCATGAGCTGTGCGACCGGCGCTCCGTCACGCGTCAGTAGGTAACCGTCGTGCTCGGCGATCGCGTCCAGCGACGGATGCAATGGCCACGACGTTCTCACCAGGTGACGGCCGCCTCCGCACACCAGATCAACCACCAGGACGGCGGCACGCGAGGGTGGGGCTACCAACCACCTCCGGTGGATCACCGAATCGTGGAGGCGGCGATATCCGAGATGTTCGGCGTCGACCACCCCGGATTCGAGATCGATCCCATTGACCCGGACGCGAGCATGCGCGGTCCACAGAAACGGTCCTCCGGTGACCGATTGGTCTCGATCATCGACCTCGACCGTGGCGTGCGCTCGGGTGCTTCGGTGCGCCCGACGCCAGTCGGGGTGACCGAAATAGCTGCCAGCGCCGGGGTCGCCGATCACGTCCTGTCCGTCCACGCTGACCGTCACCGCGAGGGCGTCGGCATGGCCGTGCGCGGCGATCGAGAGATACCCGAGGGGCCCGACGTCCATGAGTGCCGTGCGACCCGCTCCCCGAAGCACGGCCAACCCACCGGCAGGGGCAAAGTGGTTGTTGCCCAACGTCTGCAGTGATGTTGCGGCGGGATCGGCTTGTCGATGACGACAGATCTCGGCCAGCCACTGGGCCGTCCACGTTCTTGCGTTGCCCTGTCGGGTGATCCGGCCGACCGTCATCGCGGCCGCGGCGTCCAAGTGGTCGCTGACGGTCCGGCGCGGCTCGGTCCCCAGGCGCAGCGCGAAGCCGTCGTCGTCGTCCCCGTAGCGTGGCTCCGGACCGGCTCGGCCGACCAGCGCTGCGAGATACCCCGCACTGCGCTCGATGGCATCGGTTATCCGTTTGGGAGCCTGGCCATCTCGCTCGATGAGCAGCGCTGCGACCACCATCAGCAGCTCCGATGAGAAGACCTGGTAGCCGACCGCCTGCTCGGCGCCCGCACCGTCCGAGAGGAGCTGAAGTTCGGCTTCCACGGCCAACTGCCCGAGCGCCCTACGTTCCCAGTCGGCAGCGTGTGGCAGCTCGGGAAGGAGTATCGCAACGACGGCGAGTCCGGCGAGTTCGCCGATCAGGTGGTTGTTCGCGGAGCTGAACCGCGACCGCTCCCTCCAGCACCGGTCGGCGCCTTCCGCGAGCAGCGCAACGGTGCGGCGATACAGGTCGGAGGTCAGGTCCGGGCTGTCACGAAAACCCTGCAATGCCAGTGCGATCGAAATCGATCGGACGCCGACCTCGAAGGCGTTGCGCCATGCAATACCCGACCCTGGAGGATTCTGGTCAATCCACGTACTGAGCTGGTGGAAGGCAGTCCTGCTATAGCGGTCGTCCCCGGTCAGTAGCCAGGCTTGGGCGAGCCAGGGCAGGTGCTGTAGTCGGTTGAGCTCCCAGATCCACTTCACGTCGCCGTCGAAGGTCCGGTATTCGATCTTCGACGACGCTGTCTGCGGCCACCGCACGCCGCGGATCGGATCGAAGTTCCAGTCGATCGGATCGGCAAGTTCGACTTCCTCGTAGCCGAAGTAGGTAAATCGAAGGCTCGCCACGCGGTCGGCCGCCGCGATGATCTCCCCGCTGGCCTCGGGCAGTGCCGAAGCGACTGCCCGCACCCGGTCCCTGGCGAGGAACACGGGCCGGTCAGCGGCGGCTCGAAAGTGTGCCAGCGCCGCATCCCAGTCGCACTCTTCGATGGTGGCGGCAACCCTCGTCTGGCCGCTGCGACGGCTCAACTTGCTGTTCAAAGTGCTCGTCACGCGCCAAGTCAGCTCTGGGGCACTCATCGATCGCAAACGGCGGAGATACCAGATAGCGTTTGCCATAACTCCCCTTGCCTGACGCTGCTCCAATGCTAAACCCAGGTGAGCATCTCGCGGCACTCCGAGGAGAAGCAGGAAATCTCCAGCAAAAGCGTGGGATTGTTGGGAGATGCCACCACCGGGGTCGCATGTGAGTTTGATGCATCGGGTGCGTCGTGCTGCGCCGCTTCGGGTTCCGTTGCGGTTGCAGTTGGCGAGGTTTGAGCGGGCTGATGCTGCGGCGATCAAGGCGATGCAGGAGCGTCGGTTGCGGGGGTTGGTGCGGTGGGCGGCGTTGCGTTCGCCGTTTTATCGGCGGTTCTTTCGGGAGTCGGGGGTGGATTTCCGGGAGATTCGTACGGTGGCCGATCTTGGGTTGTTGCCTTTGGTGTCGCGTAGTCATTTGGTGGCGCGGCCGTTGGATTTTTGTGCCTATCCGCCTGCGGTGATGTGGCAGGCGCATTCGAGTGGGACTTCGGGTGCGCCGGTGACGTGTTATCGGACGGCTGGTTCGTCGGTGTTCGAGTTGTGTGCGTTGGAGCGGCAGTGGTCGTGGTTTGGGTTGGGTCATGGGGTGCGGCGGATCGTGTTGCGGGGCAGTGATTTCGCGGCGGACGGTTCGGGGGTGTTGACCAAGGTGGTTCCTGGGGCTGGACAATTGTTGGTGTCGAGTTTTCATTTGGTGGCGGCCAATGTGGATTCGATCATGGCTGACGTTCGGGCGTTTGGGCCTGATGTGGTGGAGGGGTGGCCGTCGAGCATTGCGTTGTTGGCGGGGTTGTTGGATGAGCGTGGGTTGCGGTTTCCGGTGTCGGCGGTGATTACGTCTTCGGAGAGCATGACGGCGGCTCGGGTGGGGTTGATCGAGAAGGTGTTCGAGGCGCCGGTGGTCGATCACTATGGGCAGACCGAGCGGGTGGTGATGGCGGGGGCGTGTGAGCACGGTGGGTATCACGTGTTTCCCGATTACGGGATCGTGGAGTTGTTGCCGGTGGCTGGTGTGGCGTCGCGGTGGGAGTTGGTGGGTACGGGGTTGCACAACTGGGGTTTTCCGTTGTTGCGGTATCGCACTGGTGATGAGGTGGGTCCTGCTGGGTCGGGGCCGTGTGGGTGTGGGCGTTCGTTTCCGTTGTTGGGGCGTATTGGTGGGCGGGTGGAGGATTCGTTCACTGCTGCTGATGGTCGGCCGCTTCCGTTGCCGGGCAGTGTGGTTGATGATTTGGTGGGGGTCCGTGAGGCGCAGGTGGCGCAGTTGGGTTGGGGTTGTTTCGAGGTTCGGGTGGCGCCGGGGCCGGGGTTCGATGAGTTGGCGGTGGAGCGGGCGGTGCGGCGCAACGTCGATCGGTTGTTCGGGGTGGGTCAGCGGGTCAGCTTCAAGGTGATGGCGCGCATCCCCCGACCCACAGGCGGCAAACTCAAATCCGCCGTCGTCGAGGGAGACACCCAGACGGGCGAATAGCACAGCGCTGCAGGTAGTTTCACCACCTGCAGCGCTGTGCTGACGTAATCGGGTGCCGCTCGGGCCTAGAAGCCGAGCCGCAGGATTCCGACGCGGCCGTTGCCGACGTTGACGGCGCCCAGGTTCCCGCAGCCGACGTTGACGGCGCCCCCGTTTGCGCAGCCGATGTTGGCCAGGCCTACCTGCCCGGCGCCGATGTTTGCGATCCCCAGCTGCGTGGTGCCGATGTTGGCGATGCCCTGTTGGAACTGGCCGATGTTGAGGATGCCGGTGTTCAGGTCGCCCAGGTTGGCGACGCCGGTGTTGCCGGAACCACCCAGCAGGCCGTTGGCCACGCCGCTGTTGGCGGCGCCCGGCATCAGCAGGTTGTTGGCGATACCGGTGTTGCCGAAACCGCCATTGAGGATGCCGGAGTTGCCCGTGCCGCTGTTGAGCAGCCCGTTGTTGCCCGGCGTGAAGTTGAGCCCACTATCGGCGGACGACGCGCCCGCGCCCATCAAGGCGATGGCGCCGGCACCGATGAGGGAACTACCAAGGATGAGACAAGAGCGGATCGACGGCACAGCGAACCCCTTTGCTAGTTGGTACTACATGGAGTTCTGAAGCTAGCCCTGTGCGTGAAGGGTGTCAATGAATCCAGCAAACAATGTGCGCTCGATTTCGCGATGTCGACCCAACCGGCCCTACGCAATGGTGGCGAAGAGATGTGAGCGGGAGGGGCAAGTGTTCGCCTATCTATCAGCTAAAGCTCCACCTGCGTAAATATTGAATATGGCCGTTGTTCCGCGAACATGCCATCGAATGAGTAGCAAAATCGGTGCATGATTGACGAGATCGTCCGTAGACGCGGTACGCATGTTTCCAGCTAGATTGCACTCGTAGCGGGGCAAACATTTGCATAGGCAACGAGCGACGCTGGAAGGTACGAGCTACCACGGTCCGACCGGGTTTCGCCACGGTTGCCGCCCGAGTGTGCGCCCGCCGAGGGACTTTGCGCCCGTCGCTCATTTAGTGCGCACCTGCCTGCCGAGCCGACGGTAATGTCAATCGAGGTAGCTGAACGATGTGCCCGGGGCTTGGCGAAGGGGAGGGTGTCGTGGGTCTTCAGCGCGACGTCAGTCCGTATGGATCGCAGACCGTGACGGGTCCGGGCTGGCCGAATGTCGAGGAGGAACAGCTCGCCGAGGCCGCGGCCCAGTACGAGGCCTTCGCCGCCAAGCTGACGGGGTCGGTGGTGCCTCAGCAGACGAGTCAGCTGACGAGCATGACGGGCGAATGGCTGGGCGGCGGCGGGGTGGCGGCTGCCGGAGAGGCCACCCAGATCATCGGCGGCCACGAGGCCAACGCGGCTCAGGCCGCAGCCATCGCGCTCAAGTTGCACGCCATGGAGGCGGCGGTAATTCAGACCAAGACCGCGGTTAATGCCACGGCGATGGAAGTGCAAACCGAATGCATGGCGATCCAGGCGATGCCGGTCAACAACACCGCCGAACTGATCCAGAGCCGCATCAAGATGGGCCTGTCGCAGAACATCGCGCTCGTCAACGCCGGCGCCGCCGAAGTGGCCAACGCCACGGGATCGCCCCCCACCATGCCCAATCCCGGCACCTCTCCGGGTTCCCAGCAGGCGATGCAGATGATGGGACAGATGGCGGGCATGGCGGCGCAGCTTCCGGGCCAACTCATGGGCATGGTCACTCAGGCGCCGCAGCAGCTCATGCAACCGCTTCAACAGTTGGCGCAGCCCCTGCAGTCGCTCACGTCGATGTTCGGCGGCAAGGGCAGCGGGGCCGGCGCGGGCGCGTCGCCCTTCGCGGCGTTCTCCAACCACCCGTTGGCCGGTGGCTCGGGCGCGGGCGGCGGCGCGGGCCTGGTGAAGGCCGCGTCCGTACCCGGTGCGGGCGGCAGTCCCGCGCAGACCCCGATGATGGCGAAGCTGGTGGGCACCTCGCCGGTAGCGGTCGGGATGCCGGCGGGTGCCAGCAGTGCGGCGGTCGGTGGAATGGCCCCGGTGGCCGCAGGCGGCGGGATGGGCGGCCCAGCCATGATGGGCCAGCGCGGCGAGGGCAATGGCGGCGCCACCGCGTCGCTCTCCCCTCCGCCGCCGCTGGAATACGACCTCGACGAAGGTGTCGAAGATGACTGGTGAACAAGGAGGTGGACGCTGATGGCCATGGACCCGTTTCAGAAACCTGAGGGCATTTCGTGGAGCGCCGCGCCTGTGGAGCTGCCACCGATGCCGACGATCACGCCCGGCGAGGATGGAATGAGCATGACCATCGCCGCGGTGCTGCCGACGTTGCACACGCCGTTGGCGACCAGCGTGGCGGCGCTGTCGACGAAGGAGAACATGTTCTCGGGCAAGGTCGGCGAGGCCCAAGGGGCGTATGAGAACGCCGACGACCAAGGCGGCCAGTCGGTCGGGCAGCTGTCGAGCATGCTCGGCCAGGTCGGCCAGATGGCGCAGCAGGCGGGCGGCGCCGCCGGGGGCGCGGGCGGTGGGTCGAGCGTCTTCGGCTCACTCATGGAGCAGGCCATGAAGGCGGCCCAGAGCGCAGGCGGGTCGCAGAGCGGCAGTTCGCAGGAGGGCTCGGCCGGACAACAGGCCGCGCGTGGGATGGCGCCCGCGGGCCAACCAGCCGCCGGCCAGGGCCCGGCCGGGGCGAGCCCTGCCGCTGCCGGTCCGCAGGAGCAGCGCGACCAGGCCGAAGCGCCCGCCCACGAACCCCCCGCCGAGCACGACGACCGTGAGGAACGCGACGCCAAGCAGCACCAGGCTCCGGCCGAGAAGCCACTCGTCGAAGCCGCCGGGCCGGGCGGCGGCAAACACGATGTGGGCCCGGCGCCCGTCGCTCCGCCCGAGTCCCATCGCCGCGGCGACGACGACCTCGCCCGCAGGATGTAGCGCCTGGGCCGTCGCCCATTACCCTCGTTACCGATGCATGGGTGTTGTGTAGTGACAGTGAGTGATACGGGGGCGCGGGCATGACGACGCCCCCGCCGCCGTGGGAGGCCCACCCGCCGTTGCCGGAGGATGAATTCGCCACCGTCGATCCCGACGAGGACACCGGACCGGTACAGGTCGTCACGCAGGCGGACGCCGAGCGCGACGAACGGCCCCGTCCTAGCTACGGCCCGACGGGCTGGCAGGACGACTACCGATCGGTGCCACGGCCCGAGGACACCTTCGCAGGGCGGTTCACCGCGCCGCTGACGGTCGATCCGCGGACGGTGCCGGTGCGGCACAACGGGATTCATCCTGGACTCATCGCCGCCGCCGTGGCTGGGGTCGCGCTCGTCGCGCTCGCCGCCTGGCTCTTGTGGCCGGCGGGCGACACCGACGCGGCGGACTCCACGACCGCCGCACCCACGCCGACTGTGGATGCCGACGCGCTGGAGCGGCTGAAGGCAGTGCTACCACCCGGCTACTCCTCGGACGCCTGCACGCCCGCCGAAGCGGCGAAAGATGCTGTGGCCATGGTCAATTGCACTCAGAACGCCGATGTCGGTGGCCCACCGACGGCGACCTACACCCTGATGAAGGATGGCGACGCACTGAACATCGCGATGGACAACGTGGTGGCGCACGCCAAGATCGTCAACTGCCCTGGCAACATTCAGTCGCCGGGACCGTGGCGCCGCAACGCCACGCCGACGAAGGTCGCCGGGACGCTGGTCTGCGGGCTGCCGCACGGCAAGCCGTTGGTGGCGTGGACGAATGACGCGGAGCTGTTGCTCAGCGTGGTGAGGGCCGGCCCCGAAGGACCGACCCTCCACCAGCTGTACCAGTGGTGGTCAAACCACTCCTGACCGTCAGCGCGGCGGCGCGGGGACGATCGTCGTCGTTGTCGGCGCGGCCGGGTTGACGGGAGCGGCCGGGGTGCCCTGGCTGCCCTCCGGTGCCGGTGCTTCCTGCACGCTGGCTGGCTGAGGCGAACCCGCGGTGCTGCCGGCAGGCAGTGGGGTGCCCTGGCTGCCCGCGGGGACCGGCGCAACGGTCGGCGTGCCCGCAGGGAGCGGGGTGCCCTGGCTGCCGGTCGGAAGTGGTGCGCCCGGAACGCCTTCGGTGGCCGCGGCCCCTGGCACGCCCTCGGCGGCCGCGGGTGCGGCAGCGCCGGGAGTTGGGGTCGTCGTGGTCGGCGCGCCGGGAGTTGGCGTCGTCGAAGTCGTCGCGGTGGACGTCCCCGAGCCGGTACCGCTGCGCGGCGCCGGAGTCCACTTCGTGCCACCCTGACTGCTCGCAGGCGCTTGCACCCAGACGAGCAGATCCTGGCCGCCTGCGTTGTAGACGACGCTGTCGGGCGTGTCGCCCGTGACGTCGAAGTACACCTTGCCGGAGGTCTTCTCGCCTGGGGCGAGCGTCGCGGGGTTGATGCCCTGCGGCGTGGCGGCACCGAACAGCACGCGGTAGGTCTCGCCACTTCGGGCACGGGCGTTCAGGTTCGACACGATCGGGGTGACCCCGCCCTGCACGGCCTCATCGGCCGCGGTGGCCTCCCACAGCGTTCCGTAGACGGGGTGCGGAATGGCGTCGCTGCTTGGCTTGAGATTGCTGATGGTCCAGCCCTGCACCACGTTCCCCGCACTGTCGACGAGCTTGCCCTGGGAACCGAGCGTTTGCGTCGTTGCGTCCGCCACGGCGGTCGGTGCCCCGATGACGAAACCAATGGAGCCGGCTGCTGCAACGGCCGCAGTGGCTGCCAAGGTCTTGGTGAACTTCACGTGTCGTGCCCTCCTGTTTTTTTGACTGGCGGCATCCCCCGACGGGATGGTCACGTCAACCGAAACTAACAGGTCGGGAGGGGCTCTTGGACCGCCATTTTTGTCGGGCCCGATCGGTCCGCGGGCCAGTCCACAACGCTCGCAACGTCTGCGCAGCTTGCAAACTGACCGGGCGCCCCGGTCTTCCGAGTGCCGGGGCCGATGTGGCAAGAATCATGCCGGATTGAACTCCACGCTAGACCGGCACCAGCCGGATCAGATCGGTTTGCCGACCGGCTCGCGGAGTTCGCAGCCAACGCCGAACGAGCTCAGACCGTGTAGGACTGGCAACGACTCCGTGAGACATATTGGCCTCGGGTGTTTGATCCGCCGGTTGGCTCTGAGCAAATTAACGTACACATGCGTCAACGAGTCTTCCTGGCCGTGGTTCGCGCGACACGAAGTGCCATGCTAAGGCCTGCCTTACCTTTGTGATCAGAGCTAATGATGTTATGGCACGTTTGCCGAATAGGCCTGGGCGCCGGTCAAAGCACTCGGTCGCAAACACGGACGGCGACAGTTTGCGCAAAAGTCCACGGCCGTTGCAGCATGATGGTTCCATGACCCTTGGGTGGGGTTGTAGCTAACGGAGTGCTGGGGGAGTGTCAAGCGCAGGTGGAGATCAGTCGAACATCTCGATCGTCATCATTGACCGTCAAGATGTGGTGCACGCTGGCATTGAGGCGTGGCTGACGGGAAGCCAGCCACCGATCAAGATCGTCGGCAATTTCTCCGAACCCTCGGACTTCATTCGCCGGCACCCTGAGGCGACACCTGGCGCGGATGTCGTCCTGTTCGCGTTGCAATACGACGGCCACGGACCGCAGTTCGGTGCGCTTCGTCAGCTCTGCGCGGGCGGCCATCGAGTCATCGTGTACTCCCATCTCTCGACCGACGAGGTCATATTGACCAGTCTCGACGCCGGTGCGATGACATACGTGGCGAAGTCGGAGAACGGAAACCACTTGCGCGCAGCGATCCATGCCGCTCGCTCCGACACGCCGTACATTCCGCCCCGGATGGCCACGGCGCTGCTCAACGGCAACACGGCGGGCCGACCTCACCTGACGGACCGGGAGAAGGAAGTGCTCGTCGCGTGGTTCCAGACTGAGAACAAGGACTGCGTGGGCAAGAAGCTCTTCATCGAGCCGTCAACCGTGAGTACCCACCTCCAACGAGTGCGGGCGAAGTACGCAGCGGTCGGCAGACCCGCGCTGACAAAGGCGGCACTTGTCGCCAGAGCGATCCAGGACGGATTCCTCAGCGTTGACGACCTGTGAGTCGTGGCTGCCGGCTCTCTGCCCAGCCGCGGGCCTCTGCGGAATCAGTCGTTGGCGAGCGCAGTAACGCTGAAACACGGTCGGAAATGGGCTGGCGCGTCAATATGGGCAAACATCGCCGCTCCACGCTAGGAAACGAACTTGCTGTCATCCGAACGTATGAGTGGCTCGTCAACTCAACGTACTAATACGCAGTTAAACCCATGGAAATCACGATCGAAACGTACCAATAGTATGGCGTTGCAGGATACCGAGAGCTAACGTTTGGTCCCTAGTGAGTTCGATGGTAGCAAACTAGAGTTTCACGGGGGTGGTGGGGTGATGAATTGGCGTGGCAACGATGTGCTCGGTCAGCCGTCAGGCACGGACGTTCGGACGAACGGCGATGCGGGCGGCGGCATGATCGATGACGTCGTCCGATCAGATCGCGTGAGCTCAGCCCTTGAGCGAGGCCAACAGCCGCATCATTTGGCGCGGCCAACCGTGTCAGTTGTCATCCCGGGACTCAACGAAGAACGCAATCTGCCGCTGGTCGCAGCACACATGCCGGATGGCATCGACGAGATTGTTTTCGTGAATGGCGACTCGCAAGACAACACGGCGGAAGTCGCCCGCCAGCTATGGCCCAGCGGCGTGCATGTCCGCCAAACGCGAAGAGGTAAGGGCAATGCTCTCGCGTGTGGGTTCGCGGCGGCATCCGGCGACATCATCGTGATGATCGACGCCGACGGGAGCACCGATCCCGCCGAGATTCCCCGCTTCGTCGACGCACTGACCTCGGGTGCGGATTTCGCGAAAGGCTCCCGGTTCCTGCGGGGTGGAGGCAGCACCGACATCACGAGGTTCAGAAGCCTCGGAAACAGGCGCCTCAATGATCTGGTGAACGTCCTATTCGCGACGAACTACACCGACCTGTGCTACGGCTACAACGCATTCTGGCGGCGCTGCCTGGACGCAATGTACCTACCCGATGTGAACGCCACCGCACCGCAATGGGGTGACGGATTCGAGATCGAGACCTTGATAAATGTTCGGCTGGCGCTACGCGGGGTGAAGATCGTCGAAGTGGCGAGCTATGAGTCGAATCGCATCTATGGAAGAAGCAATCTGAACCCGATCGCCGACGGGTTGCGGATTCTGTCGACCATCGAGCGGGAGTTTCTTCACAAGGGCCAACATCCAAAGCGCTCGCGGTTAGTCGGCGCGCGCGCGAGTGCCTCGAATGCTGTGTCGTACTTGGTGAATGGTCGAAACGTCGGTGAGGTCTTTCCCTACAAGGGCAGCGACCACGGCCCTTTCCTCGCGTTTCCACACAGGCCTGTCCGACGGCGAAGGCCCGTGACGCGAACACCCTGATCGCTCTCCTCCGCAGCCCATTGCCAGATCTTGGTTGGGCTTCCACGAAGTGCTCGCAACGGGAGGTTTAGCCCAAACATGAAGAGTCTCAGTATCTTTGCCGCCAGTGTGGCTGGAATCATTGGCTGTGCTTCGATGGCCATGCTGAGCCTCGGCGTTGCGGCGGCCGCCCCCGATGTCGTCGGAAAGCAGTACTCCGACGCCAAGAGCGACTTCAGCTCCGCAAATCTGATACCCCACGTGGCCACGGTCGTCGGCGATCAGGTGCCACAAGACCGGTGCTACGTCGTCAGCACGTCGCAACCGACCTTCCTGGATCAGAACGGGACGTCAAGGGGCGACGTGATACTGGTGAACCTGAACTGCTATCCCAAGCCGGCTACGGCGAGTAACCCGGGCTTCTCGGCGGGCGACTTTTCGCCCGCCGCGAAGGCGATCCGGGCGACACAGGACCAACAAGCGAAGGAGTGGATGGGAACTCCCGATGGCCAAGAATGGTGCCATGAGGCGCTGATAGAGAATCCTGACTGGGGGTCCATTCCAGGATGCTGACGACTGAGCCGGGTCGTACGCGCCCTGGATGGCTGGACGACGACGCACCGCACCGCGACAAGCGAACTTCCTTGAGAGTTGCGGTGATTGGTGCTGGCTATTTGGGCACCACCCATGCCGCGTGCATGGCGCGAATTGGCCACCACGTGTTGGCCATCGACATCGACGCCGCCAAGGTGGCCAAGCTCCAATCTGGGGTGGTGCCCTTCTACGAGCCGGAGCTCGAGGATGCGGTACGGGATGGCCTTGGCGCGGGACGCCTCCGATTCAGCGCCTCTTTCGAGGAGGCCGCCGACTTTGCGGATGTGCACTTTCTCGCAGTCGGCACTCCGCAGAACAAGCGAAATTCTGGGGCCAACCTGTCCTTCGTCGATGCCGCAATCGACTCGCTATGCCCGTACTTGGAGCGACCGACGCTGATCGTCGGCAAATCGACGGTCCCGGTGGGGACGGCCCAGCGGTTGGCGGAACGGGCGCGCGCAATCGCTCCGGTCGGTGACGCGGTCGAGTTGGCGTGGAACCCCGAGTTTCTACGCGAGGGGTTCGCGGTACAGGACACGCTTCATCCCAATCGGATCGTCGTTGGAGTCGAAGACCGCGAGGAAGCTCGGTCAGCGGAAACCCTGAGGGAGTTGTATGCCCCGCTGTTGGACGGCAATGTTCCCTTCCTGATCACAGATCTGGCGACCGCCGAACTGGTGAAGGTCGCCGCGAACGCATTTCTCGCCACGAAGATTTCGTTCATCAACGCCTTCGCTGAAGTATGCGAAGCGACGTCTGCCGACATCACCGCGCTCGCCGATGCGATCGGCTACGACCAACGCATTGGACGTCGATTCCTCGACGCGGGGCTGGGCTTCGGAGGCGGATGTCTCCCGAAAGACCTGCGGGCGTTGGTAACACGATCCGGTGAGCTGGGTGTCGGCCGCTCGTTCAGATTTCTGCGTGAAGTCGACGGCGTCAACAAGAGGCAGCGCGGTCGCGTCGTAGGCATCGCTCGAGAAGAGTGCGGATCGCTCGTCGGGGCCAGAGTGGGGATTCTCGGCTCGGCGTTCAAACCGAACACCGATGACATTCGCGACTCACCAGCGCTGGACGTGGCCGATCAAATCCAACGGGCGGGCGCCAATGTGACCGTGTACGACCCTATGGCCATGGACAATTCGCGGAAAGCCTTCCCCACGCTCAACTACGCGTTCTCGAGCGTCGACGCGTGTGCCGGCGCCGACGTGGTGCTAGTGCTCACCGAGTGGGACGAATTCCAGGAAATGCGGCCAGGAGAACTTGCCGCCGTTGCGCGATCGAAGCGCATCATCGATGCGCGCAACTGCCTCGATCCACACGTATGGCGCACTGCGGGTTGGACGTACCGCGGCATAGGGCGGCCCTGATGGCGCGGATTCTCGTCACCGGAGGAGCCGGATTTCTTGGCTCGCACCTATGCGATCTGCTGATCGACCGTGGCGACACCGTCGTTTGTCTTGACGACCTGTCGACTGGGCGCCTCACCAATCTCGAACAGCTCTGCTCGTCACGACGGTTCTCGTTCATCGAGGCAAGCGTGTTGGCACCGCTCAACATTGGGGGCAGCTTTGACGGCGTCATTCACCTCGCCTGTCCCGCATCGCCGCCCGAATATCTACAGCGGCCTGTCTTTACGCTGCGGACCGGTGCGGAGGGAACACGGAACGTGCTCGAATTCGCGGGTGCGAAGTCGGCGCGTTTCATCCTCGCATCGACCAGTGAAATCTACGGCGAGCCGCTGATTCACCCCCAATCAGAAGACTATTGGGGCAACGTCAATCCCGTCGGCCCGCGAAGCGTGTACGACGAGGCGAAGCGTTATGCCGAGGCGTTGACGACCGCCTACCGCACCTCGTGTGACGCGGACACCGGCATCGTGCGCATCTTCAACACGTACGGTCCGCGAATGCGCTCGGACGACGGACGGGTGGTGTCGAGCTTCATCCACCAGGCGCTGTGCCGCGCACCGTTGACCGTGTTCGGGGACGGTAGCCAAACCCGAAGTCTGTGCTACGTGGATGACCTGGTTCGCGGCATCGCGGCGATGCTCGACTCTCGTGAGCACGGACCGATCAATCTTGGCAATCCGGTGGAACTCACCGTTCGCCAGATCGCGGAACTGGTGCGCGAATTGGTCGGCTCAGCCTCGAGAATCGAGTTGCACCCGTTACCGCAAGACGATCCGACCCGACGACGGCCCGATATCACCAGGGCTCGCGAGCGGCTGGGTTGGAGCCCGCACGTGCCCGTGCAGGTGGGGATCGCTCGTACTATCGACATGGCACGCTGCGAGTTTCGACAACCTCCAGCCCGTCCCGCGGCGAGCACGCGGGTGGGGTGCGAGGCAATCGCGCTCGACAAGGTTGAGCTGACGTGATCCCCCAGCCGCCGCAATCGGTAACTATCCGGACCTGTCGGCGGCCCGCACCCGCGGACGGGTCACCTACAGCTTCGTCTCGCCGTTCCATAGTTCTCGGCTGGGTAGTGCTAGGTCTCATCGCTGCAGTTCTTGCCCTTCAAGCCGCCTGGTCCGTCTTTGCGTCGTCGGAGCCATACCCCGCCCTCACGCAACCGCCGTTCCAGCCTGTCCCTGGTGCCGACGGAACTATTTCCGACCAGACCATGTCTCTCTCGGTCGTTCTCGCGGATGGTTCGTCTGTGGCGCTAAATTTGCCGACGACCAAGACGGAGATGAAGCGCTCAAAGGATGTTCTTTTCGCAGAGAGCTGGAATCAGGGAATCCACGTCGTCGAAGCGATCGCTTCACATCCTGAACTCGATCGGCGATCCCGGGAACAACTGCGAGCGGAAATCAGCAAGTTCGTGCCGACCGGAAACATTTCATATCTCAGGATCGACACTCAGCTGCGCGAGTACCAGGTCAAAGAGAACCGTAGTTATCCGGTCTCGAGTATAGAGACAACCGTCATCGACCTCAGAGATGTCGGATGAAGCTGCTTAGTAGTCGACTCGACGGCTGGTTGTTGAATTCGCCAGTCTCGGGCCGAGACTTATCCGGGTTTCGAATCCTGTACGCGCTTTTCGTGCTGTTGACTATCTATCGCTCCGACTATGCTGCGTCTGTGCCGCAAGTGGCATTCGATCCTCCGCCTGGACCGTTTATGCTTCTGGTGTCCGCGCCGCCTCTATTCGCCATCTGGGCGATTCAGGCGGCGCTGTGTTTCGCCCTCGCGGCGCTCGCTATCGGCTGGCACACGAAGCTTGCCGCGGTAGCCGCAGCCGTGCTGCAAATAGTCATCTACGGCATCGGATACGGCTACGGGAAGATCGACCACACGATCCTTTTGCCCCTTGTGCCACTGCTGCTCTCGTTCTCGGCCTGGGGGTCTAGTTTCTCTGTCGATGCTCAGCGCAAAAGTCCCAACCTAGTGGGGCATTACTGGGCTCCGCGGTCCCTGGCGATCGCGTTGGGTGTGGCGATGCTGACAAGCGGTCTGTCGAAAGTGCTTGGCGGCTGGCTCTCTTGGGATTCGCAAGCGACGTATGGTTATGCGGTTATTCGGGCAGGTGCCCTTAGCGCACCGCTTTCGGGCACGGCAACATTACTGCCGACAGACTCGCCCGTTGTCTGGGAGTTTATGGACTACGCAACGGTGGTGTTGGAATGCTCAATAATTTTTGCCGCACTGTATTGGCGTGCCTTCTATGTGGCCATTGCCAGTCTCGGAGTATTCCACATAATTACGCTTGTTGTCCTTGGAATACTTTTTCCGTACAACCTTCTCGTCTACGCAGCTTTCATTCCGTGGTCTAAACTTGACTCGCTGATTTCGATGAGTCGTATCGATCGGTTCTCGTCAGTTCTCGCTTCAAGCACGGTGCTACGGACAGTAACTTGGGTGCTACTCGCATCTTCGGGGCTATTGGTGGCTTGGATCCGGCCCATTTGGTTCGTTCCCACGATCTATACCGTTGCGATCGTGATTGGTGCTGGCGTTGGGCTTGGGTACCTGGGAACACGAGCTTGGCGCGTGCGGTCGTTGGTCACCTGATGTTTGGACTCGATGCAACACCTCACAGCCACCGCGATTGGAGGGAAACGACGACGTCGTCCGGAAGCCTGCCGAGCGTCTCCGTCGTCGTGCCGACCTTCCGGCGTCGCGACCGGATCATGCGGGCGTTGGCTCCGCTACTAGACGATCCCCACGTCGACGAAGTCATCGTGGTCGTGGACGGATCCGACGACGGCACGCTCGAGCTCCTGCAGGACGTGGCGCGGACGCACGACCGATTGCGGCCGATCTGGCAGACCAACAGCGGGCCAGAGACGGCGCGCCAGACCGGACTCGACGCGGCGCGGTCCGAGGTCGTGCTGTTCCTCGACGACGACGTCATGGCCGACCCGGGCCTGGGCTTCGGACACGCCCGCGCACATGCGCAGACGCGGGGCGCCTTGGTTGTCGGCTACATGCCGACAGTCCGTCCGCAGCAACGCCGGCCGGGCAACTTCACCGCCACGCTGTACGCCGACGAGTACGAGCGATTCTGTGCGAGTTGGACCGCTGAGCCGGATTCGATCATCAACACGCTGTGGGGCGGTAACTACTCCATGCGCAGGGACGATGCCGTGCGTGTCGGGGTCAGTGGCACGCTCAACCTGGCCCGGGTCCAGGACCGCGAATTCGGGATGCGCTGCGCCGAAGCAGGACTGTCCGCGGTGTTCGACCGGACGCTGTCGGCGACGCACGAGCACGAGCGCGACCTCGCGGGCTACTTCCGCGAGTATCACATCATCGGCGACTCACGCAGGCGCCTGGGCGAGCTGTACCCCGCGCGGCTGGGAACCTTCGACCCCCGTGACGACCTGTCGGTTGCCCAGCGACTGCTCGTCGGGACGCTCGCAGCGCACGGGGTTCGCAAACTCAGCCGCGCGGTGCTGTACCACGGCTGTCGGCTCGCCGGGCGTCTGCACGTGTGGCCGGTGGAGCTGGCGCTGGGGCGCTTGCTGCGTCAGGTCGAGCTCATCCGCGGCTTCGAAGGTGACCGGTAAGCGCTCAGTGCGTTCCTAGTGAGGCGCCAGCCGAAGGAGCCGAATCGTGTCCGGTGTGCCGCCCGGCACATCCACGGGCCGCAGGCGCGCGTCCCGATCAAGATCGCCGAATTTCGGCCAGCGGTGATCCACGACGAGCCACACCTCGTGCCCCCCAGTTGACGAGTCCTGAGCCACCGACCCGAGCTCGGCGCCGCCGTCCACCCTCCGGTACTCGAAGGCGTATCGCGAGTAGAAGTCCATGATCGTGGCCAAGGACCCCGGCGCGACGATGACCGGATCGGACGCCGCGCCGCCGGCATGCTGGGCGTGCTCGAGCAGGTACGCGACGATCGGCCGCACGTCGGAGTCCTTATGGGACGACGCGTAATACGCGTGCACGGACGGCAGCAGTAAGAGGCAGCATGCGCAGAGCACGCCGGCGACCCGCGAGGGCGCCAGACCCGTCCCGCTCCATCCGCGGGCGGCCGCGGCCACGATCAGCGGACTCGCATACGGCACGTACCGCCCCACATCCATCCAGCCCGACAGCGGCAGCAGCGAGAGTGCAAGCAGGACCGGCACGTATGCGACGCATGCGAAGAACACATCGCGCTCGTCGCACTTGCGCAGGATGATCGCCTCGAAGAGGCACCAGCCACCCACGGCGAGCACGCCGCCGATCACTACGAACTGCAACGCTCCCACGGCTTCGTTAGGCGGCAGGTAATAGCCGAAGACCAAGTCGCTAAACAGATCTAGTGCGAAGGCCGGAAGCTCTTCTAGCGGCACCGGCTGGCGCCAGTCCTGCCCGTGCGTGAGGTGCGCGAAGGCGGTTGGGATCCAGGGCGCGTAGGCGATCGCCACGCCCGCGTTCGCGATGATCCACGCCTTCCACGGCGTGACTGTCCGGGTGGCGCCCGCCGTCCGCGCGCCCACGATCACAAAGTGCAGCCAGATCGCCGCGATAGCCAGAGCTGTGAAGTAGTGCAAGTACAGCGCGGCCGCGGCGGCAATCGCGTAGAGCACGAGCGCCGATCGGCGCGTGCCCTCGGACTCGAGCCAGCGCCGATAGGCTAGGCACGCCCCGAGCACGGCTGCGCTCGCTGGCGCATACATCCGGGCTTCCTGCGCGAAGTGCAGCTCATACGGCGACAGCGCGCACCAGAGGATCACGGCGTAGCACACGACGCGCGGCATCGCGCCATCGATCAGCCGGAACAACAGATACAGCGCGAGCACGCTGCACAAGACCGACAGCATACGCATTGCGGCCAGCGAATCGCCGACGAGCCAAATCCACACCTTGAGCAGCAGGTAGTAGAGCGGGGGGTGGATGTCGGCCGCGGTCTGGGCGACGAGATCCGTGACGGAGCTCTTCGCCTCCCACCACGAGACGGACTCGTCCATCCACATGTTCTTGTCGGTGAGCTTCCACATGCGGAGCACGACCGCCAGCCCCAGCAGCAACCACAGTCCGGGGTGGGCAACGTTGACGACGAAGCGTCTCTCCTTGAGGCGATCTACAAGACCACTATCCGCGCGATGTTCCATCATTGCCCCCATCGGCAAATTTTAGTCTGTTAGCGAGAGAATCGCGTTGAATGACGAAAATTAAGCTGTCGGTTTGCCTGGATCGACCCAACCGATCTCCAGTTCGCGCTCGTCAACAGCCCTATACTTAGGGCGTGGCCAGCCGCCGCCGCTTGTTGCGAATTTCAGTCGTAGCCCTCTGCGTCGCCGCGTGTAGCAACATCACCGACGCGGCCTCTCAGCCGGCTTCACCGCCGTCCGGCGCGGTGTTCGACGACTTCGACGGGCCGACGGGAGCCCCACCCAGCAGCAAATATTGGACCTACGACCTCGGCCATCCCGGTGCGGCCCACGAGGAACTTCAGACGTATATCGAGTCCACCGACAACATCCGCCTCGACGGGCTGGGCCACCTCGTCATTCAAGCCCTCCAAACACCCACCGGTTACACGTCGGGCCGGTTGGTCACCCGCGGCAAGGTCAACATGCTGTACGGCACCATCGAAGCGCGGATCAAGTTCCCGACCGGACAGGGGATCTGGCCGGCGTTCTGGATGCTGGGGTCGAACATGGAGACTGTCTCGTGGCCCCAGTGCGGCGAGATCGACATCATGGAGCTAGTCAACTCCGGAACCACCTACTACGTGACTTTGCATGGGCCGCAAGGCCGCTCCGACTACCTCGGCGGCAGCGGAGTCGGGGCAGAGGGCGCGATTGCCGATCTCACCACGGATTTCCACACCTACTGGGTGACGTGGCGGCCAGACTCCATCTCCATCGGCGTCGATGGGACCACGCTCGAGCAGTTCACCCCGACGTCGCTGCCCCCCGGGGCGCAGTGGGTGTTCAACGACAATCCGATGTATGCGCTGCTGAACGTTGCAGTGGGCGGCGACTGGGCAGGACCCCCCGACGAATCGACACGCTTTCCGGCGACCATGCTCGTCGACTGGTTCAGATACACACCATGATCACGGGGCATTGTTCCAAAGAGTTCGCGCCGCTGAGCGCGTTCGCCGCGCCACAGCCCATCCCGCGGTCAGCGTGCGAGCGCTGGCGTACTGAAGCCGCAGTCCATGTTGGTTCACAATCCGCGCGAACACGTCCGGCGAAGTTGAGCGGCGAATCGTCAGGCGCGGCAAGCGAAATGGGTCGCAACTGGGCCCGGCTGACGCGTTCGCGACGGCGGCAGCCTGTAGGTAGCCGACCTCGCGGGTAACTTCTCGGACGCGCTTAGTGGAGTATCCGTACGGGTAGGCAAGACTTTCGATCTGCTGGCCGAGGCGGTCTTCCAACATGTGCTTCGAGTCTGCGAGCTCGGCTCGCAATCTCGGCAGGGAGATCTGGTCAAGCTGTGGATGGCTGTGACTGTGCGCGCCGATCTCGACTCCAGCGGCTGCCAGCTCAGCGAGTTGTGGCCACGACAGCATGCGATCTGGTGTCGTCCCGGCCGCGATTGGGCCGGCGTCGTGCAACCAACCGGTGGTGGCGAACACCGTCGCCGGGTAGCCCTGCCCGATCATCATCGGCAACGCTTCTTCGATGAAGTTCGCGTAGCCATCGTCGAATGTCAGCACGATGGGTTTTGGCGGCAACGGCTGCCCCGCTCGGCGGCGCTTGCACAGCTCGCCGAACGTCAGTCCGGTGAATCCCTGCCGCCGTAGGTAATTCAGCTGCACCGCGAACGTCGTGGGGGCAACGGAAAGCGCCCGCGTCGAGGTCGAAGGAGTGTCGCTGACCGAGTGGTACATCAAAATTGGCACGGAGGCGATGCTCACCGTCGCGCCCTCACACTACGAACATAGGCTGGGACGCCTTCGAGCATGCCTTTCAATTCCGTTCGGAGCAGGCTGTCGGGGAAGTCATGCATCGTCGCGTTTCGAACCGATTCTCTTCGGTAGAAGTCGTTGATAGCGCTCGGAATCAGGCGCGACAGGGAAAACACGAGCCTCGGTTCGTAGGAAATCAGCGCCGCATAGTAAGCAACTGTTCCAGTGCCGATTGCGCGAAGCTGCTGTTCCAAGTCGACGAGCGTCTCACGATGGTAGTGCCAGGTTAGCGCTGTCGGCTGAAATACCATGGTGTGCTGAGCAAGTAGGGTGCGCGTGAAAGCAAATGTGTCCTCCGACGCCTTGGCCGGTGTACCCGCGCCAAGAGCAACGTGGAATCCGTCGATGTCAACCAGGACGTCACGCCGGAAGGCCATGTTCGCGCCGGTGCCGAATGGCGGCAGTGGGTAGAGGGGACTCTGGGGGTCCCCGGGTTCGAAGATCTCTCGCTTGAACCCGCGTCCCGTGCCGTGTCCGCCGAACTGTTCAAACCATTGTTGGGGTTTGGTTCTCAGCTCGGCAGGTAGCACCATGCCTGTGACGCATCCGACCTCCGGGGTTGCCGAGAAGCCTCTGTCAACTTCGGCGAGCCAGTATCTGTCCGGCACCTCGTCATCGTCGATGAAGGCCACGATTTCCGCTTCGGCAGTCCGCCACCCGGTGTTTCGGGCCCTGGACAGGCCGGCCTGGGGTTCCAACGAATACCGCACCGGCACCGGCAGCTCAAGCGTTTCCAACACGGCTGGCACCGCGCCAGGATCAGCCGGCGCATTGTCAACGATGACGATCTCGTAGCGCGGGTACTCGAGGTGAGCCAGCCCGTGGATGCACTCAGCGAGGCGCTCTGGACGGTTGCGCGTGCACACGATCACCGAGATTGGTGGCGCAGTTTCCAGCAACCGTTGTCGCTCAGCCACGAAATTCAGTCGATTCGGGTCGAGGTTCAAGCCGTCGACGGGTAGCTCGCTGACGAGCGGCAGGCCGCTCGCGGTGAGTCGGGCATTCAGCTCGGAGCCGAATGACCGCCAGGCGGCAGATGCCGCACGGCCCGCGAAGCAATCCGCGTTCTCGATCTCGAAGTCAGTGCACCCGAGGGGTTCCGTTCCCAGGCGAACAAGCAGATGAACTCGGCTACTCCCACGGTCCTGTTGTTCCGCCATCGGCAGGGCCGGGACAGGATCCACAACGTCCCAGTCAGCGACACATGTTGGAGGGAAGAATCCGCCGCCTGCTCCCTCCGCCGTCACTAGCTTTGGCGTTTCGGAACTGCTCAGCGGATTCGAATGCCTGCTTCCCACAAGCATTTCCGTCAAAAATCCCGCAATGGCAAGAGTCAATCCGATGAGTATTGTGCCACCACGTTCGAGGCTCGCGACGTCACGCCGCAATATCCCCAGGTACAGCTCGCGAAGAAAGGCGCCAGGAAGTACGCGCGTCGTATATCGCCGCTCCAAGGACGTGCTTGCATTGGCCCCCATGAGCCTCGCCAATGCACCTTTGCCTCGGCCCTCGTTCCAGCACCGCCTAAGGAAAAAGACCAGCGTGCTTCTTTCCACGGGAACCTTGTGTGCGACCTGCGCCGAGGGGTCGTACATCCAGTATCCGGATGGAAGGGTTTTGAGCACTCGGAGACACAAATCCGTGTCTTCAGGGCGGGAAACTCGGCCGAGCTTGCCGAATCCCGGACGGAAGCCACCGACGCCATCGAACACGCTGCGCCGGATGGCCATGTTGCCCGACCACACGTTTCTCATCGGAGCAGCGACTTCCGGCATGCCCTTGTAGGAGCCACCAAGAACCCAATCGAACTCGTGCGGACACCATCGCGGACGAGCTTCTCGCCAGGCCAGTGTGAGCCCGCCGCCGACCCCGAAGACCTCTGCTTCGCTGAAGTGCCGGCAGAGCGAACGCAACCAGTCGGGTGTCGCTACCGCGTCGTCGTCGAGAAATACGACGACTTCGCCGCGGCTGTGCTCGACTCCGGTATTTCGTGCTCCGGACGCTCCCTTTTGGCAGGTGTTTTCCAGGACTGTCACACCGTCCAGTTCGGTTCTTGCGCGCTCGGCGAGAGCTGGGTTGTGGTCTATTACCAAGATCACTTCGAGCGGAGAATACGACTGCCGGACCGCAGAGGTAATGGCCTCGAGGGTGTCGTGCCAGCGATCGTCTGCATACGCAGCAATGATCACTGAGACAGCAGGCATCGCTGACGGGTTCTCGCCGCCGCATGAGAGCGCACCGGGGTTACCGCGCGTGGTCCCGCAGACGACCGTCGTATCCAGCGACAGCACCACGGCGTCGACCCGGGGGCCCGCGCTCACGATGGTCCTTGCCCACAGTTGTTCGGCGCGTGTTCTCAGGTAGCCCAACCCCGAACTGGCGATACCCAAAAGCATGGCCAGACCTCGGAGGCTCTCGCCCGAATCCGGCGAGAAGACCCGCCGCACAGCCGTTTTGGCGGTGGTCCGGATATAGTCACGTTCCAGCTTGATCGTCGAAGCCGCGCCCCCGAGTACCTTGCGCATCAACGCCTTACTGCAGCCCTCCAGGTAGCACCGCAGTACGAAGAAGCGCAATGCCGCGCGGTCGGCGGGCACTTCGTGCTTGATGACCGCGGTCGGTACGTATACCCAGCGGCCGCCGTTCACGGCGGCTATCCGGATGCACAACTCAGTGTCATCCGGACCGCGGACTCTCGCGCCCCGTCTGCTGAACTCCCCTCTGAATCCGCCCGCGTTACGGAACGCTGCCGTTCGCACGGCCATGTTCCCCGACCAAACATTGCGGACTTCGGAGACTTCGGTGGGCATACCAAGGTACGAACCTCCGACAGCCCATGCGAATTCGTCAGGAAACCATCGCGGTTTGGCAGACGACCATGCAGGGTCGTACCTGCCGCCAGTCCCCACGACGTCGGGGTCGACAAGCGGCCGCGCCAGTTCGAGCAGCCAGTCGGGGTCGGCGACCTCGTCGTCGTCAAGCATCGCCATGAAGCGCGTGTCGACGGCTTCCATCGCACGGTTGCGGGCGGGCGACGAGCCGCGCGCTCCCTCGTGGAGAACGACTGTGAGCCAATCGAATTCATCGGTGAGATGACGAGCCAAGGATTCGTTGTTGTCAACAGCGACGATTACCTTGCGCGGCTCGAGACTTTGTTTCCGGATCGACGTCAGTGCGGCCCTGATGCTGGGCATACGCTCTTCGCTGTAGCACGCCAGGATCACCGAGATGTCGACGTCATCGGCGCCGAAACTCCGCCCCTCTTGGGTCTTTTCAGGCATTGGATGGCCGCCCATGAACGAGCGGGACATCAAGGTCAGCAGCTCCTCGCTGACCAGATTGCCGTCTGGCCTTGAGAATGGCTGGCGCGAAGAACGCCGCTTCCAACACGATTGCCGCGCCGACCCCGATTCCGACACCCGTGACGCCGCCCAACTGCAACCCGATCTCGGCGGCGGTGAGTTCGAGGACCGCGCCTGCAGTTGCCGCCAACGCCGCTCTGCCCAGCGCGCCCTGGGCCCTCCGTACCGAGATGTAGATCGCTTTGGTCGCACCAGCGAACGTACAAATCGCGAGGATGGTGAAGCAGTACCGGGCGTCTTGATACCCGGGTCCGAAGATCGCCAACAGCGGACCTGCGAGGAAAGGACCCGCGATGGCGGCGGCAATGGATACCACCGCCGAGTAGCGCAGCGCGGTGTCCAGACCAGTGGAGAAGTGCTGCTGGTTCCCGCTGTGAAGCGCGAACATTGCGGTGCCGAGATGGATCGGAATAATCCAAACAACACCAATCAGGAGCAGAGTTACAAAGAATCCCGCGTTCGCCTCGTCGCTCAGCTGGGCAGCGACCATGATGGGCAATAACAGTCGGGGCGCCTGAGTCGAAACATTGACCCAGTGGTGACCCGCGGCGGTGCGCCATATCGGAGCGAACCCGCGAAGGGATGGCGTCGTCGTCAACCACGCGCGCAGCGCCTCCTTCCGCCGCGCCAGCGCGAGCAAGGAAACGAGGTTCCCGAACAGCCACACCAAGAAGATGGTTTGTGCGGACAGACCGACCGCGAGCGCGGCAAGAGGCAGTGCGAGCAATTTGACGAGCGAGAAGACTACATTTCGGGAAAGCTGCCGCCCGCTTTGCTGAATGCCGACCAGCGCGCCGTCCAGAACGAGCGTCACCGTGGTGACAGCGGTCCCGATCCCGAAGACTGCGACGCCGGTCGCGGTGCCGTACATCTGTTCCGTGCCACCGACCAGGTAGTGAACGACCGCATATCCCCCAGCGGCGGCGAATGAGACGGCGCCGGCGATTCCGAGACTGGTCAGTACGAGGCGCCTCACGTCGTGACCGTCCCGGCCTGACAGTTCGGCAATCAGCAACGTGTGAAGGCCGAGCGTGGCGAAAGCGGCGATGAATTGCATCGCAGAGATCACAGCGGCCGAGCGACCAACGACTTCAGGTGTGGTGAGGCGGGCGGCGACCAACCAAAATGCGAATCCAAGCACCGAAGTCACCAGAGTCGTGCTGTAGAGCGCGGCTGCAATTGTGACGACAACGTGACCGCCCGATCGTAGGCTCGGCGCCGCTTTTCGCTTCATTCCGAATCAATCCAGACCGTCCGATACGGCTGGTCGGTGATTCCGCCCCCGCGATACACCGAAGCGGTCGTCTTGGGGCCTTCCACCGGGACGACCTGAGTCCAAACCTCATTGGGCGCCAATGTCACACGCAAAGTCATCGACTGCTTACTCGTCTCCACGACGATCGTGAAGTCTTCTGCTGTCGACTCGTGGCTCTTGATTCCGAGTTGGGCATGCGTTGCATGCCAAGGAGACTTTTCCGGGTTGTCCGGGACGAGCCAGAGTTCGGTGAAGGTCTTCTGGTGGCCGTTCTCGCCGGAGAGAGTCACGACAATTGCCGCGGTCACAATGGCCACCGACGCCAGAACTTTTACGACTGACGCCGCGGACGCGGCTTGGAAGGTTGGACGGGTCCACCGGACCGGACCGCCTACGCCGCGTACCCGCGCTACACCATAGGAAATGAGTGTGACGGCGAGGGCAAAGGTGACCCAGCCGAATTGGACCAAGCCTGACCGAAATGGATTGAGGATCAGACCGCCGACGACACCAACACTCAAGGAGCAGGCGACGATTGCTACGTACCTAGGGCCGGAGCCGGCATCGCGGGGCATTATCGCGCTCGCCAACGCGACTCCCACTAGGAGAAAACAGAGCACCGTGCCAGCAACATGAGCCACCACTTCCGGCACGTGGGGCAATACGGCCAAGCCGTAGCACACCAGCGCCGCCAATGCGACCAAGTCGATTGTGCGAAATCTACTAGCCATATGGTGACCCCCGACCGCCTCGCATATCGAATAGGTGGTCATAACCCGAGTCGTAGATACGGGATATTCCGGGATGGTCGTCGAACTTGACGAGGCCAGCGACGTCCAAGGGTGGTCGCCCTATAAAGGCGTGAGTATCTGTCCAGAAATAAGCAGAATTCATCGGCGCGGCCTGTGACATCCGCATATCTACGTCGACATACATCACCGACAGGTTCCGAATGAATTCGGCGTCTTCGGGCGTGAAGTTTTCGGTGTAATACAGCTCTTCCGTTTCGAAGACCGGGTCGACCCTTGCGAGTGTTGACAGGAGAGTCAGGGAGGTAAGGTCGCCGACGACACGACTTCCAGGTTTCAGATGCGTTGCAGCCCACTCGGCTTTACTCGTACCCACCGTATCTACTCCACTTGGGTTGCCGTCGATCCTGAACGGCCCAGGAAGCCGCTGCCACCATGCGGGGACACCCGTCGCGATTCCACCTACGAAAAGGACGACCGCCAGTACAGTCGCCGCGATGAGTCGGCGTTCGGGCCGGTCGAGTGACAGGTTGCCAATGCGCGGCCGGAATGTTGCCGGGTTTGTAAGGACCACGGCAATCGCCAGCCCGGTAAAGAGTGCCGTGAACGTGAACGCACGGCCGGCCAGCTCGCCCCCGTTTTGAATGATGAACCGCGTCGCAACCGCGCCGAGGTAGCTGACGAGCGCTAACCAACAAAAGCATCGCTCCAATGGCGGCCGGTTCCTCATTCCAATGCTTACGCGAAGGAGTATCAAGGTGAAGAGCACGCTGACCGGGGCAAGCACACGATCGAATAGTGGCGTCCCTGGCGGGAATTTCGGGATCGTCAGCTTGATTTCCCGCCAGTGAGCCAAGTCATGGAGGATGTAGCCAGTGTGAATGCTGAAGTACTCAAAGGTATAAGGCGCAACAGAAAACGCCCAGCAGAGATAGACACCTGCCCCTGCCGTGGCGCAGAGTGCCAGGCGCAATGCGAGGTGGCGGCTCGCGCGAAAGAAGGCGGTGGCCAGGGCGAGGATGGCCAGCAGTCCGATCGTGGCGATGCTTGTCACGTGGTGCGTGATAGCCAGGATCGCAAAACAGGCGAGGCAGCCGCCGAAGTTGAGATAGCGACCCCGTTCATTACTGGCAAAGCGAATCGCAAAATAGATTGCCAGCACCAGAAATGGCAGTGCGAGGGTCTGATAGATGAACGACGTATCGAAATACGCTGCGTGCGGGTTCGCCAGATACAAGACGGCGCCGACACACGCCACTCGTAGGGATTGTGATACTTCACGCAGGAGGAGCAGGATGCAACCGGCGAGCAATACGTGTGCCACGCTCGAGATGAGAATGCCGGAAATAAACGGGCCCAGGGACGACGTTTGGATGAGCTCGGCCGTGACATTCTCCAGACCCGGATACCCTCGACTTACCGGAAGGCTGTAGTTCGTCTGGTAGAGATGCTGCGCGGTGAGAAGGGTATTGAGCGCGCGCCAATGCTGGAGCTCGTCGGAAAACGTGAACATCTCTGGGCTGTACGCCCACCGAAGGAATGACTGCGTACTGGCGTACAGAAGCACCACGACTACCCGCTCGCGAGACGAAGCCGAGGGATTCAGTGCGCGCCAGAAGACGAAAACGAACATGATCAGTTGCCCGGCCCAGAACAATGGCGCGGCGAAACCCAGGTCTTCCCGAGACCGTGCGTAGGCCAAGGCTACGAGAAACACCCCCGTTGCAACGACCAGCATTGCGTCGGGAATGCCGATGCGGATGCCCGTGCGGACCGTGTCCGAATCAGCCACTTCGCGCTCGCGATCATCAAGACCGGCGGCGCCGGACGAAAGCTCAACCACCTCAACGTGCCTCAACGGACCGAGACTCCTCGGACTCGACGACGGCGCCGGCAACCGGGCCTGGCTCGGTTATGCATCGACGTACGAACGGCGGGCGACTCGGGTGGTGCGCACGGACCGAGCCGATGATGAAATCGCGCACGGAGCACGACAGTGAGACGCCGATTCGGGTACCACGCTTACCCCTTCCCCCTAGCGAAGGCCGAACGCTGGCAACCAGCACCGCGGCACACGCACGTCGCCGAATGCACACGACTGTGACTGTCGTCACACCCCCCGTGATTTGCAAACCGTAGCACTGCTGGACAGAGTCTGGCAACGAAATGCGGAGCAAAAGAGTGGAACCATGTTTGGGTGGAAAATGCAGGCTGAAAGGCCAGGCTAAGCACACATCAGGTGTGAACTCGGTCTGCAACAGCAAGTGAGACACTGTTCGCCAGTCGACCGGCCCGTGGCGAGTCGAGGTCCGTCATGGATCGCCCATCCTGCTTTTGAGCGCTTGTCGTCGGATGCCTGACCGGCAAACCTTGTCGAGCTCGACGCGAGGCTCAGCGCCTCACGATGCCGAAGGTGGGAATTCCAGGTCCAGGAGTCCGATCGGGTGTTCCAGGTACCCCGCGGCCGTCTCGATGACGCGCCGATCGAACACATTGTCGTGGAAGGACATCGCCACGCTGCGGACGGCACCGAGCCTTGAGTTGAGAATCGTGACGCTGTTCGGCCCGCCGGGGTCAATCAGGCCGGTCGCGGACCGGTCGCCGTCCCCACGCCAGGGCATGTCATCGAGCATCGCCGTGATGTCACCCATGTCCGTGTACATCACGTCGGCCGGCGCACCACCGAAGCAACTGGAGGGCACGACGGGCCGACGTCCGAACGGGAGTAACGCGCGTGCCGAAACCGCTCCCATGGCCGCCAGCGGCACCGCCGCAGCGGTGACTTCACGCAGCCGTGCAGCCACGGTGGGCAATCGGTCATCGACCGCCAATGGAACGTCGATCCCGAAAATGAAGTTACTGTTGACCGTTCGCCGCTTCGGAAGGTAGCGGCGGCTGTCGAACGCCACCATGACCCCGTCGGTCATCCGCAGACCCGCCGACCGCAACGCGTGCCGCGCAATGTACAGCCAGACCGCGGCGCTTCCCGACGTCGCAGCGTTCGCCCGACGCCACTCGTTCACCGCGGCCTCTGAATCGGCGTCCACGCGCGCGACGACGACCGCGGACGACGGTGACCACGGCACTGATTCGCCGGGCGCAGCGTGCGGACCGCTGGTGCGGGCAGAACGCAAACCGGTTGTGTGCCTCCATAACATCCCAAGGCGGGCCGGATGAGCGAACGTGTGCACGAGAGCCCGTGGCAGCGCGAGTGACGTGTCGCGGTTGGCTACCCACGGCGCAACGTGACCACGGGAATGCGTGAACAGTGCCGAAACCAATTCGAGGGCCAGCCGCCCATCGCCGAGACGGTGATCGACGTCGAAGGCGATGTGACGTTGTGAGACATGGACTTCCAGCGGAGAGTGACATCCCGGCCGCCGCCGGATGTGTTGCAACACGGCCGCATCGCCGTCATTCACCACTGCTTCGGGCAATTGGTGAACCGGCACCGTTACGTCAGGGTCGTAACGCCAAATGCGCCGACCCGGTCGCGGGGCCACCCCCACCCGTGTGTGCGGGCCGGCGGCCGCGATCGTTGCCAGGGCCTCGTTCACAACGGAAGTACTGGGCACTTCCAAGCCTGTGAACAGCGCAACGTACCTGAGGCCGACGAACAGCTGGTCCATACCGCTGGCCCAGTGCGCTCGCGGCGTCTGGCCCGGGTGAGGCTTCGACGTCTCACCGGTCACCGACGCGTACTGCTTTCGTGAGCTACCGATCTGACAAACACTGCGGGTGAAGCGTCGGCATGTCAAGCGCCGGATATCCGCGGTAAGGCACCACGGTGACCGCAATTAACTAGTTCGATGCAGTGGGCCTGCCGCATGCAGGTAGTTCACTGTATCTATATGCATGACCCTTTGCCGAGGGGGATAATCGCTCTTCTGGAACCATGGCGAAGGGGCATCCGCCACCACGCTCGCCCTGCGAAGGGTGAGACGAGGAGCAGCTAATGTTGGACGACCGTCAACCGGCCTCAACCGACCTGCCTCGCGCGTCTGGTCCCCGTTCCTCTGCATGTCAGGCTGCGCTCGGATTTGGCTGTGCGACTGTCTACCGGCTGCCCAGCAGGCGCGACCGCCGGGCTGCACTGGAAGCCGCCTACGAATCCGGAATCCGGCATTTCGATGTTGCCCCCATCTATGGTCTCGGGCTCGCCGAGCGCGAGTTGGCGGACTTCATCGGGAACCGGACAGACATCAGCGTCGCGACGAAGTTTGGCATCAAACCCACCCAAGCCGGTCGACTTGCCGGGATGGTTCAGGGGCCAATACGGCGAGCTCTGCAACTGTCGGACAATCAATCTTTGGACCGCGGTGACGGCAGTGAGCGGGTCCGCCGCGTCGCGGAACGCGTTCTCTATGGTGACCACGACTATTCCGTCGCCAGTGCCCGACGGGCGCTCACCGCTAGCCTGCGGACATTGCGCGTCAAGCGCATCGACTATTTCTTCCTTCACGAACCGGCCGGCGCCCTGCCCGTTGTCTGCCCCGACGTCGTGGAGTACCTGGAACAGGAACGGTGTCGCGGCCTGATCGGACAGTGGGGCCCAGCCGGGGAGCTAGCGCACATGGACTCCAGCTGGACAATCTTGAGCGATCACGCCACAGCTCATCAGTTTCCCTACGACCTCATCGGCGGATGGGGTGGACCTCGGCCGCAACCGGGCCGGGCCACCATCACCTTTGGGTTTCTTTCCCTGGCTCTGCCACGCGTAAGGGCCTTGCTCGCGGCCAAGCCCATCTTCCGGCAGCAATGCAGTGAACTGCTTGATGCCGACCTGGAAGATCAACGCACCGTAATCAGATTGCTAGTGCGTGACGCGGTGACCCACAACCGATTCGGCACGGTGCTGATGTCTTCGACAAAGGTGGTCAACATCAGGGCGGTTTGCCAAGCCGCGACCGCCCCCCTCCCCAACGAGGCGGAGGTATCGAGCAAGATCCGGCAGGAATGCCGTACCGACGGTGAGCGATGATTCTCTCCGGCAACGACATTGCGCAGGGGGCGTGTCTAAGTGCTCGCCTCGTTGTCATCGGGGCGGGACCAGCGGGCATCGTCTCGGCGTTGGAAGCCGCCGATCGGGGTGTTGACGTGGTGCTGCTCGAGACGGGAAACAGAAGACCGAATCCCGGGTACCAGAAGTTGTCGGTGGCCCACCGACGACGCCCGGACACGCACGCACCGGTCGAACTGGCCGTCAGCCGTCAGATCGGCGGTACGTCGTCGATCTGGGGCGGCCGCTGCGTTCCCTATGACCCAATCGACTTCGTCGATCGCGACATCGCACCCCAGTCCATCTGGCCCGTGAAATACGACGATCTGCAGTTGTACTTCGAACGCGCCTGCCAGTGGTTCCAATGTGGTCGCTCGATGTTCGACGTGAACGAATTGGAGCACTTGCCGGCGCAGATGATCCCCGGCCTAGTGAACGGAGTGGTAAAGACGTCCTCGCTCGAACGGTGGTCACTTCCAACGGATTTCGGAAGGGAGTACTTCGACCAACTCCGTGGCGCGGTCACCCTGCGCGTTGTCACCGATACGACCTGCGTGCGCATCAACCTCGATGACGATCAGACCCGCGCGGCCTCCATAGACTGCCGGACTTTGTCCGGGCGGTCGTTCACAGTCGTCGCCGACGACTTCATCGTCGCGGCAGGTGGGTTGGAGAGCACCCGACTGCTGATGTGTTCACCCGGTCGGGAAGGCCGCAGCCTGGGTGACCATTCCGGCCATCTTGGTCACTGGTACATGGCGCACCTCGAGGGAGTCATCGCCGACCTCGTGCTGTCCACGCCGGCGCAGGACACCATCTACTCGTACGAACGCGACATCGACGGCTCATACGTCAGACGACGCTTTACCTTCGCCGCGGATTACCAGATCGAGCACAACCTGCCCAACATATCGGGATGGATCGCCAATCCGGAGATACCTGATGCTTCGCACCAGAACGCGTCGCTGTCGTTGACCTATCTGATGCTGATCTCGCCACTTGGCTGTCTGCTCGCACCGCCGGCGCAGCGGCTCTCGTTGACAGGTACCAAGTTCCCGGGAACACCCTATGGCACGGCGAATCGATCGCCGGTAGGGGCACACATTCTGAACATATTGCGGCATCCGATCGAAACGTTGTGGTTTGCCTTCGATTTCGGGGCAAAGCGGGTGTTCGCGCGCGGCCGCAAGCCCCCGGGCTTCTTCGTGTCGAATACCGCCAACCGCTACCCGATGCAGTATCACGGGGAGCACCTGCCCCACTACGAAAGCTGCATCAAGCTTTCAACGGATGTCGACGGTCTCGGCATGCCGAGACTCGATATCGACATTCGGTTCACTGACGAAGACGTCGACGGTGTCCTTGCCGCCCACCAGCATTGGGATCGATACTTGCGGGCGAGCGGTCTAGGGCGGCTGGAGTACATTGCCGACGATCTGGCGGCGGCGGTGCGGACGCGCGCCGGCGGCGGGTTACATCAAGTGGGCACCACACGGATGTCGAACGATCCCGCGCACGGCGTCGTCGACGAGAATCTCGCAGTGCACGGCGTACCGAATCTTCATGTCGTCAGTAGTTCGGTCTTCGTGACATCCGGACAAGCCAACTCCACCTTCATGATTGTCGTGTTCGCCGTTCGCCTTGTTCAGCGGCTGTACGGGTGCCAAATGAATCGGGATCCAGACCGTGCATGAGATTGGGCGTGGCGACCTGCGGGCGCCGGCACGAGTCCTCGACATCGATATCGCTGGGGTATACGGAGGCGATGTCGTCGATGTGGAACGGTTCGCCACAGCCTTCTGCCTGGTTCGCCGGAATGGCGTCCCGACTGCAATCCGATTCTTCGACGTTGCGGACGACTCGTCGATCGCCCTCGCGACACTGCGCGACCGCGTGTGCACGTCGACTCTTCCGCCTCCACTCGAACCCGTTGGGGCGTTTGACGAATCGCTGTCCGTGGTGATCTGTACCCGCGATCGCCGTGCGGGATTGCTCAAGACCCTGGCCAGTCTCTCCCAACAGAGCGACTCACGTTTCGACGTGCTGATCGTCGACAACTCGCGTGACGGAGACGTCGCGTACAGCTGGGATGGCTTTGACGGCTTGGACGTTCGATGCTGCCACGAGTCCGTGCCCGGGCTGTCGCACGCACGCAACCGTGCCCTGTCCGAGGTGTGCAGCCAATTCGTCGCATGGATCGACGATGACGAGGTGGCTGACCGCGACTGGATCGCCTGGATCAAGCGAGGATTCGCGATACTCGATCGGCCCGACGCCGTGGCGGGAATGATGCTTCCAGCGGAGCTGGAAACTTGCGCTCAAGTCAACTTCGAACGTTACGGCGGTTTCAACAAGGGCCGAGGCATGGACCCGGTCCGCTTGCTGGCTGGCACATCGGTGCCCAATCCGCTGTACCCTCTGCCGAGCTTCGGGGCTGGCGGAAATATGGCGTTCCGGACCGACGCGCTACGTGCGATCGGCGGCTTCGACAACCGGCTCGGCGCCGGGACGTTGACTCACGGCGGTGAGGAAACACGGGTCCTTTCGATGCTGTTGGAACGGGGCTCCTTGGTTCTCCACTGGCCGCAAGCGGTGACGTGGCACTACCACCGCCGGACTGACGCGGAACTCGAGAAGCAGTTCTTCGGGTACTCGGCGGGCCTCACTGCTTTTTACGCGAGCATGATTCTTTCGTCGCCGAAATACACTCTCCGCGTATTCAGATTGGTTTTCCGCGGGCTGGAACGGATCCACGCGAATCGTCGGCTCGGCCGTCCTGGCGGTCCGCCAGCCGACTTTCCGGAGCATCTCCTGCGCGCAGGACGACGGGGCATTTTCCAGGGTGCCTGGTTGTATCTGCGAGAAGCCGTACGCCAATGGCACGCCGCTCGCATCCGATGACACGCGCACGAGGCCGGACGTTCGCCGCGCTGAGGTCCGGACTGTCGCTGGCATCCATCCTCGTCCTCACAGCGGTTTCACCGATTGGTTGCGCCGCGCGCTTGCCTTCCGCGCCATCCGCACCCCCGATCGTGTTGCCGCTGCCCGATGTGCGGGCAGATGTCTGGGCGAGTAGAGGTCACGTCCTCGCGCGAGAACCATTCGACCCACCACTTGACGACCCCCACTCCGTACTAGGGGAATCGTGGCGGGCCGTGTACACCTCGGTTTCGGGCGTGGACGGCACGATTCGACAGGTTTCCGGTGCGTTTTTCATTCCCCGGGGAAGCCCACCGCAGAACGGTTGGCGGGTCATCTCGCTCGCTCACGCAACGACGGGCATCGACAACGGTTGCGGTCCTTCGGCAGAGCCAGATCTGAGGGGTTACCTGCCGACCATCCGGTCTTTTGTGGCACAACGGTACGCCGTTGCGCTCAGCGACTACGAAGGACTTGGAGAGTCGGGATCACACCCCTTCATGGAGCCGCGAACTGCGGCCTTCAACGTCATTGACGCGGTCCGTGCCCTGCGCGAGAGCTCGCCCACCGTCTCCACGCGCTGGGTCGCCGTCGGCAGTTCGCAGGGTGGCCAGGCGGCATGGGCCGCAAACGAGCTGAACTCCTACTACGGCGACGGTATCGAGCTGCTGGGAAGCGTCGCGATGGCGCCGGCAGCGAATATCACCGGAGTGGCCAACCTCGCCTGGGCGGGTTCGTTGACCGAAGAACAGCAGTCGCTGTATCCGTTGATGATCGTGGGTCTTGAGCGGTACAACGCTGACCTGGACGAGCGCGCGTTTCTGCACGGGCGGATAGCGGCCGACAAGGGCGCCCTAGCTGATTGTCAGTCTCCAGTCACCGATCCCGGCAACGGGAGCACGAGAGCGGATCTGAAGCCCGACACTTTGCTCGACGTGGACAGACTGCGCGACGCGCTGCAAAGGATCGCTCTTCCCCAGCGACAACTGGATAAGCCGATGCTGGTGGTAAACGGCACGCGGGATGAAACCGTGCTCGCTCCATGGGTTTCGTCTGCGGTTTCTGACAGCTGCCGACTGGGTGGCCAAATTGAGCGGGTGGAGATACCGGACGCCGGCCACGCCGACCTCGCGGCGGAAGCCGACGACACGGTGCAGGGCTGGATCTCCTATCGTTTCGCCCGCCTGGCGCCACCCTCGAGTTGCCAGACATCGCCGTGAGCGCACCGGAACCTGAGGCGGCTAGCGGTTGCCGCGACCGATCCAGCCACATTGCAATCATGTGCCGTTACCGTGGTCTCGGCGGCTGGTGATAGCCGTCAGTTGCTCTGCTGAGCTGGGAGAAACGCCATGGCGGTGATGCACTGCCCGGGGGTAGCCGCGTTTGCGGCGATATGCCTGAGCATCACGATCGGGGGCTGTTCCAACGGTTCCTACAATATCGCTCCGGACCGGTCGACTCCGACGTCAAGCACGTCGTGGACGATTTCCACGAAGCCGCCGGCTGAGACGACAGCGGCCAACGACAACCGGCAGGAACCGCGGAGCCTGCGTAGCGAGCCGGGCGCGGCGAACTACACGATCGCGGACTACATCAGGGACCAACACATCACCGCTACTCCGATTCGCCGCGGCGATCCAGGTGCACCCCAAATCGAGGTCGCGTTTCCGAGCGGCTGGATCGAGGCGGGCCAGCAAGCCCCCGAATATGCCTACGGCGCCGTTGTCTACACAGGGCCGGAGACGCAGAGCGTGGACTATCCGCCGAACATCGTCGCCACACTGTCGAAACTCGACGGGAAGGTCGACCCCACAAAGCTGCTCGAGTTCGCTGGTGGTGAGTTGAAGAACCTTCCCGGATTCGATCTGGTGGGCGACGAATCGGCCATGGTGTCGGGATACCACGCTTACCGCATCGCCGGCGGATACGACTTTCAGGTGGTGAAAGCCGCCGCGGCGCAGGAAACGATCGTCATCCCCGGCCCGGGTGGACTGTACGTATTGCAACTCGATGCCACCAGCAACGAACGCGACGCCCAGATGCTCGTCAACGGCCTAGGGGAGATCGTCGCATCGTTGAACATCAAGCCCTGAGCGGCGACCCACCAAACGCCTGCAGTACCCGCACATCACGTCGTTCGGCCGACGTCGTGTCTGTTTCCGGCCCGCCAGCCTTTGCATCAGCAATCATCTGTCAGCGCGGAGTTGACGGAGCTTGCCCGAGGTCAAAGCTTGCTTCGATGACCGCTGCATTGGATTGACAGCGAATTGAGCAAACGATACAGTGATGTGATCTAGATCACATACTTTGGGTCGGTTCGCCGGGGGAGGTGGTGGCCGCAGGGCTTCGGAGGATGTGGTTGAGAGGGGGATTAATCCAATGGGGGACCCGGACGGCCAAGGAGTCGTCGTAGCGATTCAACCGCGCCACCTGGCGCAGGGGAGGTGCTCGTGCGGTTGGGCCGGAAGGCCACGCGTGTTGCTGTCGTCGGCCAAAGTCGACGCACTCGTCCATGCGACGAGGGCCGGTTGTCGGCCGGCGATGCCACTCGTCCAGCCCGAGCACACCTACTCGATCGAGGCGCCAGGCATCCTGACAGTCGAATGCCCCGGCGGCTGTGGAGCTAGCTTTCCCGTCCCGATCGTGGTCACCGATGCACTCGAGGCACCCGAATTGCATGACCACATCTACAAGCACTTGCGGACGTGCCCGTCGGCCCGGTCATGGGTCGACACGGCATTGCACAAGGAGGCACCGCCCCAACCTTCGCGCCGGATCGGTTGAGCCGCAAGGGGTCTAAGCCGGCACCAGTTCGACGCCGGCCAGTGCCACCGCGTCGTCACGCTCGGGTGCGGTCACCACCGCCTGGAAGCCATCCCCGTTCTTCCAGATGTTCACCTTGAGCGTCTCGCCAGGGAACACCACGCCTGCGAAGCGCGCGCCGTAGCTGCCGATGCGCGACGTGTCGCCGTCGAGCAGCAGGTCCGTCATGGCCTTCGCGGTCATGCCGTAGGTGCACAGCCCGTGCAGGATGGGTCTGGGAAATCCAGCGGCGGAGGCGAATCCGGGATCGGAGTGCAGCGGATTGCGGTCCCCGCACATCCGGTACAGCAGGGCCTGCTGCGGTGACACCGGGACGGACAGTTCGAAGTCAGGTGCCCGGTCCGAGGGCTCTGACGAGGTCGACGGACCGCGTTCGCCTCCGAAGCCACCCTCGCCGCGGGCGAAGATCGAGCGCCGCTGGGTCCACAGCAGCGTGCCCTCGGGCGACGTGACCGTGGTCTCCGACCAGATCACCGCTGCCTTGCCCTTGTCCCAGATGTCGGTGAACCGCGTCACCGCGATGCCGGTACCCGACGCCGGGATGGGGCCGGGCACCGTCACGGCCTCACTGGCGTGCAGCACCTTGGACAGTTCGATGTCGATGCCGGGGAACTGAACCGTTGGCGGTTCGGTCATGTGGAAGGTCTGCGCGACGTTGCCGAACGTCGGCAGCACCTGCGGAGTGTCGTCGGCCAGATACCGCAGCTCGCGGGGATCCATCGGGTCGGAGCCCGCCCCGAGCCCGAGCTGATAGAGCTGGACATCGCTACTGGTCCAAGAGAATTCATCGGGGGGTAGCTCGGCGCTAAGCGCCTCGTCCAGGTTGATCGGCACGGCTAGTCCTTCCCCGCCAAGTGCAGCGCCGCCAGGTAACCGAACGTCATGGCCGGCCCGATGGTGCCGCCCGGCCCGGGGTAGGTGTGCCCCATCACGGGTGAGCTGGCGTTGCCCGCAGCATATAGACCCTCGATGACCGAGTCGTCGTCACGCAGTGCGCGGCCGCTGATGTCGGTGCGGATGCCGCCCTTGGTGCCGAGGTCGCCTGGCACCATCTTGGCCGCGTAGTAGGGCGCGTGGCTGAGCTCCCCGAGGTTCGGGTTGGGCTTGTTGGTCGGATCGCCGTAGTACCGGTCGTAGGCGCTCTCGCCGCGCTTGAAGTCCTCGTCGACGCCCGAGCGGGCGAACCCGTTGAACCGGTCGATGGTCGCGTTCAGCGCGTCGGCGGGAAGTGCCGTCAACTGCGCGAGCTCCTCGAGCGTGTCGGCCTTGACGATGACGCCGGATTCCAGCCACTTCTTCGGAATCCGTTGGCCCGGTTGCAGACCCGCGAAGATGAACCGGTCGCGGTACTGCTGGTCGAAGATCAGCCACGCCGGAATGTGCTCGCCGGGGCCCTGCCCCTGGCCGTATTCTCCGCCGTACATGTGGTGACAGGCCTCGACATAGGGCATCGACTCGTTCATGAATCGCTTGCCCGACGTGTCGACGATGATCGAGCCGGGGGAGTTGCGCTCCGACAACGCGAACCACGGTGCGTCGACCAACGGCACCGTCGGGCCCCACCAGGAGTCCTCCATGAATTCCAGTCCCGCGCCGAGCTTCTCGGCGGCCAGGATGCCGTCGCCGGTGTTGGCCTTCGCGCCGACCGTCCACTCGGTGGTGATGGGTGCCCGCTGGTACTTCACGCGCATCTGCTCGTTGTGCTCGAACCCGCCGCTGCCGAGGATCACGCCGCGCCGCGCCCGGATGAGTTGCGGCTCAGCTGATTCGGAGTCGCGCGCTTCACGGATATAGACGCCGCGCACGACACCGTCCTCGACGTACAGGTCAGTCAACGCCGTGTTCAGAAGCACGGGCACGCCGGCCTTTTGGAGCCCGATGCGCATTGGGGCGATCAACGCCCGACCCATGCCGACCAGGTTCTTGCCGGTGACCTTGCCCCACGTCGCCCGGATGCCGACCTTGAGGCTGCGCAGCACGCCGCGCGGGTGGCGCTTGAGCTGGTTGAGCCGGACGTAGTCCTGTTGCATGACGACCATGTTCATCGGGACCTTGCCGTACGGCGGCTCCAGGCCGGGCAGATCCGCGCCCAGCTTGTTGGCGTTGAACGGCTTCGGCTCGACGGATCGCCCGGTGGGCTTTCCGCCCGCGGTCTCGGGGTAGTAGTCGGAGTAACCCGGAACCCAGCACAACTTCAGCGGCGAGTTCTTGAGCACGAACGACAGCATCTCCGGTCCACGCCGGAGGTAGGTGTCGATCTTCTCCGCGGGGACGACGTCGCCGATGATCGCGTGCAGGTATTCGGACGCCGCGGCTGGGCTGTCTTTGACCCCGTCACGCTGGAGAATCTCGTTGTTCGGGATCCACACTCCGCCACCTGACCGCGCAGTGGAACCCCCGTAGTGCGGGGCCTTCTCAACGACTACTGTCGAGAGTCCCTGGTGGGCAGCGGTGAGGGCGGCGACCATGCCGGCAGCGCCACTGCCGACCACGACGACGTCGTACTCCTGCTCAGTCATGTAGAACACGTTATAGAATTGCCCGGCCGACCCACAACTGTGCCGGTCGACGAAACGAGGGGACTTCACCCGAATGCTGTCCTTTGAGGTGCGCGACGAGCTGGCCGCCGAGCTGGCCCAGGCCGAGCGCAGCAAGGTGCCGATCAAGCCGTTGACCGACGGGGTGGCCGGCATCGACGTGGTCGACGCCTACGAGATCCAGCTGATCAACATCCGGCAGCGGGTCGCGGAGGGCGCGCGTGTCATCGGGCACAAGGTCGGCCTCTCGTCGGAGGCCATGCAGAAGATGATGAACGTCGACGAACCCGACTACGGCCATCTGCTCGACGAGATGGAGGTGTTCGAGGACGTTCCCGTCAAGGCCGGTCGCTTCCTCTATCCCCGTGTCGAGGTCGAGGTCGGCTTCATTCTGGCCGACGACCTGCCCGGCGAGGGCTGTACCGAGGACGACGTGTTGGCCGCCACCGCCGCGTTCGCGCCGTCGATCGAGTTGATCGACACCCGGATCACCGATTGGAAGATCAAGCTGTGCGACACGATCGCCGACAATGCGTCGTCGGCGGGTTGGGTGCTCGGCAAGGAGCGGGTGTCGCCCAAGGACATCGACATCTGCAACATCGACGCGGTGCTCACTTGCAACGGTGAGGTCGTCGCCGAGGGCCGCAGCGACGCGGTGCTGGGCAACCCCGTCACCGCCGTGGCGTGGCTGGCCCGAAAGGTCGACCAATTCGGGGTGCGTTTGAAGGCCGGCGACATCGTGTTGCCGGGGTCGTGCACGCGTGCGATAGATGCACGTCCAGGCGACGATTTCGTAGCTCGATTCGACGGACTAGGTTCAGTCCACCTGTCGTTCGAGTAGTTCGAGTTCGAGTAAGAGGAGTAGCTCATGCCGCGCAAGGCATCCGTCGCGATCGTCGGGTCCGGCAACATCAGTACCGATCTGCTGTACAAGTTGCTGCGCTCGGACTGGCTGGAACCGCGCTGGATGATCGGCATCGACCCCGAGAGTGAAGGCCTGGCCAGGGCCCGCAAGCTGGGGCTCGAGACCAGCCACGAGGGCGTCGACTGGCTGCTTGGGTTGGACGAGAAGCCGGATCTGGTCTTCGAGGCCACCAGCGCCTACGTGCACCGCGATGCCGCGCCGCGCTACGCGGAGGCAGGCATCCGGGCCATCGACCTGACGCCGGCCGCGGTCGGCCCTGGCGTCATTCCGCCTGCGAACCTGCGCGCGCACCTCGACGCGCCGAACGTCAACATGGTCACCTGCGGTGGCCAGGCCACCATCCCGATGGTGTACGCGGTGTCGCGCGTCGTGGACGTGCCGTATGCCGAGATCGTCGCGTCGGTGTCGTCGGCGTCGGCCGGACCCGGCACGCGAGCCAACATCGACGAGTTCACCAAGACCACCAGTAGGGGCGTTGAGGTGATCGGCGGCGCCAAGCGCGGCAAGGCAATCATCATCCTCAACCCGGCCGATCCGCCAATGATCATGCGCGACACCATCTTCTGCGCCATCCCCGAGGACGCCGACCAGGACGCCATCACCAAGTCCATCAAGGAAGTGGCCGCCGAGGTGCAGACCTACGTGCCGGGTTACCGCTTGCTCAACGAGCCGCAGTTCGATCCGCCGTCGGTGCACTCGGGCGGCCAGGCGCTGGTCACCACGTTCGTCGAAGTGGAGGGTGCGGGCGACTACTTGCCGCCCTACGCTGGAAACCTGGACATCATGACCGCGGCAGCGACCAAGGTCGGCGAGGAAATCGCCAAGGAGTCTCTGTCTGCAACAGCTGGAGGTCAGGCATGAGCGGCATCTTCTTCAACCCCATGTGGGACATCCGGATGACGGACACGTCGCTGCGCGACGGCAGTCATCACAAGCGCCACCAGTTCACCAAGGATGAAGTGCAGGCCATCGTCGCCGCGCTCGACACCGCGGGCGTGCCGGTCATCGAGGTCACCCACGGCGACGGGTTGGGCGGGTCGAGCTTCAACTACGGCTTCTCCAAGACCCCCGAGCAGGAGCTCATCAAGCTGGCCGCCGAGACGGCCAAGGAATCCAAGATCGCCTTCCTGATGCTGCCCGGACTCGGGACGAAGGACGACATCAAGGAGGCGCAGAACAACGGTGGCTCGATCTGCCGGATCGCCACCCACTGCACTGAGGCCGACGTCTCGATCCAGCACTTCGGGCTGGCGCGCGAACTCGGGTTGGAGACGGTCGGCTTCCTGATGATGAGCCACACCATCCCGCCGGAGAAGCTGGCAGCTCAGGCCCGCATCATGGCCGACGCCGGATGTCAGTGCGTTTACGTCGTGGACTCGGCGGGTGCGCTGGTGCTCGAAGGTGTCGCGGACCGGGTGGCGGCGCTGGTCGCGGAACTCGGCGACGACGCGCAGGTCGGTTTCCATGGCCACGAGAACCTCGGACTCGGGGTGGCCAACTCGGTGGAGGCGGTCCGGGCAGGCGCCAAGCAGATCGACGGTAGCTGCCGACGGTTCGGCGCCGGTGCGGGCAATGCGCCCGTCGAGGCGCTGATCGGGGTGTTCGACAAGATCGGCGTGAAGACCGGCATCGACTTCTTCGACATCGCCGACGCCGCCGAAGAAGTCGTCGCGCCCGCGATGCCGCAAGAGTGCCTGCTCGACCGCAACGCGCTGATCATGGGCTACTCGGGGGTGTACTCCAGCTTCCTCAAGCACGCCATCCGCCAGTCCGAACGCTACGGCGTGCCCGCCCACAAGCTGCTGCACCGGGCCGGGCAACGCAAGCTCATCGGCGGCCAGGAAGACCAGCTGATCGACATCGCGCTGGAGCTCAAACGCGAACAAGACGGCGCGACCGCCAACTGAGTGGGTTGGGCTCACTGCCGATCTCGTGATCGGTAGCTACCCAATCTGATGTGTAATTGCCTCAACGACGCGGCCGATGAGGCGGCGCATGAGGTAAGGAACACGGCACGACATGAAAACCACCACGCTTGGTGTGGCTCTCGCCGCAACCGCCGCCGCGTTCGCGATGCTGGTCCCGGCAACCGCCCACGCCGATGATGGCCGCGTGAAGTTCTCCTCCCCGTCGGGGAACATCCGCTGCGTGCTTGAGGAAGAAGGCGAAGCTCCCATCGCGCTGTGCCAGCTCGACCAGATCACGTACACGGTGCCGCCGGGCGTGGGTCGAGGCCAGACGGGCGAGCCCTGTCCGGGGACATCCGGTTCGGGTAACGACGTTCGGCTCGATGTCGGCAAGCCGGGGTTCGTCCGGTGTTCCTATGCAGCGCTGGATGGAGGCGTGGGTCCGTGGCCGACGCTCGCCTATGGACGGTCACAGTCGATGGGCGTCATCACCTGCGACAGCGCGCCCACGGCCGTGACGTGCACCGACACCAGTAGCGGGCACTACTTCCGAGTGTCGCGCGACCTGTACGAACTCGGCTGACATGTTGCGACGACTGCGCTCGGTCGCGGGAGCGGCCGTCGCCGCCGGTGTACTTGTCGGCATGTTCGCGACCGGCACGGCGAGCGCGCAATCGGCGTGCGCCGCGCTCGGCGGAACGGAAGGCCCCGGCCAGCTTGACGTGGCCGACCCGGTCACGGCCGCCTCAGCAGCCCCAAGCTAGCCGGGCTAAGCAAGTTAATTTCGGGCGTCGGGTTTTACTGCCTGGCCTGCATGGATGCCGTCGGTCCGGCGCCGGTCGGGTCGGCTCGGGTGTTTGCCGTTCGGTGAGATGGCTAGGCCGTGGGCTGCGATCAAACCAATCGCAGACCCAAGGAGGAAACCATGATGACCGCAATGACGCTTCGCCGCGGCCTGTACGGAATGCTCGCCGGCGGCCTGCTGGGTGGCATCGCCACCGCGACGATCGCACTGCCGAGCGCCAACGCTGCGCCCGACGAGTGCACCGCCAGTGGGGTGGCCACCACCGAGAGTTCGGTGCAGCTGTCGATGAGCACCTATCTGCAGACCCACCCGCAGACCAACCTGGCGCTGACGGACATCGCCAAGCAGTCGCCGACGGAGGCGCAGGTGTCATACCGCACGTACTTCGCGGACAACCCGAAGGTCGCCGATGACCTCAAGGGCCTTCAGCAGCCCGTCACTGAGTTGTCGACGCAGTGCGGCATCCAGGCGACGTCGAATCAGCTGACCGACGCCCTGAAGACCGCCGTCTAACAGCAACCACGGGCAGGATGGGGCGGTGACCGCCGCCCCGACCGACCGCACCCGACGGCTCGGTTCCCTGGAGGTACTGCTCGTAAGCCTCATCGCGCTGGCGCTTTCCGCCAGCGCGATGAGTGCGTTTCTGGCCGGAAGGGCCAACCTCAGCGTGGCGGCGACCGTGTTCTGCGGGGTGTTCGTCCAAGCCCTGCCGTTCCTGGTGCTCGGCGTCGTGTTGAGCGGGTTGATCGCGGCATTCGTCAGTGCGGAGCGGCTGGCTCGATGGCTGCCGCGCAGTCCAGCGCTTGCGGTGGCCGTCGCCGGAGTGGGCGGCGCCGCGCTGCCAGGCTGCGAATGTGGTTCGGTCCCGATGGCGCGCAGAATCTTTGGACCAGGAACGAGTGGCGCCGCGGCGTTGACCTTCATGCTGTCGGCCCCCGCGATCAACCCCGTCGTGCTGGTGGCCACCGCGGTGGCGTTTCCCGGCCAGCCGGCCATGGTGGCGGCCCGGTGCGTGGCCTCGCTGGCCACTGCGGTCGTGATGGGGCTGCTGTGGTCGCGATTCGGGCGCCGGGAGTGGGTGACCCGTGAGCTGCCCGCGCCACCGGCCGACGACGCCTCCCGATGGGCCGTGTTCAGCGCGGCCGCCCGACACGACTTTCTGCAGGCGGCGTCGTATCTGGTGTTGGGCGCTGCGGCCGCCGCGGCGCTGCGGGTGGCGTTGCCGCCCTGGGTGTTCCAGCATCTCGCGGGCAATCTGCTCGTCGGCGTGCTGACGATGGCGGTGCTCGCGGTGGTGCTGGCACTCTGCTCGGAGGCCGACGCGTTCGTCGCCGCGAGCCTGACGATGCTGCCGCTGGTGCCACGGCTGGTGTTCCTGGTGGTGGGGCCTGCGATCGACCTGAAGCTGGCCGCCATGCAGGTCGGCATGTTCGGCAGAGCGTTCGCGGTGCGGTTCGGTCCCGTCACGTTCGTGGTGGCCACGACCGTCGCGACGCTCGTCGGGTTGGCGATGCTGGGGAGCGGCGCGTGAGTCGGGTTACCCAGTACGTCCTGCTCGTGCTCGTCGGGCTTGCCACGGCGGTGATGCTCGTCAAGGGCACGTACCTGAACTACGTCAAGCCGTCGCTGTTGGGATGGTTGGCCGTCGCCGCGGTGGTGCTCGTCGTGCTTGGGCTGTCCGGCGTGGTGGGTGAGCTCCGGGGCGCTGCCGAGGGTGGGCACGGCCACGCGCATCGGTCGGGGCTGGCGTGGTTGCTGCTCGTCCCGATCGCCCTTGTCGCGTTCGTGGTGCCGCCGCCGCTCGATGCGCGGGGCACGAATCCACCGCCCGCCGCGGTCAGTACTCCCACGCTTCGACCGTTCCCGCCGCTGCCGCCCGGACCGGCGCCCGAGGTGCCGCTGCCGGAGGCCGTCATGCGGGCGGCCGCCGACTCTGCGCACTCGTTGGACGGCAGGACGATCACGCTGACCGGGTTCACCGTGCACGGTTCGGGCGCCGTCGACCTCGGCCGCGTCGTCATCGTCTGTTGCGCGGCCGATGCGCAGCTCGCCCGTGTCCACCTCACCGGGGCCGGCTTGGCGACGGCCGCGGACTACCCGGAGGACACCTGGGTTCGAGTCGTGGGCCGGATCCGCCCCGGTTCGTCGCACGTCGAGGACGGCTTCATTCCGACGATGGAAGTGACAGAGGCGATCCGCATCGAAAAGCCCAAGAACGCCTACGCGTACTAGTCCGTCACACCGACCGGGCACGATGGTGGCATGCAGGCGACCCGCGAGCAGGCCCAGGCAATCCTCGAACAACTCGCTGGGCCCGACGCCACCTTGCGGGACGACCAGTGGATCGCCATCGAGGCGCTGGTGGTGCATCGCCGTCGGGCGCTCGTCGTGCAGCGCACCGGCTGGGGCAAGTCGGCGGTGTACTTCATCGCCGCCAAACTGCTCCGCGCGTCGGGGCACGGCGCGACGGTGATCGTGTCGCCGCTGCTGGCGTTGATGCGCAACCAGGTGGCCGCCGCGGAGCGGGCCGGTGTGCACGCCGCGACCATCAACTCGAGCAACGTCGCCGATTGGGCCGAGATCCACGAGCGCGTCCGTGGCGGCGACCTCGACGTCCTGCTCGTTAGCCCGGAACGGTTGAACAACCCCGACTTTCGCGACCAGGTGTTGCCCGCGCTGGCACGTGACGCGGGCCTGGTCGTGGTCGACGAGGCGCACTGCGTCTCGGACTGGGGCCACGACTTCCGGCCCGACTACCGCCGCATCCGGACGCTGATCGGCGAACTGGGCACCGACGTTCCCGTGCTGGCCACCACGGCCACCGCCAACGACCGGGTGGTCGACGACGTGGCCACCCAACTCGGGGTCGGCGGCGGGGAGACCCTGGTGCTGCGTGGCGGGCTGGATCGCGAGTCATTGCGGCTGTCGGTGGTCAAAGCGGGTAATCCCGCCCAACGCGCGGCATGGCTTGCCACACAGCTGGATTCGCTACCCGGATCCGGCATCGTCTACACGTTGACCGTGGCTCAGGCCCACGACGTCGCCGCGTTGTTGCGCGAGCAGGGTCACCAGGTGGCGGCCTACACCGGGTCCACCGAGGCCGCCGAACGCGAACAGCTCGAAGCGGACCTGTTGGCCAACCGCGTCAAGGCGCTGATCGCCACGTCCGCGCTCGGCATGGGGTTCGACAAGCCCGACCTCGGCTTCGTCGTGCACCTTGGCGCACCGTCGTCACCGATCGCGTACTACCAGCAGGTCGGCCGCGCGGGCCGGTCCACCGCCAGCGCCGAGGTCGTCCTGCTGCCCGGCCACGAGGACCAGGACGTGTGGCGCTACTTCGCCTCGGTCGCATTCCCATCGGAAGCCATGGTGCGCAACGTGATTGGTGCACTGGAGCCCGAGCGGCCACAGTCGACGCCCGCACTGGAGCCCTTGGTTGATCTCGGACGTACCCGGCTGGAGATGGTGCTGAAGGTGCTCGACGTCGACGGGGCCGTGCGACGGGTGAAGGGCGGCTGGATTGGCACCGGGCAGCAGTGGACCTACGACGAGCCGCGGTACCGCAAGCTCGACGAGGCACGCAAGCGGGAGCAGCAGGCGATGCTCGATTATCAGTCCACCGACGGGTGCCGGATGGCCTTCCTGCGTGGCCAACTCGACGATCCCGAACTGCGCGATGGCGAACGCTGCGGCCGCTGCGACAACTGCACTGGAAAGCGCTACGACGCCGACGTCGACGCGACGGCCGCCGAGGAGACCCGTGCGCGGCTCATGCGGCCCGGCGTCGAGCTCACGCCGCGCAAGCAGTGGCCGTCGGGCTTGGGCAAGCTCGGAGTGGACCTCAGCGGACGGATCGGCGACGGCCCCGCGCCGGGTCGGGTCATCGGGCGACTGACCGACTTGGGCTGGGGTGCCCGGCTGCGGCGGCTGCTCGACGAGCCCGACGCGGAGGTGTCCGACGACGTGGTGGCGGCCGCGGTGAAGGTGCTCGCTTCGTGGGAATGGCAGACCCGGCCGACCGCGGTGCTGGCGTTGGACTCGGACCGCCACCCGAAGCTGATCGCGTCGCTGGCCCGCGAGCTCTCCCGGCTCGGCAAACTGACCGATCTCGGCACGCTGCAGTACGCGCCCGAGCGCCGCGCGGTGACGGCGGCGAACTCCGCCTACCGCGTGGCCGCGCTGCAGGGTGCGTGGACGCCTCCCGACCCGGCCGTCATCGGAGCGTCGAACGGCCCGGTGTTGCTGGTCGACGACATGACCGACACCGGCTGGACACTGACGATGGCGGCCCGCGTGGTGCGTGCGGCAGGCGCGGAGGCCGTGCTGCCGTTCGCGCTGGCGAGTACCAGCTGACCAGCAACTTCCGTCACAGCAGTAACACGAGGACCGGGGCTGGCGAAGTCAGTCCTAGTGGCCGGGGAAAGACCGTGTGCGGCCCGAACCAAGGAGTGAATCCCATGAATCGTGCTGTGACCCTCCGGCGAACCACCTTCGGCCTGCTCGCAGCGGGTGCAACGTGCGCCATGCTCAGCGTGCCCTCGGCCGGCGCCGACCCGGAGGAACCCACCGAGCCCACGACGCCGTCGACGTCCGCCACCGCCGCGGCACCCGCTGCCGACGACTGCAACGCCGCGGGCCTGGCCACGACGATCAGCTCGGTCACCGCGTCGCTCTCGACCTACTTCGCCGCGCACCCCGACGTCAACGAGGCCCTCATCGAGGCCACGCGCCAGCCGGCCTTCGCAGCCGTCGGACAGTTCGACGCCTACTTCCGTGACCATCCCGAGCAGGGTGACGACCTTCGCGCGATCCAGGCACCGCTGACCGCCTTCAAGGATCGCTGCGGGCTGCAGGTGGCGCCCACCGATGCACTCACGGTGCTCGCCGAGGTCTAGCGCTCCGGTTTGGAACCGCCGAGTCGACTGGTCAGCACGTCCGCCGTGCCGACAAGTCCGCGGGCGCGCTTGACGATCTCGGTGTCGGTAAGTGCGCAGCCGAGTTGAAGCGACACCACCATGGCTTGGCGCCGGTGGTGATCGAACACCGGCGCGGAGATGACGCTGATATCCGTACGAACACTGCGGCGTTGGCCTACCGTCTTGCTCTCGCTCGAGAGGTAGACGCGCTCGCCGACGTCCGAGACGAGTTCACCGAGCAGCGCGCGCAACTCGTCGGGCAGCCTGCTGGACATGCCCGCCATGAGGGCGTACAGGCGTCGGCCGCCGGGGGTCAGCCGCTCGACCAGGTAGCCGGATGCGCGGCATTCGGCGATGACCCGGTCCAGCCGTTCGGTATCGGTACGCAGCGGGATCGTCGGTTCCTTGGCGAGCCAGTCCCGCAGCGCGTCGTCATCCCAGAGCACGAACATCAGCCCGACCGGGGGCGCGAACGGATAGCTCTGGCCCACTCGCACGCCGACCTCTGCACCGGGCGGTCCGACTAGCTCGAGCAGCGTGATCCGGTCGTCGATGACCGCTGACAGCGCCACCGTGGTGCCGTACGCCGACGACAGCCGTCGCAGCTCCTCACGGGCGGCGGGATCGACGCGCATCGACTCCTGCGCCGTGTGCCCGAGCGAGATCAGGGCGGGACCCAGCCGGTACGTCTTGTCTTGGGCGTCGCGTACCAGGTAGTCGGCCTCGGTCAGTGTGGTGACGATGCCCAGGCACGTCGGCTTGGACAGGCCGAGTCGACGGGCCAGTTCGGACAGCCCGAAGCGGTCGAGGGGATGGCGGGCCAGAAAGTCGAGCACGGCCACCACGCGTGCGGTCGGCGGTGACGTCCGGCCGGATGACGCTGGGTTCGGCATTGCAGAATCGTACCGCTCTGGTCCAGATATGGAACGGCGGGTGGGGCTGCGGGCGTTGACTCGAACTAGAACGCGTTCTAGTCTCAATGTCGAAATGTCTACCACAACGGTCCAATACTGAACCGCGAAGGGCGCTCACGTTGTACACCACATCCTTTGCCGCGGCGATCGCGGAGGCCGAAAGCCTGGTCGCCGCAGCACCGTTCATCTCCTCCGAAGCCGACCTGCTCGAGGGTTTGCAGTACCTCGCGGGCTGCATCTCCGGGTGCACGCACCTGGCCTTCGACTACGACCGCGACCATCCGTTCATGCAGTCCGGAACCGGACCGTTCACGAAGATGGCGCTCGACAACCCCGACACGCTGTACTTCGGTACGCGTGTGCAGCCGGGCCACGAGTACGTCGTCACGGGCCGCCGCGGCACCACCACCGACCTGTCCTTCCAGATGCTGGGCGGTGAGTACACCGACGACAACGTGCCGATCAGCCAGGCCGCCTTCGACGACCGCGAACTCGACATCGCCGCCGACGGCACCTTCGAGTGGCGGGTCACCCCGAACAGCCCGTCGCAGTTGCTCGTTCGTGAGGTGTACAACGACTGGTCGGCCCAGCGCGGATACATCAGCATCGCGCGCACCGACACCGCGGGCACCGCGCCCCCGCCGCTGACCCGCGAGCTCATCGAGAAGCGGTACGCCGTCGCGGGCAAGCAACTCGTACAGCGCGTCAAGACATGGCTGCAGTTCCCGCAGTGGTTCTACGACACGCTCCCGGTCAACACGATGGTCGCCCCGCGCCTCACGCCCGGCGGGCTCGCCACGCAGTACTCGTCGGTGGGCCACTTCGACCTGACGCCCGACCAGGCGCTCGTCATCACGCTGCCCGTCACCGACGCCCCGTATCTGGGCTTTCAACTCGGAAGCCTCTGGTACATCTCGCTGGACTACATCAACCACCAGACGTCGCTGAACGGCACTCAGGCTCAAGCGGATCCGGACGGCAAGATCCGGATCGTCGTCGCAGACGCCAACCCTGGCGTGACGAACTGGGTCGAGACCCTGGGACACACCAAGGGCTACCTTCAGTTCCGGTGGCAGCGGTTGTCCCGCGCGCTGACCGAGGCCGACGGCCCCACCGTCGAGCTCGTCGACCTCGACGGGGTCGCGGCGGCGCTGCCGTACTACGAGTCCAACAAGATCACCGAGGAAGACTGGCGGGCGCGGATCGCGCTGCGGCAAAAACACATTGGCGACAGGATGGTGGGTTAGCTCATGGCGGGATTGCTCGAAGACAAGGTCGTGGTGATCAGTGGTGTCGGCCCCGCGCTGGGCACGACGCTCGCGCGGCGATGTGCCGAGAACGGCGCCGATCTGGTCTTGGCGGCGCGCACGGTCGAGCGACTGGAGGACGTGGCCAAGGAGATCACCGACATGGGTCGGCGCGCAGTGTCGGTGGGTACCGACATCACCGACGAGGCTCAGGTGAACAACCTCGTCGAGGAGTCGCTCAAGGCCTACGGCAAGGTAGACGTGTTGATCAACAACGCCTTCCGGGTGCCGTCGATGAGGCCGTTGGCCAACACCACGTTCGAGCACATGCGGGACGCGATCGAGCTCACGGTGTTCGGCGCGCTCCGGCTGATTCAGGGCTTCACGCCTGCGCTGGCCGATGCCAAGGGTTCGGTGGTGAACGTGAACTCGATGGTGGTGCGGCACTCGCAGGCCAAGTACGGCGCCTACAAGATGGCGAAGTCGGCGTTGCTGGCCATGTCGCAGTCGCTGGCCACCGAACTGGGCGAGCAGCACATCCGCGTGAATTCAGTACTGCCCGGCTACATCTGGGGTGACACCCTGAAGAGCTACTTCAACCATCAGGCCGGCAAGTACGGCACCAGCGTCGAGCAGATCTACGATGCGGCCGCCGTGAACTCCGATCTGAAGCGGCTGCCCACCGAGGACGAGGTGGCTTCGGCCATTCTCTTCATGGCCAGCGACCTGTCCAGCGGCATCACCGGCCAGGCGCTCGACGTGAATTGCGGGGAGTACAAGGCCTGATGAGCGGAACCAATGGCCGGACCGATGTGGGCACCGTCGACGACCTTCACACGTCGGCCGTAAAGGCTTGCGGCCTGGATGACTTCGGCGTCGACGACGACGGCTACCGCGAGGCGCTTGGCGTCCTGCTCGAGTCGTTCCGGCGTGACGCCGATCTCACCGAGCTTGGCAGCAAGATGCAGCGGTTCTTCGTGCGCAACGCGTTGGTCGCGCGGTTGGTCTCCGAAGCGGCGTTCAAGCAGTACCCCCAACACGCCGACGTGTCGATCGAGCGCCCTATCTTCGTCACCGGACTGCCGCGCACCGGCACTACCGCAATCCACCGGCTGCTCACCGCCGATCCGCGTCACCAAGGTCTGGAACTGTGGTTGGCGGAGTTCCCGCAGCCCCGGCCGCCCCGCGAAACATGGTCGCAGAACCCGGTATTCCAGCAGCTCGACGCGCAATTCACCAAGGCCCACGAAGAGAATCCGGACTACACCGGGCTTCACTACATGACCGCCGACGAAGTCGAGGAGTGCTGGCAGCTGCTCCGTCAGTCCTTGCACTCCGTGAGCTACGAGACGTTGGCGCACCTCCCGACGTACTCGCAATGGCTGGCCAGGCGGGACTGGACCAAGCCGTATCAGCGTCACCGCCGCAACCTTCAGTTGATCGGGCTCAACGATGCCGAGAAGCGTTGGGTGCTGAAGAATCCCAGCCATCTGTTCGCCCTCGACGCGCTGTTCGCGACGTACCCCGACGCACTGGTGGTGCAGTGCCACCGGCCCGCCGAGACCATCATGGCGTCGATGTGCTCACTGGCCCAGCACACCACCGAGGGGTGGTCGAACAGCTTCGGCGGTGACGTAATCGGTGCCGACGCGATGGAGACGTGGTCGCGCGGGCTGGAGTTGTTCGATGCCGAACGCGCCAAGCATGATTCGGCTCAGTTCTACGACCTGGACTACTTCGAGCTCATCAAGGATCCGATCGCGGTCGTCGAGGCCATCTACCGCCAGTTCGGCATCGAGCTGACCGACGCGGCGCGCGCAGCGATGGAGCAGAGCCACGAGCAGAGCAAGCAGGGCCCGCGCGCGCCCAAGCACACCTACTCGCTGGCGGATTACGGGCTCACCGACGAACAGGTCAAGGAGCGTTTCGCGGGACTGTGACCCCGCCACCGCTCATGCCGTGGTGTTGGCGAGCGCTTCGATCCGCTTCAGCGCATCGACGGCCAGCGCTCTCACGTCGTATCCGTTGACGTCCGCGCACGCCGTGATCTCGACAGCGGCGTTGTGCGCGGCGACGAATGCGTTGTCGCAGGCCCACCCGTCGGCCTTGAAGGACCAGAGCAGGATGTCGGGCGATCCCGAACCGACTTGGGGCAGCATGCGGTAGACGTCGAGGTCGCCTTCGATGGTGGTGACGATCAACGAATCGTCGAGGCAGGATTCGATGGTGCGCTTGGCTTGGTCGAGCGCGGCCCTCGGGTCGAAGTCGGCGTGGTAGACGCCGACGATTTCCTCGATGGACGCGTGGGTGCTCTCCCAATGCCCACCCTCGTGCGCGACGGGCTTCGGGTCGAAGATGAACGGCGCGTCGACTTCCCGCGCCACCCCGCTGCACTCATCCGGTTTCACGGTGACGAACAGGTTGCCGTCGCCGCCTTGCTGGGCGTCCTTGCTCAACAGGTCAACGGCCTGTGCTGCGGCGATGGGCGACACCGGACGCGTCGGCCGGGGCTGCCCGGTCTCGATCACCTGCGTGCAGCCCGCGAGGGCCAGGCAGAGCAGTGATACGAGCCCCCGCTTGATCATGACCACAGTGTATGGCTGCCGGGCTCACCCGTCGCCGGGCGACGGCGCGCTGGACACCTCTTCGAGGCAGCCCTCCGCGACTGCGTGCTTGATGCTGTCGGACAGTTTGGGGCAGGCCCTGCTGCGGCTGCTGTCCCCGCCGCAGGCGCGCACCTCGGCGAACACCGCGCACCGCTGCGTCGCCGCCGAGTTCCACTGCACCGCAGTGTGTTCCGGGCCGAGCTTCTTGACGGCGACGGTGACGTGGCAGAACCGACAGTCGACGGGCACTAGGCCGGCCGTCAGGTACCGCTCCCGATCCAGGCGGCTCGCCTCCCGAACCGCCGCCGCCCGATCCGGATCACCGGCGAAATCCGGTGCCTTGGACCACGTCCCGCTGCTCGTGTCGTCCGACGTCGGATGATCGTCGTCGTGCGCGCCGTGCAACTGCAGCATCGAGCGGGCCAGCCGATCGACGTCTGGCGGCTCGGTCCGCTCGTGGTGAGTGGTCACGTGAATAGCCTAGGTAGGCTGGTCTTCCCGCTGCTTCTCGGCGGCCTGCTCGGCCAGGTTCTGCTCGACCTCGACGTGCCACTTCTCGTTGGCCGCCGTGGTGTCGACCTCGATCTCGAAGCGGTCGACCATGTCCGGCGATACGTCGGCGGCGTCGACGTAGAACTGCTGGTACCAACGGCGCATCTGATACACCGCGCCGTCCTCTTCGACCAGCAGCGGGTTGTCGATGCGCGTCTTGTGCTTCCAGATCTCGACGTCCTGCATGAAGCCCTTGCTGACGCCGTCGGTGAACACGCGTGCGAGCTTCTCGGTGGTCTTCTCGTCCAGGCCCTTCGGCTTCTCGACGATGGCGCCCCACTGCAGCATGAACGAGTTCTGGCTGACGGGGTAGTGGCAGTTGATCAGGATGGACTCGGCCTTGAAGCCGCCGTAGTTGTTGTGCAGCCAATTGATCATGAACGACGGGCCGAAGTACGACGCCTCGGAATCGAGGTGCGCCTCACCGTAGGAGGTGCCCAGATCGTTGACGTCGGGGCGACCGACGTTGTGCAGGTACTGCGACGCGACGTGGCCCTCGAAGACGTTCTTGAAGTACGTCGGGAGACCGAAGTGGATGTAGAAGAAGTGCGCCATGTCGGTGACGTTGTCGATGATGTCGCGGCAGTTCGACCCCTCGATCAGGACCGAGTTCCAGCGCCATTCGGTCCACTCGTCGCTGGCGGACTCCGGGATTTCGGGGATGCGCACCTCGGCCGGCGGGGGATTGCCCTCGACGTCGTGCCACACGAACAGCAGGCCGCCGCGCACGTCGGTCTCCCAGGCGCGGGTGCGGGCGAGCCGCGGTGTGCGCTTGGCGTAGGGCACCAGTTTGCACTTGCCGTCGCCGCCCCAGCGCCAGTCGTGGAACGGGCAAGCCACCTCGTCGCCCTTGATGGTGCCCTGTGACAGGTTTCCGCCCATGTGCCTGCAGTAACCGTCCAGGATTTTGACGTCGCCGTGGGAGTCTGCGAAAACCACCAGCATGGTGCCGAAGATCTCGACTCCGTGCGGCTTGCCGTCGAGGTATTCGTTGACTGGTCCGAGGCAGTGCCAACCGCGCGCAAACCGGTCCGGCAGAGCGCCGGTGTCGATCTCGCGGATGTCTGCGGTTTCGGTACTCACGGTGGGCCTCCCGTTTTCTGAGCTACTAACTAGAACACGTTACAGTTTTTGGTCCCTGATGCGCAATGCATGCAGGTAGTTCGCCTCTTCGCGCAAGCGCTCATCGCGAGCCAACTGCGGTATATCTAGACGATGCCGTTGTACTCATTCGAGGGCCGCAGTCCCGTCATCGACGAGGGTGCGTTCATCGCTCCCACGGCCACGCTGATCGGTGACGTGCACGTCGCGGCGGGTGCATCGGTGTGGTTCAACACCGTCCTGCGCGCCGACTTCGCCCCGATCATCATTCGCGAGGGCGCCAACGTCCAGGACGGCAGTGTGTTGCATGCGCCGCCGGGCATCCCGACCGACGTCGGCCCAGGTGCGACGATCGCGCACAGCTGCGTCATCCACGGCGTCCACGTCGGCCAGGAGGCGCTTATCGCCAACCACGCGACGGTGCTCGACGGGGCCGTCATCGGCAGGCGAAGTGTCATCGCCGCCCACTCCCTGGTGATCGGCGGCACCAAGATCCCCGACGAGGTGCTGGTGACCGGTTCCCCGGCCAAGGTGCGCGGCCCGATCGCTGGGACGGGCGCCGAGATGTGGGTCAACGTCAACCCCGCCACCTACCAGGACCTCGCGCGCAGGTACCTCGTCGGACTCGAGGAGCTGTAGGACCTACGCGGAGCCGGCCAGCCCGACCCGCAGCGCGATCTGCTGCATCTTGCCGACGGCGGTGACGAATCGATCCGTGGTCGCGTCGCCGGGTGCGCTCTGGAACTCCAACCGGACCAACGCCCGGCCCTCGGTGAAGAACAGAAGCGTGACGGCCTTGTCGACGTCCGGGTGAGTGCCGCTGATCGTCACGCCGTCGGTGCCCACGGGCACCGGTTTGGGCGTGCCCCCGGCGACCAGTGTGGTGAGCGTCCCCGACGCCTGGCGCAGGGTCGCCGTCGCCGTGGCCGCGTCGGGGTAGACCAGGAACGTGTCGCTGATGGCCCGGGTGTCCTTGTCGTTGACGAAGAACGCGCTGGCGCCGGGCACGCCGTTGGGCTGTGATTCCCTCGACCGTTCGGTGAAGGTGTCTTCCGCGTCACTGAGGTCGGCGGCCATGAGTAGGAGCGCCCGGTAGTCGGTGGCGTCGGCCTTCGCCGACGTGGTCGTCGTCGTGGTGGTCGTCGTCGCGGACGTCGGCGCCTGCCCGAGCGAGGTGTTTGGTGCCGGGTTGGCGAGGTCAGCGCCAGAACAGCCGCTGAGTCCGACGATTAGGGCGGCCGCTGCGAGGGGAGGGAGCAATCGGGTGAATGGTGATCGAGGCAACAGTTATCAAAATTCCAGCGGTGGTTGGGTTTTCGGATTCGCCGACAACGCCGGCGAACGCGTCACCCACGGTACAGGCGCGGCCGACGTGGCTGCAAAGCCGACGAAGTTCGCAACTCCGCTTATCAAGTCGTTGCGGGACAACATCGGCGGAGATTAGGCCGCGTCCGATTGTGGTGGGTCGGGGTCTGATTCGGTGGGGTGGCGCCCGTCGTTGGGTTGGTCGTCGGGGGGTCGGAGGAGTCGTTCGGGGCGGTGGTAGTAGTTCACTCGGGCTTGGCCGGTGTCGAGTTGTGGTGGGGGTGTCCATTCGACTTCGCCGCGGCCGTTGATCGTGGTGGTCCAGCCCCCGGGGCCGACCATGCGATTGTCTGGCCCGCAGGCGAGGGCGAGTTCGTCGACGTTGGTGTTGCCGCCGTCGGCCCAGTCGCGTAGCGCGTGGTGGACTTGGCTGCCGTAGGGGCCGACGGGGCAGCACGGTTTGGTGCAGCCCCCGTCGCGGCCGATGAGCATGATCCGCTGGGCTGGGGAGGCGACGCGTTTGGCCCGGAACAGATTCAGTGCCTGTTCGGTGGCCCCGTCGAATACCGCCAGCCAATGATGGGCGTGTGAGGCCAGTCGGATCACGTCACCGATGGGCAAGATGGTGCCGCCGCCGGTGACACCGACACCGGCGCGAGATTCCAGGTCTTGCAGGGTGGTTCGGATGATGATCGAGGTCGGTAGCCCGTTGTGTTGGCCGAGTTCGCCGCTCTCGAGCGCGTTGCGTCCGACGGCGACCAGGGCGTCGTGTTGGCGCTGATCCAGGGTGCGGTGGTCGGTGTCGATCTGCTGCTGCGACGGAGTTCCGCTGACACAGGGTTCGGGGTCCTCGGGGTTGCACATGCCCGGTGCGGCCGATTTGGCGAAGATGGCCTCGTAGGTGGCCCACGCTTCGGGGGTGAGGCTCCCGCTCACTTGGCGCAGGCCGTCATGGCGGCGGAGTCTTGTTTTCCGATCGTGATTCCGCGGCGGCGTTGGCGTTCGGTGTCGTCGGGTTCGGGGCCGTCCTGATCGAGCAGGAACAGGATGCGGTCGGCGGAGTCCTTGAGTTCCTTGGGGCCGACGCCGACGGCTAGCCGAACCAAGTCGAGTTCGATCTGCGCGCGGGTGGGCGCATCGACGAAGCCAGGAATGCGGCCCATGGCTTTGCGGATCACCTCGATGTGCTCGTCGTTGATCAGCCCTGTTGCGGCGGCGGCGGCGGTCGCGGGCAGCACCGGCGCCAGTGGTGCTCCGATCAGCGTCTGGCGGGGCGCCAGAAGCGCGGCCTCGGCGAGCCGACGGTTGGCTTCAGTGGTCGAGATGCGCCACCGGATCGCCAGGAAGTCCTTCCAGGACTTGGCGCCGAGCTCCCTCGGGGTGGCTTCGGTCTGCAAGCGCGCCAGCATCCGGTACGACTGCGTGGGTAGTTGACACGACAGCGTCTCGAGCTCGTCGAGGAATTCGAGCACTTCGGCCTCGGTCATTAGCGAGAGGTCGCAGCCGGCCAGCGCGTCGTGCGCGGCACGCAACGCGGCCACCGCTTCCCGGACCGCTGTCCCCGACATGACTCGAATATACGTTCGATCACCGACAAGAATTCGCCGAATGTGACTACTGAAACTGAAGTGACAGAAGAGATTTCGTCGAGCGGAGACCGCCTAGATCGGCCTGGCGCTCGCCGTCGCCTTGTCGAGCTCCCAAAACGCCCGCAGCGCGACGATCTTGCCCTCGTCGTTCACCCGGTAGGTGAACACGCCCTCGGCGACCACCCGGAAGCCGCCCGCGACGATCACGATGTGGCCGACGTTGGCTTCCTCGTTGCCGCACTGGTAGGTCTGCTCGAAGTGGAACTCCAGTTGGCTCGGCGCGATCGCCGTGTCGAAGAACTTGGCGATCGCCTCCTTGCCGCGGTGCCCCTTGCCCTCGGGATCGAAGTGCGACGGACCAATGGGGTCCTCGACGATGGCGTCATCGGCGAACAGCGCGAGCCAGGTCTCCTTGTCGTGGGCGACGGCCGCCTCGCGGGATCGCTTGCCCGCCAGGTGAACCGGCGCCTCGGGATCGGTGACCGGCATTACCGGACGGGCTTGTCCGCCGAAACGACCCACATCGAGTAGTACTGCGAGCCGCCGCCGTACGCGTGCCCGAGCGCCTTGCGGGCGCCCTGCACCTGGTGGTCGCCGGCCTTGCCCATCACTTGGATGGCCGACTCGGCGAACCGGATCATGCCGGACGCGCCGATCGGGTTGGACGACAGCACGCCGCCGGAGGCGTTGAACGGAATGCGCCCGCCGATCGCCGTCTCGCCGGCCTCGGTGAGTTTCCAGCCCTCGCCCTCGGCGGCGAAGCCGAGGTTCTCCAGCCACATCGGCTCGAACCAGGAGAACGGCACGTAGACCTCGGCGACGTCGATCTCGTCGATCGGGGACGTGATGCCGGCGTCGCGCCACAGCGCGGCGGAGGCGTCGCGGCCGGCCTGCGGGTTGACCTGGTCGCGGCCGGAGTAGGCGAGCGGCTCGGTGCGCAGCGCGGTGGCGTGGATCCAGGCCACCGGGTGTCCGTCGGCGACGCGTCGATCCGCAATCTCCTCGTTGCCGATCACCATCGCGCACGCTCCGTCGGACGAGGGGCAGGTCTCGTCGAACCGGATCGGGTCCCAGAGCATCTGGGACGCCATCACCTTCTCGAGTGTGATGTCGGGCTGATGCAGGTGAGCCAGCGGATTCTTCGCGCCGTTGAGCCGGTCCTTGACCGCCACCATCGCGCCGATGTGACTCGGCGCACCGGAGCGCCGGATGTAGGACCGCACGTGGGGGGCGAAGTAGCCGCCCGCACCCGCGCCGACTGGTTTGGTGAACGGCACCGGAATGCTCAACGCCCACATGGCATTCGACTCGGATTGCTTCTCCCAGGCCATCGTCAGCACCCGGCGGTACTTGCCCGACTGCACCAGCGACGCTGCGACGATCGCCGTCGACCCTCCGACCGAACCCGCTGTGTGCACGCGGATCAGCGGCTTGCCGGTGGCACCGACCGCGTCGGCCATGAACAGCTCGGGCATCATGACGCCCTCGAAGAAGTCGGGCGCCTTGCCGACCACTACGGCGTCAATGTCGTCGAACGTCGACCCGGAGTCCGCGAGGGCCCTGTCGATGGCCTCGCGCACCAGGCCGTTCATCGAGACGTCCTTGCGCTTGGCGACGTACTTGGTTTGTCCCGTTCCGAGAACGGCGGCCACATTGCCTGCCACGATTACTTCCCCTCCATGACGGCGACCAGATTCTGTTGCAGCGCAGCCCCGCTGGTGGCGTGTGCGAGTACTCGCTGGGCCGAACCATCGAAGATGTGTCGCGCTGCGAAGCCGATGCGTTCCAGGCCCGTCGAGAACATCGGGTTGGCCGCCAGCGCGCCGCCCGACGGGTTGATCTTCGTTGAGCCGTTCAGCCCGATGGCCTCGGTGAGGATCAGCTGCTGGTGGCTGAACGGTGCGTAGAGCTCGGCCACGTCGATCGAGCCGGCGCCGCCGCCGTTCAGGGCCGCCTTGGCCGACGCCGCCGTCGACGGCGACGTGGTGAGATCGCGGGCGCCCAGCACCGGCGTCTCGATGCGATGCTCGAAGCCGGTGATCCACGCCGGGCGCTCGCGCAGTTCCCGGGCCTTGTCGCCCGAGGCCAGCACGATCGCGGACGCGCCATCGGTGATGGGCGCGATGTCGTGGCGGCGCAGCGGGTCGGCGAAGAACGGCCGGGCAAGCAGTTCGTCCACCGAATTCGCGGGTTCGACGGAATCGGTGCGGCCCGCGGCGTTCATGGAGTCCAGTGCGACCTGAGCCATCTGCTCGGCGGTCCACTTCCCCGAGTCCAGTCCGAAGCGAGCCTGCAGGCCCGCCGTCGACACCGCGTCGGGCATCAACGGCGCGACGGTGTACGGGTCGGTCTGGAGCGCCAGCACGCGACGCAGCACCCCGGCTGAGGACTTGCCGAAGCCGTAGACCAGCGCGGTGTCGACGGCGCCGGTGAGGATCTTGATGTAGGCCTCGTACAGCGCCCAGGCCCCATCCATCTCCACGTGCGACTCGTTGATCGGCGGCACCGCACCGATCGAGTCGATCGCCGACAGGAACGAGAATGCCCGTCCGGCAAGGTAATCCGATGATCCCGAGCACCAGAAGCCGATGTCGGTCTGCTTGAGGCCGAGGTCGGCGTACAACTCGGCGAAGCACGGCATCAGCATCTCGACGCCGTTGGTGGTGCCTTCGGTGCGGCGCACATGCGGAGCATGCGCAAAGCCGACAACAGCTACATCAGTCACGTGTGCGCCCTTACTGGTGGTGCTTGTAGGTTTCGTAGTCGGCGTCGGGCTCACCCGTCGGCCGGAAGTAGTCGATGTTGTCGATGCCGAGTCCCCACTCCTCGCGGGGCTTCCACACCGCCTCGACGCGCATGCCCATCCGCACGTCGGCGGCGTCGATCTCGGTGACCAGATGCAGGAACGGGATGTCCGCGCCGTCGAGCAGCACGTAGGCGGCGACGTACGGCGGCTTGATGCGCTGCCCCGCGAACGGGATGTTGATGATCGCGAACGTCGTGACCGTGCCCTTGTCCGGCAGTTCGACGTACTCGGTCAGCTGCTGCCCAGTGGCGGGATCGGCTTCCCTGGCTGGGAAGTAGACCTTTCCGTCCTTGCCCGTGCGGGCTCCGACCAGCTTGCCCTCCTCGAGCGCACGCAGGAACGTGCTCTCGGGAACCGAAGCGGTGTGCTGGATCTCGATGCTGGTCGGGACGACGAGCATCGTCACCGGGTCGCGGTCATCGGCCACGTCCGGGACGTCTTCGGCCAAATCACCCAACGCGAAGTAGGCGATGTCGGTGATCGCGCCCACCGGCTCGTCGGCCCAGTGCACGTGCACCCGGGCGCCGGTGCTGATCGCATCCGAGGAACCCGCGTCGACCGCGTGCAGCAGTGCGGTGTCGGCGCCGTCGAGCTTGATCAGCGCCCACGCGAACGGACGGTCAAGCGGTTGGCCCTCCAACGGCTCCGGCTGCCACGTCCACGACAACACCGTTCCGACGCTGGCCACCGGAACCACCTCGGTCAGAGGGGCGTAGCTGACCGGGTCATACTCAGCGGGCGGCACGTGCACCCGCCCGTCCGAACCGCGCACGCCGACGACGCGTCGACTGCGTAGCGCGGTGAAGAACTGGCTGAGCACGGAACCCACTGAACGGGTGTAGTCGAACGACAGTCTCAGCGGAGCGGAAAGGGGCGGCTCATGGTCATCCAACTGGGCCGGGCTGCTTTGGCTGGCACTCACGGCATCGAGTAGAACAGGTTCTAACTATCGTGGCAAGAATGGGGCTAGCGGCCCAGGAAGGTTGGCGGGAATGAAGCTAGGCCTGCAACTCGGATATTGGGGCGCGAACGCGCCGACCGACCACGCGGAACTGGTCGCGGCGGCCGAGGAGGCCGGTTTCGACACGGTGTTCACCGCCGAGGCGTGGGGCTCGGATGCGTACACGCCACTGGCTTGGTGGGGTCGCGAGACCACGCGGATGCGGCTCGGCACCTCGGTGATCCAGCTGTCGGCCCGCACTCCCACCGCGTGCGCGATGGCCGCGCTGACGCTCGACCACCTCTCCGGCGGGCGCCACATCCTCGGGCTCGGCGTGTCCGGTCCGCAGGTCGTGGAGGGTTGGTACGGACAGAAGTTCCCGAAGCCGCTGGCCCGCACCCGCGAGTACGTCGACATCCTGCGGCAGGTGTGGGCACGTGAGGCCCCGGTGCACAGCGACGGCCCCCACTACCCGCTGCCGCTGACCGGCGAGGGCACCACCGGCCTTGGCAAGAACCTGAAGCCGATCACCCATCCGCTGCGCGCCGACATCCCCGTCATGCTCGGCGCTGAGGGCCCGAAGAACGTGGCGCTGGCCGCCGAGATCTGCGACGGCTGGCTGCCCATCTTCTACTCGCCGCGGATCGCCGACATGTACAACGAGTGGCTCGACGAGGGCTTCGCACGCCCCGGTGCGCGCCGCACCCGCGAGACGTTCGAGATCTGCGCGACGGCCCAGGTGGTCGTCACCGACGACCGTCCGGCGATCATGGAGCTGATGAAGCCCCACCTGGCGCTCTACATGGGCGGCATGGGGGCCGAGGACACCAACTTCCACGCCGACGTCTACCGCCGGATGGGCTACGCCGAGGTCGTCGACGACGTCACCAAGCTGTTCCGCACCGACCGCAAGGACGAGGCCGCCAAGGTCATCCCCGACGAGCTCGTCGACGACTCGGCCATCGTCGGTGACCTCGGCTACGTGCAGGAACAGATCAAGGCCTGGGAAGCCGCGGGCGTCACGATGATGGTGATCGGCGCTCGATCGCCGGAGCAGATCCGCGGCCTCGCCGCGCTCGTCTAGGGCCTGGGTAGACACTTCTTGCCAGGTGTCTAGTCCGAGTTCTAGATTGGCCCTGTGACCGACGCCATAACTCCCTCGCAGCACACCATCGCAGGCACCGTCCTCACCATGCCGGTGCGCATCCGCAAGGCGAGCCAGCACATGGCGATGTTCTCGGTGGACGCCGACGCCGCCCAGCGGATGATCGACTACAGCGGCCTGACGGTCTGCCGGTATCGACCCAATCGCGCGGTCGTCGTGCTCATGCTCATGCACTACGTCGATGGCGACCTGGGCAAGTATCTGGAGTACGGCACCAACGTCATGGTCAATCCGCCAGGGTCGAACGCCGCGGGGTTGCGCGCACTGCAGTCTGCGGGCGCCTTCATCCACCACCTTCCCGTCGACCAGGCGTTCACGCTCGAAGCGGGCCGGTCGATCTGGGGCTATCCAAAGGTGATGGCGGACTTCACGGTTCGCGACGGCGATCGGTTCTCCTTCGACGTGACGATCGACGGTCAGTCGGCGGTGGGCATGGACTTCCGGCCCGGACTGCCCGTGCCGTCGGCGTTCACCTCCAAGACCCAGGTGCATCCCACGTACTCGCATCTTGACGGCGTCACCCGCGAAACCGCTGGGGAGATGAGGCTTTCCGGCGTCAGATACCGACTTGGCGGTGCGAGTGTGCGACTCGGCGAACACCCATACGCCATGGAACTCGCGTCACTAGGCTTCCCGAAGCGCGCGATGATCTCGAGTTCCGCGGACAACGTCGAGATGACCTTCAACGACGCCAAGGAGATTTCATGACCGCAGTCGTGTCCACTAAGCCGGACGTCGACTTCACCGACGGCACCTTCTACGCCGACGGCGGGGCGCGCGAGGCGTACCGCTGGATGCGGGCCAACGAACCGGTGTTCCGGGATCGCAACGGGCTGGCGGCCGCGACCACGTATCAGGCCGTGCTCGACGCCGAGCGCAACCCGGAGCTGTTCTCGTCGACGGGTGGCATCCGGCCCGAGACGCCCGGCATGCCGTACATGATCGACATGGACGATCCGTCACACCTGTTGCGGCGCAAACTCGTCAACGCAGGTTTCACCCGCAAGCGCGTGATGGACAAGGTGCCGTCGATCGGGACCCTGTGCGACACGTTGATCGACGCGGTCTGCGAACGGGGGGAGTGCGACTTCGTCAGGGACATCGCCGCGCCGCTGCCGATGGCGGTCATCGGCGACATGCTTGGCGTACTGCCCGAAGACCGTGCGCTGCTTCTGAAGTGGTCCGACGACCTGGTCACCGGGCTGAGCTCGCACATCGACGAGCTCACCGCGCAGGCCGTGATGGAGGCATTCGCCGGCTACACCGCGTTCACCATGGACATCATCGCCAAGCGGCGCTCCGTGCCCGCCGACGACCTGTTCTCGATTCTGGTCAACGCAGAGGTCGAGGGTCAGAAGATGTCGGACGACGAGATCGTCATGGAGACCCTGTTGATCCTCATCGGCGGCGACGAGACCACGCGACACACGCTCTCCGGTGGCACGGAACAGCTGCTGCGACACCGCGATCAGTGGGATGTATTGGTGGCGGATGGGGGCAAGCTGCCCGCCGCGATCGAGGAGATGCTGCGCTGGACGTCGCCGGTGAAGAACATGTGCCGCACGCTGACAGCGGACACCACGTTCCACGGCACCGACATGCGCAAGGACGAGAAGATCATGCTGATGTTCGAGTCGGCGAATTTCGACGAGGCGCAGTTCGGCGATCCCGAGAACTTCCGCATCGACCGGAACCCCAACAGCCACATGGCCTTTGGGTTCGGCTCGCACTTCTGCTTGGGCAACCAGCTGGCCCGGCTCGAGTTGTCGATGATGACCAGTCGGGTGCTCGAGCGGCTGCCCGACCTGAGGCTCGCCGACGACGCCTCGGTGCCGTTGCGGCCCGCCAACTTCGTCAGCGGGCCAGAGGCCATGCCCGTGGTGTTCACGCCGACGAAGAAGGTGCTCGGCTAGCGAGCTCAGTGGTGCAGCACGACCGAGCCCGACCCCGTCTCGAGCGGCCGTGGCTTCAGGATCAGGCTGGCGCCGAGGGAGACCACGCCGATCGCGGCGCAGATCCACAGCGCGGTGCTGAAGCTGCCATGGGTGCCCGAGCCGACGACCGGTCCGGCCCAGGCGAATCCGAGCGACGAGCCGATCCCGAAGGCGGCGTTGCTGATTCCGGGCAGCGAACCCGGTGCGTCCTCGGGGGCCTGGGTGACGCCCAGCACGCTCATCGTCGTCATCGTCATCGCCATGAAGGCGAATCCGTACACCGCCATCAGCACGACGAGCGCGAGCTTGTGCTCCGCGAACACGGCGAGCAGTGACGTCGCGACGATCGAGGCGAGGATCCCGGCCCGAAACACGGTGACGAAGCCGATCCGGACCGCGAGCCGTCCGATCAGGGGTGCCGTGAGCACCTGGATCAGCGCACCCGGGGTGAGGAACAGTAGCGCCGTCGTCGTCCCGTCGAGCCCGAAGCCGGAGTCGGGATCCTCGGCGATCTTCAGCACGATGAAGCCGGCGACCACCATGAACGACGCCATGTTGAGAATCGTGGCGACGATCAGCGGCCAGGCCTGGCGCGAGCGCATCTGATCGATGTCGACGAGCGGTGTGCTGACCCGCTTCTCGACCACCACGAGCAGCACCAGGGCGACGATGGCCGTGACGATGCAGGCGAGCGCGACGGGAGACGACCAGCCCGAGTGCCCGCCGCTCGAGAAGAAGAGGATCAACCCGGCGACCCCCAAGCCGATCAGCGCGGCGCCTACCCAGTCCATCCGGCCGGACGGCGCGCGGTCCGGGTCGTCGGACGGCACGGCCTTGGCACCGAACACCAAGCCTGCGACGCCGACGACGAGGATCAGCACGAAGATCGAGCGGTATCCGAATCGGTCGGCCAGGAAACCGCCGAGCAGTGCGTCAACTCCTGCGACCCCGCCGTTGATCGACGAGACCACACCGCAGCAGACGCCGAACGTCGCGCCGCTGAGGCGTTCCCGCATGATCAAGAACGCCAGCCCGAACGTGACGTTGCACGCGCCCTGCATGATCCGGCCCGCCACGACCACCGGCAGCGAGGTGCCCAACACGCAGAGCAACGTGCCGATGCACAGCAACACCAGGATGCCGAGCATGACGCGTTTGCGGCCGATGTAGTCGCTCCACCGGATCAGCACGACGTTGGCGACCGCGCCGGCGAGGTAGAAGTACGTGGACATCGCGGCGAACGAGCCCTTGCCGAGTTCGGACTCGATGTCGTAGAAGGCCGGCCCGAGCATGGTGGCGTTGAGTTGGAACGAGATCACCGCCAAGACAAGCGCTGCGACCATGAAGGCGATCTGCTTTGTGGACAGCGCGCCAGCGTCCTCCGCAGCGGTGCGTGGCTGACTCATGGCGGACAACTGTAGCGCTAGCGCGCCAGCACCGGTCCGTCATCGAGTTTCTCGGTGACGCCCAGCTCGCTCAGCCCGAGCTGGGTCAGCAGCGGAATGCCCATGGCGTTCAACGCGAATCGCTCGTCGTCGCTGGACCCGGCTGCGAACAGCATCGAGCCGATGAGACAGATGACCGCCATCTTGTAGGCATTCAACGCGCGATACCACGGCCGGTTCTGCGGCGCGATACCGCTGACCTCGGTGTAGCGCGCGAGAAGTTCGTCGATGCCGCACGCGCCGGGGTGGCTGGTGAGGCCCACCGGCTGCATCCACAGCAGCTCCAACCACCCGATGTCGGTCAGCGGGTCGCCGAGTGTGGTCATCTCCCAATCGAATACGGCACTCACGTCGTCGCCGACGAAGGCGAAGTTACCGGGCTTGGCGTCCCCGTGGACGAGCGTGACACGCGGGTAGGGGGTCGGCGCGGTGGCCCGCAGTTCCGCAAGAAGACGCTCGAGGGCGGGTAACGGGCCGTGCGCCACCCGGCGCATCTCGTCGGCCCAGTGGTCGAGCTCGCGGGTGAGGTGGCCGTCGCCGTCGGCAAGCCCTGCCAGCCCGACGGCGTCCACGTCGACGAGATGCACGGCCGCAAGCTGTTCGGCCATGCCCTCGCACATGCGCCGGGCCCGGTCGGCCGTGACCTCCGGCGCCTCGAGTTCGTACACCGTGCCCGCCACCCGCTCCATGACGAAGAACGGTCGGCCGAGCACGTCGCCCGTCGGCTCGATCCACAGCGCGGGCGGCACCCGGACGTTGGTGGGCTCGAGGGCGGCCAGGATGCGGAACTGCCGCTCGAGATCGTAGGGCTCGAGCAGTGCGGGCGGTCGAGGCCGCAGGCGTAGCACCACGTCTCGGCAGCAGGACGTGCCGTGTTGCTCGGTCACCACCGTCAGCGCCAGCATCTCCGCCGAGTGTCCGAACTCGACGCGGTCGAGCCCCTCGATGCTCACGTCGTCGGCGTCGAGCAGACCGCGCAGCCACGACGTCAGCCGGTCGCTGACATCTTCGGCGGCCGTCACGAGTACGACACCTTGTGATCGGAGTCGGCGGTCAGTCCGAGCTCGGGCCACACGCCGCCGATGAGGCTCTCCATGATCCCGTAGCCGACCGCGTCGCCGTCACGGACGCGGATCGGGGTGTCGCGGAATTGTCCCAACTGGGGCAGGTTTTCGTCGCTGTGGCAGTCGGCGAGGTACTCGCCGTCGAGGTGAAGGGCGCCCTTGTACGCGCCGTGCTTGTGGCCCGCCCACGCGCCGTATCCACCGGTCTTGAGGAAGAACCCGGACTCGCCGAGCACCTCGACCTCGACGACGCGCTGATCGCCGTTCTCCATGGTGAGCACCAGCTTTCCGCCCTTGACGTAGCGGGTGCGCGGGTCGTACTCGATGTGCGGCTGGACGCTTCGCACCGGCGTCTGCGTGCCGTCGGCGTCGTTGAGGTAGGCGGAGCTGTACTCCCACGGGCCCTCGACGACGAAGATGGCGGTCTCGTAGTACGAGCCGTCGGGGCGGCGGAAGAAGGACGGCGACCACTTCATGCCGCCGCGCCCGCCCTTCGGTGCGCGCGGCGACGGGATGAGGTCGGTCAGTGGTTCGCCGATCGCCTGCCGGACGCCCCATGAGTGGTCGCGGAAGCCGAACCACTCGTCGGGGGTCACCTCGTAGGTGTCGTCGCCGACGGTCACGGTGCCCGACGCCCAGCCGCCCTGGTGGTACCGGATGACGTCGACGTCGACCCGCCCGGTCTGTCGGTTGCGGACGAGGTTGCGCTCCTCGAAGAACGGCGGCGTCACGCCCGTCAGCACGATGTCGAACGAGATCGGTTGCACGTCATTGGGTTCCAACCGGAAGCGCATCTGCCTGAGCGGTTCCACGATCTCCAGGTGGACGGGGCCGACGCCCATGTGCTCTGGCGCGGTGTGTAGCACCCGGCTGCCCCGCACCGTCCACTGTTCCCTGCCACGGGACACGCCGCCGAACCCGTCGATGATGCCGCGGTTCTGGTACTTGCCCAACCCGAAGTCCACCTGCAGCGAGCCGTCGATGCGGGCCAGCGAGCCCCAGATCTTCTCGGTCCATGCCAATTCCGACTGCGCCAACGTGGCGAAGGTGTCGACGATCTGGTGGTTGAGTCCTTCGTCGGCGCCGAGCAATCGGCCAATGTCTTTGATTCCCATACCTTCCTAACGTTGCCGGGTTGGCCCGTACCATCGGCCGGATGACCGACGACCCACGCATGCGCATTCTGGACGCGGCCGGTCGCTGCATCGAGCGACGGGGCGACACCCAGATCCGGATGGCCGAGGTCGCCAAGGAAGCCGGCGTGGTGCGGTCGACGGTGTACCGCTACTTCCCGACTCGCGACGACCTGGTGCTCGGACTGGTGTTGCTGCGGGTGGACGCGGCGCTCGCGAAACTCGTTCGCTCACTACGGTTTCCGCGTGACGCAAAGCGGTCCATCCCGCCGATGGTGCTGGTGCCCGCCGAGTCGGTCGTCGGCAACCCGCTGAATGAGGCGCTGTTCGCCACCGAGAGCTTGGCGTTGTCCACGGTGCTCGAAGTGGGCTCGGAACAGCTCGTCGACCTGATCGCCCTGCACTTCGGGCCTCTGTTCGAACGGTGGCAGGCCGACGGTGGGATGTATCCGGACCTCGACCGGCGCGAGGTCGCGCGGTGGATTCACACTGCCGCGCTGGTGCTGTTGTCGCCCGCGTGGCGGGGCCGGACGACCACGGCGAAGCGGCGCTTCGTCGAGCAGTTCGTCGTCCGTGCGCTCGTTCCACAGATCGGACATTAGACCGAAATTGTCCGATCTAGGGCGGATGCGGGTAATTTCTCGGCGGTGACCATTCCCGCGTCCACCGACGACCTCGACGCCGACTGGTTTAGCGAGGTGCTCGGCCTGCCCGTCACGGCCGTGGAGCTGCTCGACGCGCACTCCGGCACGACCGGACGAGCGCGCGTCGGGTTGACCGGTCCAGCGGACGTGCCCGGCAGCGTGTTCGTGAAGCTGCAACCGTTCACCCCGCAGCAGCGGTCGTTCCTGCGCAAGATCGGCCTCGGAGTGGCGGAGGCCCGACTGTACGAGGCCGTCGGAGCCGAGCTACCGGTGCGGGTGCCCCGCGTCTGGCACGCGGCGTGCGATCCGGCCGACGGATCCTTCGTCATGGTGTTGGAGGACCTCGCCGCGTCGGGGTGCCGATTCCCCACGCCTGGTGACGACGACGTGCTGGGCGTCGCGACGTCCCTGGTGGACGAACTGGCCCTGTTGCACGCCACTTACCGTGGCCGCGAATTGCCGTGGTTGACCCCGCCGGATGGCATGCGGCGCAAGCCCACCGACGGGGAGCTCGCGGCGCAGCGCACCCACTTCATCCAGCTGGGGCTCGATCAGTTCGGCGACGAGCTTGGTGCGGCGTTCCGCGCGCTCGCCGAGCTGTACATCGCGCGTTCGGGTGACGTCGTCGCGTTGTTCGACGCCGGCGAGCGCACGCTGATCCATGGCGACGACCACATGGGCAACCTGTTCGTCGATGGGACCCGCACCGGCTTCTACGACTGGGCGGTGGCGTCGCGGGCACCAGGTGTGCGCGACGTCGCGTACTTTCTGTGCAACTCGCTTCCGATCGAGGTGCGGCGGGAAGCGGAGGATGCATTGCTGGCGCGCTATCTGACGGCCCTAGCCACCAACGGGTGGACGCTTGACGAAGGGACCGCGCACGACCAGTACCGGCTGTTCTCGATCTACTCCTGGATCGCGGCGGTTTCGACGGCCGCGATGGGCACGCAGTGGCAGCCCGTCGAGGTGACGCGCCCGGCATTGCTGAGCACAACGGCTGCGATCGAGGATCTCGACGTGATGGGTCTGCTCGCCGAGCGGCTCTGGTGAGGTTGTCGCCCCTTTGGCCGTGCGCCCGTTGACTGTGCGAGCTCATACGCCGCGCCCGGCGAGTTGCGTATGAAACCGCACGATCAAACGTCAAAGACCCCGGAGCGGACGTTGGGCGGAAGGTGGGTGGGTGTGTGAGCGCTACTTCATCTGGAAGTTCGGGGCCCGCTTCTCCTTGAAGGCAAGAGGGCCTTCCTTGGCGTCGTCGGACAGGAACACCGGGATGCCGTTCGCGGTGTCGGGTTTGAACGCCTCTTCCTCGTGCATGCCCTCGGCCTCGCGGATGGTCTTGAGGATCGCCTGCACGGCGAGCGGGCCGTTGTTGTTGATGACCTCGGCGATCTCGAGCGCCTTCTCCAAGGCGGTGCCGTCGGGCACGACGTAGCCGATCAGTCCGTACTGCAAGGCCTCGGCGGCGGTGATGTGGCGTCCGGTCAAAAGCAGGTCGCACGCGATCGTGTACGGGATCTGACGCGGCAACCGCACGGCGGAGCCGCCCATCGGGTACAGGCTCCACTTGGCCTCGGAGATGCCGAACTTGGCGCTCTCGCCCGCGATGCGGATGTCGGTGCCCTGCAGTATCTCGGTACCGCCCGCGATCGCCGGCCCCTCGACGGCGGCGATCAGCGGCTTCTTCAGGCGCCGACCCTTGAGCAGTCCGTCGATGCGCGTCGGGTCGAAGGCGCCGCTCTTGAACGAGTCGCCAGGGGGTGCCTTGGTGGCCGCCTTGAGGTCCATGCCCGCGCAGAAGTAGCCGCCGGCGCCGGTCAGGATGCACGTCCGGATCTCCGGGTCCTCGTCGACGCGGTCCCACGCCTCGACCATTATCGAGAGCATCTCAGTGGAAAGCGCGTTGCGCGCCTCCGGGCGGTTCAGCGTCAAGATCAATGTGTGTCCGCGCTGCTCAATGAGTGCGTCGGGGCCCTTTTCGGGGTCGCTCACGGGTATCTGCCTTCCAGCTTCGTCGCCACAGACTTGTCTCGAAATGTAACACGTTCTAGTTTAGGTTCCGTGGCCCTCAATATCGCCGATCTTGCCGAGCACACCATCGACACCGTGCCTGACCGTGTCGCCCTCATTTCCGGGGACCAGCAGCTCACCTACGCCGAGTTGGAGGAGAAGGCCAACCGGCTTGCTCACTACCTCATCGACAACGGTGTGAAAAAGGACGACAAGGTCGGCCTCTACTGCCGTAACCGCATCGAGATCGTCATCGCGATGCTCGGAATCGTCAAGGCGGGCGCGATCCTCGTCAACGTCAACTTCCGCTACGTCGAGGGTGAACTGCGCTACCTGTTCGACAACTCGGACATGGTCGCGTTGGTGCACGAGCGCCGCTACTCCGACCGCGTCGTCAACGTGCTGCCGGAGACGCCGAACGTCAAGACCATCCTGGTGGTTGAGGACGGCAGTGACGACGACTATCAGCGCTACGGAGGCGTCGAGTTCTACTCCGCCATCGCCGAAAGCTCACCCGAGCGCGACTTCGGCCCACGCAGCGCCGACGACATCTACCTGCTCTACACCGGCGGCACCACCGGCTTCCCGAAGGGCGTCATGTGGCGCCACGAGGACATTTACCGAGTCCTGTTCGGCGGCACCGACTTTGCGACGGGTGAGCCCGTCGCCGACGAGTACGACCTGTCGAAGGCGGCCGCGGAGAACCCGCCGATGATCCGGTTGCCGATCCCGCCGATGATCCACGGCGCCACCCAGTCGGCGACGTGGATGTCGCTGTTCTCCGGCCAAACCGTGGTGCTGGCACCGGAATTCAACGCCGACGAGGTCTGGCGGATGATCCACGAGCACAAGGTCAACCTGCTGTTCTTCACCGGCGACGCGATGGCCCGCCCGCTGCTGGACGCGCTGCTCGCGCACCAGGAGAAGGGAAACGAGTACGACCTGTCGTCGCTGTTCCTGCTCGCCAGCACCGCGGCGTTGTTCTCGACCAGCATCAAGGAGAAGTTCCTCGAGCTGCTGCCCAACCGCATCATCACCGACTCAATTGGCTCCTCGGAGACCGGCTTCGGCGGCACCAGCATCGTCGCCAAGGGGCAGTCGCACACCGGTGGGCCGCGCGTCACCATCGACAAGACCACCGTCGTGCTCGACGAGGACGGCAACGAGGTCGTCCCGGGCTCGGGTGTGCGCGGCATCATCGCCAAGAAGGGCCACATCCCGGTTGGCTACTTCAAGGACGAGAAGAAGACGGCCGAGACGTTCCAGACGATCAACGGTGTGCGGTACGCGATTCCGGGCGACTACGCCGAGGTGGAGGCCGACGGCAGCGTGACGATGCTGGGCCGCGGCTCGGTGTCGATCAACAGCGGCGGCGAGAAGATCTACCCCGAAGAGGTGGAAGCCGCACTCAAGGGCCACCCCGACGTGTTCGACGCCTTGGTGGTCGGGGTGCCCGACCCCCGCTTCGGCCAGCACGTCGCCGCCGTCGTGCAGCCGCGCGAGGGCACCCGCCTCACGTTGGCCGACCTCGACGCCTTCGTCCGCAAGGAGATCGCGGGATACAAGGTGCCGCGCAGTCTTTGGCTGGTCGACGAGGTGAAGCGCTCGCCCGCGGGCAAGCCCGACTACCGCTGGGCCAAGGACACCACCGAGGAACGGCCTGCCGACGACGTGCACGCCAAACACGCTGGGGTGCAAGCATGAAGACTGAACTCTGCGAGCGCTTCGGCATCGAGTACCCGATCTTCGTCTTCACGCCGTCGGAGAAGGTGGCCGCCGCGGTCACCCGGGCCGGCGGGCTCGGCATGTTGGGTTGCGTGCGGTTCAACGACGCCGACGACCTCGAAACCGTGCTGCAGTGGATGGACGAGAACACCGACGGCAAGCCATATGGCGTCGACATCGTCATGCCCGCCAAGGTTCCGACCGAGGGCAGTAGCGTCGACATCAACAAGCTGATCCCGCAGGCGCACCGCGACTTCGTGGACAAGACACTCGCCGACCTCGGGGTGCCACCGCTGCCCGCGGACGGAGAGCGCTCCGAAGGCGTGCTCGGCTGGTTGCACTCAGTGGCGCGCAGCCACGTCGAGGTGGCGCTGAAGCACCCGATCAAGTTGATCGCCAACGCACTTGGCTCACCCCCGAAGGACGTCATCGACCAGGTGCACGCCGCCGGTGTTCCGGTGGCGGCGCTGGCCGGTAGCGCCAAGCACGCGCTGCGCCACGTCGACAACGGAGTGGACATCGTCATCGCCCAGGGCCACGAGGCGGGCGGCCACACCGGCGAGATCGCGTCGATGGTGTTGGTGCCCGAAGTGGTTGACGCGCTTGGTGGCAGCGCCGCGGTGCTGGCGGCGGGCGGTATCGGCACCGGGCGGCAGGTCGCGGCGGCACTGGCCCTTGGCGCGCAAGGCGTTTGGATGGGTTCGGCGTTTCTCACTGCGGCCGAGTACGACCTCGGCGTGCGCACCGAGGGTGGCGCTTCGGTGATCCAGCAGGCCCTGCTCGCGGCCGGTTCCAGTGACACGGTGCGTAGGCGCATCTACACCGGCAAGCCGGCCCGGCTGCTCAAGAGCCGCTGGACCGATGCCTGGGATGCCGAGGGCGCTCCGGAGCCGCTGCCGATGCCGCTGCAGAACATTCTCGTCAGCGAGGCCCATCAGCGCATGAGCGAGTCGTCCGACCCCACCACCATCGCGATGCCCGTCGGCCAGATCGTCGGCCGGATGAACGAGATTCGCCCCGTCGCCGACATCATCGCCGAGCTCGTCAGTGGTTTCGAAGACGCCACCACGCGCCTCGACGGCATCCGCGACAACTGAGCCAACGGCGAACGCCGCCAAGGCGAATGTCCTTGGCGGCGTTCGGCGTTGGTGAGACCTAGAACGTAATCTTGGTCTCGTTGTCGATGGCATCCGTTGCCGAACCGACGATGTCCCCTTGGTTCTCGAGGCCGTCGACGTTGAGCTGCAGCACGAAGAGCCCGTCGGGTCCCGGGATCACCACCGTCTTCTGGGCGACGAGCTTGGTCTGTCCCTCGGACTCCCACGTTCCACCGAGCACGTAGGCGGGGTAGTCGCCAAGCGTGCTGGTGCTGCCCTCGTTCATCGGCTTGTAGCCGGGCAGGTTGTTCAACTCGCCTGGCGCAAGGTCGATGATCGCCTGGGGGTCCACGTCACCGGTCAGCTTGGACACGATGGCCACGACGCTTGGCGTGTACTCCTCGGCCTCGGGCCCGGTGTAGACGATCGCGCCGTACGCCCAGTCCGGGGTGTCCTCACCGGCCGGCTCCCAGCCCTCAGGAACGGGCAGATCGATGGTCGGCGAGCCGGGATCACCCATCTTGACGGGCGACTCCTGGATGCCGTTCTTCTCGATGTAGCTCGCGATGGTGTCGTTGGGCCCTGGGGCGTTCTCCTCCGGGGTCTGCTCGACCTTCGGCTTCTTCTTCGTAGTCGAAGTCTTGCTGCTGGAGGACTTGGTCGAGCTATCTGCGCTCGAGCTGGTGGACGTAGCTGTCTTTGTGTCCGAACCGCAGCCGGACAGCACGACGGCCAGGGCAGTGATGGCCGCAGCCACACCGGTCAGCGCCGATGCTCTCATTTCTTTTACTCCTCGTAATTGGACGATTTCACATGGTGGCTGCGGGCAAACTTCACCGTTGGCCATTCCGCAGCGAAGCGTAGCTCAAAAGCCACGCCTTTCTGGGTGAGTAGATCTACTCGCCTTGATTTGCTCAGTCTCGTTGCCAGTCAAGACTCCTCACGTGGGGCCGAGCACGTAGTCGCCGGTCTCCGGATGCGGATACCAGCCCCCAGCCGCGTGCGTGCCACCGTCGACGTGGATCGTCTGTCCGGTGACGTAGCTCGATAGCCCTGACGCCAAGAAGACAGCGGCTCCTGCCATTTCGTCGACGTGGCCGGCGCGGCCCATCGGGACCATGCGGGCGGCGTTTCGCAAACCCTCGGGCGACGACATCCGGGCCAGCCCCTCGGTCACCGTGAAGTCGGGCGCCAATGCGTTGACCCGGATGCCGTGGGGGGCGAGCTCCAAGGCCGCGGTCTGGGTGTAGTTGACGACGCCTGCCTTGGCGGCGGCGTACGCGGCGTATCCCGGTGCGGCGCGCACCCCCTCGATCGAGGTGACGTTGATGATGCTGCCACCGAGCGCGTGCTCGACCATCAGCCGCGCAACTCGCTGTGTGCACAGCAGCACGTGCCGAAGGTTGGACCGGTACAGCGCATCCCATCCGTTCTCGGACGTCTCCAGCAGTGGAGATGCGAAGACGCCGCCCGCGTTGTTCACCAACACGCTGACGGGCCCGAGCTCTCCGACGGTTTGGGCCAGGGCGGCATCTACCTGCGCGGATTCCCTGACGTCGGTCGGGATGCCCAGTGCGCCGACGGCTTCGGCGGTGGCCGCGCAGGTCTGCTCGTCGCGTTCCCAGATCGCGACGGACGCGCCGAAGGCGGCCAGGCCCGCGGCGATGCCGCGGCCGATCCCGGACCCGCCGCCGGTGACCACCGCGATGCGCCCGGACAGGTCCACCGCGGACGGATCGATCGCCATGGCGTCAGAGTAGGACAGCTCGTTAGCGGATCTAGCGTTTCGGGTTGTCCGATTCGTTCACGACTCCGCCGCTGCGGCGGCCTACCGTTTCGGCCATGGATATTCGCGTGACATCGACGGTGTTCCAGCTCTTCGCCAGTGACCTGGCACGGTCGCTGGACTTCTATCGCCTGCTTGGCCTGGCGGTTCCCGATCCGGAAGCTCCGCACGTCGCGGTCGAGTTGCCCGGCGGCAACACGCTGTCGTTCGACACCGACGAAACCATCGCAGGAATGCACCCCGGGTGGGCACCGCCGGAATCGTCCGGCGGGCAGGAGCGAAGCGACCCGGGAAGTTGGACAGGCCGGGTCGCGCTCGCGTTCGGCTTGGGCTCCCCGTCCGAGGTCGACGCGCTGTTCGACAAGCTCACCGCGGCAGGCCATGCCGGGACGTTGAAGCCGTACGACGCACCCTGGGGGATGCGCTATGCGACCGTCTCCGACCCGGACGGGAATTGGGTGGACCTGTTCGCCCTGCTGGGCTAATCGCCGGCCAGCCCGGCGACTGTGGTGCCTGCGAGCGCACGCACTTCGCGATGCAGATGCGGCTGGTCGGAATACCCGGCCGCCGCCGCGACGTCGGCGGGTGCCCGTCCGGCGCGCAGCATCGACACGGCGCGACGGAACCGCAGCACCCGCCGCAGCGTCGCGGGCCCGTACCCGTAGACGGCATGGCTCTGGCGCTGCAGGGTGCGGTTCGACCAACCCGCGTCACTCGCGACCTCGGCAACCGGCGCTCCGGCGGCCAGCCGCGCGGTCACGTGGCGCAGCGTCGTCAGCGACCACGGCGCCAGCTCGTTGCGTGGCGCGCGGGCCGCCAACTCGCTGGCCAGCTCCGTCAACGGCCGTTCGGGGCAGGTGATGCCGAGCTCGTCGAGCGCAATCCGTTGATCCCGCAGCTCCGCGGCGGGCACGCCGAGCAGCCGGGGCAGCGCGCCTGGCCGAAAACGCAGTCCCGCGAAGGGTTCCGGGCCGCGCGCGCTCACCGATGCCGCCGTGTCGGGGCCTGCGACCACGACGCGGCCATGCATCCGGATCAGGTCCATGCAGCCGTCGGGCAGCACGCGTACTACGTCGCCCGGGCCGTCGACCACCCACGCTGCCTCGACCAGCTCGCGCAGCGCGGTGGGTGGTGGCAACTCGCGGTAGCCCACCCCTGCGAGGTTACCGGCTGAGCTCGAAGACCGGATCGGCGCAATCGGTGCCCTCGGTCGACAGTGCTCGTTTGAGCACCTTGAACGTCGCCGTGCGAGGCAGGCCCGTGCTGACGCGGACGTACCTCGGCCACTGCTTGGGTCCGAGATCGGGCTGTTCGGACAGGAACGCCTCGAACCGGGCCGCGTCGAACTCGGCGCGCGCACTGAGCACCAGCGCGGCCATCACCTGGTCTCCGACGGCGGGATCGGGGATGGCGTACACGGCGGCCTCGGCGACGTCGGGGTGGCGCAGCAGAATGCGTTCGATGGGTGCCGTGCCCAGGTTCTCGCCGTCGACCCGCATCCAGTCACCGAGGCGCCCGGCGAAGTAGACGTAGCCGGCTTCATCGCAGTAGGCGAGGTCGCCCGAGTGGTAGACGCCACCGGCCATCCGCTCGGCTTCCGCGCCCTCGTCGCCGTAGTAGCCGCGAAACCACCCGCGGCCCTTGGGGTTCACCAGTTCGCCGACGGTGCCGGGCGGGCACGGTGCCCCGGTATCGACGTCGACGATCGCCACCTCGTCGGTCAGCGGGCCCAGCGATCCGTCCGGGGTGTCGGGCGTGCGCGCGACCGCGACGCCTCCCTCGGTGGAGCCGAAGCCGTCGACGACCGTCACGTCGAACCGCTCGGCGAAGCGCACCAGGTCGCGTGGCGCCCCCTCGTTCCCGTAGAGGAACCTCAGCGGATTGTCCGCATCGTCGTCGCGCGGCGGCGTCGCGAGCACGTACGAAAGTGGCTTCCCGACGTAGTTCGCGTACGTGGCGTGGTAGCGCCGCACGTCGGGAATGAACTGCGACGCGGAAAACTTGCGGCGCAACGCAATCGACGCTCCCGCGGCAGCCGCGACGGCCCAGCCCGCCATCACCGCGTTCGAGTGGAACAGCGGCATCGACAGATAGGCCGTGTCGGCCGGACCGAGCCCGAACCGCTCGGCCAGCATGCGGCCGGGGAAGGCCACCTTGTCGTTCGTGACGCGGACCGCCTTGGGCTCGCCGCTGGTGCCCGAGGTGAAGATCAGCATGTACAGGTCGTCGGGGTCCACATCCGCGAACTCGACGGGTGCGCCCTGGTGAGCGGCGAGTTCTGCTGCCCACGAGTCGGATTCGACGTCGACGTGGGCAAGTCCTTCGGGCATCAGTGCCGTGTCGTCGGTCAGCACAAGCTGGCAGTCGGCCCGGACGACGTCGCGGACAAGGGCATCCCCACGGCGCGTCGGGTTGAGCCCGACGGGAACCAGGCCGGCCAAGCCCGCCGCCACCAGTACCGTCGAGAAGAACGGCGTGTTGCTCAGCATCACGCCGACGTGTGGCGGCGCGTCGGGGTCAAGGCGCGCCCGCAGTGCGGCCGCGAGTTGGGCACCGGAGCGGACGTGGTCGCGCCACGTGACGAACCCGGTCTCGTCGTGGACGCCACGATCCGTGACGTCCACGAGCGGCGCCAGGAGCTCCGCGACGGTCGGGTTTCGAGGAGCGGTCACCTGCGCAGGACGCGTCAGACTGGCGTCTCGGCGAGCTCGCGGCCGATGCGCAGCAGTTGCCCCGTCGCGCTACCGACCGCGAACTCGGTCTGCTTGGCCGCCAGGAAGTACCGGTGCACGATGTGGTCGGTGTCGATGCCGACGCCTCCGTGCACGTGCACCGTGGTGTGGGCCACCCGATGCCCCGCCTCGGCAGCCCAGAAGGCTGCGCTGTTGACCTCGAGTGCGGCGGGCAGCTCCTCCGAGAGCCGCCACGCCGCCTGGGTGAGCGTCAGGCGCAGGCCCTTGATGTCGATGTACCCGTCGGCCAGTCGCGATGACACGGCCTGGAAGCTGCCGATGGGACGCTCGAACTGCTCGCGTTCACGGGCGTAGGTCGCCGTCAGCTCCAGGGCGCGCTCCAGCACGCCGAGCTGGAAGGCGCTGTGGCCCAGCGTGAATAGCGTGCGAATCCAGTCGAGGACCTCAGTGCCACCGACGACGCGGTCGGCGCCGACTTCGGTGCCCTGCAAATCCAGCTGCCCGACGCTGCCGTGGCCGGTGGTGTCGAGCGACGTCACCGTCACGCCGGCGTCGTCCTTGGCGACCAGGAACACCTGCTCGCCCGAGGGCGTTTCAGCCGGCACCAGGAACGCGTCTGCGACCGGACCGAACGCGACGAGCGCGCGGGTCCCGGTCAGCCGGTAGCCGGTGCCATTTTGCTGAGCCTGTACGGGACCCTGACCCATCTCGCCGTCCAGCGCGGTGGTCAGGATCTTCGCTCCCGCTACGGCCGGTGTCGCCCAATCCTTCTGCAGCCCTTCGGAGCCGAACTTCGCGAGGGTGCCCGCGCCGAGCACGACCGACTCCAGGTAGGGCACCGCTGCGAGCTGGCGGCCCAGTGCGGTCAGGATCGCGGACTGCTCCAGCACGCCGAAACCGCCGCCGCCCAACGACTCCGGTGCGGCTGCGGACAGCACGTCGGCGTCGATCAGCTTCTTCCACAACGCGGAGTCGAAGCGTTCTTCGAGTTTGTCGAGTTCCTTGAAGTGGTCAGGCGTGCATACCGATTCGGTGATGTCGCGCACCAGGCCACTGAGGTCGTTGGTCTCTTCTGCAGACGTGAAGTCCATGTGAAAGTCTCTCTTACCGGTTCACTCGGGGCAGGCCGAGGGCCACCATGCCAATGATGTCGCGCTGAATCTCGTTGGTACCGCCGCCGAAGGTCAGGATCAGGCAAGAGCGGTGCATGCGTTCGATGCGGCCACGCAGCAGCGCGCCGGGGGTGTCCTTGCGGAGCGTCGCCGCCGTGCCGAGCACCTCCATGAGCAGCCGGTAGGCCTCGGTGGCCAGCTCGGTGCCGTACACCTTGGCCGCCGATGCGTCGGCGGGCGAAGGGGCGGCCTCGGTCGAGGCCAGTTCCCAGTTGATGAGCTTGAGCACCTCGGCCTTGGCGTGTACGCGAGCGAGGTTGAGTTGCACCCATTCCGAGTCGATCAGACGTCGGCCGTGTGCGTCCTTGGTGTTCTGCGCCCATTCGCGGACGCCGTCGAGCGCCGAGAAGATCGGCTGCGCCGAAACCAGGGCGACGCGTTCGTGGTTGAGCTGGTTGGTGACGAGCTTCCAGCCGCCGTTCTCCTCGCCGACGAGCGCTGACTTCGGGACACGGACGTCCTGGTAGTAGGTGGCGCTGGTGTCGACGCCGGACATGGTGTGCACCGGCGTCCAGGAGAAGCCGTCGGCCGTCGTCGGCACGATGAGCATCGAGATGCCGCGGTGCTTCTTGGCCTCGGGATTGGTGCGGACGGCCAGCCACACGTAGTCGGCGTAGGCGATGAGGCTGGTCCACATCTTCTGGCCGTTGATGACGTAGTCGTCGCCGTCGTGCACCGCGGCGGTGCGCAGCGCGGCGAGGTCGGTGCCCGCGCCCGGCTCGGAGTAGCCGATGGCGAAGTGCAGCTCGCCGGCGGCGATCTTGGGTAGGAAGAACTTCTTCTGCTCCTCGGTGCCGAAGTGCATGATCGTCGGCGCGACGCTGTTGATCGTCAGGAACGGCACGGGCACGTTGGCGATCGAAGCCTCGTCGTTGAAGATCAGGCCGTCCATCGGCGGCCGCGCCTGGCCGCCGAACTCCTTGGGCCAGGACAGCGTCAGCCAGCCGTCCTTGCCCATCTGCTGGACGGTGTCGCGATAGACGTTGCCCCGGCCCATCTCGCCCTCACTGCTGGACAGCGCCTCGGCTCGCTCGGGGGTCATCAGCTTGGTGAAGTACGCGCGCAGTTCGCGGCGCAACTCCTCCTGCTCGGGCGTGTATCCGATGCGCATGGCGACTTCCTCTTTCGTCCGTGAACCTTGGGCCCAAACAGGGGCACTGCCTTTCCCGGTTGTAACACGTTCTAGTCTTGGGGTCCAGGCCGGTGTCACACTGGCATCCGTCGAGTGAGGTCGTATTCTGGCCCGCACACGGTTGGTGCGAGTACTGCAGGGAGGTTTGTCGTGCGAGTTGAAGTCGATCGCGACCGCTGCGAAGGCAACGCGGTATGCCTTGGAATTGCCCCGGACCTGTTCGATCTCGACGACGAGGACTACGCCGTCGTCAAGCTCGATCCCGTACCCGACGACCAGGAGGAGCTCGCGGAGCAGGCCATCCAGGAATGCCCAAGAGCCGCCTTGATCCGCAGAGACTAGAGGTATTCATAAATTGACGACACAATCTGACGCGACGGACCTGTCTGGCCTGGTCGCGGTGGTCACAGGTGCGGCAGCGGGGCTCGGACGGGCCGAGGCCATCGGGCTGGCGCGTGCGGGCGCCACGGTGGTGGTCAACGACATCGCCCCCGCACTGGACTCCTCCGACGTGCTCGCCGAGATTGCTGCGGTGGGCAGCAAGGGCGTTGCGGTGCCCGGCGACATCAGCGAGCGCAGCACCGCCGACGAGCTGGTCGCGACCGCCGACGGCCTCGGCGGCCTGGCCATCGTGGTCAACAACGCGGGGATCACGCGTGACCGCATGTTGTTCAACATGACCGACGAAGACTGGGATGCCGTCATCGCCGTGCACCTGCGCGGTCACTTCCTCCTGACGCGCAACGCGGCCACCTACTGGCGGGACAAGGCAAAGTCCAACGGCGGCACCGTCTATGGGCGCATCGTCAACACGTCGTCGGAGGCCGGGCTCGCCGGTCCAGTCGGTCAGGCCAACTACGGCGCGGCGAAGGCGGGCATCACGGCGTTGACGCTGACGGCCGCGCGCGCGCTGGGACGCTACGGCGTTCGGGCCAATGCGATCGCGCCGCGGGCCAGGACCGCGATGACCGCCGACGTGTTCGGAGACGCACCGGAATTGGCCGAGGGCAAGGTCGACGCGCTGTCACCCGAGCACGTGGTCAACCTGGTCCGGTTCCTGTCGTCGCCGGCCTCCGAAGGGGTCAACGGACAGCTGTTCATCGTTTACGGTCCGACCGTGACGTTGGTTGCGGCGCCCATCGCGGAGCAGCACTTCACCGCGCCAGCCGACGCGTGGGCTGCGGCAGACCTCGACGAGACGTTGCGCGAATACTTTGCTGACCGTGATCCGGAACGTGGTTTCTCCGCTACTGGACTGATGGAGTCGCGAGACTGAAGTGCCACGTTGTCAACCCCGCGATAACGGTAGAACACGTTCCAGAATGATCCGCGTCACACTTGCCCTGAACAGCATAGATAGGCTTATTGCGGCGGATCTTGCGGTTCTTTGACACTGCGAACACGTTCTAGTTAATATGAGCCGGCTCACTAAGAGCAACGCTTAACCACGGGCGATGGGGCTAGCGCGAGCGTCAATAACGGACCCTTCGCCATGACGCCCGATCGTCCCCGCCCCGAAGAACGGAGCCGAGCTTGATCGAACAGCTTGCGGTTCCGGCCCGGGCCGTTGGCGGGTTCGTCGAGATGTCCATCGACACCTTCGTCAAGATCTTCCGGCGGCCGTTTCAGTTCCGCGAGTTCCTCGATCAGACGTGGATGATCGCGCGGGTGTCGCTGGTGCCGACACTGCTGGTTGCCATCCCGTTCACCGTGCTCGTCGCCTTCACGCTCAACATCCTGCTTCGCGAGATCGGCGCCGCCGACCTATCGGGCGCCGGCACCGCCTTCGGCACCATCACCCAATTGGGGCCCGTGGTGACCGTGCTGGTGGTCGCGGGCGCAGGCGCGACGGCCATCTGTGCCGACCTGGGTGCGCGGACCATCCGCGAGGAGATCGACGCCATGCGGGTGCTCGGCATCGACCCGATCCAGCGGCTGGTGGTGCCGCGCGTGCTGGCGTCGACCTTCGTCGCGCTCCTGCTCAACGGCCTGGTGTGTGCGATCGGCCTTTCGGGCGGGTACGCCTTCTCGGTCTTCCTTCAGGGCGTCAACCCGGGGGCGTTCATCGATGGCCTGACGGTGTTGACCGGGCTGCCGGAGCTCCTGCTTGCCGAGGTCAAGGCCCTGCTGTTCGGCGTGGTGGCCGGGCTCGTCGGGTGTTACCGCGGGCTGACCGTGCAGGGTGGCCCCAAGGGCGTTGGCATCGCGGTCAACGAAACCGTGGTCTACGCATTCATCTGCCTGTTCGTGATCAACGTCATCATGACCGCGATCGGCGTCCGGGTGTTGACGAAGTGAGCTACGACGCGACGGTGCGCATGCGCCGCTTCTTCCGTAGCTTCCCGAGGGCGGTCGACACGGTCGGCGAACAGGCGCTGTTCTATGGCGAGTCGATCCGCTACATCCCGAACGCGCTGACGCGCTACCGCAAGGAGACCGTCCGACTCATCGCCGAGATGACGATGGGCACCGGAGCGCTGGTGATGATCGGCGGAACGGTCGGCGTCGCGGCGTTCATGACGCTGGCGTCTGGCGGCGTCATCGCGGTACAGGGTTATTCGTCGTTGGGGGACATCGGCATCGAGGCGCTGACCGGCTTCCTGTCGGCGTTCCTCAACGTCCGCATCGTGGCGCCGGTGATTGCGGGCATCGCGTTGGCGGCCACCATCGGGGCGGGCACCACGGCACAGTTGGGCGCGATGCGCGTCGCCGAGGAGATCGACGCCGTCGAGGCGATGGCGGTGCACTCGGTGTCCTACCTGGTGTCGACGCGCATCATCGCCGGGTTGATCGCGATCGTGCCGCTGTACGCATTGTCGGTACTGGCCGCGTTCTTCGCCGCGCGGTTCACCACCGTGTTCATCAACGGCCAGTCCGCGGGCCTGTACGACCACTACTTCAACACCTTCCTGGTGCCGACAGACCTGTTGTGGTCGTTCCTCCAGGCCATCGTCATGTCCGTCGCGGTGATGTTGGTCCATACCTACTACGGGTACAACGCGTCCGGTGGCCCCGTCGGCGTCGGCATCGCGGTCGGCCAGGCCGTCCGCACGTCGCTGATCGTGGTCGTCACCATCGTCCTGTTCATCTCACTCGCCGTCTACGGCGCGTCCGGCAACTTCAACCTCTCCGGGTAGGGCACCGATGGCAGGAGAAGATGCGAAGCGCAGCCACGTCCGGATCGCTGCGGCGATCCTCGCGGCGGCCGTCGTGGCCGCCGTCGTCTTCACCTACCTCTCGTACACCGCCGTCTTTACGAGCGTCGACACCGTGACGGTGCTGTCGCCACGGGCCGGCCTTGTGATGGAGCGGGACGCCAAGGTCAAGTACCGCGGCATCCAGATCGGCAAGGTCAAGGACATCGAGTACGCAGGGGATCAGGCCAAGCTGACCCTGGCGATCGACAGCAGCCAGCTGCCCTACATCCCGTCCAACGCGAACGTACGCATCGGCGGCACGACGGTCTTCGGGGCCAAGGCGGTGGAGTTCGTGCCGCCGGACAACCCGTCGGGCAACACGCTGCGGCCCGGCGCGCAGGTGCAGGCGTCCTCGGTGCAGCTCGAGGTGAACACGCTCTTCCAGACGCTGACCGACGTGCTCAAGAAGGTCGACCCGATCAACCTCAACGCCACCATCACGGCCTTGGGGGAGGGCCTACGCGGCAACGGTGACGACCTCGGCGCAACGATTTCAGGGCTGAATTACTATCTGCAGCAACTCAATCCGAAGTTGCCCACGCTGCAAGAGGACTTCCAGAAGACGGCAGTGGTCGCGAACGTCTACGGCGACGCAGCGCCCGACCTGGCCAAGGTCTTCGACGCCGCGCCCACGATCAGCAACACGATCATCGACCAGCAGGACAACCTCAACGCCACGCTGCTGGCCGCCACGGGGCTGGCCAACAACGGCACCGCGACGCTTGCCCCCGCGGCCGAGGACTTCATCGCCGCCATCCAGCGCTTCCGCGCGCCGTTGAAAGTGGTGGGGGACTACTCGCCAGAGCTTGGCTGCATCTTGAAGGGCACCAAGAAGGCGCTCGACACGTTCGCACCCGTCATCGGCGGCGTCCGACCCGGCTTGTTCGTGGCGTCGAACTTCCTGCCTGGCGCACCGGCGTACACCTACCCGGAGAGCCTGCCGATGGTCAACGCCTCCGGCGGCCCCAACTGCCGCGGTCTTCCCGACGTACCGACCAAGCAGTTCGGCGGGTCGTGGTACCACACGCCGTTCCTGGTCACCGACAACGCCTACATTCCGTTCCAGCCCAACACCGAGTTGCAGTTCGACGCACCCTCGACGCTGCAGTTCCTGTTCCACGGGGCGTACGCGGAACGGGACGACTACTGATGCCCAACAAGAACAGCAATCTGATCAAGGTCAGCATCTTCACCATCGTGATGCTGTTGGTTGCGGCGGGGCTCGTGGTCGTGTTCGGGCAGTTCCGCTTCGCGGGCGGCGGTACCTATCACGCGACCTTCACTGAGGCATCGCGGCTGAAGTCGGGCCAGGACGTCCGCATCGCAGGCGTGCTGGTCGGCTCGGTCAAGAAGATCAAGCTCAACCCCGACAACACCGTCGACGTCGCGTTCGACGTGAACGATCGCTATCAGCTGTACACCTCCACCAGGGCAGCGGTGCGGTACCAGAACCTCGTCGGCGACCGCTACCTCGAGATCACCTCGGGCCCAGGCGAACTGCGCAAGTTGCCGGCCGGGGCCACCATCCCCAAGGAGAACACCCAGCCCGCGCTTGACCTCGACGCGCTGCTCGGCGGATTGCGCCCGGTGCTCAAGGGACTCGACGGTACGAAGGTCAACGAAGTCAGCAATGCCGTCATCGAACTGCTGCAGGGTCAGGGCGGGGCGCTGTCCAACATGCTTGCGAACACCAGCTCCTTCACCCAGGACCTCGCCGCGCGGGACCAGCTCATCGGCGACGTGATCAACAACCTCAACACCGTGCTGGCCACCGTCGACGACAAGGGCGCGCAGTTCGACGCCAGCGTCGACCAGCTCCAGCAGCTCATCACTGGCCTCGCGGAGCACCGCGACCCGGTCGCCGGCGCCATCCCACCGCTCGCCTCCGCCAGCAACGACCTCACCGAGCTATTGCAGACGAGCCGCCGTCCCATTCAGGGCGTCATCGAAAACCTCCGCCCGTTCGCGCAGCGGTTGGACGAACGCAAGGGTGACGTCAACAAGGTCATCGAACCGCTCGCGGAGAACTACCTGCGACTCAACGCGCTCGGCGCGTACGGATCGTTCTTCAACATCTACTACTGCTCGATCCGGATGAAGATCAACGGGCCTGCCGGCAGCGACATCCTCATCCCGTTCGGCGGTCCACCCGATCCCTCGAAGGGCAGGTGCTCGGAGAATGGCTAGGCCCGACGGCGGAAATGCCATCCGCACAGGCATCTTCGGCATCGCAGTGGTGGCGTGCCTGGTACTGGTGTCGTTCGGCTACACCGGCTTGCCATTCTGGCCGCAGGGCAAGAACTATGCGGCCTTCTTCACCGACGCGGGCGGCATCGTGCCCGGCAACGACGTGAACGTCTCCGGCATCAAGGTCGGCAAGGTGTCGAACGTGGAACTGGCGGGCGATACGGCGAAGGTCACGTTCACCGTCGACCGCCACATCAGGGTGGGCGACCAGTCGCTCGTCGCAATCAAGACGGACACGGTGCTTGGCGAGAAGTCGCTGGGGGTGTCGCCACAGGGCACGGGCAACGCCACCGTGATCCCGTTGGGCCGCACCACGACTCCGTACACGCTGAACACCGCGCTTCAGGACCTGGGCGAGACCGCCAGCGAGCTCGACAAGCCCAAGTTCGAGCAGGCGCTGCAGACCCTGACCGCCACGTTGAAGGACGCCACGCCGCAACTCCGCGGCGCGCTGGACGGGGTGGCCAACCTTTCGCGCAGCCTGAACCAGCGCGACGAGGCGCTGCAACAGCTGCTGGTGCACGCCAAGCGGGTGTCCGACACGCTCGCGCAGCGCTCGGGCCAGGTGAACCAACTGGTCACCGATGGCAATCTGCTGTTCGCCGCACTCGATGAGCGACGGCAGGCGCTGAGCAACCTGATCTCAGGCATCGACGATGTCTCTCAACAGCTTTCAGGTTTCGTCGCCGACAACCGCCGCGAGTTCAAGCCCGCCCTGGACAAGCTCAACGCCGTGATGGACAACCTGCTCGAGCGCAAGGAACACATCGGCGAGGCGTTGCGCAGGCTCCCGCCATACGCGACAGCGCTTGGCGAAGTGGTCGGCTCTGGACCTGGCTTCCAGATCAACCTGTACGGCCTGCCGCCCGCCAGCCTCTCCGAGGTGTTGCTCGACACCTACTTCCAGCCGGGCAAGCTGCCCGACAGCCTCGCCGACTACCTGCGCGGATACATCTCCGAGCGCATGATCATTAGGCCGAAGTCCCCATGACACAGGAGAATTCGACGACCTCGCGCTCACGCTGGCTGCGGCTGGCGGTGGTGGGCATGCTGGTGGCCGCCTTGGTCGGTGGCGTCTACCTGGTTTGGCCGGCGCGCCAGGGCCACAAGGTGGTGGCGTACTTCACCAACGCCGTCGGGCTCTACCCCGGTGACGACGTGCGGGTGGTCGGGGTGCCGGTGGGCACCATCGAGTCGATTCAGCCGCGCGCCACCGACGTCAAGGTCACCATGAAGGTGCGTGACGACGTCAAGCTGCCCGCCGATGCCAAGGCGATCGTGATCGCCCCGAACCTGGTGTCCGCCAGGTTCATTCAGTTTGCGCCGGCCTATAAGAGCGGCCCCGCGATGGCCGACGGCGCCGAGGTGGGCCTCGACCGCACGGGCGTTCCGGTGGAGTGGGACGAGGTCAAGGAACAGCTCACTGCGCTGAGCACGCAACTCGGACCGCAGCAGGGTTCGATGCAGGGGCCGCTGAGCGAGTTCGTGAACCAGGCCGCCGACACCTTCGACGGCAACGGCGACTCGTTCCGCAACGCGTTGCGCGAACTATCGCAAACTGCTGGCCGATTGGGGGACTCGCGCACCGACCTGTTCGGTACCGTGCGCAACCTCCAGGTGCTCGTCAACGCGCTGTCGAACAGCAATGAGCAGATCGTTCAGTTCTCCAACCACGTCGCCTCGGTGTCGCAGGTGCTGGCCGACAGCTCGGTCGACCTCGACGCCACCCTCGGCACGCTGAACCAGGCCCTTGCTGACGTCAAGGGCTTCCTCAACGAGAACAACACGGCGCTGATCGGCCAGATCAGCAAGCTCACCGAATTCACGACGATGCTGACCGAGCACAGTGACGACATCGAGCAGGTGCTGCACATCACGCCGAACGGCCTGGCGAACTTCTACAACATCTACAACCCGGCACAGGGCACGGTCGGCGGGCTGCTGTCGCTGCCGAACTTCTCCAACCCGGTCCAGTTCATCTGCGGCGGTACGTTCGACGTCGGCGCCTCACCCGACAACTACAAGCGCGCGGAGATCTGCCGCCAGCGCATGGGACCGGTGTTCAAACGGCTGGCGGTGAACTATCCGCCGATCCTGTTCCACCCGATCAACAGCATCACGGCGTACAAGGGCCAGATCATCTACGACACCCCGGAGACCGAGGCCAAGGCTCAGACCCCGGTGCCGTATCTGCAATGGAATCCGGCGCCTGGCGTGACGCCGCCGATGATGAACCCCGACGGCACGTTGAGTGACCTCATCCTGCCGCCACCCCCCGTGGTCGGTCAGGTCTCGCAGGCAGGCCCAGTGCCGGAACCCCCGCCGATGGGGGCAGGCCCGCTACCCGGCCCACCGCCCGTCGAGCCGCTTCCCGCTGAACAGGGAGGTGGGTAGTGCGTAAGACGTTGCGTGGCAAGGTATTGCGCTCCGGCCGGAGGGCGGTGGCGCTCGGCTCCGGCACGGTTCTGCTCGCCGGCTGCTCGTTCGGTGGGCTGAACTCGCTCGACATGCCGGGCACCGCGGGCCACGGCTCCGGCTCGTACAACATCACCGTCGAGCTGCCCGACGTGGCGACGCTCCCGCAGAACTCACCGGTGATGGTCGACGACGTCACCGTCGGCAGCGTGTCCGGCATCGACGCGGTGCAGCGGCCCGACGGCACGTTCTTCGCGGCGGTGACGCTGTCGCTCGACTCCAGCGTCGACCTGCCCGACAACTCGAGCGCGACGGTCGCGCAGACCTCGCTGCTGGGTTCTCAGCACGTCGAGCTCATTCGGCCCGTGGACGGGTCCGGGCAGGGCAGGCTGAAGGAGGGCTCCAACATCCCGTTGGAGCGCACCGGCCGCTACCCGACCACCGAAGAGGTGCTGTCGTCGCTCGGCGTCGTGGTGAACAAGGGCAATCTCGGTGCGCTGCAGGACATCACCGACGAGGCCTTCGCCGCGGTGGCGGGCCGGGCGGGCAGTTTCGCCGAGCTGATCCCGCGGCTGGCGGAGCTGACCAGCTCACTGGATGCGCAGACCGCCGACATCATCACCGCGGCCGAGGGGCTGAACCGCTTCGCGGGCATCTTGGCCCGAAGCAAGGACAATCTCGGCCGAGCCCTTGACTCGCTGCCCGGCGCGCTGAAGGTGTTGAACGACAATCGATCCAACCTCGTCGACGCATTCACTGCGTTGCGTGAGTTCGCCGGCGTGGCTTCTCACGTGCTGTCGGAGACCAAGTCCGACTTCGCCGCCGACTTCAAGGACCTCTACCCGGTGATCAAGGCGTTCAACGACAATGCCGACGACTTCATCTCGGACCTCGAGCTGCTGCCCACGTTCCCGTTCCAGTACAAGTATCTGCGCAACGCCGTACGTGGCGACTACCTCAACGTGTTCGTCACGTTCGACCTGACAGTGCGGCGCACCGGTGAGTCCGTGTTCACCACCTCGAAGGGCTTCGACCCCAACATGAAGCATCTCGACGAGGTCATCAACCCGCCGGACTTCCTGACCGGCGCGATGTCGAACCTCTCGGGTCAGGCCGCGGATCCGTTCAAGATCCCGCCCGGTAGCGCGACTCAACACACCGAGGCGGTGCCCTGATGCTCGACCGGCTAACCCGTCTGCAGTTGACGATCTTCGCGATCGTCACGGTGCTCTGCGTCGGCGCCATCTCGGCGTTCTACCTCCACCTCCCGTCCGCGGTCGGCATCGGCAGCTACGACGTGACCGCCGACTTCGTCGCCGCTGGCGGGCTGTACCAGAACGCAAACGTCACCTACCGCGGCGTCACCATCGGCCGGGTCGAGTCCGTCGGGCTCACCGCCGACGGTGTCGTCGCCAGCATGCGGCTGAACAAGGACACGCCCGTCCCCGAGAACGTCAAGGCCACGGTCAAGAGCGTGTCGGCCATCGGCGAGCAGTACGTCGACCTGGTGCCCCCGGATGACGCGTCCTCGTCGACGCTGCGCGACGGGTCGAGCATCGGCGTCGAGAACACCGCCATCGGCCAGGACATCGCCGGGTTGCTCACCCAGGCCGAAAAGCTCGTCAACAGCGTCGGCGACAGCCGAATCCAGGACTTGCTTCGCGAAACGTTCAAGGCGTTCAACGGATCCGGGCCCGAGCTGGCGCGGCTGATCCAGTCGTCGCGGCTGCTGATCGACGAGGCCAACTCGAACTACGGCCAGACCACCCAGCTGATCGACCAGGCCGGACCCTTCCTCGACTCTCAGATCGCCGCGGGCGACGACATCAAGTCGGCGGCCGAGGGGCTGGCCCGCTTCACCACCGAACTCGCCAACGCCGATCCGCAGCTGCGTTCCGTGCTGCAGACCGTGCCCGGCGCGACGGAGGCGGCGAACACCACGTTCGACGGCATCCGTCCGACGTTCCCGATGTTGGCCGCGAACCTGGCCAACTTCGGCCGCATCGGCGTGATCTACCACAAGTCGATCGAACAGGCGCTGGTGATCTTCCCCGCCCTGATGGCCGCGCTCATCACCGTCGGCGGCGGACTGCCCGCGGACGAGGGCGGAAAGCTCGACTTCAAGGTCGACCTCGGCGACCCACCGCCCTGTTCGACCGGATTCATCCCGCCTCCGCTGATCCGAACGCCTGCCGACACCACGCTGCGCGACCTGCCGACCGACCTCTACTGCAAGACGGCGCAGAACGATGCTGCGGTGGTCCGCGGCGCGCGCAACTACCCGTGCCAGGAGTTCCCCGGCAAGCGGGCCCCGACCGTCCAGCTGTGCCGGGATCCGGTGGGCTACGTCCCGATCGGGACCAACCCGTGGCGTGGACCGCCGGTGCCGTACGACTACCCGGTCACCAACCCGCGGAACATCACGCCGCCCAACAAGTTCCCCTACATTCCGCCTGCCGCGGACTACGACCCGGGCCCTCCGTCCGTGCAGCTGCCGCCGGGTGTGCAACCGGGCCCCGGTCCCGCGCCGCAGGCGCCGTTCCCGCTTCCGGTGCCGCCGAGCGACCCCGGGGTGCCGCCGCCGCCCTGGCCGTTCTTCGCCCCGCCGGATCAGGTGCTGCCGCCCTACGCTCGTGAGGCACCCGCGGCGCCGGCCCCTGACCCGTTGCCTGCCGAGGCTCCAGCGCCAGCCCCGCTGCCCGCCGAGGGAGGCCCACCGCAGGCCAGTGCCCCCGCCACGGCCACGTACGATTCCAGGACGGGTGTCTTCGTCGACCCCGCCGGGGGGACCGGCGTCTACGCCGCTGGCACAGACAAGCTGGCCCCCGCGGAGACGTGGGTAGACCTGATGTTGGATCCACGGAAGGTGTGATGGGCCCGAAGGACACGAACGAGGCGACGTCCGAGACGACCACCTCGCGGGCGGTCACGCGGCGCCGTGCGTCGCGCGCGGCCGGGCCAGCGACCGACGACGTCGGCCCAGCACCGGTTGCCATCACCGTCGCGAAGCCCGCGACCGAGAGACCGCGCGCCACGACCAACGCCTTCGGCCGGCCGCCACGCCGCCAGCCGAGCCGGGGGAAGGTCGTCGTCGCCGCGTTCGGGGTGCTCGCGGTGCTCGTGCTCGTGCTCGGCTTGGCAACGGCCTTCGCCGCCGACTCGCAGCGCAACGCGGATGCCAGGGACGCGCGCAATCAGCGCTTCGTCGACACCGCGTCGCAGACCGTCGTCAACATGTTCAGCTACACCCAGAACACCATCGACGAGAGCGTGAACCGCTTCGTCGGCGGGATCTCTGGGCCGTTGCGCGACATGATGAGTCAGGGCAACAACGTCGACAACCTCAAGGCGATCTTCCGCGACACCCAGGCGAACTCCGAGGCCGTCGTCAACGGCGCGGCGCTGGAGAAGATCGACGACATCGCCAAGAACGCGTCGGTGCTCGTGGCGGTACGCGTCACCGTCACCGACATCGACGGGGTGAACTCGCCGTCGAAGCCCTACCGGCTACGCGTGATCGTGCACGAGGACGACAACGGCCACATGACCGGCTACGACCTCAAGTACCCGGACGGGGGCAACTGATGGGCCGCGTTGCCGCCAGGTTGGTGGCCTTCGTCGGCGTGCTGGTGGCCGTCGGGGTCGTCGCTCTGGCCGGGCTCGGCGGGTATCTGTACTGGGAGCGGGTCGAGACCCGGGAGGCGAAGCAGACGTCGGACACGTTGCCCGCCTTGGCGACCGAACAGATTCCGCTGATCTTCGGCTACGACTACCAGACCGTCGAACGCAGCCTCGACGACGCCGCCCGGCTGCTCACCACGGACTACGAGCGGGAGTTCAAGGACCGCGCCGCCAAGGACATCATCCCGCAGGCGCGCGAACGCCAACTCGTCAGCCAGGCGAACGTCGTCGGCGCGGGAATGCTTGACGCCCATCGCGATTCAGGGTCGGTGATGGTGTTCATGAACCGGACCGTGACCGACAAGTCCAAGCAGCCGATCTATGACGGCAGTCGACTCCGCGTGGACTACGAGAAGCAAAGCGGCGAATGGAAGATCAAGTACATCACTCCGATCTAGCTGACTCCGCGTCGCGCGTCGACGCCAGCGCGTCGAGGAACGACCGAGCCCAGCGATCGACGTCGTGCGCGAGTACCTGACGGCGCATCGCACGCATCCGGCGCCGCCCCTCCTCGGGTGACTGGTTCAGGGCCTCTTCGATCGAGTCCTTCACGCCGTCAAGGTGATTCGGGTTGGTCAGGTAGGCCTGGCGCAGTTCCGCCGCGGCACCGGTGAACTCACTGAGCACCAGCGCCCCGCCGAGATCGCTGCGGCACGCCACGTATTCCTTGGCCACCAGGTTCATGCCGTCGCGCAGCGGGGTGACCAGCATGACGTCCGCGGCGACGAAGAACGCGATCAGTTCGTCGCGCGGCACCGCCTGGTGCAGGTAGTGCACGACCGGATGCCCGACCTTGCCGTACTCGCCGTTGATGTGGCCGACCTGACGCTCGATGTCCTCGCGCATCGCGATGTAGCTCTCGACGCGTTCGCGGCTCGGGGTGGCCAGTTGCACCAACACGGTGTCCTCAGGATCGGCGCGGTGCTCCTCGAGCAGCTCCGAAAACGCCTCCAGCCGAACGTTGATGCCCTTGGTGTAGTCGAGCCTGTCGACGCCGAGCATGATCTTGCGTGGGTTGCCGAGCTCGGCGCGAATCTCCTGGGCCCGTTGCCGGACGCTGCGGTTGCGGGCCGTGGTGTCGAGAGCTGTGGAGTCGATGGAGATCGGGAAGGCGCCGACCTTCACCGTGCGGAAGCCGACCTGGATCTCGCCGTACCGCGACCGAACCCCTACCGTCGCGCGCGAGGTGTTCGCGCCGATGAGCCGTCGGGCCAGGATGAGGAAGTTCTGCGCGCCACCCGGCAGATGGAACCCGACGAGGTCGGCGCCAAGCAGCCCCTCGATGATCTCGGTCCGCCACGGCATCTGCATGAAGAGCTCGATCGGCGGAAACGGGATGTGCAGGAAGAACCCGATCGTCAGGTCGGGTCGCAGCATGCGCAGCATCTTGGGCACCAGCTGCAGCTGGTAGTCCTGCACCCACACCGTCGCACCGGGTGCCGCGGCCTTGGCCGTAGCCTCGGCGAAACGGCGGTTCACGTCGACGTAGGAGTCCCACCACTCGCGGTGGTAGATCGGCTTGACGATGACGTCGTGGTACAGCGGCCACAGCGTGGCGTTGGAGAAGCCCTCGTAGTAGTCGGCGACGTCGGCTGCGGACAGCCGCACCGGACGCATCTCGAGGTCGTCCTCGACGAGGGGATCCTCGTCGCCGTCGGTGATGCCGGGCCAGCCGATCCAGGCTCCGCGGCGCTTGCGCAGCAGCGGCTCGAGCGCGGTCACCAGACCGCCAGGGCTGCGCTTGAACGTGGTGGTGCCATCCGGCAGCCGCTCCACGTCGATGGGCAGCCGGTTGGCGACCACGACGAAGTCGGAGGTCCCGGAGGCGGCGTCGGTGCCTCCCCCAGGCGTCACTACGCGTCGAGCTTCGCGTGTCCGATGCCGAGCATGGACAGGAATACCCGGCACTCGTCGGCGTCGGTGGCGTACGCGGCGACTACGCGTCGGGCCTGGCTCGCGGTGTCGTCGGCGACGGGTTCGACGTCGTCGATCTCGGCGTGATCAGTCTTGGCTGCCATGAAACCACTCTAGGCGATTCGTCCAGCAGCCAGGGAATGGTCGGCTGACTACTCCATTCCGTGGACCGTGGGGGAGCTGCCGACGCTGGACGTGGGCGGCACGTAGGCCGGTGCGTCCTCGGCAAGACCGATGCACTGACCCGAGTTGTGTCCGGTGCAGGGAATGCCGTCGATCTCGGGGATGTCGGGGTTCCCGGGGATGCTGCCGAACGGGGAAGCGGGCGAGTTCGGCACCGTGTGCGGAAGGCAAACGCCGGTGAAGTTGTCTTCCTCTTCACCGGTCGGGCACGCGGCGACGTGAGATGCGGGCCCGACCGACGGCGCCGTAAACGCGGCGACGGCAGGAGCCGCTGCGACAGCGAGCGCGAAACCGCCGGCAAGTAGTAGTCGTCGTGCTGAGCTCTCGAAGGTCCCCATCGTCACGCTTTCTGTCGTTATTGACCGTGTCGTCGGGATGAAGTCTATGGAAGCTGCAGGAAATCTGCACAGGTTCCACCAGTTCCCTGAGAACGTGTCGCGACAGGTTGCGGCCGTATCGGCGCTGGGATAGCGCTTAGGCGACGCCGTGCACGGTCGGGCTGCTGCCGACGCTGGAGGACGGCGGCACGTAGGACGGCGCATCCTCGGAGAGGCCGATGCACTGACCTGAGTTGGCTCCGGTGCACGGAATGCCGTCGACCGAGGGCAGCCCGCCCTGCGACGTCGAGCCGAACTCGGGCGAGTTCGGCACCAGTTCCGGCGTGCACGTGGTGGTGAAGGTGTCCTCGATCTCGCCGTTGGGGCACGCCGCGACGGATGGGGCCGGAGCGGACGGCACGGCAAGGGCGGCGACCGCCGGAGCCGCGGCGACCGCGACCGCGAATCCTCCGGTGAGGATGAGGCGTCGAACTGAGAACTCTGGGGTCGCCATGGCTCGCTTTCGGTAGTGGTGTCATCGATTTCGCAGGCACGCTGCTTAGCTCAGAATACGCGCAGCAGGTCGACTTGAGCGGCTGATCGAGCCGAAAACTGGTGCGGCCGTGCCGTTTCTGACAACTGACTGTGCGCGAGCTGTGTCATTGCTGGCGAGCGGCTGCGGCGGTACCCCGTCGGCCGCGTGACGGCGCATGGTTCGATGACGAGAACGTGTTTCAGTTTTGACACTTGTGGACGTCTCGAATCGGAGGACAGCGGTGCAGCTTTCGTTGGCGGATAGAACCTTCATCGTCACCGGCGGTGGCAGCGGAATCGGCAAGGGCGTGGCGGCTGCCGTGGTCGCCGCGGGCGGCAACGCGATGCTCGTCGGCCGCAACGCCGACCGGTTGGCGGCGGCCACCGACGAGCTCAACGGGCAGGCGGGAGCGGGCAGCGGGTCGGCCCGCTACGAGCCCGCCGACGTCACCAACGAGGACGAGGTCGCACGGTTCGTCGACGCGGCCACCGCCTGGACGGGACGGCTGCACGGCGTCGTGCACTGCGCGGGTGGGTCCGAGACCATCGGGCCGATCACCCAGGTCGACTCCGAACTGTGGCGACGCACCGTCGATCTCAACGTCAACGGAAGCATGTACATGCTCAAGCACAGCGCCCGGGAATTGGTGCGCGGCGGGGGCGGATCGTTCATCGGCATCTCGTCGATCGCGGCGAGCAACACGCACCGATGGTTCGGCGCCTACGGGGTGAGCAAGTCCGCGATCGACCATCTCATGCAATTGGGTGCTGACGAGCTTGGGGCGTCCGGGGTGCGAGTCAACTCGATCAGGCCGGGCCTGATTCGCACCGAACTCGTTGCGCTAGTGATCGATTCACCCGAGCTCAGTGAGGATTACCGGATCAACACGCCCCTGCCGCGAGTCGGCGAGGTCTCCGACATCGCCAATGCGGCGGTGTTCCTGCTCAGCGATGCCGCATCGTGGATCACCGGACAGGTCATCAACGTCGACGGTGGCCAGATGCTGCGCCGCGGGCCCGACTACTCGTCGATGCTCGAACCCGTCTTTGGTGCCGATGGTCTTCGCGGCGTGGTGAACTAGCCGGCTGGATGTGCGCCGCCGGCCTCCCAGTCGGCCAGCGCCCCCACCGCCGACCAGTCCAACGCCCCGCCTCCGCGGGCCAGCAGCGCCAGGAAGCGGTCCCGCAGCAGGCTTGCGATCGGCAGCGGGACGCCGAGCTCCTCGCCTGCGGCCAAGACGAGTCGCACGTCTTTGAGTCCCAGCGTCGCCGCGAACCCGGCGGGTTCGAACTCGCGGCGGGCGATGAGCCCGCCGTACGTGTCGTAGACCGGTGCGCCGAACAACGTCGACGTGAGGATGTCGAGGTACTGCTCCTTGTCGACGCCGGCCTTGCCGACCAGCGCCATCGCCTCGCCAAGCGACTCGATCACCGACGCGATGAGGAAGTTGCCGCTGAGCTTCACCAGGCTCGCTGCCCAAGGCTGTTCGGCGACCACGAAGGTGCGCTGGCCGATGGCGTCGAAGATCGGTGAAACGGCATGGAGTGCAGCGGGTTCGGCCGCCGCGACCACGAACAGTTTCGCCGCCTCCGCGGCTTCGGGGCGCCCGAAAACCGGTGCCGCGACGAACCGCTGGCTGCGCTTGGCGTGCGCATCGGTCAGGCGCTCGGCCAACGCCACGCTGACCGTCGAGCACGACACGTGCGTCGCCGATGCGCCGAGCGTCGCAAGAATGCCGTCGGGCCCGAACGACACCGCCTCGACCGCATCGTCGTTGGCGAGCATGGTGACGACGACGTCGCCCCGACAGGCCTGGGCGACGCTGGCTGCGGCCTGGGCCCCGAGCGCTTCGAGGGGGCCGACCTTGTCAGGCGAGCGGTTGTACACGGTGACGGAGTGGCCGGCGCGGACCAGATTGGCCGCCATCGCGGAGCCCATGTTTCCCAGTCCGATGAATCCGATGTCCATGCGTCCACTTCTACGCTTCCGCACAATGAACTCGTGAAGCTGTAGGTTCGCGGGTCGCGTCGCGAGTTCTCATCTGAAATGGCGGAAGGCGGCGGATCCGCCATAGGCCTGCGGCGGGGAAGCGCGATCTCCACCGGCTCTGTGACTGCCGACCGTTTCTGGTCACTTGCCGGTGTCGGTTCTTGCGCTGGTGGGATGGGTCTCGTACATGCGCATCGCGACGGCGAGCCCGGAGGCGACGGTGATGGCGGCGGCGGCCCAGATCGCGGCGCGCAGCCCCCACAGGTCGGCGGTGAGGCCGCCTACGATGGCGCCGGCGGCGTATCCGCTGTCGCGCCAGAATCGGTAGACGCCCACCGCGCGGGCCCGCCACAGCGGGTGAGCGACGTCGCCGACGGCGGCCAGCAGGGTCGGGTAGACCATCGCGGTACCCGCACCAAGGAGGGCGGTGGCCGCGAGCCACCACATGAACGTGGTGCCCGTGGCGATCAGCGCCAGCCCGGCGGCTTGAGTGAGCATGCCGGCGGTGATGAGGTGCTTGCGGCCCCACCGGTCCGACAAGGCGCCGGTGCCCAGTTGGCCCGCGCCCCATACGGCCGGGTAGACCGCGATCAGGATGCCGATGCGGTCGACGGCCATTCCGGTGGTGGCGAACAGGATCGGGAACAGGCCCCAGGACAGGCCGAAGTTGAGGTTGTTGACCAGGCCGGCCTGGCTGGCCGAGGACAGCGCCGGTTCGGTGAAGCTGGTGCGCAGGAAGATCTGGCGGTTGCTCGGCGCGGCGTCGTGGTGGGTGTTGTGGTGGCGGCTGGCTTCCAGCTGGGCGTGGCCGCGGGTTTCGCGGACGAACATCGCGCACACGCCTAGGGCTATCAGCGCGTAGGACAGGCCGAGCAGGAATGGCGCGGGCCGCAGACCATAGTGAGCGGCGAGGTAGCCCGCCAGCACCGCAGTGATGGCGACGGCGCCGTAACCGGCGGCTTCATTGAAACCCATGGCCAGGCCGCGCTGTCGGGGCCCGACGAGGTCGATCTTCATGACCACAGTGGTCGACCAGGTCAGGCCTTGGTTGATGCCCAACAGCACGTTGGCCGCGATCACCCATCCCCAGGACGGCGCCCAAATCAGCAGCAGCGGAACGGGAATGGCGAGCAGCCAGCCTGCGAGCAGCACGGGTTTGCGTCCGAAGCGGTCTGACCAGGTGCCGGCGAGGTAGTTGGTGGCGGCCTTCGTGATGCCGAAGGCGAACACGTAGGTGAGCAGGAATGTGTAGCCAGTCAGGTGGAATTCTTGCTTGGCGAGCAGGGGCAGCACGGTTTGTTCCTGGCCAACCATGCCGCCGACGAGAGCGTTGACGGCTACCAGCAGACAGAACTGGGAAAGGTTGGCACGCAGTCCGAGCCGCGGTTGGCGAGCTGTGGTGCTCACCCGCCGGTGTCCAAGCGACGGCCAGTAGCCGCGGCCCAGTCCTGGGGTCCGCCGTCGAGCACGACGAGGTCGCGGTGGCCGGCCGCTTCGAGCAGGCTGGCTGCGCCCATCGCGCGTTCACCATGCCCGCACATCACCACGGTCGGTTCATCAGGAACTTCGGCGGCCCGGTGCGGGATATCGCCGAGTTCGACATGCATCGCGCCAGGCAGATGTCCATCGAGGTATTCGGAACGCTGCCGGATATCCAGAACGCGGCGCTCGTCGATATTCTCGGCCCGCGTCAGCGGGATGCGGGCGGTATCGTGGCCAGCTGCGGTCCACGTCGACATTCCCCCGTCGAGTTCGCCGATGATGTTGTCGTATCCGATCTTGGCGGCCTGCCAAGCGATGTCGGCGGAGTCTTGATCGGCGTCCGCCACGATGATCAGCGGTCGATCGGCCGGCGCGAGCCAGCCCAGCCAGGATGCGAACACCGGCCGCAACGGGATCGAGATCGCCCCGCGCACATGGCTCGCGGCGAAGCGGTCCAACGGGCGGGCATCGATGAGGACTGCGCCCTCGGCAAGGTGCGCCCGCACCGCGTCCACACTGAGTGATGTCAGTTTCGGGTCACCGTCGAGATGCGGCGGGCCGATGCGGTTGATCTCCCCGAGCCGGCGGAAGTAGGGTGGATGGCTACCCAGTGAGCCGAGAAGCTGTGCCACGAAGGCGTTTTCGTCGGTGGCTTGTAGCAGCGGGTTGGTAGCCAGCTCGCGGGCGATGGTGCTGGTGCGTTCGGTGCCCGGCGGCGCCGAACAAAATGATCCGGCACCGTGGGTGGGCCACACCTGGACCTCACCGGGCAGGGCGGCCAGTCGGTGCAGTGACGCGTATTGGGCGCGGGTGAATTCGTCGGTGCGCTCCTCCGAGATCAAATCGGTTCGGGCGGCCGAGCCCACGATGAGTGACCCGCCGGTAAACACTCCGACTTCTCGGTCGCCATCGAGCAGGAGAAAAGCCACGTGCTCGTGGGTGTGTCCAGGTGTCAGCAGAGCGCGCAGACGCAACCCTCCCAGGTCAACCTCGTCACCATCGTGCAGGCCCGCGTGCGCGAACTCGCGGTGACCTGCCGCCGACGCGAGCACCTTCGCTCCAGCGGTTGCCGCGAGTTGGTTTGCACCGGAGAGGAAATCGGCGTGCAGGTGGGTATCGGCGGCGAACGCTACCGTCAAACCCCGCTTGGCCGCGGCCTCACGAACAGCGCGTAGGTCGCGGCTGACGTCAACGACCAGCGCTCGCCCGTCACCCAGATCGACTAGGTAGGCCGAATTCCCCAGTCCTTCGTCTACCAGTGGTACCAAATCAACCTTGGCCACCACTACGCCCTCCGTTCCGCTGGTGCACTCCGTCGACCGACGACGGTGTTGTAGATGAACGACGGAATGCAGAAGTTCGTGGTGCTGGCAAGTCCGCCAACCAAAATCAGCAGGACGCCGAGCGTGATCCCCACGATGTCTGCGCCGACGTAGAAGGCCCAGCCCGCCGCGATCAGCCACACTGTCGCGACAACGAAAACAATGTGTCGCTGCGGGCCCGAGTTGGGGAAAGGCCCCGTGCGGGTCAGATAGCGCATTCCGTAGTTGTAGAGAAGATCAAACGGGTGAAACGGGAGGAAGATGCCAACGGATGTGATTGCCGCAAGCACCCACAGCACAACGGGTGACGTCAACACCACACCGATCAGCGTGACCAGCGTGCCAAGCGTGTACGTCCAGCGCATCCACGGCGCCAGTTCGGTGAGTGTCTTGTCGTCGAGTCCACAGAAGCCTTGAGCTTCGAGGCGACGGCGGACGGTTGGATTCACAGTCATTTCATGCCCCTATCGGTCGGGTCTCCTGGTGTCGTGACCCGTTACTTGCCCGTGCGCACTGGCCGCCCCGCGAGCCACCACTCCGGGTAACCCTCGGTGAGGCGTTGCGCCTTGAGTCCGTTTGCGCGCAGCGCCGTGACGGCTTCGTCGGCGTACACGCAGTAGGGCCCGCGGCAGTACGCCACGTATTCCTTCTCGCGGGGAAGTTCGGCTAGGCGAGCTGATAGGTCCGCCACGGGTAGGGAACGCGCACCGGCGATATGTCCGGCCGCGTATTCCTGCTCGGGTCGCACGTCCAGGACTATGACCTCGCCAGTGGTCATGCGACGCGACAGTTCGTCGGGTGTGACCGGTTCGAAGCCACCGCGATCACCGAAAAAGTCGTCCACGACCCGGTCGACCTCGGCCAGGTGTTGCTCGGCGGTATGGCGAAGGGCCAGTACCAGAGTGATGACCTCTGGCCCGGCCAGTCGGTAGTGCACGAATAGGCCCTCGCGCCGCGCCAGCACGAGTTGGGCCTGCCGCAGTTGTTGCAGATGCCGCGATGCGTTGGCGATCGAGAGGCCGGTCTGCGAGGCCAGCGATTCGACTGTGCGCTCACCCTGCGCAAGGACTTCGAGGATCTCTAGGCGGTGAGGGTTGGCCAGCGCCTTGCCGATGCGGGCGAACTCTCCGTAGAGCCTGTCTTTGAAGTCCCGCTTGGCCCCTGCCTCGATAATCACCTATTCAACGTAATACGTGAATATGCTGTTCACAACCCCAACGCTGTGGAAGACTCGGCCCGTGCCGACCGCTCAGCACGGGCAGGCGAGCATCGCAGATCGCCGCGCCCGCAACGAAGGAGGAGGCCTTGGCAACCGCGACTACCGGTGAGGCACGAATCGAGATCGTCGCCGCACCGCTGACGGTCTACGAACTCATCAGCGACATCACCCGCATGGGCGACTGGAGCCCGGAGTGTTACCGCTGCGAATGGCTCGACGGCGCCACCGCCGCCGAGGTCGGCGCCCGCTTCCGCGGCCACAACAGGCTGGGCAAAGTCCGCTGGCACACCGATGCGATCGTCACGGTCGCCGATCCGGGACGGGAGTTCGCGTTCACGATCCTGCACAAGAACGGCCGCGAAGAAACGTTGTGGCGCTACCAAATTCGGGAAGTCGGGGCCAGTGCGGAGGTGATCGAGTCGTACCGTTTTCTGTGGTGCCCGATTGCGAACCGCATCGCCGAAGTGCCCATCCCGCGCAACAAGCAACTCCGTCGGGGCATTCAAGAGACCTTGAACCGAATCAAGACGGCCGCCGAACAGGCTTCCGTTTAGCTCAGATCCGGCGGGCTGTCCCGAGAATGTGACTCTTTGGCGGATCGAACGCTGACACGCTGAACACGAATCGGTCGACGTGTTCGACGCGAAAACCGCCGTCCTCGAATGCTTTTCCGGTATCGCGTCCGAGATGGCAGCCGCCGGAGAGCAACGGCCACACGGTCGCATCGGCCGTCCGTTGCAGGGCTCTGCGAAGCGATTGAGCCGAGGCAACGTGTTCATTGAATCGAAGTTCGCCGCCCGGGCGGACAACGCGGTGTAGTTCGGCGACGGCTTGATCGACATCCTTGACCGAGCACAGGACCAGCGACGCGACGGCGGCGTCGACGCTACCGTCCTCTAGCGGCAGGCGTTCGGCGATCGCCTCACCCACCGATACCGACACCGCTGCGTTTTCGGCGGCGTGGATGGCCAGCGCGCGGAGATAGGGGTCGGGCTCGAAGGCGTGCACCATCGTCACCGAGTCGGGGTAGTGCGCGAAGTTGAGCCCGTTGCCGGCGCCGATCTCGACGACGTGCCCAGCAAGTCCTGCCAGCATCCGTTGTCTCTGATCAGCGAGCCCCCGCGACTCGGCGGCCTCTGCCTGTTTGGCATAGAGGCGCGCACACAGCGGATGGCTGACCGTGCTCGAGCGGCTCATGGCCGCTGCGTCGGGGGGTTGGGTAGCGGGCACGAGCGCCGCCAGGGCAGCCGCGCGGCGAGCTTCGAGAGCAGAGCCTTCATCACGTTCACGGAACCTCCTCAGGTCTCGTCGAACGTATCATATCAACCGTTATGACTCTAGATAACGTATGATTGAATAATGACGTCTGGCTCAACGCCTGATCGGCTCATGGATGCCGCGCTGAAACTGTTCGCCGACGGCGGTTACAAGGCGACGACGATCGGCGCAATCGAGACGGCGGCTGGCCTGGCGCCGCGGTCTGGGGCGCTCTACCAACACTTCAAGGGCAAACAACAGCTGCTCGAAGCCATGCTTGATCGCGAGCTGGCCGGGATGGACGAGCTTGCCCACGCGATGGAGATGTTCCCGTTGGGGGACCTGCGCGCTGAGCTGACCCTGCTCGCTCGGTGGAATCTCGCTTCGTTAGATCGGCGGGCGTCCCTGACCCGCTTTGTTCGGCGTGAGGCCGACCTGCTCCCCGAACGCCAGCGGGCCAAGCTTTATGACCGGCTCGTCGCGAGGCCGTACGCCGAGATCGTGGCCTGGCTCGGGTCCCGCTTCCAGGAGGCGGATCTCGATGCTCCCGACTTGGATCCGCTCGCGCTGATCCTTGTTGAGTCGATGGCGGCATACCGGGAACTCGACCGGGTGTTCGGTCAAGTCCCAGGCGGGGTCGACGACGAGCGGTTCATCCAAGCCTGGGTGGACACCGCACTGGCTGTGGGCCGCAGACACGGACTGAGTTGAGATGAACGCAGCGCCGGGCGCCTATATGCGTCCCGCGAGTGTCGCTTGTCCCGGTCCATCAAGCTCGTTCACGGCATCTGGACGGCCCGTCATCGCCATCAGGAGTGCTTCTCCGGTGCCACTGACTTCCGGTCCGTCGCCGTGCTGCCAGGCAACGTCGGTCGCGGTTAGTCGCAATCCCCGTATGCGCCGCCCTGCCCCCAGTCGTGGGTTCGTCGGCACCAGCGGCAAAATTCGTTCTAGCCGCTCAACGGGCACGGTGCGCGGATGGCCGAGTGCTCGCCGGATGTCCTGATGGTGGACGGTTCCGTCGACAAGCGCAATCATGCCCCCGAACCCAGAGGTGAGCCCCTTCGGGCGGAGGTGCCGGCGGAGGAACTCCAGCAGATCCTCGGGGGACATTGGTGCGAACTCCCTGACGCCAACTTCGTTGGCACGCACGACCCGACCCTTCGCGAATCGCTTCACCAAGCCGAAGGGGCTCAACTCTTCATAGCTGACCACGTGTGCGACAACGTCTTTCACCGTCCACCTGTCGCAAAGGCTCGGCGCCGTCCATTCCTGTGGTGTCAGCGTTTCAAGGAACGCGGCAAGGTCGGATCGCTCGTCGTAGGCCATGTCCATTAAAGGCTTCTCAGTGGTGCTCATCGCACCGCCTCCGCTGTCGCTATCTCGACGTAGCGGCTGAGGTATAGCGGCCAACCTGCATCGCCGTCGACTCCGTCGGCGACGGCGCGCCAGGCGGGGCCGTGGCGATCGAGATGGCGATGCTCCAACTCCACGCGAGTCCGATAGTCGGACTCGGCGATGAAGCGCACCTCGACCTCACTCGTCTTGGCTGGATCGGTTTCCAGCTGCCAGGTCGGGCCGATGTCCCATGAGAACACGACACGGGTTGGCGGCTCATAGGCAAGGACCCGCGCCCATTTGCAGAGGCTCCCGTCAACCCCGACGTCGTAGATGTGTCCGCCGACTCGCGGCTCGAAGACTGTCTCGGCAATCGGAACAGACAGCAGGTTGTGCTCGCGTGGCTTGATGGCATCGAACTTGGTGGTGAACACCGCGAACGCACGCTCAACACCGGTACGGACAACCACGCTCTTCCGTACTGGCTCTACCTCTTCCGACCTCATCCGTCTTGCCCTCCTTCGTCAGCGATCAACTTGTATGCGTCTAGAGCCGTGGCCCAGAAGACGTCTAGCTCCGCCCTAAGTTCCTGAATGCCTTTCGGGTTCAACTGATAAACCCGTCGTGTGCCGACGGCGCGATCGGCCACAAGCCCCGCGCATTTGAGGACCTTGAGATGCTGCGACACGGCCGGCCTGCTCACGGGTAGCCCATGAGCGAGCTCACCGACCGCCAAAGGCCCACCGGCGAGGCGCTTGAATATCGCCCGCCGTGTGCCATCGGCGAGAGCCGCCCACGGATCCACCGCTTCGTAAGTAACCACTAACGGTAAGTATAGACTTACAGATAGGGGGTGCGTCCACTTCTACGCTTCCGCACAATGAACCCATGAAGTTCTCGACGACGATGTTCCAGGACGGCAACAACACGGGCATCGAGGTGCCCGCGGACGTCGTCGATGCGCTCGGGGCGGGCAAGCGGCCGCCCGTCGTGGTCAACGTCAACGGCTACGAGTACCGCTCGACCATCGCGCCGATGGGCGGACGATTCCTGGTGCCGTTCAGCGCGGAGCGCCGCAACGAATCCGGCATCGCGGGAGGTGACGCCATCGAGGTCGAGGTGGCCGTGGACACCGCCCCTCGCGTCGTGGAGGTGCCGGACGACCTCGAGGCGGCGTTGGCCGCAGCGCCTGCGGCGCTGGCCGCGTGGGCGAAGCTGTCGTATAGCCACCAGAAGGCACACGTCACCTCAGTGACAGGGGCGAAGGCAGCCGAGACGCGGGCCCGCAGGATCAGCGCGGTGGTCGCGAAACTCGGCGGCTGACTGCTACCGTTCCTGGTTACTGAGCAGGAGTGAATCCTCCTGTGCGGCCCGAACGGTGTTGGCCGCTGGCGGTGGGTGTTCTCCGGTGGACCCGCGCTCCTCGTGGGGGGTGGGTGGGCCGGAACTACGGCACCGTCGTGTGGTGCCCGGCTGATGATCAGGTCTAGCCGGTGGTGTGCCCACACGCGTCCGCTGTCGCGTGCGGGGTCCTGCCGGCCGTCGCCTGATCGCCACGCCGAGTCCACGTCTGCCGATCGCGACCGCCGCGGCGTGATGCCGAGTGACCGGTTCGGAAGTCTGTTGTTGTAGCGGGGTGCGCCAGTGCTGGGCACCCCACTTACTGGTGTAGGCCGGGTCCACCCCGATGATCGCGATCCCACGGCGCGCGGCCATGCCGGTCAGTCGGGTGCGGAACTTTCGGGTGGGGATGGCGGCGATGGTGCGGCGCAACCGTTTCCCGCGCCGGCCGCGGCCCAGGGTTTCCCGCCCGGTGGCGCGGGCGTCGGCGAAGTCCAGGTTTTCCACCACGATCGCCGCACAGTTCTGCCGTTGGGCCAGGTCCAGCAACGCGGTGATGGCCGCGCGCACCCGCCCGTCGCGCCGCGACGCCGCCAATCCCGCGGTGGCTACGGCGATGGTGGCCGGCTCACCGATCGGGTTACCCGAGACGTCGAGCACACACGCCGCCAGATGATCGGCATTGAGGTCCACACCCAGCACTGGGCCGGCCCGCAAGTCGTCGATCTCGGGCGTCGGTTCGCCGGAGATCTTCCACGAGGCGTCCAGATACCAGCGGCCCCGATCCGGGTCGAAGCTGATGTCGTAGCGCACCGCGGCCCGCGCACTCACCCGCGCCGCCCATTCGTGCCCGCGGTGCGCGAAACCCACCGGCGCGGTGATCACCAAGTGGGTGCCGAACTGATCGACCAGTGCCGCAGGAACCTTGATCCGCAGCCGACCCGCCTCGTCCACGCGGATGGTTTCATTGCCACCGGTCTTACCCGACTCACCGTCGGCGGTGAGAAACATTCGCGCGGCATCCCACTTGTCCCGCCACTGTGGTTCGGTCATGGCGGTGACCTCAAGGTGGTTGCGGTTGCGCCACAACCGTTTCCCGCCCACCGTGATCGACGGCCGACCCGCCGCCAACTCCTGCTCAGCAGCTACCAACCGGGTCCGCAGCACGGCCAGGCGACGGGTCTTGACGAACCGTTCCGCGGCGCTGCGATACCCACGACGGCGGCGCCGCGACCGACCCCGGCCGTGCACTTGGTCGCCGTCGACCGGTGCGAGTTCGCCGGGGCGCAGCGCGCAGCGCGCCTCGAGCACCTCAATCGTGGCGCGCAGCTCGGCGACTTGGGCGACTAAACCGTGCATCCCCAGTTGGTACTGATCCTCCACCGCCCGGGTAATCGCCCCGGCCCACCGCGACGACGACACCGCCGTCAGCTCCCGCTTACGCTCCGCGCGCCACGATCCGTGGGCCTGGCGGTCCAACCGCCCCATCCCGACTCGCTCAGCCAACTCGCCGCGATACACCGAGCCCAACAGTTCCCCGATCGCGCTCAGCGCCTCGGCTTCACCGGCGGTGGGGTGTATCCGGGTCTGGATCCGCACCCCCGCTGGCCCGGCCGCCACCACCGGATCACCGATCCGGCGCAGCGCCCGCCCCTCCCTCATGCCCCGAATCCTGGCAGTCACCACCGACAGGCGATCGGCACACCGACGCCACTCACAAGCGCGGTATCAATCACTACCGCTCACTATCCCGCCAGCAGCTGCTACCCCTTTGGCATGGCGGTGGGGCAGTAGGCCTGCACCGCCAGGCCGCCGAACTTGCTGATGTCGTTCACGTTCGACCAATCGGTCGCGTTCTTGATGTGGTAGAGCGCGTCCTGGATGGAATCGGTGCGCTTGAGCAGCTCGCACGTCGAATGCCCCAGCTCGATCGCCTCGTTGGCCGAGATGCGGAAACCACCGTCGCGCACCGCCTTGGTGAACATCTCGTCGCGCTGTGCGGCATTCGGATCGGCCGGGTCGGCAAACGCGGGCGCGGCGAGTGCGGTCGCGGCGCCGACGGCGACGATTGCAGCGGCCATCATGTGCTTCGTTCTCATTCACTACCCCTGTCCAAGGCAAACCCGCGTCCACAGTACGTCAGCAAACGCCACGGTGACTATCGGTCTGCGCAGGCCCGGTGTTACGCCTGTGACTGGGCGGCCTTGTGCACGGCGTTGACGATGCCTTGATAGCCGGTGCAGCGGCAGAAGTTGCCCGAGAGCCCTTCACGGATCTCGTCGTCGGTGGGCTGCGGATTGTCGCGCAGCAACGCGGTTATCGAGGTCACGAACCCGGGCGTGCAGAAGCCGCACTGCAGTCCGTGGCACTCCCGCATCGCGGACTGCACCAGCGACAGCTCGCCGTCGCTCGATGCGAGCCCCTCGACGGTGGTCACCTCCTGGCCATCGACCTGGACGGCGAAGATCAGGCACGACCGCACGGCCTGGCCGTCCAGCAACACCGTGCAGGCGCCGCACGCGCCGTGTTCGCAGCCGAGGTGGGTGCCCGTCAGCCCGCACTTCTCCCGCAGGAAGTCCGCGAGCGTCAGGCGTGGCTCGACGGTGGCTTGGTAGTGGCGGCCGTTGACCGCGACGCCGGTGGGTAGTTCATGCATCGAGCGCCTCCGTGATCGCTTCGGTCCAAGCCCGCGACACCATCGCGGTGCCGACGCGGGTGCGGTAGGACGCCGAGCCCTGCAGATCGGTCGGAACGTCCTCGAGCCCCGACATGGCCAACCGGCCGAGCTCGTCGGCGCTGATGTCGGTGACCGGGCGGCCGGTGATCGCGTCCTCGGCCGGGGTACCGCGTTTCGGCGTGGAACCCAGCCCGAGCAATCCGATCCCGCAGCGGGTGACGCGGTCCTGGGTGTCGAGCTCGACGGCCACCGTCGCGCCAGCGATCGCGAAATCGCCGTGCCGCCTGGCGAACTCCTGCACGGCGTACCCACATCGTCCCGACCACACTGGGAATCCGACGCCGGTGAGGACCTCGTCGGACTCGAGCGACGTCTCCCACAGCCCCGTGAAGAATTCGGCCGCCGGAATCTGCCTGCGCCCGTGCGGCGACGTCGCCTCGATGCTGGCGTCCAGCGTGAGCGCCACCGCGGCGTACTCCGCGGCGGGATCGGCGTGCGCGATGGCCCCGCCGAGCGTCCCGCGGGTACGGATCTGGAAGTGCCCGATGTGCGGTGTCGACAACGTGAGCAGCGGAACCGACTCGGCCACTTCGTCATCCATGCCGACGAGGGCGTGGGGGGTGGCCGCGCCGACCCACACCTCGTCGCCGCGAAGCTCGATGTTGCGCAACTCGTCGACACGGGAGATGTCGACGAGGTGCTCGAAGTGCGTCAGCCGCATCGCGAGCATGGGCACCAGGCTCTGCCCGCCCGCGAGGATCTTCGCCTCATCGCCGTACTCGCCGAGCAACCCCACCGCGTCGGCGACGGAGTCGGGGCGGTGGTAGGCGAAACTCGCAGCCTTCATGACGCGGCCTTCACGCGAGCAGCCGGGCCATCAGCGCGTGCAACACCTCGTCGGTCGCAGCGGCGGCCGGTGGCTTTCGTTTCCGTCGGCCCACCAGGAACCCGACGACACCCGCGGCAGCGGCCGCGGCCAACACCGGCCCGAACCGCTTGGCGACCGGCATTGCCACCACCTTGAGCAGGTCGACGGAGTCCCCGGAATCGCCGGGCGTGACAGTCGCAGCTGCCGCGGAGCTCGGCGCTGCCGCACCGCCCAGCAGCTCGGCCTCGAGGCTCTTGGCGAACTGCGCGATCAGGTTGCCCGAGACGTCGGCCAGTACCCCTCGGCCGAACTGGGCGGCCTTGCCCGAGATCGCCAGGTCGGTGGTGATGACGACGCTCGTCGAGTCGCCCTCGTCCTTGATCTGCGCCGTCACCAGGGCCGCGGCAGTGCCGTTGCCCCTGGTCTCCTTGCCCTCGGCCTTGAGCACGACCCGCTGGGCCACCGCGTCCTTCTCCTGGAACGACGCGATGCCCTGGTAGGACACGGTGATCGGGCCGACCTTGACCTTCACGGCGCCGGTGAAGTCGTCACCGTCGACGGACAGCAGCGTTGCGCCCGGCAGGCACGGCGCGACGCGCTCGACGTCGGTGAGCACCTCCCAGGTCTTGGCGGCGGGCACCGCGACCCGGAATTCGTTGTTGAGTTCCACGCCTAGTGGTCCTTTCCTTCGCGTGCCGCTTCGATGAGCGCCACGATGGTGGCGGGGCTGGCGGGCAGTTGGGTCACGGTCACGCCGAGCGGGGCCAGTGCGTCGTTGATGGCGTTGATGACCGCAGGCGGGGATCCGATGGCGCCGCCTTCGCCGGCGCCCTTGTAGCCGCCGACACCGGGGCCGGGGATCTCGATGTGCCCGAACTCGATGGGTGGGACCTCGGTTGCGGTCGGCAGCAGGTAGTCCACGAACGTCGACGCCACCGGGTTGCCCGCGTCGTCATAGGCGAGGTGCTCCAGCAGCGCGCCGCCGATGCCTTGCGCGGTTCCCCCGGCGACCTGGCCCTCCACCACGTTCGGGTTGATCATCGGACCGACGTCCTCGCTGACGATGTAGCGGGTCAGCGTGACGTGGCCGGTGTCGACGTCGACCTCGCAGGTGCAGACGTGGGTTGCGTTGGCCCAGTGGATCATTGCCTGCGAGTTGAATCTGGCGGTGGCCTCCAGAGTGGGCGAAAGGCCGCCGAGCTGCGCGGGTTCGTAGTGCGAGCGATAGGCGAGGTCGGCGAAGCTGACGCTCTTCTCGGGGTCGTCGCGGACGCTGGCCCGCGAGCCCCCGAGTTCGATATCGGCGTCCTCGACGCCAAGCATCTTGGCCGCCATCGCGACGAGCTGCTTGCGCAGGATCGTGCCCGCCTCGTTGACCGCGCCCGCCGTCATCGGCGCGCTTCGGCTGCCTTGCGTACCCGCGCCGTAGGGAGTCACTGCGGTGTCGCCCTGGATGGTGGACACGTCGTCGATGTTGGCGCCCAACGCATCCGCGGTGAGCTGCACGACCGTGGTCTCGACGCTGTTGCCGCAAGAGCCGCCGTTGACGTAGACGTTGATCTTCCCGGTCGGCTCCACGCGGATGGTGGCGCCCTCGGTGGCGAGGTGCCCCGTCGCGGCGCCCGTCGGCTCGATGTATGCCGAGAAGCCGAGGCCGAGGTACCGGCCCTCGACCAGCGCGGCGGCCTGTTCCTTGCGGAAGCCTTCGTGGTCGAGGATCTTCACCGCCTGTTCGAACGTGTCGGCGGGGGCGCAGTTGTCATACGGCATGCCGTTGGGGTTGAAGAACGGCATCTCGTCGCCGCGCAGGATGTTGATGCGGCGCAGCTCGACGGGATCCATCCCCATCTTGCGCGCAGCACAGTCGAGAAGCATTTCCCGCGTGAGGGTTTCGTACTGCCAAGGACCGCGGTAGGCGTGCAGGCCAGGGGTGTTGGAGAACACCGTCTTGTAGTTGAAGCTCGCCTTGGGCACCCGGTACGGCCCGGGAAAGAACATGCCGATGGCGGCGGTGGTCAGCACGGGATAGGGCGTCGGGTAGCTACCGACGTCCTGGACGAAGTCGATGTCGGCGGCCAGGATCTTGCCGTCCTCGTCGAAGGCCATCCGGACGGTGCCGTCGACGTGGCGGGACTGCCCGGCCGACATCAGGTTCTCGCGTCGGTCCTCGATCCACTTCAGCGCCGAGGACACCTTGCGTGCGGCGAGCAGGATGCACATGTCCTCGCGCATCGGCACGACCTTCTGGCCGAACGCGCCGCCGGTGTCGCGCATGATGACCCGGACGCCTTGGGCGGGAATGCCCAGCAGCCGCGCCGCGAAGGCACGTAGCTCGTGCGGCGTCTGGGTGGACGCCCACACGGTGAGTTCGGATGTGGTGGAGGACCATTCGACGACCATGCCGCGCGTCTCCATCGGGACCGGCACGTACATCTGTTGGTAGATGTGTTCGGACACGACGTGCGGCGCCGTCGCGAAGAGCTCTTCGTCGGGTGGGGCGCCGCCCATGCCGCCCGCGACGTTGTCCGGATAGGCGGCGTGCACGATGACGTCGGAGTTCTGCGCCTTGCGGAAGTCCGCGATGGCGGGCAGCGGTTCGTAGTCGACGTCGACGAGGTCGACGGCGTCCTCGGCGAGGTAGCGGCTCTCGGCGATGACGAGGGCCACCGGGTCTCCGACGAACTTCACCTCGTCTTCGGCCAGCGGCGGGCGCGGGGTGTCGGGGATGTCCTTGCCCGCGACGGCGTGCCACGCCTCCTTGACGTCGGGGTTGATGTCGTCGGCGGTGAAGACGGCGTGGACGCCGGGCAGCGCGAGCGCTGCGGTCGCGTCGATGCCCTTGATGCTCGCGTGGGCGAAGGGGCTGCGCACGAAGCACGCGTGCAACATGCCGGGCCGCGTGACGTCGTCGACGAAGGTGCCCTTGCCGGTGAGCAGGCGTGTGTCCTCGACCCGCGGGACCCGCGCACCCGCGTAGCGGGCGGTGACGGTTTCAGTGGGTGTCACTGACGTTCGCTCCCCTCGATCACTTTCGCGTGTAAGTGATGGTCGTCACGTCGGTGACGAAGCTTCGTTATCGTACACAGAGAAGCGTCGTACCAAAAAGGGAGAGTGGTATTACCGCATGTCACCGGCGGTAAGCGAGGCGTGATCGGTCGCGTCGTGGTGGATTCGGCCGTCGACGTCGGCCAGCGGACGGCCACCGCCGCCCCACTTGCGCGCGATGATCTCCGCGGCGATCGAGACCGCCGTCTCCTCCGGGGTGCGGGCCCCGAGATCGAGCCCGATGGGGCTGGCGAGTCGGCTCAGCTCGGCCTCGGTCAGCCCGAGTTCGCGCAGTCGGTCGAGCCGGTCCTCGTGCGTTGGACGGGAGCCCATGGCCCCGAGATATCCGACTCGCGGCAGCCGCAGCGCCACTTCGAGCAGCGGGACGTCGAACTTCGGATCGTGGGTGAGCAGGCATATCGCCGTCCGGGAGTCGATGGCGCCCTGCGCCTGCTGCGCCGCGAGATAGCGGTGCGGCCAGTCGACGACGACCTCGTCGGCGGCGGGGAATCGAGCGGCCGTGGCGAACACCGGACGGGCGTCGCAGACGGTGACCCGATATCCGAGCAAGGCCGCCTGACGGGTGAGCGCCGCCGCGAAGTCGATGGCGCCGAAGACGATCATGCGGGGTCGCGGAGCGTGGCTTGCGACGAACACCTCCATGCCGGTGCCTTGGCGTTGGCCGTCGGGCCCGTAGGTCAGCACGGCCGTGCGTCCGGCTGCGAGCAGGCCGCGCGCGTCATCGGCGACGGCGTCGTCGGAGCGGGCCGAGCCGAGCGAACCGTCGGCGGAGGTCTCGCCGACCACCAACCGCCGCCCCACCCATTCGGGCTCGGGATGGGCTATGACGGTGGCCACGGCAGTTGGGCGGTGCGCGGTGATGTCATCGGCGACCGCGCCGAGTAGCGGAAAAGTGCTTTGCGACAAGGGTTCTGCGAAGACGTCGATGATGCCGCCGCAGGTGAGCCCGACGGCGAACGCGTCCTCGTCGCTGATGCCGTACCGGTGCAGCTGCGGCCGTCCGGTCCGGACGACCTCGGTGGCGAGCTCATAGACGGCGGCCTCGACGCACCCGCCCGAGACCGACCCGGCCACGGTTCCATCGGGCGCGACCACCATGGCGGCTCCTGGCTGACGTGGTGCGGACCGCATCGTGCGCACGACGGTCGCGACGCCGGCCGTTCCGCCGGCGCGCCAGACCGAAATCAGTTCGTCGAGCACGTCACGCACAGCCGAAGTCTATGTCCGCTACCGTCACCAGGTGCGCAAGCTCGTGGCGGCAATCTGCCTGGTGGTCGTCGCCATCGTCCCTGCATGCAGCAAGAACCGCGAGCCCAACTCACTCTTCGATGCCGCCGGCTATCACGTGCGTGGCGATACCGTCTACTACCTGCACGCCTTCCCCGGCGAGGCCTTCGAGATCGGGGGCGCCGACGCCGCGTCCTTCGAGGTGCTGGACGGCACCTACGCGCGGGACAAGTCGACGGTGTACATCGACGGTCGACCGCTCGAGGGCGCCGACTCCGCGAGCTTTGAACTCCTCGACCGCCCGAACTTCGCCAAGGATGCGAAGCACGTCTTCCAGCGCGACCAGCAGGTCAGCGATGACCCGGCGCACTTCGAGCTGCTCGATGCAGACCTCGCGAAGGACGGCGCACACGTCTACTGGTCCGACGGCAGCGTGCTTTCCGACGATCCGGAGCACTTCGTGATCGTGTCGCACCTCGATCACTACCTGTTCACCAGGGACAACGAGACGGTCCACGTCAACGGTGTCCCGATCGCCGGGGCCGTCCCGGCGAGCTTCCGCGTGCTGGGCGGCGCGTATTCACTCGACGACCGCGCGGTCTACTACTTCGCCGATTCGATCCCCGACGCCGACGCCCCGTCACTCGAGGTGCTTGCCGGCCCGTACGCGCGCGACGCGGCGCGGGCCTACTGGATGGGCAAGCCGATCCCCGGCGCGGATCCCGACACATTCGCCGTGCTCAACGCGAACTTCGAGTGCACCACCGACTCGGTGCACGCGTACTACCAGGACACCGAGATCGCCGACGCGCACCCGAAGGCGTTCCCGCCCGGCAAGGCCGTCACCGAGTGCTCGGCGACGTCGATCACGTTCGCGGAGTAGCCGTTTCGGCTCGATGTGCCAGCACCAGCATGGCTCGGACGGCCACGCGAATCTCGTCGGCGGTGAGGTCAACGCCCGCGACGCCGGTCCTGATCAGTTCTGATAGCAGGTCGTCGGTGAGCCGGCAGCATCTGTCGGCGATCATCACGTCGACGTAGGCGTCCAGGGCATCGGGATTCTCGCCGACCGCCCAGCGCGCGAACAGGTTCCGGTCCTGCTCAGGAACGCCGAGAATTGCGCAGACATCCCAGACGGTTCTGGTCATGCCCTGAGGCTAGCTCCGGTGCGGCACCAGATGCTGGCCCCCGTGGGCGCGAGTGACGAAGGTGACATCGACGCTAGTCGGCCCGTTCGATCGCGACCGCCCGGACGATCGCGTGAAAGAGCCGTTCGAGGCGTTCGGCATCGGCAAGCGTTCGGTCACCGACGGCGAAATTGGTGAAGGCACCGCTGATGAACGTCATCACGGCCACGCTTTGCGCTTCCCGCAGTTCGGGATCGTCCGACCGCGGCGCAATCGCGTCAATGGCCTCGAGTGTCAGCGCAACGCCGCGAGCAGCCAACGCCGTAGCCCTTTCGGCCAGTTCGGGATCGCGCACGGCGGCGAGCATCAACTCGAACCGCGCCTTGTTGAGGAGCAGGCCCTGCCCGTCGGCCTGATCGACGACGAGCTGCGCGAGCCGTCCGAACGGCGATTCGGTCCGAGTGGTCTCGTCCGTGACCGACGAGATGTTCGCGAGGTCGATGTCGGCGACGCGCTGGCCCACGCCGCGCAGCAGGGCAGCCCGGGTGCGGTAGTAGTACGACGTGGTGCCGTCGGGGACGCTGGCGGTGCGGTCGACCTGCTGGTGGGTGAGCCCGCGGGAACCCTGCTCGGCGAGCACGCGGATGGCGGCGTCGCACAGTTCCCGTCGGCGTTCCTCGCCGTCGCGCTTTCGTGGTGTTGGGATGGTCCCGAGTTTATCGGTCAGCGCAGGACGGTTCCGCCGTCGATGTTGATGACCTGTCCGTTGATCCACGCGCCCTCCTCCGAGAGTAGGAACGCGACCAGGGCTGCGACGTCGTCGGTTTCGCCGACCCTTGGGCCGCGGATTCGCTTGAGTGCGGAGGCTTCCAACTCTGGCCATTGCGGCGCTGACCGAATGGCCTCGGTTGCGGTGAAGCCAGGGGCGACCGCGTTGCAGCGGATGCCCTCCTTGCCCCAGCGGGCGGCGACATGTCGTGTCAGGGCGCCGATTCCGGCCTTCGCGGTGGCGTAGGCCGGACGGGTGGGTTCGCCTTGAAAGGCGGCCGCCGATGACATGTTGACGATGGCGCCGCCGCCGCGGGTGAGCAGCTGCGGGATGGCGTACTTCATGGCCGCGACGTAGCCGCGCAGGTTCACCGTCATCACCCGGTCCCAGAGGTCGAGGTCGATGTCGACGACGTCGGAGTCGCCGCGGATCGCGGCCATGTCGGCGCCCACGGTGAACAGTGCGTCGACGCCGCCGTAGGTGGCGGCCGCGGTGGCGATGAGGTTGGCCACCGAGTCGGGGTCGGCGAGATCGAAGGCAACGGCAGTCGCCGTTCCGCCACTGGTCGTGATTCCTGCAGCGGTTCGCTCGGCGGCGTCCACGGCGACGTCGCCGACGATCACCAGGGCACCTTCGGCGCCGAGCCGTGCTGCGGTCGCCGCGCCGATGCCGGTTGCGCCACCAGCCACGACGGTCACCTTGCCCGCCAGTCCACGCAAACTCATGCGCTGCTCCTTCCCCTCTTCCCAGGACGTCACTTTACCTCTACAGTCCTAGAGTAACTAACTCTAGATCCGTAGAGGAGCCTTGATGGCCGGAATTCATCGCGAGCGACCGGGTGCCGCCGACTTGGGGGCGTGCACCGGTGACCCCGCAGTCGCGCTCGGCGACGACATCTGGATGTCCCCGGGCGTGTCGAACGCGTACGCGTTGGCCACCGACGACGGCCGCGTGATCATCAACGGCGGGCTGTTCTTCGAAGGAACGCTGCGGCACAAGGCCTTCGCCGCCGTTCCCGGACCCACGCGGGCGATCGTCGTCACCCAGGGCCATGCCGATCACTTCGGCGGCGTCTACGCACTCCGCGAGCCCGACACCGACGTCGTCATGCATGCCAACTACCGCTACTGGCGAGACGACAACACCCGCCTCGGCGGCTATCGGGCGCCGAAGACTGCCTTCGCGTTCAAGAAGTTCAGCGACGCGATCGTCGAGGCGCTCAAGGACGTCGATCCGGCCACCATCGACTTCTCGTTCCCCGAGCCCACCACGACGTTCGACCGTCAGCACGAGCTGACGGTCGGTGGCCGACGACTGGAACTGACCTGGACGCCGGGTGGTGAGACCACCGACTCGCTGGTGGTCTGGGTGCCCGAGGATCGAGTCCTGTTCACCGGCAACCTCTTCGGGCCGCTTTTCGGGCACGTCCCGAACCTCATGACGATCCGCGGGGACCGGTACCGGGATCCGATCCAGTACATCGAGTCACTCAACACGGTGCTGGAGCTCGAACCGCGCCGCCTGATCACGGGCCACTTCGACCCCATCGAGGGCGCCGACCGCATCGCCGAGGAAGTCACCGCGATGCGCGACGCCATGCAGGCAGTGCACGACCAGACAATCGAGTTCATGTCCGCCGGCAAGGACCTATACACCGCGATGCGCGAGGTTCGGGTTCCCGAACACCTCGACGTCGGCGAGGGTTACGGCAAGACGTCGTGGAACGTGCGCGCCATCTGGGAGATGTACACCGGTTGGTTCCAACACCGTTCCACCACCGAGCTTTACGGCGTCGCGCCGCTGTCGATCGCGGTCGACGTCGTCAACGCCGCGGGCCCCGACGCACTCGTGGCAGCCGCACGCGGTCACGTGGCCGATGGACGACCGGTCGAGGCGCTGCATCTGACCGACCTGATCCTGGCCGCTGAGCCCGCCTATCCGGCCGCCCGCGAGGTGGCTGTCGAGGCACACGAAGCGCTGCTGGCCGACACCGACAACTTCTGGGTCAAAGCCTGGGTGAACAACTCCATCAACGAATTGAGGGCTGCGGAATGAACTCCGTGACATACGATTTCAGCGGCGCCAACGCCCTGGTTACCGGAGGCACCAGCGGGATCGGCTACGCCATTGCCAGCGACTTCGCGAAGGCGGGCGCGACGGTCACGGTGTCAGGTACCCGCGCATCGGCCGCCGACTACCCCGAAACCGACCTGACCGCGTTCACCTATCGGCAGTGTCAGCTGGCCGACTCGTCGTCGATCGACGCGTTGGCCGACTCACTCGGTGACCTCGACATCCTCGTCAACAATGCGGGTGGCCCCTATGCCGCACAGAAAGACGAGTGGGACCCCGAAGGCTTCTCAGGTTCGGTGGCGGTAAACATGTTCGCGCACATGCGACTGACCATGGCGTGTCACGACCGCCTCAAGGCCAGCGGCCTCGCGGGCGGCAGCAGCGTCGTGACGACCGTCTCGATGTCCGCGTTCGTCTCCGCAATCGCCGTACCCGCCTACAGCTCGTCGAAGGCCGGCATGGTCGCCTTCACCAAGAACCTGTCCCGGCGTTGGGTCGATGACGGGATCCGCGTCAATGCGGTCGCCCCTGGCCTCATCGATACCCGGATGACCCATCCCGTGCTCGACATTCCCGAGATGCTCGATCCCGAGATGCGCCACACTCCGATGGCGCGCATGGGCATGCCCGACGAGATCTCGCCTGCAGTGCTGTTTCTGTGCAGCGACGCTGCGTCCTACATCACCGGAACGACCGTCGCCGTCGACGGCGGATACCTGACGGTCTAAGGGGGCGACATGAGTGAATTCGACAGCGTGGCAACACCGGACGACATATTGAAGATCGCCGCCGGGCGAACTGGGCTGACCGAGATCGAATCCGACTCGTGGCGAGAGGGTTTGGCGATCATCATCGACGAGGTGAACTCGTCGCCGGCCTTCACGCCGTTCGGCCGCGAACGCATCCTCACCGACTGCGCCGATGCGCTCGGTCGGCGGTTGCAGATCCACGACTACATCCAGAGCCATCCCGAGGTGCTCGACACCCCCGTCGAGCGGCCGCTCGTCGTGCTCGGAATGCCACGCACCGGCACGACGGTCATCAGTTACATGCTCGACCAGGATCGCAGCCGACGGACGCTGCTGCACTGGCAGTGCGTGCATCCCGTGCCGCCGGCCACCACCGACGCGCTGCGCACCGACCCGCGCTGCGTGGCTCTGCTGGAGGAACAGAAGAAGATCCTCGAAATGGTGTCGGCGGCGAACATGGCGCTGCCGCACTGGGAGGACGCCGACGGCCCTACTGAGGACATGTTCATTCACAACCAGGACTTCAAGGGGCTGTCCTGGGACTCGTTCCTGGCGACGCAGCGCTACACCGAGTGGCTCTTTCACGAAACCGACATGTCGAGTACCTACGAGTATCAGAAGCGTTATCTGCAAGTGCTGCAGTCGACGGCGCCTGGCACGTGGAGTTTGAAGATGCCGTCACACTCGGTGCACATCGAGGCGTTGCTGGCGGTGTTCCCCGACGCCCGGCTGATCTGGGCGCACCGGGACCCCTACAAGGCCACCGGATCGCTGGCCAACCTGTGGAAGCTGCCCAAGGGCATGACGCAGCACGCCGAGGAGATAGACCTGCACGCCATGGGCCGCGCCGCGAAGGCGCAGATGCAGGTGCACGTCGAGCGGCCGCTGCGGGCCCGCGATCGCATCGGCGACGACCGCTTCTTCCACATGTACTACTCGGACATGATGCGTGACCCAATGGCGATGATGCGTCGAATCTACGAGTGGGCGGACGATCCGCTGACACCGGAGACCGAAGCCCGCATGCAGAAGTGGCTCGCCGCACACCCTCAGGACCGTTACGGAGTCAACGCCTACAGCCTCGATCAGTACGGGCTTTCCGTGGATGAACTGAAGCCGGTGTTCGCCGAGTATCTCGACACCTTCGACATCGAACTGGAGGGCACCCCATGACCGCGCCGCCGCTTGTCATCACCGACTGCTATCACGTCGGCCTCGTTGTCCCCGACCTGGACGCCGCGACGGCGAGTTTGACTGCCGTAAGCGGGTATTCATGGACGAAACCGGTCGAGGCTGTGCTGTCGGTGACGACGGCCAACGGCGACGTCGAGGTGCCGTTCAAGTTCGTCTACTCGATCGAGGCGCCCCACCTCGAGGTCATCCAGGAGGTGCCAGGCACCGTCTGGTCCGCGCCACCAACAGGAGCGGCGCACCACCTCGGGTACTGGGTCGACGACCTTGGCTCCGCGGCACGGGGACTCGAGGCAGCGGGTTACCGACTGGAGGCCCGCCCGAGCGGTGCCGAGCTGACGACGTTCGCCTATTACCTCGACCCGACGGGCATCCGCATCGAGCTCGTCGATCGAGCGTTGTTCCCCGACTGGCCGGGGTTCTTGGAGATGATGAAGGCATGAAGGTCGCGATGGTGACGGGACCCGGCACGGCCGAGGTCGTCGACGCCGCGCAACCCGAGGCGGGACCCAAGGACGTGCTCGTCCGAATGCGGGCGTGTGGGATCTGCGGCTCGGACGCGTTCTACATCACCATCGGCGGAATCCCGCCCCGGCAGGGTTGCACTCCGCTGGGACATGAACCCGCGGGGGAGGTCGTCGACGTCGGCGCCGACGTCACCGGGATCGCGGTCGGAGACCACGTCGTCGTCAATCCCATGGTGGCCCCGAGCGGCATCATCGGAAACGGCGGCGCCGCAGGCGCATTGGCCAACTTCCTGCTCATCGAGAACGCGGTGCGGGGAGTCAGTCTGGAGGTGATCCCCGACCACATTCCATTCGAAGTGGCAGCGCTGAACGAACCCATGGCGGTGGCCCGCCACGGGGCCAACCGGTGCCGGCCGAAGGCGTCGGACAAGGTCGTCGTATTCGGTGCCGGTCCGGTCGGACTCGGTGCGGTGCTCGCGTTCAAATCACTCGGAGTGGCGCACGTCGTCGTGGTCGACCTCATCCCCGCCCGCCTGGACAAGGCGCTCGAGATCGGTGCCGACGCGGTGGTCAACACCGCCGAGGAGGACGTCGTCGCTCGACTCATCGAACTGCACGGCGAGGGCGAATCGAGGTTCGGCGGCAAGGCGGGTACCGACATCTACCTCGACGCTGCTGGAGCCAAGGCCGTCATCGACATCGCAGTGGCCGCGGCCAAGCAGGGCGCCACCATCGGCATCGTCGGAGTGCACAAGGAGCCCGTCCCGATCGAGCTGGTCAGCGTCATGAGCGGCGAGCTAACGATCGTCGGGTCGATGGGCTACCCCGACGAGATCTTCGAGGTGACAAAGGATCTCGTCGCCAACTGGGAGAAGTACGCGCTCATCGTCAGTCACACGATTCCGTTCACCGACGTCGACGAGGCGCTGCGGTTGGCGTCGACGCCCGGCGCGGCCGACAAGGTGGTCGTCACCTTCAGCTGACGAACCTTTCCCGGTAGGCGCTGAACTTGCTCCCGACCTCGGAGACGTCGAGGCCGAGATCGTCCAATGCGTAGATGACGCCGCCGTGGCGGCCGCGTGGGTGTTCGACGCAGAATTGGGCCATCGCCGCACGGGCGCGCTCGTCGTAGGGCTGGCCCGCCAGTGCGTAAATCGCTGCGACGGTCGCTGTTTCGTCAGCCATGAAGTCATCGAACCTGACGTCGATGCTCTGCGCTGCGGGTAGTACGTCGCGATCACGCAGGCAGCCGTTGAGCAGGTCGTCGGCGCGGTCGAGCCAGTAGCGGGAGATCCTCGCCGGGTCGGGGTGGTCGCAGCCCATCCGGGACGCATAGCTGATCATCGTCGCCATCGACTGCGTGACTTCGACGGGATCCCGGTGCGTGACGACGAAGGTTGCGTCGGGGAAGGTCTCGTACAGCACGGGGAACTGCTCGAGGTGTTGCGGCGACTTCAGCACCCACCGCTGGCCGCCCCGAAGCCACTGCATCGCCTGCAGCGAGCGCTTGAGGTAGGCGTACGACGGTGTTTGGTCGTGAGTCTTGTAGTGGGCGGCATAGTCGGGAATCAGGTGCATGGTCTCGAAGAGCATTCCGGAGATGTCGTTGGCCAGCAGTTGGATCTCTTCGTGGGCGTGGTCGACCGTCATCTCGTGCATCCGCTTGAACTCGGGCATCGAGGTGTTGACGATCTCGAGGCCTGCGGCGCACCGGTCCCGGCGTGGTTGTTCGTCCTCGCCGGGCGCGGGAAAGGGCTCGAGGCTCTCCCAATAGGGCATGTACCGGATAGCGGGATCGGCGGCGATGAGGTTGTGCAAGTGAGTCGTTCCCGTGCGGGGCAGTCCGCAGATGACGATCGGCCGCTCGATCGCGACGTCTTCGATCTCGGGGTGGGCGTTGACGAGCGCCTCCAGCCGGAGTCGGTTGACGAGATGGCCCGCCAGCTGTTCGAACGCCATCGCGATGCCGACGTTCGACAGGCCGGACTGCCCGGTCAGGGCCGCGCACAATACGTCGAGGCGCTCGCGAAACGCCGGGTCGCCCCAGTCGTCGAGCCCGGTGCGGTCCGCCGCCGCTGCCAAAAGCGCCTCCGGCGTCAGCTTCAGCGTCGCCCCGTACGCCGCCAGGCCTTCGCGCATCGGCAACGAGGCGTCGGGGTAGACCGGAGCGGACAGGTCGGTCAGGTGAATCGACGCGGGTCGGGTCACCTCGTCACTCCGGCGACATCGACGACGCGGCATTGCATGGGTGCCGGCGTCTGCTCAGGAAGGAACCAGCGCAACCAGATGAGGCCCTTGGCCCGGCCCGCGGTGGACACCCAGTTGGGATGTCCGGGATCGGTTGCGCTGACGACGATCTCCCACGATCCGTCGGGCTCGTAGGTCACCTCGGCACCGTTGATGGTCACGCGCTCGTCGGTGAAGTCGTAGGTATGAAGGAACGGGTTCCATAGGCATAGGTTCCAGAACACGCATTCGGGCGACGTGCCGGTGACGACGAGCGCCTGGTCCGGCTCGAGTTCGTACGCGCCCATCGCGTACGCGGCATCGCCTGCGGCCCAGCCGAATGTCTTTGTGGGCACCGGGTAGGGTTCGGCGATCTCGTTGGGCGGCTCGACCTTCGTCGGCAGGAACGACAGCTGGTCGTGCAGCCAGGTTCGGGCTGTCCGGAGCCGTCGAGTCATGTCGGCACGATCCTCTTGGCGGCGCTGCGGTGCGTCGACGGCCTTGATCGTCCAGTGGGGTCGGCTCGCCGTCTTGCGGTCCGTCACGTAGTCCCGAGTGAGCGCGAAGACGGCGTCGGGTTCCAGCTTGAGCCAGGCTCCCGGTTGCGGCGTTGGACTGAGCATGAGTTCGAAGTTGCCGTCCTCGTCGAACTCCAGCGAGTGATCGTTGACCGTACCGACGATGCGCTCGCTGTACCTGCCGTCGTCGGGTCCGCCGTAGACCGTCAGCGAGACGTACACCGCGTCACCACGGTTCCCCGTGACGCGGTACGTGCGGGCGGGGTCGATGGGTGAAAGTTGGTAGAACGCGTCGGAGTTGTCGCCGCCCCACTTGAGGAACGGGCCAATCACGTCGACCATGCGGGGCCGGTCCTTGTCGTTCCAGACGAACGCGTCGACCGCCACCCGCAGCAGGCTGAACGCCAGTCGGTAGCCGTCGAGCAGGTCGGCCTCGGCCAGCGGCGGGTCGGCGGCGAGCATCTTGGCTTCGACCGCGCCTACCTCGTCGAGCAGCCCGCCGAAGGCGTCGGAGAGCTCGGATTGGGGACTAACTTCGGTCACGCGTACTCCTGTCGCTGGGAACGCGACGAATCGTTACATGCCATAACGTAATGTGTCAACGGGCCGTCGACGGAAGGCCGTACTGCTAGCGAGGTACCTTCTGCCACAGGCAGTTACCGGTCATGTCGATCGAGAACAGCTTGGGAACGACCTGCAGCCTCAAGACCTGGCCGGGCCCACCCTCGTCGATTCGCGGCGGGCCGACGCCGACGCCGGGCACGACGGCCAGTTGCTCGGCGCGGCACTGGTCATCGGGCGTCAGGGGAGTGGCGGCCCAGTTCCCCGATTCGATGACGGGGTTGCGCAGCCCATCGCCGTGCAGCCTCATCGCGGGTCCGTAGCTCACCCATCGTTCGCCGGTCGGATACGGCATCGCGACCGGCTGCCAACCTCCGCCGGTGCACAGCAGGGGAGCCTTGGCGTCCGGCGGCCAGGTCATCGCGTCGACGAGATTCGACGCGCAAGACGAACCCGGTTGCGGCACAGGGGGGTCCGCCGCGGCCGTCGCCGAGCCAGCCAACGCGGCAATGCACAGCACGGCGGCCGCCCAGCGCCACATCTCGGAGTGCCTACACCTTCGTGAGGTCGGTCTTCATGAGCATCACGTTGTACTCCGACCACACCGACAAGTTCCAGTAAAGGTCGGTTCCAGTGCCCATGGTCGATGGTGACCACGGATGCATCATCGGCGCGTAGATGCCGCCGGACTGCTGGCCCATCAGCACCTTCGCCGACGACCACGTGCCCTGCGGCGTGTCCGACGTCCGCATCACGATGTTGTTGAACTGGTCGCCGTAGAGCGTGACGTACTTGTTGAGTTGCTTGTTGTACTGGACGGACAACTCGCTGACCTGGTTGCCGGGATTGGCGACACCGCAGGCGCCCTGATCCTGGCCGAAGACGGCGGTGGCCGCGCCGGGGTTGTTCCGGTACCAGCCTGCGGGCGTCGCGCCGATTCCGAACCACCCGCCCGCCGAGCCCTTGCTGTAGTAGTCGTACTTCGTGACGTCGAGGATGTCCTTCTCGAGGACGCGGGACAGATACGCCGCGCCCTGGCGTCCGTTCGGCGTGCCGTAGGCGTAGACGTACCCGTCGCCCGGCTTTACGAACGCCGCCTGCTGGAAGTTCTGGTTGCCGCCACCCCACGCTTGGTTGTACCGAATGGAAGTCGGTGCGACCTTCCAGTTCTCGCCGTTGTCCTCGGAGTAGGCGATCCCGGAGAAGTTGGTCGTCCACTGACCGGCCGACCCCCAGTTCGTCACGGACATGAAGCTGAGGTATTGCGTGACTCCGTACTTCGTGCCCGGTGTCGCGATGGAGATGCCCGCGGTCGGGATCAGGGTGATGCCCGGCTGCGCACCGGGTGGTAGCGCCTCGGGGTTGATGATGCGTCGCGCGTACTGCTCGTAGACACCCGGACGCGGGTTGGCCCACAGGGGCATTCCGCCGTACCAGTTCCCGTTGCCGAATTCGCCGTCCGGAACGTCGACCCCATCACCGAGGACGTGGTCGGAACTGCGCATCAGGACGTTGAACCGCCAGTCCTCGCCCGGCACGGTGCGCAGGCCGAAGGTGTCGCCGAAGGCGATGAGCACCTGGTGTTCGTCGTACGGCGTCGTCGGGTCGTCGACCATCCCGTTGTCCCACATGGTGCCGACGTCGGTGCCGGAGACGCCGAAGCGGGCCAGGGTGTCGGCGATGAACGGCTTGCCGGGAATCTGGTAGTTGCCGCTTAGCCATTGAACGACGCTGGTCGACGGGCTCACCTGCGCACCGGCATTGGGGAACACGGGTACTGCGGCGAGGGCCGCGGCGGCATAGGTCAGGCTGGTGGTCTGAACGGAGGGTGTCGGGGCTGCCGTCGTTCCGCCGGTGACGGCGGACACGAAGTTCTCGAACTCGCGGCGGGCGAATGCGAGTAGCGACCATGCCATCGGGGGTTCGGCAGGCGCCGCAGGCCCGCTGCCCGCGATGGGGCCCAGCACCATGCCGACGATGCTCGTCACGAGGTTGGTCATGATCGTCAGCGGATTCGCCGGTGCCGCAACCGGTTCCGGGTCGACGGCGACGCGCTGCACGGTGGCCGACGACAACGCGAAGGTGGTCACCGACGCCACCGATGTCACAGGCTCCGGCTCGGCTACAGTCGCCGCTCGGGCCGCCGCGACCGGTGGTTCTGTGTCCTGTGTCTTGGCTGACTTGGATTCCGGTTCGGATGCCGCGGCGACGGCGGAGACGGACGCCTTGGTCTCCTGGGACGTCTTGTCCTCGGCGGAGCGCGACGGTTTGTTGGGCTTCGTCGCGGGTTCGGCGGCCGGTTCAGTCGGCTTGGTGGGTTCGGCCGGTTCGGTTGGCTCGGCGCCGGGCGACGTCCCGGTGTTGGTCTGCGCACTCACTTCGCCCGACGCAACGGGTTCGGTGGCCTTGGTCGGCGTCGTCTCGTCGTTGTCGGTGGCGGGGGGTTCGGCGGCGGTCGACGGCGCCGGGCTCGGGTTGGCCGCCGCGTCTGTAGTGGACGCGGTGTCCGAGGTCGTCGACGTGTTGGTCGTGGTGTCGGTGCCGTCGGCGTTGGCGATGCCGTGACCCGTCACGATCGCGGTGCCGACCCCAAGGGCGACGGCTAGTCTGCCCACTCGACCGACGTATGCAGAGGCTCCCATGGTGTCCCCCTCGTTGAGGCTGCTGGTTCTCCTCCCCCGTCAATAAGCAATTGAATCGCATCCGCGAAGGGGTCGGGAGCAAACTCGCAAATTGCCTCAACTTTCACACGCGTCTCGCCGGCATTGCGCGTCAGTCCAGCTTGCGCAGGGCTTCCTCGTACAGCTCGAACGCGTCGGAGATCCCGTCACCGACCCAGGCATCCACCAGTCCGACCTTGTCGGCGACGAGTTGAACCTGAGTCGCCCAGCGCTCGAACTCGTGGTCACCACGCAACGACGCGAGTTGATCGCGGGTGCCCTGAATCAGGATGAAGCCACCGAGTTCAGTGCTCTGTGGCTTGAGGATTGCCGTGTCGAACCGCTCGATCCTGTCGCTCCGCACTAGCTCGTCGAGGTAGCCCGTGATCGTGTGCTTGAGCATCTCGAGCGCTTGGCGTTCGCGTCCGCGGGTCGGAATTCCCCATGCCACCCAGAGCCCAGCTTCGGCCACGGCTTCCTCCTTGGTCGGACGGTCGTCGAACGAACATATCGGGTGCGCCAGGCTTGGCTCTGGACCGAACGGGCCAAATCTGCCACTTCCAATTGAGCTTGGCGCCTGCCTGCGCCACGCGAGGGCAAAGTGCTTTACACGAGCAACGAGCTGCGTCACCCTTGTGTATTCTTCGTTATTGACATCAGCGGCAATTAGCTGTGAGGGGACTGAATGCGGTTTGACGGGGGCGGGTGCGGGTGAGTCACGGAAACGACGAGCTATGCCTGTGCGGCCATCGATACCCCGAACATTCGATGTTCGACGTGTGCCACGGATGTAGCGACTGCGAAGACGTCGACGAGGGCGTCGGCGGCGGATCGGGCGAAGATCATCCGTACCGGCAATGCGAATGTCGCGAGTTCAGAACCGCCGACGAAGAGCAGATCGCCGGTTAGCCACCCGGGAAAGCAGACTGTAGGGATGCCACGCATCTCGCCGCTGCCGCCCAAGGAATGGCCCAAGGAGTTCCGCGCCGCGATGGCGGCTCTGCGCCCGCCCAATCAACGCCACCCAAGCATGCCGACCGAGAATCGGCCGAAGGGGCTCAACGTGCTGGGCACGTTGGCCCACCACCCCGCGCTGGCGCAGGCCTTCTTCACGTTCAACGGCCACATCCTTTTGGCGACCACGCTGTCCGAGCGTCAGCGCGAGCTCATCGTCATGCGGGTGGCCGCGGTGCGGAAGTCCGGCTACGAATGGGCGCAGCATCTGTTCGTGGCGCGTGACGCCGGCCTGACCGACGAGGAGATCAGCCGCATCGGCTACGGTCCCGACGCGCCGTTTTGGAGTGGGTTGGACGCCGCGATGTTGCGCGCCGTCGACGAGCTCATCGAGGTCGCATGCATCAGCAGACCGACCTGGGACGCGCTGACCGCCGAGCTCGACACCCAGCAGGTGCTCGACCTGATCGGCACCGTCAGCGCCTACGACATGTTGGCCCGAGTCTTCAACTCACTGGAAGTCGACATCGACGACGACATCGCCGAACTCATGGGCCGCTAGAACGGGTTGCCGCACGGCGGTTCTCTTTGGCCGACGTTCACGCGAATCGCATCGGGTTGTGACAACCTCGATTATCGACGGATTCCGTTCACGTGGCAGGGGGAGCCAATGACCGACGGCAGTCCAGACGCACGGGGGCGAAACCTCGTCGTCTGTCTCGACGGAACGACAAATGAGCCCGAATCCGGGGTCACCAACGTCGCGAGGTTGTTCGACGTTGCGGCGAAGCACGATGGCCAGTTGGTGTACTACGACCCCGGGGTCGGCACCATGGGTTCACGGGCGGCGGTGACCCAGCTCGGGCGTGCCGCGACCCGGGCGGGCGGCATGATCGCCGGGTACGGGATCAAGGACAACATCGAAGAGGCGTACACCTGGCTTGCCCAGCACTACCGCCGCGGTGATCGCATTTTCGTGTTCGGCTTCTCGCGCGGGGCGTACACCGCCCGGGCGCTCACCGGGATGTTGCGCACGGTCGGGCTGTTGCATGCCGACGCCGACAACCTGGTTCCCTATGCGCTCAAGCTCTACGTGAAGAGCGGCCCAGCCAACGATCCGAGTACGGCGCCGGGCGTGGACGCGAAGAAGGCCGAACGCGAGTTTTGGAGGCTTCGCGAGGACTTCCGCAAGACGTTTGGAAACCCCGACTTCCCCAACCCCTTTCAGCACACCAAGCAGATTCGCTTCCTGGGACTGTGGGACACGGTCAAGTCGGTCGGCTGGCTGAACCTCAAGGCGCGCATCGAGATGGCGCGCTGGCCGTTCACCGCCAACATCGCGAACGTCCAGACGGCGCGACACGGGATGGCGATCGACGAGCGGCGACGGCCGTTCGCGGAGTATCGGATTCATGCTGCCTCCGATGCCACCCCCGACTTCCAGGAGGTGTGGTTCGCGGGCGTGCACGGCGACGTCGGCGGCATGAGTCGAGCGGACGACCGGCTGCCCGACATTCCGTTCAGTTGGCTGGTGACCGAAGCTCACGCCGCTGGAATGGACGTGGACGAGGCGAAGTACCGGCGAATGATCGGAGTGGATCTCGGCGAGGAGCTGCCGCCCGACCGAGCCCTGGGCGTGATCACACCCAACTCGAAGTGGTGGGTGCTCGCGGGAGGCTGGCGCCCGCGCCCGATCCGGCCAGACGACGTCGTGCACCCGAGCGTGCTGCGCCGAATCGAAGGCCTGCGCGACACCGCGCATCCCTACCGGCCCAAGAACCTGCCGGAGTCACTCACCCGTTGAGCCAGGCTACGGACAGTCTTTGTCTGGCGGATCGAGCAGAGTCGGACACGACTGAGACCCGATGTTGAAGGACCCATAGCCTGGTGGTGGGTCGGGTTGGCCAAATGGCGTTCCACTGCCCGGACCTCGGGTTTGTCTGGCGGATAGATGAGGTGCACGGTGCTGTCGCCTAGTACGACTGCCCGTTGGCGTATCGCTGTCGGCGGTAGGCGCGCCCGTTTGCCGCGGTTCCTACCCTTATATGTCGGTAGCTGTGAGTCGCAATTCGGACAGATCATCCGCAGGTTTTCCCGTCGATTGTTGGTCGGGTTCCCATCGATGTGGTCCAACACCAACGCGAGAGGCAGGCCCAACCACGTGCTGTCTCCGCTACAGATCGCGCAGCAGCCCGACTGGGCATCGGCGAGATACTGGCAAATATAGTGACGGCGGCGGCCGTCGACCCACGCCTCGCCGGATTCGAGCCAACGCTTCGTACTGGTGTCGCGCCGGAGCGACGCCTGACACGCATTGCCGCAGTAGACCTTTTGACTGCGCTTCGAGAGTTCCGAACCACAGCCGCGACACTGTCTCACGCGTACGACGCTACGACCGGGCACCGACAAGCAGCCGGCGTCGGAAGTTGGAGCCCCCTATCGGGATTGAACCGATGACATCCTGTTTACAAGACAGGTGCTCTACCACTGAGCTAAGGAGGCCTGCGGGGCCCGAGTTTATCGGGTCACTCGTCGGCGTCGATAACGCGCTGCGACGTCACGGTCCGTGATGGCGGACGGCTCCTCGGGCGGCGGCCCGGGAACGGGATCCGGTCGGCGATGTTGCTCAGCGGGTTGACCACCTGGCTCAGCACGATGACTGCCTCACGCAACGCCTCGATCGTCGGCTCCAACGCCTCGAGCCCGGGCGTCAGTCGGTTGAGTGTGTCGGCCACGGTCGCGAGCTGCTCGAGCGGGCCATTCTTCGCGGTGAGGGTGTCGATCACGCCACCCTCGGCCAGCAGCCGATCGGCCACGCCGTCCTCGGCCAACACCCGCTCGATCAACCCGTCCTCGGCCAGCAGTTGGTCGACGAGGCCGCCCGGCTCGATGGCGCGCATCAGGCCGCTGTTCTCCTGCGTCAGCCGATCGATCACGCCACCCGGCATGGTCAGCTTGTCCACCAGGCCTCCGGGCTGCAGCAGCCGGTCGACGGGTCCGTCGGGCGCCAGGGCCCGACCCAGCGGCTGGTCTTCATCCATCAGCTTGGCCAGCCTGTTCGCCCGCACGATCGCGTCGTCGATGCCCAGCATCTGCGCGACGGACCCGGCGCCTGGGTTCGACTCGGCCACGCCGAGCGAGCGCTGGGCCACTCCCAAGGCGCCGGTGGCCACGTTCAGCCCGGCGTCAGCTACGGCCAGGCCGATGCGGGCCGGGGCGGTAGCCAGGTCGACCAGGGCTTTTCCGAGATTCATGCGGACATCCTATGGCCGCCGTCACATTTACTTGGAGCGTTGCTGAGACCAGGCTGTGAATAACTCACAGGAAGCTCACAGTTCCCCTGCAGGGTGATTCCAAGTGAGTGGGAGGACATTAACTGCATGGCCATGGCTGCATTGCCCGAGAATCTCCCTGAGGCGAGGGTCCTCGTCGTCGACGACGAGACCAACATCGTCGAACTCCTGTCGGTGAGTTTGAAGTTCCAGGGCTTCGAGGTGCATACCGCCTCGAACGGCCCTGCCGCGCTGGACAAGGCGCGCGAAATTCGTCCCGACGCCGTCATCCTCGACGTGATGATGCCCGGCATGGACGGTTTCGGGGTGTTGCGCCGGCTGAGGGCCGACGGCATCGACGCTCCTGCGTTGTTCCTGACCGCCCGTGATACGTTGCAGGACAAGATAACCGGGCTCACGCTCGGTGGCGACGACTACGTGACCAAGCCGTTCAGCCTCGAAGAGGTGGTCGCGCGGCTTCGCGTCATCCTGCGCCGGACGGGGCGCGGCGTGGAGGAGCCCCGCAACGCGCGGCTGGCGTTCGCCGACATCGAACTCGACGAGGACACCCATGAGGTGTGGAAGGCCGGCGAGCCCGTCGCGCTGTCACCCACCGAGTTCACGTTGCTGCGGTACTTCATCATCAACGCGGGCACGGTGCTGTCCAAGCCCAAGATCCTCGACCACGTGTGGCGTTACGACTTCGGCGGTGACGTCAACGTCGTCGAGTCCTACGTGTCGTACCTGCGGCGCAAGGTAGACACCGGAGAGAAGCGGCTGCTTCACACGCTGCGCGGTGTTGGGTACGTTTTGCGCGAACCGCGGTAGTTTTCGCAGACAATAGGGGCCATGGCGAGACTTCACGGGCGGGGCGTCCCGCTCCGGGTCGGGCTGGTGGCCGCGACCCTCGTCCTGGTGGCCTGCGGCTTGCTGGCCTCGGGTATCGCCGTCACCTCGATCCTGCAGCACAGCCTCGTCAACCGGGTTGACCAGACCCTGCTCGACGCCTCGCGCGGCTGGGCCCAGGCGCCGCGACGCATGCCCGACACCCCCATCGAGGGACCCAACCCGGCCAGACCACCGTCGAACTTCTACGTCCGGGGAATCGATCCGGACGGGCGCATCTGGATGGCCGTCAACGACCGCGAGGCCGAGCCCGCACTGCCCGACGACAACGACGTCGGGCCCGTTCCCGTCACGGTCGGGTCGATCGATCACTCCGCCGTGCAATGGCGTGCGATGACGGTGCGCGGTCCGCGCGGCGAGCTCACCACCGTTGCCATCGACCTGTCCGACGTGACGTCGACGGTGCGAGCGCTGACCTGGTCGCAGGTGGGCATCGGCACGGTGGTGCTGTTGGTGATCGGCATCGCCGGCTACGCGGTCGTGCACCGCAGCCTGCGGCCACTCGTGGAGGTGGAGCAGACGGCGGCGGCCATCGCCGCGGGCGAGCTCGACCGTCGAATACCCCAACGCGACTCACGCACCGAGGTCGGCCGACTTTCGTTGGCGCTCAACGGAATGCTCGCGCAGATTCAGCGCGCGGTAGCCTCGTCCGAGGCTTCGGCGGAGCACGCGCGCACCTCCGAGGACCGCATGAGGCGGTTCATCACCGACGCCAGTCACGAACTGCGTACGCCGCTGACCACCATCCGCGGCTTCGCCGAGCTCTACCGCCAGGGCGCCGCCCGCGACGTCGAGTTGCTGATGAGCCGCATCGAGAGCGAGTCGAGGCGGATGGGGCTGCTCGTCGAAGACCTGCTGCTACTGGCCCGACTCGACGCGCAGCGCCCGCTCGAGCAGCGCCGGGTCGACCTGCTGGCGCTGGCCAGCGACGCCGTCCACGACGCCCAGTCCATCGCGCCGAAGCGGTCGATCACCATGGAGGTGTTCGACGGGCCGGGAACCCCGGAGGTGTTGGGGGACGAGGCCCGGCTACGGCAGGTGCTGGGAAACCTGGTGGCCAACGCGTTGCAGCACACCCCGGACAGCGCGGGCGTCACGGTGCGGGTGGGCACCGACGACGACGAGGCGATCATCGAGGTGTGCGACGAGGGACCCGGGATGAGCCTCGACGATGCGCACCGCGTCTTCGAACGCTTCTACCGCGCGGACTCGTCGCGGGCGCGCGCAAGCGGTGGCACCGGCCTTGGCCTGTCGATCGTCGACTCGCTCGTGTACGCGCACGGCGGCACGGTCAGCGTCACGACGGCGCCGGGGGAGGGCTGCCGGTTCTCCGTTCACTTACCGCGCATCGCCGACGTGCCCGTGTCGGTCGGCTGACACTCAATCCAGTTCTGACAGCGCCGCTTTGATCTTCGCCTGCGCCTCGTCGAGCGACTCCGCAGACGGGTTGCGGTCGACGCCGGCGAAGCCGAAGTCGGCCAGGTTGCGGGCGGGGAAGACGTGCACGTGCAGGTGCGGCACTTCCAGGCCGGCGATGATCACGCCCGACCGCTCGGTTGCGAACGCCTTGCAGACGGCCTTGCCGATCCGCTGCGACACCGCCATCACCCGGTTGAAGGCGGACGGGTCGACGTCCTGCCAGTTGTCGAGCTCCTCGCGGGGCACTACCAGCGTGTGACCCTGCGTCATGGGTTCGATGGTGAGGAATGCGACGACGTCGTCGTCCTCGTAGACGAAGCGCCCTGGCAGTTCGCGGTTGATGATCCTGGTGAACACGGAAGCCATGCGGACGAGCATGCCAGACCGCGCGGCCGCGGTGGCGTGCGCTTTCAGTAGGTTCCCAGTGCGGGGTCAGACGTGTGGCAGCTTGCTCGGCGACGGTGGACGCATGACCGAGCTGGCGTCCTCCCGCCCGGCCGGTATTTCCACGCGCCAGTACGTCCTGGACATCGTCATCCCCGTCTACAACGAAGAACGCGACCTGCCGGTCAGCGTCCGGCGGTTGCACGAGTTCCTCGTCGACGAAGTGCCCTATCCCGCGCGAATCACCGTGGCCGACAACGCCAGTACCGACGGCACCCTGGAGGTGGCGCGCCGGCTGGCCGACGAACTGCCCGACGTCGCCGTCATCCACCTGGACGCGAAGGGGCGCGGCGGCGCACTGCAGGCGGCGTGGACGTCGTCGCCGGCGACGGTGGTCGCGTACATGGATGTCGACCTATCGACCGACCTGACGGCGCTCATGCCCCTCGTCGCGCCGCTGATCTCCGGTCACTCCGACGTCGCCATCGGGTCCCGGTTGTCGGCGTCGTCGCGCGTGGTGCGGGGGCCCAAACGTGAATTCGTCTCGCGCAGTTACAACTTGATACTCCGCAGCGTGCTCGGGGCCCGGTTCTCGGACGCACAGTGCGGGTTCAAGGCGATGCGCGCGGACGTCGCCCGCCAGCTGCTGCCGTTCGTGGCGGACACCGGGTGGTTCTTCGACACCGAGCTGTTGGTGATCGCCGAGCGTGCCGGGCTGCGCATTCACGAGGTACCCGTCGACTGGATCGACGATCCCGATTCCCGCGTCGACATCATTGGCACCGCGATCGACGACCTGCGGGGCTGTTGGCGGGTGGGCCGCGCGCTCGCCACCGGCGCTCTACCGCTGCGCGAACTGCAGGCGAGCCTCGGCCGTGAACCGCTGGTGCCCGGCGTTCCGCCCGGCATGGTGGGTCAGCTGGTCCGATTCGCGATCGTCGGGGTCGTCAGCACGCTGGCGTACGCGCTGCTGTATCTCGTCCTGCACGCCACGATGGGGGCGCAGGCCGCAAACCTGGTGGCGTTGCTACTGACCGCCATCGCCAATACGACGGCCAACCGTGCGTTCACGTTCGGCGTGCGTGGGCGAACCGGGGTCACGCGCCATCAGGTGCACGGGCTGCTGGTGTTCGCGTTCGGGCTGGCCATCACCAGCGGGTCACTGTTCGTGCTGCACCGCTTCGACTCGACGGTGAGCAAGGAGTTCGAACTGTCCGTGCTCGTGGTGGCCAACCTGGTCGCGACCTCGGTGCGATTCGTCGCGCTGCGACGCGTGTTCGGGGTGCACCGGGGGCGGGTCCATCCCTAGTAGCGTCGAACCATGACGCGGGTGCTGAAGACCCAGGTGTGTGTTGCCGGTGGCGGGCCCGCGGGCCTCGTTCACGCCCTGCTGCTCGCTCGCGCTGGCATCCAGGTTGTGGTCCTGGAGAAGCACGGCGACTTCCTGCGCGATTTCCGCGGCGACACCGTGCATCCGAGCACTATGCGGGTCATCGACGAGCTGGGTCTCATCGACGAGTTTCTGCGCCTACCGCACACCAAGGTCACCCGTGTCGCCGTCGACCCCGACGGCGCCATTCGTACCGTCGGCAACTTCGGTGCGCTCAAACGGCTGGGCTTCAGGCAGCCCTACATCGCGTTGATGCCGCAGTGGGACTTCCTCGACTTCCTTGCTGAAAAATCTTCTGCCTACCCGGAATTCACGCTGATCCGCAATGCCGAGGTCAAAGATCTCATCTTCGACGGCGATCGGGTGGTTGGGGTGCGGACACCCGAACTCGAGGTGCGTGCCGAATTGGTCGCCGGCGCGGACGGGCGTAGTTCGGCGGTGCGGGCCGCGGCCGGGCTACCGATGGCCGCTGCGCACTCCCCGATGGACGTGCTGTGGTTTCGTCTGAAGTGGCGCCCGGGCGATCCGCAGGAGCTGTTCGCGATAATCCGTAGGGGCCTGATGATGGCCATGATCTACCGAGGCGACTACTGGCAGATCGCGTATCCCGTGCCAAAGGGGGCGAACCCCCGCGACGGGTCGCTGGAGGCGTTCAAGCAGCGCCTGGTCTCAGCGCGACCGCAGCTGCGCGAACACGTCGACGACCTACGCTCCTGGGACGACACGAGCCATCTCGACGTCCGGGTGGACCGGCTCAAGACGTGGTGGCGTCCGGGACTGCTATGCATCGGCGATGCCGCTCACGCGATGTCACCGATCGGCGGCATCGGGATCAACCTCGCCGTTGCCGATGCGGTGGCCGCGGCGAACATCCTGTGCGCTCCGCTGCGCGCTGGTCGACTGACCACCTCAGACCTCGCCAAGGTGCAGCGTCGGCGAGAGCTGCCTACCCGGATCATCCAAGCGGGTCAAGTATTCATTCAAAACAGAGCTATCGAGCCCAACTTGAACGGCGACCTATCCCCGGTTCGCATCCCGAAGATCGTGGGCCGGGGTCCGCTGCAGTTCATTCCGCCGATCATCGTCGGGCGTGGCTTTCGCCCCGAGCATGTTCGGACACCGGACGTTCACACCGTCTAGCCGCGCGGATAAGTGGGGACTGTTCGCGGGGCGTGACGCGTTAACCCAAACATGAGCACCCGTGATTCTGTAGCCATCGTTCATTCGTTTTGGGACGAAGTGTGGAACGCACACGACGCATCGGCAGTGGACCGGTTCGTCGTCGACGACTTCGTCATCGTCTCCGGCGGAGTGACCATCGAGGGTCGCGACAATTTCAAGCGCTGGATCGAGGGCTTCTTGGCGAATGTCGACGACCTACACCTCGAAGCCGTCGAGTCGTTCCAGAACGCCGACGGCAGTCGCGTCGCGTCGCGATGGCTGTTGACCGGGAGGAACAACGGCTTCCTCGGCACCGCACCCGACCACCAAGACATCGCGATGACCGGCACCGCAGTGTGGGCGGTGCGTGACGACGGGAAGCTGCTGACGAACTGGGTCGAGCGCGCGTCGTGGGAACTGCACCAGCGGCTGACGGGTGCTGATCAGCAGGCGGTGTAGTGCGTCAGCGCCTGTGGATGAAGCCGTGAAGCTCGTCGAGTGACCATGGTGGCGCGTCGTGATGATCGCGATAGGCGATGATGCTGGGCGTCGGCCGGTCGAACCGCCCCACGAAACCGCCTGCAGCGATGAAGATCTGGCCGGTCACGTCCTTGGCTCGGTCGCTGACCAGATATGCATACGTCGGCGCGACGTACTCGGGAGGCGGGGCATCGAGCGCACCCTGGGCGCTGACGTCGTCGAGCAGGCCGCGGCGGCGCAGGTCCGCGATCTGTGCCTCGTAGTCGGGGCCGCTGGATATCCGCGTCTTGGCCCCCGGGCACACCACATTGGCGCGCACCCCGTGCTCGCGGAGTTCGGCGGCGATCGCGAGCGTGAGCCCGTTGACCCCGCCCTTGCCCGCCGGGTAGCCCGTGCCGCCGTAGTCGCCTAGGAACGCGAACGAGCTCGTGTTGACGATCGCACCGCCGCCCTGCGCGACCATCCGCGGGGCTGCTGCGCGGCAGGTCTCGAACGTCGTATTCAGGTGCGCGTCAAGGAGTTCGCGGAACTGGGTGGACGTCACGCTCAGGATCGACGAGCCCGCCGGCTCTGGGGTGCCCGCGCAGTTGATCAGCGCGCCGATTCCGCCGAACTCATCGACGCACCTTTCGATGAGTGCGTCGGCAACTTCTGGATCAGCAGGGGAGCCCGCGTGACCCACGGTGCGACCACCGATGCCGTCGACGGCGTTGTCGACGGCATCGGCGTCACGTCCATTGACCACGACTCCGAACCCTTGCCCGGCAAGGAGTTCGGCGACTGCCAAGCCGACGCCGCGGGAGCCGCCGACGACGACCGCGCCGGTCAGTTCTGCTCTTCCTGACCGAACTCCATGGCGTCCATGTTCCAGAAGCCACGCAGGTTCGTGATCAGGCCCTCGTCATTGACTCGGTAGGTGAACACGCCACGCACGGTCGCGGTGAAGCCGTTCGGAAATACCGTGCGCAACACCAGGATGTAGGCGATCTCCGTCGGAGAACTCGACGGGAACGTCTCCTCGCACGTCACGGTCAGCGTGTTCGGGCCGATGTTCGCGTCGTAGAACGCGGCGAGGGCGTCCTTGCCGCGGACGCCGGTTCCGTCGGGGTTCGTGACGGACTCGCCGATCGGATCCTCGACCAGCACGTCATCGGCCATCAGCGCCAACCAACCCGCTCGGTCGCCCGACTGAACGCATCGCCACGACGACTGTGAAGCGGCGACGACCGGGGTCTGCTCGACGGTCTCCTGTGACATGACCGACTACCTACCGGTCGGCGTCGGTGTAGCGGATGACGCCGCGGATGTTGCGCCCCTCGAGCATGTCGGTGTAGCCGTCGTTGATCTGCTCCAGCTTGTACTGCCGGGTGATCATGTCGTCGAGGTTGAGCTTGCCCGCCTTGTACATCGACAGCAGCTGCGGGATGTCGAAGTGCGGGTTGCCGCCGCCGAAGATGGTGCCCTGCAAGCGCTTCTGCATCAGTGTCAGCATGGCCAGATTCAACGACACGTTGTTGTCGAGCAGGCTGCCAATGGCGGTCAGGACGGTGGTGCCGCCCTTGGAGGTGAGGTTGACGTAGGTGTCGACGTCCTTGCCGTGCAGTTCACCGACGGTGACGATGACCTGTTTGGCCATCAGCCCGTGAGTGGCCTCGGCGATACCCGCGAAGGCAGCGTCGGTGTCCGGATAGGCGTGTGTGGCACCGAACTTCAGGGCTGCGTCGCGCTTCCACTCCACCGGCTCGATGACGAAGAGGTTCCGGGCTCCGGCATTGACCGCGCCTTGGACGGCCGACATGCCGACCCCGCCGACCCCGATCACGAGGACGTCGTCGCCCGGGCGGATGTCGCCGGCCTTCACGGCGGAGCCATAGCCGGTGGTCACGCCGCAGCCGACCAGGCAGGCCACCTCGAACGGGATCGACGGATCGATCTTCACGACCGAGCTCTTGTGCACCACCATGTACGGGCTGAAGGTGCCGAGCAGCGTCATCGGGAAGACGGGCTGGCCCTTGGCGTGGATGCGGTTGGTGCCATCGGAGACCGCCAGGCCTCCGAGCAGCCCGGCACCCAGGTCGCAGAGGTTGCGCAGGCCGGCCTGACACGACGGACACTCACCGCACGACGGAATGAACGACAGCACGACGTGGTCGCCAACCTCGACGTTCTCGACGCCGGGGCCGACCTCGGTGACGATGCCAGCGCCCTCGTGACCACCGAGCACCGGGAAGCCGGCCATCGGAATGTCACCTGTTACAAGATGATGGTCGGAGTGGCACATGCCCGACGCTTCCATCTGGATTTTGACTTCGTCCTTGACGGGATCGCCGATCTCGATCTCCTCGATCGACCACGGCTGGTTGAACTCCCAGATGAGCGCACCCTTTGTCTTCATCCGTACGTGCCTTCCGCTAGAGCCAGTGAGCCCAGACTAGAGCCATTAGTTAGGTGCGTCACACCCACCCCCAAGCAACCGCTTGGCCGGGAGTCACCAGATCGGGACGGGTGCCGTTCCGAGTGGGTAGTACCCCGGGAGTTTCTCGCCAGCGAGGCTGCGCTCGATACGCTCCTGCATGCCCTTGGACAGCTTTCCGTTGGTCATCAGGTCGAGGTAGAGCTTCTGGACGTGGCCGAAGTCGAAGAAGTCGCGCTGCCACTCGACCTTCCCGTCCGCGTTGAGCCGGAACCAGCTGCCGCCGATGCCGTAGATCTCGCGCTCTTCTGCGGACGGGTCGTCGGGGTCGGTGACGACCTGCTTCCAGAAGCCGACGATCTCGCCTTGCTTGTCGTCAATGATGACCTTCTGGTACGGGTACTTCCAGCCTTCGAGGCCCGCCATCTCGAGACCCAGTGCAATGTCACGGATCTCGCCGATACCGATGCACATCACGTCCTCCTTGGGCCCGATGTTCCAGCCGTAGGTGGCGTCCTCGGAGTAGAAGTCCGCCAACGGCTTCCAGTCGCCAGCCGCTTCGGCGTCGCGGTTGACCTGAAGCCACCGCTGCACCCAGTCCTCCAGTTGTGCACGTTCGAACGACGCCATTGTCTACTCCTCTGGTTCTATCTTTTTGATGAAAAGGGCTTGGGTAGGACACATGTCGACCGCTCGCTCGATCTCGTCGCGGGCGTCGTCCGGCGGTTCGGCGTCGAGGATCTCGACCTTGCCCCGTTTGGGCACCTTGAAGTAGTCAGGAGCCTCCAACTCGCACATGGCGTGGCCCTGGCACAGATCCAGGTCGACGTCGACCCGGAAGGACGGAGTGGCCATTCCGGGGTCCTATCCGGTGCGCTTGCGGTAACGGACCTTGGCGGGACGATCCAGCTGCACCACCATCTTGGAGTGGTCGTTGCGGTAGGTCTCGGCGGGTTGCGCCATCTCGAACTCATACTCGCGCAACAGAACCGAGAAGATCGCCTTGATCTGCATCGTCGCGAACGCGGCGCCGACGCAGCGGTGCCGCCCCGCGCCGAACGGAATCCACGTCCACCGGTTGGCGACGTCGGCCTGCTCGGGCTTGTTGTAGCGATCCGGGTTGAATGCGTCGGGGTCCGGGAAGTGCTCGGGGATCCGGTTGGAGATGGCCGGGGACGTGGCGACGAAGTCTCCGTCGCGAATCGGGAAGCCCTGCACCTCGAACTCGCCCTTGGCGACCCGCATCAGGATGATGAGCGGTGGATGCAGGCGAAGCGTCTCCTTGACGACGTTGTCGAGCAACGGAATCTGGCGCAACGCGTGGAAGCTCACCTCCTGGCCGTCCGCGTACAGCTCCTCGAGCTCGGACACGATGTCGGCGTAGACGTCGGGGTTGCGCAGCAGTTCGATCAGCGTCCACGACGACGTGCCCGAACTGGTGTGGTGGCCGGCGAACATCAGCGAGATGAACATGCCCGTGACCTCGTGGGCCGAGAAGCGGGGGTTGCCGTCCTCGTCCTTGACCGACACGAGGATATCGAGCAGGTCGCGGTCTTCCTTGTCCTTGGGCGGGTTGGCGATGCGGTCATCCATGATTTCCTGCACCAGCGCAACGAGTTTCACGCGCGCCTCGTCGCGCCGCTTGAAGCTCTCGATCGGGAGGTAGGGATCGACGTAGCACAGCGGATCGGTGCCGCGCTCCAGTTCGTGGTAGTAGTGCGCGAACCGGGCGTCCAATTGCTCGCGGAACTTCAGTCCGATCAGGCAGGCCGTGGAGGTGTAGATGGTCAACTCGGAAAAGAAGTCGAGCAGTTCGATCTCGCCTTCATCGCCCCAGTCGGCGGTGATCTTCTTGACTTCGCCCTCGATGGTCGCCGCGTGGCCCTTCATCTGCTCCCCGCGCAGTGCCGAGTTGTGCAGCATCTCGGCGCGCCGCTCGGGGCTGGCGTCGAACACCACACCCTCGCCGAAGATCGGCGTCATGAACGGGTACGCCTCGGCCTGGTCGAGATCCTCGTCGGAGGACCGGAAGAAGAACTCGTTGGCCTCCGCGCCGGACAGGAAGATGACGTGCTTGTCGACCAGTTGGAACCATCCGACGTCACCGCACTCTTCGCGGATGCGGTTCATCAAACCGATTGGGTCGGTGCGGAACTCCTCGAGGTGCCCGTGCTCCTCTTCACCACCGGAGACGCGGGGAACGATTGCTGTTGTCATGAGTCCAGTGCCTTTTCGTCGACCTTGAGTTGTTGACGCTCTGCGGGTGCGCTCGCCAGCGGCGCCTCCGGCTGAAGTTCCATGTTCGCGATGAACCCGCCGCGGGGCGTCTCGGCGACGAACGTGATGGCCCTGGCCAGATCGGCGGCGCGCAGGAAGTAGTCGTGGCGCGCCTGGCCCCACTTGGCCCAGTCCTCGAGCGCGGGGCCGATCTTCTCGGCGGGCAGGCTCCAGCCCATGCTGGTCTTCGTCGGGCCGGGGTGCACGATCGACGCACGAACTCCGGTGCCCTCCAGTTCCATCTGGAAATTGGTGACCATCGCGACCAGCGCCGCCTTCGCCGCACCGTAGGCCCCCATGTGTGGGCGCTGCCTCAGCGCGACGTCGGAGCCGACGAAGATCAAGTCGCCGCGCTGACGCTCGAGCATCCCGGGAAGCACCGCGCCGGCCAGTCGATAGGCGCCGACGAGGTGGATCTGTAGCTGCGACTCGAACTCGTCGGTGGTGATCTCGGCCAGCTTGCCGAAATAGGTGTCCCCGGCGCCGGCGACCAATACCTCGATCTCGCCGAGTGCCTCGACCGATTGCGAGACAAAGGACTTCACCGAGTTCGGGTCAGTAACGTCGAGGTGGAATCCGACGGCCTCACCGCCGTCGGCGTTGATCTTTCCGACGAGGTCGTCGAGCTTCTCCACGCGGCGGGCGCCGAGTGCGACGGGGAAGCCGCGGGCGGCGAGCTCGATGGCGGTGGCCTCTCCGATACCGGACGAGGCGCCGGCGACGATGGCCGGTCGGCGGTCGGGGAGCGGGGCGAAACGGGGCATCTATCGGGCCTTCACGGTGATGGGCAGGTGGGCGAAGCCGCGGACGTTGCTCGAGTGGACGCGGACGGAGTTGGCCTCGTCAACGTCGTAGTGGCGGATGCGTTTGAACAGTTCGGCGAGGGCCACTCGGGCCTCCATGCGGGCGAGGTGGGCGCCGAGGCAGAAGTGCGCGCCACTGCCGAAACTCTGGAGTTTGGCGCCGATTTCACGACCGATGATGAAGTCGTCCGGGTTCTCGAACGCGCGCTCGTCGCGGTGCGCCGAGCCGGGAAGCAGCAGCAGCACGTCGCCGTCCGGGATGGTGGTGTCGTAGAGGTTGAGCTCGCCGGAGACCATCCGAGCCAGGATCTGGCTGGACGTGTCGTAGCGCAGGGTCTCCTCGACCCACAGCGGAATCCTCGACTCGTCGTCGTAGACCGGGGCCAGCTGATCGGGGTTCTTGTGGCCCCAGAATGCCGCGTTGGCAAGCAGTTTGGTGGTGGTCTCGTTGCCGGCGATCACCATCAGGAACATGAAGCCGAGCACTTCTTCGTCGGTGAGCCGGTCGCCGTCGATCTCGGCTTCCAGCAGCGCCGTCGTGAGGTCGTCGGCGGGCTTCTTGCGCCGCTCGGCGACCATCTCCTGGTAGTAGACGATCAGGTTGAGCGAGGCTTCGATCGCCTCGGCGGGCACGTCGTTGACGCCGTCCTCGCGGTGCATCACGCCGTCGGCCATGGCCCGGATGCGGTCCCGGTCCTCCTCTGGCACGCCCATGAGTTCGGAGATGACGTCCATTGGCAGTTTGCCCGCGAACTCGGTCACGTAGTCAACGGTGCCCGACTCCGCCCGCTCCATCATCGCGTCGAGGTGCTTGACCGCGAGTTCGGTGACACGGGGCTCCAATTCGCGGATCCGGCGCGGAGTGAACCCCTTGGACACCAGTGTGCGCAATCGCAGGTGATCGGGATCGTCCATCGCGAGGAAGGACATGGTCTTCGATGCGTGCGGTCCGCGCGAGATCGGGTCGAGCGAGACACCCTCCCGGTTGGAGAGCGTCGTGCTATTGCGGAAGCCCGCCAGGACGTCGCTGTGCCGTGACAGCGCCCAGAAGCCGAGGTCCTCGTTGTGGTACAGCGGGGCTTCGTCGCGCAGTCTCTTGTAGTACGGGTACGGATCTTCGTGGAAGTCATAGTCGTAAGGGTCGAGCAGGACGTCAGACACGGTCACGGTTCTTCTCCGAGGATGAGGCCGACGACGTATGACAGCCGGTCGGCGATCTGGTGGTAGGTGAAGGCGCCGCTGCCCGCATTGACCAGCGCGCCGAAGAACGTCATCTCCAGCGCCGCGACTACGCGCGAGTCAGCGTCGGGTCCGACGGCCGACCGGATGCGTCGGTGTATCTCGGCACCGATGCGGTCGCGCACCTTGCGCACCGGGGGATCGGTGCCGGTGAGCAACGCCGTCGTGCAGGCTGCGGCCACCTCGGGTTCGTCGGCGACCGTCAGGGCCATGCTGCGCAGTGCCTGCTCGACGCGGACCGGCATGGGTTCATTGACGTCGGTGAAGTACGGCACCTGGCTGATGAGGTCGAAGTAGACCTCTGCGATCAGGTGGTTCTTGGACGAGAAGTACGTGTATGCGGTGGCAGGGGCGACCTTGGCGCGGGCGGCGACGGCGCGCACGGTGAGGTCCGCGTACGACGATTCGCGCAACATCTCGACGCCCGCTGCGAGAACCTTGCGGAAGGTCTCCTCTTGGCGCCGATTGCGCGGCGTTTCGTCGGCGTCCGCCCCAGACACTGCCGTGACGGCCACTACTGCATCGCTGGACACCTGTCCAAGTTATCCGACGGTGCGGCCTCTAGGCAAGCGTGCACCGCGAATTGGCACTACAGAAGGGTTATGTGTCGGGTGACGTGTGCGCCTTCGCGCCGCACCCTTGCAACGCGCACTCGTCTGAGGCTATGTTCGACTGAACACAGCCGGACAGCTGTCCAGGTGGTGACACCGGCATTTAGGACACAGGAGTTCGAATGGCGCTACTGGGCGATCGCGAGAGTCGACTGCTCATCGACGGGAAGCTGGTGGCCGGAAGTGGGGGCACGTTCCCGACGGTCAACCCGGCCACCGAGGAGACGTTGGGAGTCGCGGCCGACGCCACGGCCGACGACATGGACGCCGCGATCGGTGCGGCGCGCAGGGCGTTCGACGAAACCGACTGGGCGACCAACGTGGAGCTGCGGGTGCGGTGCATCCGACAGCTGCAACAAGCGATGCGCGACCACGTCGAAGAGCTGCGGGAATTGACCATTTCGGAGGTGGGCGCCCCGCGGATGCTGACGTCGATGGCGCAACTCGAGGGCCCGGTCGAGGATCTGAGCTTCTGCGCCGACACCGCGGAGTCGTACGCGTGGACCACCGACTTCGGCATCGCGTCGCCAATGGGCATCAAGACCCATCGCACCGTCGCGCGCGAGGCGATCGGCGTCGTCGGCGCCATCACGCCATGGAACTTCCCGCACCAGATCAACCTCGCCAAGCTCGCGCCTGCACTGGCCGCGGGCAACACCATCGTGCTCAAGCCGGCACCCGACACCCCTTGGGCCGCAGCGGTACTCGGTGAACTGATCCTCGAGCACACCGACATCCCCGCGGGCGTCGTCAACATCATCACGTCCAACGACCACGCCGTCGGCGCGCTGCTGTCCAAGGACGCGCGGGTCGACATGGTGTCGTTCACCGGATCGACCAACACCGGGCGGGCCGTGATGGCCGACGGTGCGGCGACGCTGAAGAAGGTGTTCCTCGAACTCGGCGGCAAGTCGGCGTTCCTGGTGCTCGACGACGCCGATCTCGCTGGCGCATGCTCGATGTCGGCGTTCACCGCGTCCATGCACGCGGGGCAGGGCTGCGCGATCACCACGCGGCTGGTCGTCCCCCGGGCACGGTACGACGAGGCCGTCGAGGCGGCCGCGGGCACCATGGCCGGGCTGAAGCCGGGTGACCCCAACGACGCGGGCACCATCTGCGGGCCGGTGATCTCGGAGCGTCAGCGCGACCGGATTCAGGGCTACCTGGATTCGGCCATCGCCGAGGGGGGCAAGTTCGCTTGCGGCGGTGGGCGACCCGCGGATCGCGACACGGGATTCTTCATCGAGCCCACCGTGATCGCCGGCCTCGACAACAACGCGAAGGTGGCACGCGAGGAGATCTTCGGTCCGGTGCTGACGGTCATCGCCCACGACGGCGACGACGACGCGGTCCGCATCGCCAACGACTCGCCGTATGGATTGTCGGGCACCGTGTTCTCGGCCGACGAGGAGCGTGCGGCAGGCATCGCGGCGCGCATGCGCGTCGGCACCGTCAACGTGAATGGCGGTGTCTGGTATTCGTCGGACATGCCGTTCGGTGGCTACAAGCAATCCGGCATCGGCCGGGAGATGGGGCTCGCAGGCTTCGAGGAGTACCTCGAGACCAAAGCGATTGCCACGGCAGCGAACTAAGGAGACGTCAGTGGGACTTTATGGGGATCAGTTCAAGGAGAAGGTGGCGATCGTCACCGGCGCCGGTGGTGGCATCGGCCAGGTGTACGCCGAGGCGCTAGCGCGCGAGGGGGCGGCCGTCGTCGTCGCTGACATCAACGTCGAGGGTGCCCAGAAGGTGGCCGACGGCATCAAGGGCGAGGGCGGCAACGCGCTCGCAGTGCGGGTGGACGTGAGCGATCCCGACTCCGCCAAGGAGATGGCTGCTCAGACCCTTTCGGAGTTCGGCGGCATCGACTATCTGGTGAACAACGCCGCGATCTTCGGTGGCATGAAGCTGGACTTCCTCGTCTCCGTCGACTGGGACTACTACAAGAAGTTCATGAGCGTGAACATGGATGGTGCGCTGCTGTGCACCCGTGCCGTCTACCGCAAGATGGCCAAGCGGGGCGGTGGCGCGATCGTCAACCAGTCGTCCACTGCCGCATGGCTGTACTCCAACTTCTATGGCCTCGCGAAGGTCGGCATCAACGGCCTGACGCAGCAGTTGGCCACCGAACTCGGCGGCCAGAACATTCGCATCAACGCGATCGCGCCGGGGCCCATCGACACCGAGGCCAACCGGACGACCACGCCCCAGGAGATGGTCGCCGACATCGTCAAGGGGATTCCGTTGTCACGGATGGGCGAACCCGAGGATCTCGTTGGAATGTGTCTCTTCCTGTTGTCGGATCAGGCCAGGTGGATCACCGGTCAGATCTTCAACGTCGATGGCGGACAGATCTTCCGCTCATGAGCGACGCGAAGCTGGGGTACATCGGGCTGGGCAATCAGGGCTTGCCGATGGCCAAGCGGCTCGCGGACTGGCCCGGCGGTCTGGTCGTCTTCGACGTCCGCACCGAGGCCATGACCCCGTTGGCCGAGCTTGGAGCGACACTCGCCGATAGCGTGGCCGATGTCGCCAAGGCCGACGTCATCAGCGTCACCGTGCTCACCGACGCGCAGGTGCGTGAAGTGGTCGGCGAACTCGCCGCGCACGCCAAGCCGGGCACCGTCATCGCGATCCACTCCACGATCGAGCCCGGTACGGCAGGCGAACTCGCTGAGCAGCTGCGGCCCAAGGGTATTCACATCGTCGATGCTCCCGTCAGCGGTGGCGCCGGCGCCGCAGCCAAGGGTGAGCTTGCCGTCATGGTGGGGGCGGACGACGATTCCTACGACGTGGTCAAGCCGGTGTTCAAGCAGTGGGCCTCGATGGTGGTCCGCGCCGGCGACCCGGGAGCGGGCACCCGGATGAAGCTGGCCCGCAACATGTTGACCTACATTGGCTTCGCCGCCGCGTGCGAGGCGCAGAAGTTGGCGGAGGCGTCCGGGATCGACCTGCAGAAGCTGGGGCGGGTGGTGCGGCACAGCGACGCGCAGAGTGGCGGCCCCGGCGCGATCATGGTCCGCGACGACACCAAACCGCTGCAGCCCGACCACTTCGTGCACGACATGTTCGTCCACACCCGCGGGCTCGCCGAGAAGGACCTGGGGTTGGCACTCGCGCTCGGCGAGGCCGCCGGGGTGGAACTGCCGCTGGCGGAGATAGCGTTGCGGGACCTGGCGGCCGGACTTGGTGTGCCGCATACGACTTCGACGACGAAGGGGTAGCCATGGACGAGCTGCGCAAGAAGGGCCTCGGCAAGATGAACGAGGTGTATTCGTGGGAGATGCCGAACATCGAGGGTGATGCGTACTTCGACCTCACGGTGGATCACCTGTTTGGCACGATCTGGTCCCGCCCCGGCCTCTCGATGCGCGACAAGCGGATCATGACGTTGGCCGTGGTGACTGCGCTCGGGTTGCAGGACCTGACCGAGGTTCAGGTGAATGCCGCACTCGCCAACGACGAGCTCACCGAGGACGAGCTCAAGGAGATGGCGATCTTCTTGACTCACTACGTGGGCTTCCCGTTGGGTTCCGGACTCAACGGGGTGGTCGGACGCGTCGTCGGCAAGCGGAAGAAGGCCGCGGCCAAGGGTGGCGGCGAGGACAAGAAGGCGAACGTCGACGCCGCCGTCCGCATGCACGCGACCGGTTCGATCGATGACAAGTAGGTACGCCGCGCTCTCGCGCGACGAGCTCGCCACGTTGGTACCCGAACTGCTGTTGATCGGCCAGCTCATCGACCGGTCCGGAATGGCCTGGTGCATATCGGAGTTCGGCCGCGAAGAGATGCTGCAGATTGCGATCGAGGAGTGGGCCGCGTCGAGCCCGCTCTACACCAAGCGGATGCAGAAGGCGCTGAAGTACGAAGGCGTCGACGTCATCACGATCTTCAAGGGGCTGCAGCTCGACATCGGCGCCCCACCGCAGTTCATGGACTTCCGGTACGTCGTGCACGACCGCTGGCACGGCGAGTTCTACCTCAACCACTGTGGCGCGCTGATGGACGTCGAGCCGATGGGCGTGGACTACGTCCAAGGCATGTGCCACGACATCGAGGACCCGACGTTCGACGCCACTGCACTGGCCACCAACCGCAGAACCCAGGTGCGGCCCATCCACCGCCCGCCCCGGGTGCCGTCCGATCAGCACCCCCATTGCAGATGGACGGTGATCATCGACGAGTCGTACCCGGAGGTGCCGTTCATCCCGGCCATGGACGTCGTCGGAGCTAGTCGTGCACATAGCACCGAACTCGACCCGATCGACCCGAATGACGAAGGCATGGCCGACTATTCGGGCGCACTGCTGTCCGACGTCGACTTCGGCGCCTTCTCGCACTCGGCGCTGGTGCGCATCGCCGACGAAGTCTGCCTTCAGATGCATCTGCTGGTGCTGTCGTTCACGCTGGCCGTACGGGCTCGCGCGGGCAGCGATGCGGCGCTGGAGCAGTCGATCCGCACCAAGCAGCTGATCGGGATCGCCGGGGTCGCCGCCGAACGAATCCACAAGGCGCTCAAGCTTCCCGGTGGCGTGCGAGGGGCCCTGCGGGTCTTGGAACTACATCCGCTGCTGAACCCCGCGGCCTACGTGTCCGTGGACGTCGACCCGGACTTCGTGCACGTGCGCCGCTCCCCGGCCTACGAGGACGGGTCCTGGATCTCGTTGGTGTCGCCCGTCGCGGATCTTCCGCTTCAGGCCATCGTTCAGGCGGTAGATCCTCACCTGCGTGCCGAGGTAACCGGCACCGAATCCGACTGGACCGTACGCGTCATCGAAACCGACACCGCCGCAAAGGAGTTGCCCGAGGTCGCGGTGTGCAAGTTCAGCGGTGGAGCGACCTGGGTCTTCGAGGACCGGAAGTCGCTGCCGCTCACGGTGGTCTAGGGCCGCGCTCGGCGATCACCTAGGTCGCCTAGGCTAAGCGGATTCCACGCATCTAGCCAGTTCGTGAGCTGAATGCGGCGTTTCAGTGGGCAAAAAATCCCTAGAGAATGTCTAACCACGCTGCTACCGTTGATGTCGTGACCATGTTCCGTCGCGACTATGACCGGCTCGCCGGGATGCACACGGCATCCTCGGCGGCTTTGTCGTGCGCGGAACTCAGGAATGTCGCGGTCTGGATGATCCAAGCTGAGCGCCGCGGCGGCTTCAGCCAGCCCAGTCGCTTCCGGTTATTCCGTCAGCCTTCCGCCCCATCAGTGGGCGTGCGCCCCGATCGGAAGCTAGGGCCAGAAGAACAATCTCATAAAAATCTCACCCTTGGTGTTTGCGCTGCTAGGAACGTCGCCTGACATTCCTATCGTTTGGTGCACCCAAATGCATTGCGCACCACCATATTCCGGTGAAATAACCGCTCGACATCGCATGTTGTGTGATGCACCATGATTACCAGCAGCGCACCCCGGTTGGCCGGTGTGCACAGCGGCCCGGCGCGAATCAGTGTGCCGTGTCAGGACTTTGAGAACTACACAGTGATGGCATCCGCGCTCGTGGCGGAATCTTTGGTAGACGCGCCCGGCTCAAACCCGGGTGCCCAACGGGCGTGCAGGTTCAAGTCCTGCCGAGCGCACTTCGTGGTGTCGAGCGTCCGTGACGGAATTGTGGGAGACGTGCCGGATTCAGACTCCGGTGCCCTGATTGGGCGTGCAGGTTCGACTCCTGCCGGACGTACCACACCCTGTCGGGTCGTTGGTGAAAACGCGTATCACTCTTGGCTTTTACCCTTGCGTTCCGGGTTCGAGTCCCGGGCGACCCACCACGACACAAGCGCCGTTAGCTGAGTTGGGATAGCACCAGATTCTTAATCTGGGGACGGGGGATCGAAACCCTCACGGCGCACATCGTTTTCAGCAGTGCACACGCCGGTGAGGTGTACCAGGCTGCACATCAGTCCTCCAAACTGAAAGGGCGAGTTCGAGGCTCGTCACCGGCTCAACCCACCGCCCTGCGAACGGGCGGATCTACGGATGTAGCTCAACTGGTAGAGCCGTGGTCTCCAAAGCCGCGTGAGTTGGGGGTTCGAGTCCCTCCATCCGTGCCAGCGGGATGTGGCGCAACTTGGGAGCGCACCTGGTTTGGGTCCAGGAGGTTGCACGTTCAAATCGTGTCATCCCGACCAACGACGCACCAATGCCCCCGTAGCTCAGCGGGAGAGCACCTGCCTTACAAGCAGGTTGTCGGGAGTTCAAATCTCTCCGGGGGCACGTCAAGCACGCTGCGCGGTAGGACAGTTCGGCAGTCCGCCGGGCTCATAACCCGGAAGTCGCAGGTTCAAATCCTGCCCGCGCAACCACAACGCCGACATGGCACCGACACGGAAAGGAGGTACGCGCCCCATGGCGATCTTGATGCCTAATCTGACCGTTGAGGTCTACAACGCCGACTACCGCGTGCTGTCCCGAATTCCGTGGCAGGAGGCGGTCCAGCTGATCCTGCGCGGCGCGGTTTACATCGTCGACGTCCACAATCCGGCGGTGCACGTTCGCAGTCCATCGCTGGTGCTCGAGCTACCGATATCGGTGGCGCTGCACGAGTACGTGCACATCCCCTACAAGCCCCACAGCGACAATCGGGTCACTCGCGAGGGGGTGCTGCGCCGCGACCGGCACATCTGTGTCTACTGCGGCGGGCTGGCCGACACCGTCGACCACGTGCTGCCGCGCTGTCGCGGTGGCGGGGACACGTGGTTCAACCTGGTAGCGGCTTGCCAGGCGTGCAACGGCCTCAAGGGCGACCGCACTCCGGCCGAGGCCGGGTTGAGCATGATGCGTGAGCCCTTCGAACCCAAGCAGCGTGACCGGTTCCGGTGCGCTCCGGCGCCGGCGCTGGTTTGACGCCGGCGGCGAGCGGGCGAAGGCCCACAAAGCCCTCGCCCGCTCGCTGCCCGGCGGCCCTGTTCCCCGGTCGGTTAACCGGTAAACCAACGGATTGTTAATCCGTGACTGTAGGTTCGAGTCCTGCTCGGGGAGCCAATGAGATGCCATGCGTGCGAGGCGAATAGCTAGTCGCAGCTGTCCGTAAAGCAGCCGCCTTCGGGCTCAGGGGGTTCAAATCCCTCCGCACGCACCACTCACCCATTGACCCGTGGTGTAATTCGGTAGCACGGCTGATTCTGGATCAGTCAATCTAGGTTCGAGCCCTGGCGGGTCAGCAGCGAACAACGCTATGCCTCGTGGGGTAATCGGGTAGCCCACCGGATTTTGGTTCCGGACAGTTCAGGTTCGAGTCCTGACGAGGCAGCACACGTGATGCCCGTGGTCCGTTGGTGTAGGGGTAGCACACCTGGTTCTCAGCCAGACGGCAGGAGTTCGACTCTCCTACGGACTGCCACGCCGTTGTAGCTCAGTGCAGGAAGAGCGTCCGCTTGAAACCCGGAAGGATCACAGGTTCGACTCCTGTCGGCGGCACCACCAAGGCCCCGTTCGGATATGGGTTAGTCTCCCGCTCTTTCAAGGCGGGGGAGCGGGTTCGAGTCCCGCACGGGGTGCTCGACGTCCGGTAGCTCAGTCGGTCAAGAGCGCCGCTCTGATACAGCGGAGGCCGGAGGTTCAATCCCTCCCCGGACGACCACAGTTCATCGTTGGCCATGTAGCTCAGTGGTGAGAGCGCCCGCCTGTCGAGCGGGAGGACGCGGGTTCAAGTCCCGTCATGGTCGCCAAAGGGGAATTAGCTCAGCCGGAAGAGCGCCTGCCTTGCAAGCAGGAGGCCAGGGGTTCGACCCCCCTATTCTCCACTCGAACAGCACCTTTGGAGGCGTGGCAGAACGGTAATGCAGCTCGTTGCTAACGAGCCGCCGCGTCACACGCGGCTGGGGGTTCGAGTCCCTCCGCCTCCGCCACCGGGCAGCCTGCGGACCCGATCACAGGTATGGCGTCGCCATGCGACGCACAACGCAGCCCAACCTCATGGCGGTCGTGGTGTAACGGCAACACAGTGGCGTGTGACTCCACAGTCGATGGGTTCAACTCCCTCCGATCGCCCCAAGCCCTTGTAGCGCAACGGACAGCGCGCCGGTTTCCGAAACCGGAGGCTGCAGGTTCGACTCCTGCCAAGGGCGCCGCCGCAATGTGAAAGCCCCTGTAGCTCAACGGAAAGAGCGCCAGTCTACGACGCTGAGGGTGGGAGTTCGATTCTCTCCAGGGGCACAGCCCGCGTAGCTCAACGGACAGAGCGCCGGTCTCCTACACCGGACTTGTGTGGGTTCGAGTCCCGCCGCGGGCACGCAAAGACGTCGATACACGACAGGATGTCCGGGCGCCGGGAGCACGGTTGGTGGGTGCGGCACGCTTATAACGTGATGGTCGCGGGTTCGATTCCCGCCCGGCGCACCGCGTTTCACCATTGCCGGATTAGCTCAACAGGTTCAAGAGCACCTGTCTTGTAAACAGGCGGCGCGGGTTCGAGTCCTGCATCCGGCTCCACTCACCACCCTGGGAAGGCAGCGCCATGCGTTGGCAAAGCGGCTTTGAACACCGTGCCGGGCGTCATGTCCCGAAGGTTCGATTCCTTTGCCTTCCGCCAACTTCTTGCAGCGCCTCCGTAGCTCAACGGACAGAGCGGCGAGCTTCTACCTCGCGGGTGCGGGTTCAACTCCCGCCGGAGGCTCGTGTTACGTGTGGACCTCCCCTGCGGGCAACATCGAACCCGCCACCCACCGTCGCATGTAGTCGCGCAGTTGCTGACCCGTACGCGGGGGCCGGCCCGGGTCGATGACGAACGACTGAATGATCCGCAGCAGGTGCTCGGCGAACTCGTCGAGCTCGTCGTCGGAGTAGCCAACCGCGGCCCAGTCGACGTCGAACTGGCGCAGCATCGAGTGGGCGAAGTCCTGCGCGACGTCCGACGTCACCGACTCGGTATGCGGGTTCGGCCGCCCAGACATCAGGAGCAACCCGAGATGCTTGTCCTCCGGCAACCACTCGAGGGTGGTGGCCACTGCCTCCGCGACCGCGTCGGCCGGGTCGGTGATCCCTCGCAGATGCGTCGCCAACCGGTCCTGAAACCCGCTGGCCGCGTGCACGGCGGCCGCCACGAGCAGCGCGTCGGTGCTGGGGAAGTACCGGTATACCGTCTGCCGGGTCACCCCGAGCGTGCGGGCCACGTCGGTGATGCTGACGTCGGCTCCGCGCTCGTCGATCGCCTGGCTCGCGGCCGTCAGGATCCGTGCGACGGCCTCGTCATCCGTCGCAGGGGCCGAGCCCGACCAGCCGTGGGTACGCACGGCGGAATCGTACTGCTATCCCTGGTAGGAGACTGCCAACCGCTTGACCCCGTTTAGCCACCCCGACCGAAGCCGTTGCGGCTCGGACAGTTTGGAAATATCGGGAATCTGGTCGGCGATCTCGTTGAAGATCAGCTTGATCTCCATGCGCGCCAGGTTGGCGCCGATGCAGAAGTGCGCGCCGTTGCCGCCGAATGCCAGGTGCGGGTTGGGGTCTCGGCTGATATTGAACTCGAAGGGCCGGTCAAAGACCGCGTCGTCGTAGTTGGCCGAACTGTAGAACAGGCCGGCGCGCTGGCCCTCGCGGATCGTAACGCCACCGAGTTCGGTGTCGGCGAGTGCCGTGCGCTGGAAGCAGTGCACGGGCGTGGCCCAGCGGACGATCTCGTCGGCGGCGGTGTCGGGCCGCTCGCGCTTGAACAGCTCCCACTGATCGGGGTTGTCGAAGAACGCATTCATGCCGTGTGTCATGGCGTTGCGGGTGGTCTCATTGCCCGCGACCGCGAGCAGGATCACGAAGAACGCGAACTCGACTTCACCCATGGCCTCGCCGTCGATATCGGCCTCGATCAGCCGGGTGACGATGTCGTCGGCCGGGCAGCGGCGACGTTCCTCGGCCATGTTGTAGGCGTAGCCCATCAACTCAGCGTTGGCGGCGACATAGTCCGCCTCGAAGTCCGGGTCGTCGGTGTTCATGATCGCGTTGGTCCAGTGGAACAGCTTCTCCCGGTCCGCCTCGGGCACGCCGATCAGGTCGGCGATGGCCAGCAGCGGCAGCTTCATCGCGATGTCGTCGACGAAGTCGCCGCTCTCCTTCTCCTTTGCGGCGGCGACGATTTCGCGGGCGGCGACCGCGAGCTTCTCCTCGAGCTTGGCGACGGCCCTCGGCGTGAAGAGCCGCGACACGATCTTGCGCAACCGGGTGTGCTCGGGCGCGTCGTGGTTGATCAGCAGCGCCTTGGTCACCTCGAGTTGCTCGGGTTCGGTGCCTTCGGGCAGCCGCATCACGACACCCTTGCGATTGGTCGACCACAGGTCGCCATCGCGCGAGATCGACTTGATGTCCTCGTGACGGCTGATCACCCAGTAGCCGCCGTCGTCGAAGATCGACTCGGGCTGCTCGTTCCACCACACCGGTGCGGTCTTGCGCAGCTCGGCGAACTCGGTGACGGGGATGCCCTTGAGCAGGACGTCGGGGTCAGTGAAGTCGTAGCCGGGTCCGAACGGACATGTGCTCTGCGTCATACCTAGACCATACATCGCTATGTCAAGTGTATGGCCGACGCGATTCGTGGCTGACCGTACGATCGAACCGTGCATGCCAAACGGGCATTAGTGCGCCGGCCCAGCCCGCGCCTGGCAGAGGGGCTGCTCACCCACATCGAGCGGTCGGCCATCGACGCAGACCTCGCGATGAGGCAGTGGGAGGGCTACGTACAGACCCTCGTCGATGCCGGGTGGAGTGTGGCCGAGGTCGAGCCCGCGCCCGACTGTCCCGACAGCGTGTTCGTCGAAGACCCCGTCGTGGTCTACGGCGACCTTGCTGTCATCGCGCGTTCTGGTGCCGTCGAACGGAGGCCGGAGGCCCAGGGTGCCGAGAAGGCAGTCGCTGAGTTGGGTTATCGCATCGCGCACATCGAGGCGCCCGGCGTGCTCGACGGTGGTGACGTTCTGAAGCACAGTGGAACTGTCTACGTGGGGCAGTCCGAACGCACCAACGCCGAAGGGATCCGCCAGTTGGCCCAGTACCTGGCGCCGTTCGGTGCGACGGTGATTGCGGTCCCGCTGACCAAGGCGCTGCACCTCAAGTCCGCAGTAACCGCACTGCCGGACGGAACCATCATCGGTTACCAGCCGGTGGTCGACGACCCGTCGGTCTTCGAGGTGTTCCTCGCGGTGCCCGAGGAGCCTGGCGCCCACGTCGTCTTGCTTGGCGACGGAAAGCTGCTGATGTCGTCACGCGCTCCACAGACCGCCGCCCTGCTGCAGGCACGCGGGTACGAACCGGTGCTCGTCGATATCGGCGAGTTCGAGAAGCTCGAGGGATGTGTGACGTGCCTTTCGGTACGGCTGCGCGGCGTCTGATTAGGGTGTGCCTGTGCGCGTCCTAGTGATCGGATCCGGAGCTCGTGAACATGCGCTGCTGCTAGCACTGCGCCGTGACCCCGATGTGGAGGAGCTGGCCGTCGCCCCCGGCAACGCGGGCACCAACGCCGTCGCCGTCCAGCACGACGTCGACATCACCTCCGGCGAGGCGGTCGTCGCACTCGCGCAGCGCATCGGCGCCGACCTGGTGATAATCGGGCCCGAAGTGCCCCTCGTACTCGGCGTCGCCGATGCGGTCAGGGCGGCGGGCATCGCGTGCTTCGGACCGTCGAAGGACGCCGCCCGCATCGAAGGCGCCAAGTCGTTCGCGAAGGACGTCATGGCCGCCGCCGGAGTCCGCACCGCCACCAGCGAGATCGTCGACAACCCCGCCCGCCTCGACGCTGCGCTCGATCGCTTCGGGCCCGCCGCAGGCGAGCAGGCCTGGGTGGTCAAGGACGACGGACTCGCCGCGGGCAAGGGCGTCGTCGTCACCACCGACCGAGACATCGCGCGCGCTCACGCCGCCAGCCTGCTGGACTCCGGCCATCCCGTGCTGCTGGAGTCGTTCCTCGACGGGCCCGAGGTGTCGTTGTTCTGTGTCGTCGATGGCGAGACGGTGGTCCCGCTGCTGCCCGCGCAGGACTTCAAGCGCGTCGGCGACGGCGACACCGGCCCCAACACCGGTGGCATGGGCGCCTACACCCCGCTGCCGTGGCTGCCCGACGAGGTGCTCACCTCCATCGTCGACGAAGTGGTCAAACCGGTTGCCGCCGAACTAGTCCGGCGAGACAGTGCCTTTCAGGGTCTGCTGTACGCCGGCCTCGCGATCACCTCGCGCGGGCCTGCCGTCGTCGAATTCAATTGCCGCTTTGGCGATCCGGAGACGCAGGCCGTGCTGGCGCTGCTCGACAGCCCGCTCGGCCAACTGTTGCGTGCGGCTGCCACCGGTGAGCTGGCGGCCCAGCCCCCGCTGCGCTGGCGCGACGGATCCGCGGTGACCGTGGTGCTCGCCGCCGAGAACTACCCGGGTCGGCCGCGGGTCGGCGACGTCATCGTCGGCTCCGACGCCGACGGCGTGCTACACGCCGGAACCACCCGCCGCGACGACGGAACCATCGTCTCGTCCGGTGGTCGTGTGTTGTCCGTGGTCGGAACGGGTGCCGACCTCGCGACGGCACGCGACGCCGCGTATGCGGTGATGAGCTCGATCCGGTTGCCGGGCAGCCACTTTCGCACCGATATCGGACTTGCCGCAGCCGAAGGTCGAATCAGCGTCTAATCGCTAGGCGACAAGCAGCGGTGCCAGCCAACTGATCTCGGCGGGTAGCTGCGAACTCCAGAACCCACCGTCGTGGCCGCCGGGGGAGAAGCCGCCCGACGGCGGGCTGGGCAGCTGGGCGATGTACTGCTTGGTCGCCGAGTAGAACGGATCGCCATTGCCGCAGTCGATTCGGATCGGAATCGAGCCGAGTGCCGGAAGCCCCCACACGCTGTTCGCGGCGTAGTCGTCCGCGCTATCGAAGGCGCCCGGCGCCGTCGCACCCGACGACGTCCACAGTGCAGGACTGACCGCGCAGATCGCCGCCGTCCGTGCAGGCCCGAGGCGCGCGCCCAACAGCAGCGCGCCGTAACCGCCCATCGACCAACCGAGGAACCCGACGCGCGACGTGTCGAGGCCCTGACCGCTCAGCATCGGAATCAACTCGTCGAGCACCATGGCGCCGGAATTCTCGCCCGATGACCGCCCGTGCCAGTAGCTTCCGCCCCCGTCCACGGCGACCACCGCAAACGGCGGAAGGCCCGCAGCGACGGCCTGGGCCAGGCCCTGCTCGACGCCGCCCGCCATCACCCCGGCCGCGTCCTGTCCCTTACCGTGCAGCGCGATGACGGGCCGCAGCGCAGCGGTCTGCCCCGGCGGACGCGCGATCGCCCAATTGGTACTCACCCCGCCGCGGGCTGCCGACACGAATGATCCAGTCACGTACGTCGGGGCGGGGGCGGCCGCGGGCTCGAGCGGCAGCGTCGGCGGCGCCAGCGGGGCGCCGACACCCGTCATGGACACCGGCGGCGCGGTAACCGTCGGTTGGGTCAGCGTCGAGCCGAGGACGTACGCACCCGCCGCGCCTGCGGCGGCGCCAACTCCGAGGCGGAGCACCGCTCGACGGCTGACGTCTGGCATGCGGGCCATCATGCCATCGGCGGCGGGCAGCCCCACCTTGGGGACCGAGCCGACTTTCCTGTGTAGACGCTTAAGCTTCGCCGAAAGCGCGATACCGCCTGACCTTTGCTGGCAGCATGCAATGCGTGACAGCAGCGGCCACTCCCAAAGGAGAACGGCGCCGGTACGCGCTGGTCAGCGCGGCCGCTGACTTGCTGTGCGAAGGCGGCTTCGACGCCGTACGACACCGTGCCGTGGCGCGTCGCGCCGGGCTTCCGCTGGCGTCCACTACGTACTACTTCTCCTCCCTCGACGACCTCATCGCGAAGGCCGTCGAACACGTCGGCATCCGCGAGGTTCAACAGCTCCGCGAACGCGTCGACACGCTCTCGCGGCGACGGCGCGGAGCCGAGTCCACCGCCGACGTCCTGGTGGATCTTCTGGTGGGCGACGGTCCAGGAACTTGGAGTTCGGAGCAACTGATCTCCCGCTACGAGCGCTACATCGCGTGCGCCCGACAGCCGGCGCTGCGCGATGCTCAGCGCCGCATCATGAAGCAGCGCAGCGATGCCGTCGTCGAGGTGGTCGAGCGGTCGGGTCGGGCGGTGCGCTCGGAACTGATGACGGCCTTGGTGTGCGCGGTCGACGGGGCCGTGGTTGCCGCGCTCGTCGGCGTCGGCGAGGGACCGCGCGCGACGGCCCGCGCCACCTTGATCGACGTCATCGACGTGCTGGCTCCGACGACCGAGTTCGAGCCTCTAACGGCGACGATCGACGCATCTGGGTGATGCGCCCGGCGCGGGTCACGATGAATCGGTCGCACATACTGACGCTGCACTGCGCGGATCGCCCGGGCATCGTCAGCGCCGTCACGACGTCGCTGTTCGAATCGAACTGCAACATCACCGATGCTCAGCAGTTCAACGACGAGCTCTCCGGTCAGTTCTTCGCGCGCATCGAATTCAAGTCCCTCGCCGACGAATTCGACTCCGGCCCGTTGGAGGCGGTGCTGACCGCGCTGGGTGCCGCGTGGACGTTACAGCCGAGTGACTACCAAATGCGGGTGCTGATCCTGGTGTCCCAACTCGACCATTGTCTGGTGGATCTGCTTTACCGTTGGCGCACAGCCGATCTCAACATGGAGATCGTGGCAGTCGTGTCCAACCATCCGATCGACGCGTTCGAACGCGTCAACTTCGGAGCCGTGCCATTTCACCACCTGCCCGTCGCCGCGGACACCAAGATCGGTCAGGAGGATCGACTCCGAGAACTGATGGGGGAGTACGCCGTCGACCTCGTCGTGCTGGCGCGCTACATGCAGATCCTGTCCAGCGAACTCAGCACCGAGCTCGCCGGGAGGGCCATCAACATCCACCACTCGTTCCTCCCGGGGTTCAAGGGCGCCAAGCCGTACCACCAGGCCCACGCCCGCGGCGTCAAGCTCATCGGCGCCACGGCTCACTACGTCACCGCCGAACTCGACGAGGGACCGATCATCGTCCAAGACGTCGAACCCGTCTCCCACCGCGATACTCCCGAACAGCTCGTCCGCAAGGGCCGCGACATCGAGCGACGGGTCCTGGCCGCGGCAGTGCACTACCACCTCACCGGGCGCGTCCTGCTCAACGGCCGCACCACCGTCGTCTTCCGAGACTGACTCACTCCGCGCGGGGGAGCCGTTCAAGCCTGTGCTGCAACAGGTCTCGCCGGTGGGCGTTTCCGTGCAGGTCCAGATACCGTTGCCCGAACACGGCCAGCAGGACGTCGTCGAGCCTGCGCACGGCACCCGCCGGGTAGCGGTAGCCCATCGCGACGTTGATGGCGTCACCGTCGACGCCGTCGAGCACCGCGCTGAGTTCGTCGAGCGACGTGATGCCCAATTCGAGCAGCAGCCCCGAGATCCAGCCGTAGTGGTCGGTCCGGGACCACCCGGCGTCGGCGTACCGATTGCCGAGATACGTCGCCAGCACCGGCGTCGTGATGCGCGGGTCGGACTCGTCGTCGGGCGCTTGCTCTTCGACCACGCCTGCGCGCAAGCGTTCCCGGATCGCGGCGAACTCGCCATCGGCAAGCTCGAGCAGGCCGGCAGCCAAGGTGAACCGGCGATCCAGATCGGGGGCGTGCTCGGCGGGTATCGAACCCTTGTACCGGATGTCGTGCTCGAACTCCGCCCACGCGTGCTGCAACACGGTGCGGATCTGGATCGAGGCGGGCTGCTGCTCGCCCTCCACCCCGACCAAGAGGTGTCGGCTGGCGTAGCCCCATCGGCCTTCGCGCGCGGTTTCGACACCCCAGTCGCGGTCCTCGAGCAATCGCAGTTCGTCGCCGAGCAGCGAAGCAACCGTGGCGACGTCGTCGCGCAGGTAGGTGATGACGCGCAAGCCGATCTGGTCGGTGATCTCGGACAGCGGGTCAGTGAACAGGGGCCGGTCGTCCACCCTGCGCGTCGCCTTGCCTGCGAACGACTCGACCGTCTTGGTGCGGGCGGTGATGCTGAGGTAGTTGATGCCCGCGTCGTCGAGCAGCGCCGTCACCAACTGCAGGTAGTGATCCGTCGACGCGACCAGAGCCGGGCGCCTGGCGTCGTACTCGGTGACGGCCGCCCTGATTGCGGGATCGGCCGCGGCGCCTGTGTTGGGCTCGCGCGCCGGCCGACGTCCGGCCCGTGGCGCAGCCGGCTTGCGCGCTTCCGGCAGTGTCGGCGTGACGATGTAACCGGATTCGAAGTCGCCGTAGACGGTCACGTCCTCCGGCCGGTGATACCAGCAGAGGGCGACGTAGGCGCACACGACGGCGTCGACGGGGTCTTCGTCGCGGTCGAGCTGGCTCAGCTTGGTGGCGGCCTCCACCCGCTTGCGCAGCTCGACCCAGGCGACGCTGCGGTTCACCCGTAGCCGCGGCGACGCGTCGTCGAGCCCCTCCACCAGGGTCATCAACCGCAGTAGCTCGCGCTGGCGTTCGTCGAACGGCCCCTTCTTGTACTTGAGCGTCTTCTCCAGTTGGAACAACACCACCGTCGCCGGGTGCGGATAGACCTCGATCGCGCGCCGGGGGCCGCCTGACGCCGGGTCCATGTCGAGACCGAGCGCCGCCGCCAACCGCGCGCCGCGGGGATGCTTGAACTCGGGCTTGCTGGTGTTGGAGGGGCGGGCGCCCGCGTCGAACCGCTGGAAGTCGCGGTTGAGCGCCACCTCGCACGGGCGCGCGCCCGTCGGGTTCTTGACGATCAGGGGCGCGTCGATGGCAACCAGGCATTCTTCGCCGACATAGGGCGCCACGATGGCCTCGATACTCGCGTCGTCCTGCGCGATGCCGACGTGCAGCAGCCGGCCGTCGGCGTCCGCCACGGCGACACCGGTTTGGTTCCGTTCGCCCCACGCGAGGTCCAGTCCGATGAAGTACACAACGGCTAGCTTGCCTCACGGGGACCGTAAGCTGTGTGTTCGTGACGATCCCGAATGTCCTGGCCAATCGATACGCCAGCGACGACATGTTGGCCATCTGGTCACCCGAGGCCAAGATCGTCGCCGAACGCAGGCTGTGGCTCGCCGTGCTGCGCGCGCAGTCCGAACTCGGCGTCCCGGTGCCCTCTGGCGTGGTCGGCGACTACGAGGCGGTGGTGGGTGACGTCGACCTGGCGTCGATCGCCGCGCGCGAACGGGTGACCCGTCACGACGTCAAGGCGCGCATCGAGGAGTTCAACGCGCTCGCCGGCCACGAACACGTGCACAAGGGCATGACGAGTCGCGACCTCACGGAGAACGTCGAACAACTCCAGATCCGGCAGTCGCTGGAACTGGTGCACTCCCACGGCGTGGCGGTGGTGGCGCGGCTGGCCGAGCGTGCGGTGCTGTATCGCGACCTGGTGATGGCGGGGCGTTCGCATAACGTCGCCGCGCAGGCCACCACGCTGGGCAAGCGGTTCGCGTCGGCGGCCGAGGAGACGATGCTTGCGCTGATCCGGCTGGCGGAGCTCGTCAACCGCTACCCGCTGCGCGGGATCAAGGGCCCGATGGGCACCGCCCAGGACATGCTGGACCTGTTCGACGGCGACGCCGCGAAGTTGGACGAACTGGAGCGTCGCGTCGCCGACTTCCTCGGTTTCAACGTGGTGTTCACCAGCGTCGGGCAGGTCTACCCGCGGTCGCTGGACCACGACGTCGTCTCTGCCTTGGTGCAGCTGGGCGCTGGGCCGTCGTCGCTAGCGCACACGATCCGGCTGATGGCGGGGCACGAGCTCGTCACCGAGGGCTTCGCGCCGGGGCAGGTCGGGTCGTCGGCCATGCCGCACAAGATGAACACCCGTTCGTGCGAGCGGGTGAACGGCCTCCAGGTGGTGTTGCGCGGGTATGGGTCGATGGCGGCCGAACTCGCTGGCGCGCAATGGAATGAGGGCGACGTGTTCTGCTCGGTGGTACGCCGGGTGGCGCTGCCGGACGCGTTCTTCGCGGTTGACGGGCAGATCGAGACGTTCCTGACGGTGCTCGACGAGTTCGGTGCCTACCCGGCGGTGATCCAACGGGAGCTGGACCGCTACCTGCCGTTCCTGGCGACCACCCGGATCCTGATTGCGGCGGTGCGGGCGGGTGTCGGGCGCGAGACGGCGCACGAGGTCATCAAGGAGCACGCGGTGGCCGTCGCGCTGGCGATGCGCGAAAAGGGTTTGGAGCCAAACCTCTTGGACAGGCTGGCGGCCGACCCGCGGTTACCTTTGGACCGAGCTGCTTTGGACGCGGCGCTGGCGGATCGGGCGGCGTTCACGGGTGCCGCTGGGGCGCAGGTGGATTCAGTGGTAGCCGCCGTCAGTGAGTTGGTCAGCCAGTTCCCGGAAGCGGCGAAGTACACCTCGGGGGCCATTCTGTGAGCTCGACGGGGGTGCTGGCGGGGGTCGACTTGACCGACCTGGACAACTTCGCGTCCGGGTTCCCGCACTCGCTTTTCGAGGTACATCGGCGTGAGGCGCCGGTCTACTGGCACGAAGCCACCGAGCACACCCCTGACGGCGAAGGCTTCTGGTCCGTCGCTACTCATGCGGAAACGCTTGCGGTGTTTCGTGATCCCGAGACGTACTCGTCGGTGACGGGCGGTTCGCGGCCGTTCGGCGGAACGCTGCTGCAGGACCTGTCCATCGCCGGTCAAGTGCTCAACATGATGGACGACCCGAGGCATTCGCAGATTCGTCGGCTGGTGTCCTCGGGGTTGACGCCGCGGATGATCGGGCTGGTCGAGGACGATCTGCGCTTGCGCGCCCGTCGGCTGCTGGACTCGGTGGAGCCGGGGGTTCCGTTCGACTTCTTGGTCGACGTCGCCGCGGAACTGCCGATGCAGATGATCTGCATCCTGCTGGGAGTGCCGGAATCCGAACGTCATTGGTTGTTCGAGGCGATCGAGCCGCAATTCGACTTCGGTGGCTCGCGCACGGCCTCGGTTGGGCAGTTGTCGGCCGAGGATGCGGCGTCCCGGATGTACACCTACGGCCAGGAGTTGATCGCGTCCAAGCGTGCGGAGCCCACCGACGACATGTTGTCCGTGGTCGCGAACGCCTCCGTGGCCGACGGGGAATTGTCGGACCTCGAGATGTACCTGTTCTTCAGTCTGCTGTTCAGCGCGGGCGCCGAGACTACCCGCAACTCGGTGGCAGGAGGACTGCTGGCCCTGATCGACCACCCCGACCAGATGCGCTTGCTGCGTGACGATTTCGACAAGTTGCCGACGGCGATCGAAGAGATGGTGCGCTGGACGTCGCCGTCACCGTCGAAGCGGCGGACCGCCACCCGTGACGTCTCGCTTGGCGGATGCGCGATCCAGGCTGGGCAGAAGGTGCAGATATGGGAGGGCTCGGCGAACCGCGATTCCTTGGTGTTCGCCGACGCGGATGTCTTCGACGTCACACGGAAACCCAACCCGCACTTGGGGTTCGGGCAGGGCGTGCACTACTGCCTCGGCGCCAACCTCGCGCGGCTCGAGCTTCGCGTGCTCTTCGAAGAACTGCTGACGAGGTTCTCGTCGGCGCGGCTGGTCAAGCCCGTCGAGTGGACGCGTAGCAACCGGCACACCGGCATCCGCCATCTAGTGGTCGCCCTCCAGTGATTTCGGCGCGGTTTTGCCCGCTCACCGTCCGTTAGCGCGCCGAAATCGCCTGGCGGATTGTGGCAATCACGCGGTCGGGGTACTCGGTGAGGTCGATCCACGTGAACCTGAGCACTTGCCAGCCTGCGAGCGCGATGGCGTTCTGACGCACACGGTCGCCATGAAAGTCGTCGGCGTCGCTGTGGAAGGCCAGGCCGTCAACCTCGATCGCCACCTTGGGCCCGACGAACGCGACGTCGACTTTGTAGCCTGCAACCGGGTAGTTCGCTTTCCAGCCGGTGATACCCGCACTCTTCAACAGTTGGACCATGAGTCGCTCCGCCGCAGAGCGAGCGCCGTCGTCGGCTGCCTGCAGCAGTCGCCGTGCCGCTGGTGAGCCGTATCGCCCCTTGTTGCGGAGGTGTGCGTTCCATAGCGGGCGCAGCTCGACATGACGTTGCAATGCAGCGTCCATGAGCTTCGGTCCTCCGCCGCGCCTGACCGCGGCTTCGATCACGGTCAGCGGCAGCGCAGTTACCTGCAGGCCGTTGTGCTCGACGATGTCCGCGTCGCGAAGGTTGCGCCGCCTGACGCGACAACCCGGATGACAACGCCCGTGGCTGTCGCGCGGCACCGTGACTTCGACGACGTCGGGTGCAAATCTGGTGACCTTGAGCCACCAGGCAGCCGCCAAGCCGCTTGCGGCCGCCCGATCCCCGTACGCCCACACCGCTGCGCGGATGCGGGCGCCATCGGTGAACGGGCGGTCATCGGCGAAGAACACTCCGCGGGAGCAGCGTCGCCAGTGGCCGGATTCGACGCGGCGTTGAACCGCTTTCCCGCTGAGGCCCACGCGTCTCGCCTGGGCGAGCGTGATGACACCGTCGTGGCGGCGCAGGTGATCGTCGAGCACGTCGAATAGGACGGTGAGTCGCGATGAACGGTTCCACTTGCTGTGACTTCGGCGCGCTAACGGACGGTGACCGGGCGAAAGCGCGCCGAAATCGCTGGGGGTTAGGACTTGCGGGCGATGCCTGCCGAACGGAGCTCGAGATTCGCCAGGCCGCGGATCGCGATGACGTCATCGCGGCGCCAGGCGCCGACGGGGTCGATGCTGACCTCCGCGAGCCTGGCCAGCGGCCGGTTGGCCAGCGCGCGCAACGCCAGCAGCTGCTCGCCCGCTGGCGTCGCGGCCAGGGCGAGCGCCGTCCACTTGCGCCGGAAGAATCGCACCCGCAGATACAGCCACGGCATCGCGACTGCCAGGATCGGCGGTGCTGCGACCGCCAACGCCAGCACCCACGCCAGCCAACTGGCCGTCGTATCGAGGCTCTGGCCCGCGCCGGCGATGTCCAGCGCGGCCCCGCTCGCGGCGCGCAGCGGCTTGCTCAGCGCCTCGCCCACCAGCGGGACGTCGTCGACGCTGTCGCCCGCCGAGTTCAGATTGCCCGCGACGCCGGTGGCTCCGCCCTGAACTTGCCTGCCGACCTCCGCGATGGTGGTGATCGCGGCGTGCACGGCCATACCGACCAGCACCCACACCGCCGCCCACACCACGAGGACGATGTCACTGATCAGTTGTGCCAGCAGCCGCCCGGGCGTGGTGGCATACGGGACGTAGCGAGAACTCATGCCTGAGATCCCAGCAGATAGTCTTGCGCGATGCGTCCCGCTTTGACCGACTACGAACATTTGGCCAGCGGCAAGGTTCGCGAGCTCTACCGGATCGACGACGACCATCTGCTGTTCGTGGCCAGTGACAGGATCTCCGCCTTCGACTACATCCTGGACAGCGAGATCCCCGACAAGGGCCGCATCCTCACGGCGATGAGCGTCTTCTTCTTCGACTTCCTGGAGCAGGCGGTGCAGGCGCGCAACCACCTCGCCGGTCCGGCCGACGACGAACGCATCCCCGAAGCGGTGCTCGGCCGTGCGTTGGTGGTGCGCCGGCTGGAGATGCTGCCGGTGGAGTGCGTCGCTCGCGGCTACCTCACCGGATCGGGGATCATCGACTACCGCAAGACCGGACAGGTGTGCGGCATTGCGCTGCCGGAGGGGCTCACCGAGGCGAGCAAGTTCGCCGAGCCGCTGTTCACCCCGGCGACGAAAGCCGAACTGGGGCAACACGACGAGAACGTCTCGTTCGAACACGTCGTCGGCGTGATTGGCGCGGACCTGGCGGCGCAGCTGCGCGATCGCACCCTCGAGCTCTACTCGGCGGCCGCCGCGCATGCGCTCTCGAAGGGAGTCATCATCGCGGACACCAAGTTCGAGTTCGGCGTCGACGAACAGGGTGCCGTGGTGCTGGCCGACGAGGTGTTCACCCCCGACTCGTCGCGGTACTGGTCCGCCGAGGATTATCAGGAAGGCGTCGTGCAACCGAGCTTCGACAAGCAATTCGTGCGCAACTGGCTGACAGGCCCGGACTCCGGCTGGGACCGCGCCGGTACTGAGCTGCCACCCGCGCTGCCGCCAGACGTCGTGTCCGCGACGAGGGCTCGATACATCGAGGCGTACGAACGCATTTCGGGACTCTCCTTCGAGAATTGGATCGGTGCATGACCGCTCAGCCGCCGATCGCCAAGCGCGTAGACGTTCGCCGGGAACATCACGGCGACGTCTTCATCGACCCCTACGAATGGATGCGCGACAAGTCCGACCCCGAGGTCACTGCGTACCTCGAGGCGGAGAACGCCTACGTCGAGCAGGAGACCGAGGTGCTGGGGCCGCTGCGGCAGGCGATCTTCGACGAAATCAAGGCGCGCACCAAGGAGACCGACCTCTCGATCCCCACCCGGCGCGGCGACTGGTGGTACTACGGCCGCAGCTTCGAGGGCAAGCAGTATGGAGTGCAATGTCGTTGCCCGGTAGGCGATCCCGACGACTGGACGCCGCCAGAGTTCGACGAGACCACGGAGATTCCCGGCGAGCAGGTGCTGCTCGACGAGAACGTCGAGGCCGAGGGGCACGACTTCTTCTCGCTGGGGGCGGCCTCGATCAGCCTCGACGGCGACACGCTGGCGTATTCGGTCGACGTCGCCGGCGACGAGCGATACACGCTGCGGTTCAAGGACCTCCGCACCGGGGCGCTCTACGACGACGTCATCGAAGGCATCGGTGCCGGAGTCACCTGGGCGGCGGACAATCGCACCGTCTACTACGTCACCGTCGATGACGCGTGGCGTCCCGACACCGTGTGGCGCCACCGGATCGGTGCGGGGCTGACCGGCGCAAAGGTCTATCACGAAGCCGACGAGCGGTTCTGGATCTCGGTTGGCCGCACGCGAAGCAACAAGTACGTGTTCATCGCCGCGGGCAGTTCGGTGACCAGCGAGGTGTTCTACGGCGACGCAGCGGACCCCGAGACTGGGTTCACGTCGATCCTGCCGCGCCGCGAACTCGTCGAGTACTCGGTCGATCACGTGGTGGTCGGCGATGAGGACCGATTCCTCATCCTGCACAACGACGGCGCCGAGAACTTCACCCTCGTCGAGGCTCCGGTGAGCGACCCCACCGCGTTTCGCACACTCATCCCGCACCGCGACGACGTCCGGCTCGACGACGTCGACACGTTTGAACACCACATCGTCGTGAGCTACCGCAGCGAGGCGCTGCCCCGCATCCAGTTGTGGCCGATCTACCCGGACGGCAACTACGGGCACCCCGAGGACATCACCTTCGAGACCGAACTGACGTCGTGCGGCTTGTCGGCAAACCCCAACTGGTCGGCGCCGCGGCTGCGAGTCGGCACCACGTCGTTCGTGGTGCCGGTGCGCATCTACGACATCGACCTGGCGACGGGCGAGCGCACGCTGCTGCGCGAACAACCGGTGCTCGGCGACTACCGCCCCGAGGAGTACGTCGAGCGCCGCGACTGGGCCGAGGCGCCCGACGGCGCACGCATTCCGATTTCGATCATTCACCGTGCGGGACTGCAATTTCCGGCACCCGCCCTGCTGTACGGCTACGGCGCCTACGAATCGTGTGAGGATCCGCGCTTCTCGATCGCGCGGCTCTCGCTGCTCGACCGCGGCATCGTCTTCGTCATCGCCCACGTGCGTGGTGGCGGCGAGCTTGGCAGGCCGTGGTACGAGCACGGCAAGCTGCTGGAGAAGAAGAACAGCTTCACCGACTTCATCGCCGTGGCAAGGCATCTCATCGCGACGGACGTCACGCGTGCGGAGAACTTGGTGGCGTACGGTGGTAGCGCGGGCGGGCTGCTGGTGGGCGCGGTGAGCAACATGGCGCCGGAACTCTTCGCTGGCGTGCTGGCGCAAGTTCCGTTCGTCGACGCGCTGACGACCATCCTCGATCCGTCGCTGCCGCTCACCGTCACGGAGTGGGACGAGTGGGGCAACCCGCTCGCCGACGAGCAGGTGTACGAGTACATGAAGTCGTACACCCCGTACGAGAACGTCGAAGCCAAGCAGTATCCGGCGATATTGGCGATGACGTCGCTCAACGACACCAGGGTGTACTACGTCGAGCCAGCGAAATGGGTTGCCGCCCTTAGGCACACCGCGACCGGCAACGTATCGGTGTTGCTCAAGACCGAAATGGTCGCCGGTCACGGTGGGATCAGCGGCCGCTACGAGCGGTGGAAGGAAGCTGCGTTCCAGTACGCGTGGGTGCTAGCCACCGCAGACCGCGACCACCACGGCAGCGGCCAGGTAGACCACCTCTTCCGCGGTCCGAACGGATAGCCGCGAGGTCATCGACTTCGGCGCATTGGGCATCCGCGCCGCATGGATGTTGGCGGGGAACATCGCCAACATCAACAGGAACAGGCACACCGCGGCCGCGACGCGGGTGGGCGGGTACAGCAGCCCGACCGCTCCGAGCAGCTCGAGCACGCCGGTGATGGTCACCAGCAGCGCGGGAGCGGGCAGCCACGGCGGCACGATCGCGATCATGTCGCGCCGCAGGCCTACGAAATGCGCGACGCCCGTCATCGTGAACATCACCGCAAGGCCGACGGCGATCGCCTGCGGCCAGCCGTCGACGTACTCGACGCCCAGCCATCCGACCAGGCGTGCGACGAGGCTTCCGAGGACCAATGCGAGAAACACGGCCACGATGACCTCCTAACTAGACAGTGACAAGATGACGGTATCAACAATCTAGCCGATGTCAAGATTCCTTGGCTATGCTGGGTCGATGAGCAGGGACTCCTACCACCACGGCGACCTCAAGGCGGCGATCCTGAGCCAGGCCGCCACGCTGGTGGCCGAACGCGGCGCCGACGGGATCTCGCTGCGCGAACTCGCCCGCGCGGCCGGCGTCTCGCACGCCGCTCCCGCGCACCACTTCACCGATCGGCGTGGGTTGTTCACGGCGTTGGCGACCGAGGGGTTTGGACTGCTGGCCGCTGCGCTCACCGACGCAAGGCCCCAGTTCGTCGACGCCGCGCGAGCCTACGTGCGGTTCGCCCTCGACCATCCCGGTCACTACGAAGTGATGTGGGACCGCTCGCTCTACGACGCCGCCGATCCGGCACTGAGCGCTGCCGAAGCCGCTGCGGGCGCGGAGCTCAGCCGCGGCGTCGGAACGCTCGCCGACTCCAAGGCCAAGGCCGACCCCGACGGCGCGGCGCTCGCGGCATGGTCACTGGTGCACGGCTTTTCGCTGCTCTGGCTCAACGGCGCGGTGGACACCACGGCTGATCCGATCGCCGGCATCGAGCGCCTCGCGCTGATCCTTTTCGACGGCTAGCGTAGCGTCGCGCTCATGAGCATCCGGACCATCGCCCTGACCACCCTCGACGGCAAGCCGACCACACTGGCCGAATTGTCCGACGGCGCAACGCTGGTCGTCAACGTCGCCTCAAAGTGTGGGTTGACTCCGCAGTACACGGCGTTGGAGCAGCTGGCGAAGGACTACGGCGACCGCGGGCTCACCGTCGTCGGCGTTCCGTGCAACCAGTTCATGGGCCAAGAGCCGGGCACCGCCGACGAGATCCAGGAGTTCTGCTCGACGACCTACGGGGTGACGTTCCCGCTGCTGGAGAAGATCGACGTCAACGGCGCCGACCGGCACCCGCTGTACGCCGAGCTCACCAAGGCCACCGACGCCGAAGGGGAGTCGGGCGACATCCAATGGAACTTCGAGAAGTTCCTGGTCGCGCCCGGTGGCAACGTGGTCAGTCGGTTCCGCCCGCGCACCGAGCCCGACGCGCCCGAGGTGATCAGCGCCATCGAGGCCGTGCTGCCTCGCTAGCCGCAACACCGGATGGTCAACTCCCGCCCACGTGTCTGAAACCTCTTGCACACCTGGAGTTGCCATACTGCCGGCGTGGGAGCACTGATCGTCTCGATCTCCGGGATCAGGGACCGCACGCTCGACGAGGTCGCCGCGTTTCGGGCCGAACTCGCGGCCCGCAACGTGCCGGCCTCCCTGCTGGTCGCGCCACGCCTGAAGGGCGGCTACCGGCTCGACCAGGACGCGTTCACCGTCGAATGGTTGACCCGCCAACGCGCCGCCGGTGACGCCGTCGTGCTGCACGGATACGACGAGGCGGCCACCAAGAAACTCCGCAGCGAGTTCGCGACGCTGCAGGCACACGAAGCCAACCTGCGCCTGATGGGCGCCGACCGGGTGCTCGAACACCTGGGCCTGCGCACCCGGCTGTTCGCGGCGCCGGGCTGGACGGTCTCGCAAGGCACCGTTACGGTGCTGCCGCGCAACGGCTTCCGACTTCTGGTCGGCCTCAGCGGGATCACCGACCTCGTCCGCGACACGGCGCTGCGGGCGCGGGTGCTCGGCATCGGCGAGGGGTTCCTGACCGAGCCGTGGTGGTGTCGAACCCTGGTGTTGTCGGCCGAACGCACCGCGCGCCGGGCCGGCACCGTGCGCGTCGCCGTATCGGCGGGACAGCTGCGCAGACCGGGTCCGCACCAGGCGCTGCTCGACGCCATCGACTTGGCGCTCATGCACAACTGCACGCCGACGGTGTACCGGTGGGAGCCGAACAACGCGCTGACAGACGCCGCCTGAGTTTCGGAGGCTAACGTCGGTCCCATGGCTGAGGCTGACGTGATCGTGGTCGGAGCGGGATTGGCTGGGCTGGTCGCCGCATGCGAGGTCGTCGACGGGGGTCGTTCGGTGCTCATCGTCGACCAGGAGAACGCCGCCAACCTGGGCGGACAGGCGTACTGGTCCTTCGGCGGGCTGTTCTTCGTCGACAGCCCCGAACAGCGCAGGCTCGGTATCAAGGACAGTCACGAGCTCGCCCTGCAGGACTGGATGGGCACCGCAGGCTTCGACCGTCCCGAAGACCATTGGCCGCGGCAGTGGGCAACCGCCTACGTCGACTTCGCGGCAGGTGAGAAGCGCAGCTGGCTGCGCGAACGCGGGTTGCAGACGTTCGCGCTCGTCGGCTGGGCCGAACGCGGCGGGTACGACGCCCGCGGGCACGGCAACTCGGTGCCTCGGTTTCACATCACCTGGGGGACGGGGCCCGCGATCGTCGACGTGTTCGCGCGTCGGCTCCTGACCCATCCCAAGGTCAGTTTCGCCCACCGCCACCGCGTCGACGAACTCGTCGTCGAGCAGGGCGCGGTGACCGGGGTGCGCGGCGCGGTGCTCGAGCCGACGTCGGCCGCTCGCGGGGTGGCGTCGTCGCGAACCACCGTCGGCGACTTCGACTTTCGCGCTCAGGCCGTCGTCGTCGCCAGTGGCGGCATCGGCGGCAACCACGACCTGGTGCGCAAGAACTGGCCCGCCCGCATGGGTCGGGTGCCCGGCCAGCTGCTGTCCGGGGTGCCCGAGCACGTCGACGGGCGGATGCTCGGGATCAGCGAAGCCGCGGGCGCCCACCTGATCAACGGCGACCGCATGTGGCACTACACCGAGGGCATCACCAACTACGACCCCATCTGGCCCAAGCACGGCATCCGCATCCTGCCCGGCCCGTCGTCACTGTGGCTGGATGCGACCGGAAGGCGTTTGCCCGCACCGCTTTACCCCGGCTTCGACACCCTCGGGACGCTCGAGTACATCGCGAAGACTGGATACGACTACACGTGGTTCGTGCTCAACGCCCGCATCATCGCCAAGGAGTTCGGGCTGTCCGGTCAGGAGCAGAACCCCGACCTCACCGGTCGCAGCGTGCGGCAGGTGCTGGCCCGAATCAAGCCGGGTGCCCCGGCGCCCGTCCAACGCTTCGTGGACCAGGGCGTCGACTTCGTCAGCGCGGATACGTTGCGGGACCTCGTCGCCAAGATGAACACGGTGCCCGACGTCGAACCGTTGGACTACGACGCCGTCGAAGCCGAGGTCACCGCGCGCGATCGCGAGGTGGCTAACTCCTACTCCAAGGACAGTCAGCTCACGGCGATTCGCGGCGCGCGCAACTACTTCGCCGACCGAGTGGCCCGCGTCGTCGCGCCGCACCGGATCACCGACCCGAAGGCGGGTCCGCTGATCGCGGTGAAACTGCACATCCTGACCCGGAAGTCGTTGGGCGGCTTGGAGACCGACCTCGACTCCCGGGTGCTGCGAGCCGACGGTGCGGCGCTGCCGGGGCTCTACGCGGCGGGGGAGGCGGCGGGCTTCGGCGGCGGCGGGGTGCACGGCTACCGCTCGCTCGAGGGCACGTTCCTCGGCGGGTGCGTGTTCTCCGGACGCGCGGCAGGCCGGGCCGCCGCGCGCGACGTCGGCTAGAAGGCCGTGCCGGTCTCCTCGGCGAGCACCCGGAAGTCGGTATCGGTCATTTCGGAGAGCCGGCCGTAGTAGATGCCGCGGGCGGCAGGATCGATGATGCCCTGATGGATTGGCACCGCACGTGTCGGCGCCACGGCCCGCAGGTAGTCGACGGCTTCGGAGATCTTCATCCACGGTGCCGCCGCAGGGGTGGCCAGGACGTCAACGGGTTCGCCCGGGTTGAACAATGCGTCGCCCGGGTGCATCAGCCGCGCGGGGTGGTCGCCGTCGCCGATGAGGTACGAGATGTTGTCGATCGTCGGGATGTCCGGGTGGATCACCGCGTGCGTGCCGCCGACGCCGCGGACCGCGAGGTGACCGACGGCGAACGCGTCGCCGGCATGGACCGCCTGCCACCGCCCGCCAAGCTGCGCCGCCGTCATGGGGTCGGCGTACAGCGCCGCCTGCGGGTTGGCGTCGAGCAGCGCGGGCAGCCGTGCGGTGTCCGCGTGGTCGGGGTGCTGGTGGGTGATCAGGATCGCCGACAGTCCGGTGATGCCCTCGAAGCCATGCGAGAAGGTGCCAGGGTCGAACAGCACGGTGGTGTCGCCGCCGGTACCGTCGGGGAGGCTGGCCAGCAGGCACGAATGGCCGAAATGCGTCAATTGCATGGCTCCATTCTGCTCGGTGCCCGCGCCGGTAGAGTCATGCCCGACCGAATCGCCGTCAACAGGCAAGGAGTGCCCGTGGCCCGGGTCGTAGTCCACGTCATGCCCAAGGCCGAGATCCTCGACCCCCAGGGTCAGGCCATCGTCGGCGCACTGGGCCGGCTCGGCCATGCCGGGATCTCAGATGTCCGCCAAGGCAAGCGGTTTGAACTCGAAGTCGACGACAGCGTCTCCGACGCGACGCTCGAGGAGATCGCCGAGTCGCTGCTCGCCAACACCGTCATCGAGGACTGGTCCGTGCACCGGGAGTCGGAATGAGCGCGCGCGTCGGGGTCATCACGTTCCCCGGCACCCTCGACGACGTCGACGCCGCGCGCGCCGCGCGGGCCGTCGGCGCCGAATCCGTCAACCTGTGGCACGCCGACGCCGACCTGAAGGGCGTCGACGCCGTGATCGTGCCCGGCGGGTTCTCCTACGGCGACTATCTGCGCTGCGGCGCCATCGCCAAGTTCGCGCCCGTCATGGGCGAGGTGGTCGCGGCGGCGGGACGTGGCATGCCAGTGCTGGGGATCTGCAACGGTTTTCAGGTGCTGTGCGAGACGGGACTGCTGCCGGGCGCGCTGGCGCGCAACGCCGGGCTGCACTTCGTCTGCAAGGACATCTGGCTGGAGGTGGCGTCCAACTCGTCGGCGTGGAGTTCCCGCTACGAGCAGGGCGCCGACATCCTCGTTCCGTTGAAGTCGGGCGAGGGTCGCTACGTGGCGTCAGAGGCGGTGCTCGACGAACTCGAGGGCGAGGGCCGCGTGGTGTTCCGGTACCGCGACAACCCCAACGGATCGCTGCGCGACATCGCGGGGGTCGCTTCGGCCAACGGCCGCGTGGTCGGGCTGATGCCACATCCCGAGCACGCGACCGAGGCGCTGACCGGCCCGTCCGACGACGGGCTGGGCTTGTTCTATTCGGCGCTGGACGCCGTACTAGCTGCGTAGCTTCTTCAGGCGGCGGGATTGATCGCCTTCGAGCCACCGCCGACGGTCAGGACCGCGCCGTTCACGTAGCTCGCGGCGGGGGAGGCGACGAACGTCACGACGTTCGCGATCTCGTCGGCCTCGGCGGTGCGGCCGAGCGTGGTGGTGCGGCCGAGCCCTTCGATCAACTCGACCGGAAATTCGGTCGTGCCCGGCGTCTGCGTCGGACCGGGGGCGACGGCGTTGACCCGGACACCCGCTGCGCCGAACTCGTCGGCCCACAGTTTGGTGAGCAGCTCGAGCGCTGCCTTGCTTGCGCCGTAGATGCCCGCGCCCGCGGCCGGGGTAGAGGCCGCGACGGTCGTCACGTTGATCACGGAGCCCTGACCACGCTCGACCATGCCCGGAACCAGCTTCTGGACGAGCAGGTACGGCGCGCGCAGGTTGGTGTTCAGCTGGTCGTCGAAGTCGGCGTCGGTGGTGTCGAACGTCGGCGCGAAGCGGTAGATGCCCGCGTTGTTGACCAGGATGTCGACGGCGCCGGCCTCGTCGGCCAGTTGGCGTACGTCCGCGGCATTGGCGACGTCGGCGGCGATGAAACGTGCCTTGCCCCCGGCGTTTTCGATCTCTTGTACGGCCTTCGCGCCACGCTCGGCGTTGCGGCCGTGGACGATCACGTCGGCGCCTTCCGCGGCGAGCTGCTGCGCGATCGCGTAGCCGATGCCCGCCGTCGCTCCGGTGACGAGTGCGGTCTTGCCGGTGAGTGTGTTGGTCATGGGACTGTCCTCCAGGCGAAAGTCGAAGTGAAGTTTTCCTTCAACTCGCACAAGCCCCGTTACGTACCGTTTATTCCAGAACCGCTCTGGGTGACTTCGGCGCGCTCCCGCCCGCTGAGCGTCCGAAAACGCGCCGAAATCGCAGAGGCGCTAGGGGGCCAGCGCGACCGACGCCTCGGCGGTGTAGTTGAGGAAGGTCAGCGTCTCCTGCAGATACAGCTGCACGGTGTCGGCGTCGTGCGACAGGTAGCCGATCGAGACGTCGGTGCCCAGCTGCAGGTCGAAGTCGCCGCCGCGGGTCGACAGCACGAACGCGCCGTCGATCGCGGGCGCCCAGATGATCTCTCCGTCGATGAGCCGGTTGAGGTGCTCGCGGATCGGATAACCGTGTTCGGTGGTCTCGCTGACCTTGGTGTAGACGTCCGCGGACAGCAGTACGCAGTAGGGGCCGTCGACGCCGGCCAGCCGCAGCTCGGACAGCGCCTGTGCGATCACGTCGGGGATTTCCCGCGGATCGGCGGGCAGCGCGAGCGCCGGGTTGGAACTCGACTTGCGGATGCCGGCGATCGAGGCCGCCTCGTAGCCCTCGAAGATCGCCCGGTCCTCCGCGAACGCCAGCTTCTTGGCCGCGTCCTTCACCGGATCCCAGTCGGAGTCCTGAGCGCCGCGCTCCACGTCGTCGACGTCGATCCGCGCGATCGTGAACGGCACCCGCAACCGCACCAGCGGCCGGGCCTCCCGCAGGTGTGCCACGACACCATCGCCCGGCGCGGCCACGTCGAGCAGATGGCCGGTGCCGATCGCCGCCGTCACGGGTCCGCTCGGCTCGCTCACGTCGACGACGCGGCGTCCGGCGATGTGGCGCTTGAAGGTTCGGGTCGCCTCCTCCTCGATCTGGTCCCAAGCCTCGTCGGTGATCGGCGCCAGATCGCGGTAGAGATTGTTCATTGTGCTTGTCCTTTCAGGCTGCCAATCGACAGCGAACCGGCGTATGCAGGTGCGGGGGGAGCTGAGTCGGCCGCGGCGGCCTCGTCGCCGGGCAGCGGCGGCGGGTCGTCGAGGAAGTCGGCGGTCGGGGTGAAGAACATGGTGCCCGTGACCGCCGTGGAGAAGTCGAGGATGCGGTCGGTGTTGCCCGGCGGGTCGCCGATGAACATGTTGCGCAGCATCCGTTCGGTGACGGCGGCGGTGCGCGAGTATCCGATGTAGTACGTGCCGAACTCCGCCCTGCCGATCTCGCCGAACGGCATGTTGTGCCGCAGGATCTTTAGCTCGTTGCCGTCGTCGTCCTCGATGACGTTGAGCGCGACGTGGGAATTGGCCGGCTTGACGGCGTCGTCGAGTTCGATGTCGTCCAGCTTCGTGCGGCCGATCGTGCGCTCCTGCTCCTCGACGGACAGCGAGTTCCACGACGTCATGTCGTGCAGATAGCGCTGCACGTGTACGTAGCAGCCGCCGGCGAAGTCGGGGTCCTCGTCGCCGATCTGGGTGGCGTGCACCCGCGGCGGCCCGTCGGGGTTCTCGGTGCCGTCGACGAAGCCCAGCAGGTCGCGGTTGTCGAAGAACTTGAAGCCGTGCACCTCGTCGACGACGCTGACGGCACCGAACGCGTCGACGAGCTTGCCCGCGAGCTCGAAGCAGACGTCGAGCGATTCCGCGCGAAGGTGGAGCAGCAGATCCCCCGGAGTGGACGGGGCGTGGTGGCGCGGACCGTCGAGCGCGGGGAATGGGTGCAATTCGGCAGGCCGGGGACCGGAGAACAGCCGATCCCACGCATCGGAGCCGATCGACACGACTGCCGAGAGGTTCTTGGCGGGATCGCGGAAACCGATGGCGCGCACCAGACCCGAGACGTCGGACAGTGCGTCGTGCACCTCCTGCTCGCCGCCTTCGTCGATGCTGGCGACCAGGAAGATGGCTGCCGGAGTCAACGGCGCCAGCACCGGCTGCGGCGATGGATCAGGCACAACTGGACCCTAGCGCGACGGCTGCCGAAAACTCCCGTCAAGATGGAAAGATGGCAGCTAGCCCCCAGAGTCTCTGCGAGTTCATCGACGCGTCCCCTTCGCCCTTCCACGTGTGCGTCACCGTTGCGCAGCGGCTGAGCGAGGCGGGCTTCACCGAACTCGCCGAATCCGACGCCTGGCCGGGCGACGCCGGGGACTACTTCACCGTGCGGGCCGGCTCACTGGTGGCGTGGCGAGCAGCCGACGCCGGGGCCCCCTTCCGAATCGTCGGCGGCCACACCGACAGCCCCAATCTGCGGGTCAAGCAGAATCCCGACCGCTTCGTCAGCGGCTGGCAGGTCGTGGCGCTCGAGCCCTACGGCGGTGCGTGGCTGAACTCCTGGCTGGACCGCGACCTCGGCATCAGCGGCCGCCTCTCGATCCGCAAAGGCAACGCCGTCGAGCACGTCCTGGTCAAGGTCGACGACCCGATCCTTCGGGTGCCGCAGCTGGCCATCCACCTGGCCGAGGACCGCAAGGCCGTTGAACTGAACCCGCAGCGTCACGTCAACGCCGTGTGGGGTGTCGGGGTCGGGGCGCGCTCCTTCATCGGCTACGTCGCCGAACGCGCCGACGTCGACCCGGACGCCGTGCTCGCCGCCGACCTGATGACCCACGACCTCACCCCGGCGACGCTCGTCGGCGCCCAACGCGAACTGGTCAGCGCGCCGCGGCTGGACAATCAAGGCACTTGCTACGCCGGGCTCGAGGCCTTCCTGGCCGCCGAAGCGCGGGACCACGTGCCGGTGTTGGCGCTGTTCGACCACGAAGAGGTCGGCTCGACGTCCGCTCACGGGGCCCAGTCCGACCTGCTGCTGACGGTGCTCGAGCGCATCACGCTTGCCGCGGGCGGCACCCGCGAGGACTTCCTGCGCAGGTTGCCCGGGTCGATGGTGGCCTCTGGCGACATGGCGCACGCCACCCATCCGAACTACCCCGACCGGCACGAGCCGAGCCACCTCATCGAGGTCAACGCGGGGCCGGTGCTGAAGGTGCAGCCCAACCTGCGCTACGCGACCGACGGGCGCACCGCGGCGGCGTTCCAGCTGGCCTGCGACCAGGCCGGGGTGCCACTGCAGCGCTACGAGCACCGCGCCGACCTGCCGTGTGGCTCGACGATCGGCCCGATGACGTCGGCCCGCACCGGCATTCCGACGGTCGACGTCGGAGCCGCACAGCTGGCCATGCACTCGGCGCGCGAGTTGATGGGCGCCGACGACGTCGCCTCCTATTCACGGGCATTGCAGGCGTTCATGTCACCGGGCTGAGCTAGCGTCGCGATCATGGCGATAACCGTGGAATCCTTCACCTTCGACTGCGCCGATCCCGACGCCCTGGCGGCGTGGTGGGCCGCCGCCGCTGGCGGCACCGTGAATCCCGTCGTGCCGGGAGAGTTCGTCCTCGTCGCTCGCGAGGGCGCACCCAACCTGGCCTTCCAGCACGTGCCCGACCCGACGCCGGGCAAGAACAAGGCGCACGTCGATTTCTCGGCGTCCGATGTCGAGGCTGAGGTCGGCCGCCTGGTCGGGCTCGGCGCGTCCGAGACCGGCCGGCACAGCTTCGGCGACCAGTTCAACTGGGTAGTCCTGGCCGACCCCGAGGGCAACGCGTTCTGCATCGCCGCTGGCGGCTGATCTCACGACGCGACCCTCTGCGCGCTATGAGAAGTTCGTATTGACATGAGACTTGCATCTCATTACGGTTCACTCGTACAGCCCCGCCTATCCGAGGAACGACCATGGCACTCAGCCGCGCCGAGATGGACAAGAAGATCGACGAGCACTTCGCTTTCGAAGTCCGTGACGACGTCGAGGGTGTGCTGGCCACGCTCGCTTCCGATGCCGAGCACGACATCGTGGGCTCGCCGTTGGGGCCGACGCGTGGACGCGAAGGGGCCCGCGACTTCTATGAGGGTCTCTTCGCTGACCTATCGGACAGCGAGTTCGAGACCATCCGCCGGTTGTACGGCGCGGATTTCCTCGTCGACGAATCCTTGTGGCGCGGGCGCGCACCGGGTACGCCGTTCGGGCTGGCCGGGAAGAACCGTCCGCTCGAGTTCCGGTTGTTGCACGTCGTCCAGTTCGCCGACGACGGCGAGATCCAACGGGAGAACGTGTGGATCGATTTGGCCGCGATCATCCAGCAACTTCCACAGGACTGACGTGATGGTCGCCGAAGAAGCGGGCCGCCCGAACCAGAAATCGCGCACCCGAAAGGACTTGCTTCAGGCCGCTTCTCGGCTAATGAAGCAAGGCCGCAGGTTCACGGTGGAGGACGTCGCCGAGGAGGCGCTGGTGTCCCGAGCGACGGCATATCGCTACTTCCCAAGCGTGGACATGCTGCTCGTCGAGGCGCCGCTCGACGGCGCGACGCCGAATCCCGAGGAGCTCTTCCGCGACGTGTCGTCGGACGATCCCGTCGAGCGCCTGGACCGCGTCGACACGGCAATGCACGAGATGACCGCCGCGAACGAGCCGGCACTTCGGCTGATGCTGGCCCACTCGGTGCAGCGCAGCGTCAACGGCGACGGAAGTGCCGAGTTTCCAGCCCGCCAGAACCGCCGCACGGCGTTGATAGAGGCAGCGTTGGCGCCGGCCCGCAAGCAATTCACGCCAGCGGCGCTGGACTCGTTGACGAAGGCGCTCGCGCTGGTCGTCGGGACGGAATCGATGGTGGTCTTCAAGGACGTGCTGCAGATGAACGACGACGAAGCGCACGAGATCAGGCGTTGGGCGATCCGCGCACTGGTCGAGGCCGCCAGGACGTCGGGCCGATGACCCCCACCACCGATCTCGACGTTGACGTTCGTCCGCTCCGGGAGGGCGACCTGAGCGCGGCCGACCACGTCGTGAGACTTGCGTTCGGCACGTTCCTGGGACTCGCGGAACCGGCGACGTTCATGGGCGACGCCGCCTTCGTGCATACCCGTTGGCGGACCGATCCGTCCGCCGCATTCGCGGCCGAGTACGGCGGACAGCTCGCGGGCTCGAACTTCGCCACCCAATGGGGGAGCGTCGGGTTCTTCGGTCCGTTGAGTGTTCGACCCGAGCTGTGGGATCGCGGCGTGGGACGTCGGCTCATGGAACCGGTGATGGATTGCTTTGCGGGCTGGCAGACCACGCACGCAGGTCTCTTCACCTTTGCGCAAAGTCAAAAGCACGTTGGCCTCTATCAACGGTTCGGGTTCTGGCCGAGGTTCTTGACCGCGGTCATGTCGAAAGCCGTTGGTACGACGAGCACTACGGCCAGGTACTCCCGCTTCTCCGACCTCACCGACGAAGACAGGCCGGCGGCGTTGGCCGTGTGCCGAGGCTTGACGGACGCCATCTTCGACGGGCTCGACGTCACGCGTGAGATCTGCGCAGTCGCCGATTACGACCTTGGCGACACCGTGTTGGTATGGAACGATTCCACGCTCGTCGGTGTCGCCATTTGTCATTGCGGACCCGGCACCGAGGCAGGCAGCGGAACGTGCTACGTCAAGTTCGGCGCTGTTCGTCCAGGTCCTCGCGCGGAGCGGTCTTTCCAGCACCTTCTGCACGCGGTCGAGCATTTCGCCGAAGCGCGGGCATTGCCTCGGTTGACCGCAGGCGTGAACACGAGTCGCCACGAGGCCTACCGCGCGATGTCGGCGTTCGGCTTTCGCACCGACATGCAGGGCATCGCCATGCACCGGCCCAACACCGATGGTTATAGCCGGGCTGGAGTGTTCGTGATCGACGACTGGCGGTGATCCACCTGGTGGGCGCGGCGGTGGCGCGCGAGCCAACGCCGCGCCTCGAACTAGACTGTCTTCGTGACGTCTGAGCTCACCCCGGAAATCGATACGGTGGAGCGGGCGGCCACCACTCCAGACCACCCGCAGCCGTTCCGCGAGCTTGGGCTGAAGGACGACGAGTACCAGCGCATCCGCGAGATCCTCGGGCGTCGGCCCACGGACGCCGAACTGGCCATGTACTCGGTGATGTGGAGCGAGCACTGCTCCTACAAGTCGTCCAAGGTGCACCTGCGCTACTTCGGCGAAACCACCACCGAGGCGATGCGCTCGACGATGCTTGCCGGCATCGGCGAGAACGCGGGCGTCGTCGACATCGGCGACGGCTGGGCCGTCACGTTCAAGGTCGAGTCCCACAACCACCCGTCGTACGTCGAGCCATATCAGGGCGCAGCCACCGGGGTCGGTGGCATCGTGCGCGACATCATGGCGATGGGCGCGCGTCCCGTGGCCGTCATGGACCAGCTGAGGTTCGGTGCGGCCGACGCCCCGGACACCCGCCGCGTGCTCGACGGCGTGGTGCGCGGCGTCGGTGGATACGGAAACTCCCTGGGGCTGCCCAACATTGGCGGCGAGACGGTGTTCGACGCGTGCTACGCCGGCAATCCGTTGGTGAACGCATTGTGCGTCGGAGCGCTGCGCAAGGAGGACCTGCACCTCGCGTTCGCCTCCGGCACGGGCAACAAGATCATCCTGTTCGGCGCGCGCACCGGACTCGACGGCATCGGCGGCGTTTCCGTGCTCGCGTCGGAGACGTTCGGTGGTGACGAGGGCGAAGGGCCGGGGCGCAAGAAGTTGCCCAGCGTGCAGGTCGGCGACCCGTTCATGGAGAAGGTGCTCATCGAGTGCTGTCTCGAGCTCTACGCCGCCGGGATCGTCATCGGCATCCAGGACCTCGGCGGTGCCGGACTGTCCTGCGCCACCTCGGAACTCGCGTCCGCCGGCGACGGGGGCATGGCGATCGAGCTCGACAAAGTCCCGCTGCGGGCCAAGTACATGACGCCTGCCGAGGTGCTCTCCAGCGAATCCCAGGAACGCATGTGCGCGGTTGTCGCCCCGGACAACGTCGAGAAGTTCATGGCCGTGTGCCGCAAGTGGGAGGTGCTCGCCACCGTCATCGGTGAGGTGACCGATGGCGAACACCTCCAGATCACCTGGCACGGCGAGACCGTCGTCGACGTCCCGCCGCGCACGGTGGCCCACGAAGGGCCGGTATACGAGCGCCCCGTCGCCCGCCCCGACAGCCAGGACGCGCTCAACGCCGACACCACGGCCGACCTGCCGCGCCCGAAGACGGGCGACGAGCTTCGCGCCACTCTGCTTGCGCTGCTTGGCAGTCCGCACCTGTGCAGTCGCGCCTTCATCACCGAGCAGTACGACCGCTACGTGCGCGGCAACACCGTGCTCGCCGAACATGCCGACGGCGGAGTGCTGCGCATCGACGAGGAGACGGGCCGCGGCATCGCGGTGTCCACCGACGCGTCGGGGCGCTACACGGCGCTGGACCCGTACGCCGGGGCGCAGCTGGCGCTCGCCGAGGCCTACCGCAACGTCGCGGTCACCGGGGCCACCCCGGTCGCGGTCACCAACTGCCTGAACTTCGGTTCGCCCGAAGACCCCAGTGTGATGTGGCAGTTCAGCCAAGCCGTCCGCGGGCTCGCCGATGGCTGTGTGGCGCTTGGCATTCCGGTCACTGGCGGCAACGTCAGCTTTTACAACCAGACCGGCACCACCGCCATCCACCCGACGCCGGTGGTGGGCGTGCTCGGGGTCTTGGAGGACGTGAAGCGGCGCATTCCTACCGCCTTCGGTACCGAGCCCGGCGAGTCGCTGATCCTGCTCGGTGACACCCGCGACGAGTTCGACGGCTCGATCTGGGCTCAGGTCACCGCCGACCACCTCGGCGGCCTGCCGCCCAAGGTCGACCTGGCTCGCGAACAGCTGCTGGCCGAGGTGCTGGCCGCTGGCTCGCGCGACGGGCTCGTCTCGGCCGCCCACGACCTGTCCGAGGGCGGGCTGGTCCAGGCAGTCGTCGAGGCGGCGCTCGCGGGGGAGACCGGCGTCCGCCTGGTGCTCCCCGAGAGTGCCGACCCGTTCGTCGCGCTGTTCTCCGAGTCCGCGGGAAGGGCGCTCGTCGCCGTGCCACGCACCGAGGAGAGCCGGTTCACGTCGATGTGCGAGGCGCGCGGGCTGCCCGCCGTCCGGATCGGCGTCGTCGACGAAGGCAGCGACACCATCGAGGTACAGGGGCTGTTCACCGTCCCGCTCGACGAACTGCGGAGCACGTCGGAGGGCGTGCTGCCCAGGCTGTTCGGGTGAGGGCTCCGGCCACTACTCGACATCCCCTCTTGCTGTGGGCCTGGGGCCAGGTCCGACTCGACTTCACCGGCTTCGCCGTCGGCGCGCTGTTCTTCTGCCTGTCGTTGACGCCTTCGCTGCTACCGCGGGACTGGCTGTTCGCCGGGCTGATCGGCGGGCTCAACGCCATGATCGGGTACGGGATCGGCGTCGTCATCGGAAAGGCCTTCCACCGCTTGGTACTTCACCATCGGGAGTGGTGGCCGCCGTCGAAGCGGGTGCTGTACTGGATGAAGGCGGCGGTCATCGCGACGGCCATCACCGCGGGCCTGCTGGTGCTCGTTCCCGCCGCCGCGTGGCAACGTCAGGTGTCCGCCCTGATGGGCATCGAGGGCCCTACCACGCTGGGCTACCTGCGCACCATGGTCGTCGCGATCGCCGTCGGCGCGGCCTGCCTCGGCGCGTCCCGCATCGTGCTCGACGCGATCAAGCTGTTGGCCCGCAGGCTGATCCGACGGTGGCACCTCCACCACGAGGTGGCGCTGGCCATCGGCACGGCGATCGTCGTCGTCGTGCTCGTCACGCTTATCAACGGCGTGCTCTACCGCGGTTTCCTGGCCGGCGCCAGTCGCGTCTTCCAGCCGCAGAACTCCGAAACTGGCGCGGACATCAGCCAGCCATTGTTCCCCGAACGATCTGGTAGCCCAAGGTCGTTGGCGCCCTGGGACACCCTGGGCTTTCAGGGCCGCAACTTCGTGGCATCCGGCCCTCGCGCCTCCGAACTCACCCGACTCAACGGACGGCCAGCCAAGGAGCCCATCCGCGTCTACGCGGGCCTGCAGACCGCCGACAGCGACCAGGCACGGATGGACGTCGTCGTCCGTGAACTGGAACGTACCGGCGCGTTCGACCGCAAGCTGCTCGTGATCATCCCCACCACCGGGACGGGTTGGGTCAATCCGGTCGCGGCCCGCGCCATCGAGACGATGTACAACGGCGACACCGCCCTGGTGGCCGTGCAGTATTCGTACCTGCCCAGCTGGATCTCGTTCCTCGGCGACCGGGAGAAGTCGGTCAAGTCCGGCCGACTGCTCGTCGACACCGTCCACGACAGTTGGGTGAAACTGCCTGTCGGCCAACGGCCCAAGCTCGTGCTCTACGGCGAGAGCCTCGGTTCGCTGGCCGGCCAGGGGGCCTTTCCGTGGCTGCCCGACATCGCGGCCATGGACTTCTCAGCCGTGCTGTGGGTGGGCCCGCCGCACGAGAGCTCGTTGTGGAGTGGGCTGGTGGCGCGCCGCGACCCGGGCACGCCGGAGGTGCAGCCGCGTTACGACGACGGACGCACCGTGCGGTTCAGTCAGGCCGCCGATGCCGCGGACATCGCCAGGATCGCCGCTGGGCCATGGGACGGCACCCGCGTGCTGTTCCTCCAACACGCGTCCGATCCCATCGTCTGGTGGTCGCCGAATCTGCTCTTCTCGCAACCGGATTGGCTGGACGAAGCGCCAGGAATCGATCGCACGGGTTCGATGCGGTGGTATCCGATCATCACCTTCTGGCAGGTGGGTGCGGACATGACCAACGCCAGCGGCGTCCCAGGCGGGCACGGTCACAACTACGGCTACTCGGTGCTGGATGGGTGGGCAGCGGTGGTGCCGCCCGACGGCTGGACACCCGCCGACACCGAACGCGTGCGGACGGCCATGGAAGCGTCCGAACGCGCAAACGGGCCAGATTACTAGTGCCCCGCAACGAAATCCGTGCGTTGACGGCCGCGGCGGGGTTGGTGGCGTGGAGTGGCCTGATCGCGCCGCGGATCCCGCCCCGCCTGCAGGTAGGGCTGCACGCCGCGTTGAGCGCGGCACTGGTCGTGTGCACCGGTGCCCCGCTTGGGCTGCGCCCGCCGGTGGTGTGGCACGGCCTGCGGCTCGGGCTGGGGGCGGCAACGGTGGTGTCCGTCGGCGTCGCGGTCTCGGCGCGCATCCCGCGGGTGCGTGCGGACATGGCCGCCCGCCAACTTCCCGAGTCCATCGGGGGTTGGCTCGCGATGCGCATCCCGCTGGGCACCGTGTGGTCGGAAGAGGCGGCGTACCGCGCCGCTCTTGGCGCCGTCGCCGCGGAGGCCTTCGGGCCAAGGTGGGGTCGGGTGCTGCAGGCGACCGCCTTCGGGTTGTCCCACGTACGTGACGCCAGGACGGTTGGGGAGCCCGTCGTGGGCACCGTGCTGGTGACGGGTGCCGCGGGTTGGGCCTTCGCATGGCTCTACGAACGGTCGGGAAGCTTGCTCGCGCCGATGCTGACCCATCTGGCGATCAACGAGGCGGGTGCGGTAGCCGCCATCGCGGTCCAGCGCGCCGGTCTGCGTCAGACGTTGCGCACGTCTGCCTGAAGCTGGTGGGGTTCCGTGTCCTGGTCGTCGATGCCGAAGGCGATGATGCGGCGTGGCGTGATCCGGATGATGGCGGTGTCGAGTTCGTCGCCGGCAGCACCCACCGCGGCCGCCTCTTGCGCCTGCTCGGCAGTGCCGCGGATCTCCAGGCACCGCACCCGCCACGGGTCGCGCGACACGATGTCGTCCACCACGAAGGCGACGTTCGGATTGGTCGCGAGGTTGCGAAACTTCTGGCTCTTGGACATGTGATAGCCCGCGACGTCGATGGTGCCGAGCGCCGCGTTGAAGGTGAATCCGACGGGGCTCACCTGGACGGTGCCGTTGGGCTGGACGGTGGCCAGCCGGCCGAGATCGGCGCCCGCCATGAAGTCGAGCTCGTGCTGTTTGAACGTCATGCCCGCCACGCTATGACCTCAATGAAACTTGAGGTCAACCGTCACGGGTTGATGGTGTTCTCGCCGACCTGGCGGCCCCACACGTAGTCGATGAACATCGGCGAGCCGAGCTCGACGTGGTTGTACGGAGCGATGTTGATTCCGGTGTCCATCACCAGGTACGGAAACGGGTACAACTCCGGGGTCACCTTCTGCCAGCACCCGGGCCGTCCCTCGGGTCCGCCGTGCGCGTTGACGCGAGGCAGGTTGTCCGGATACACGTACGCGTTCGGCGCGCCGAAGCCGAGGATGGTTCCGTACTGATTCAGCGAGTACCCGTTTCCGCCCAGCGTTCTGGCAACCAGCGGTTGCACGTCGTGGAAGTTGCGGGTCGTGCAGAGGATCATGCCGCGGTAGTCGTCGAGCAGTTTGGTCGTCGGTACGAGGTCGGCGGCGCCGCGCACCAGGTACGGCCCGCCGCGCTCGATGCTGTCGGCCGCGGTGTTGCCGAAGCCGACCGCCGCCATCAGCACGGCGTCCACGTTGGCGCGCTCGTCGTTCAGCGTGCGCGCGGTGGACACCGCGGACTCCAGCCCGCTCCAGAGGTCGGGGGAGGCGTCCGCGTAGACGTCGGCCAGCCCTGCGCTCTGCACGATGTCGTTGCGCAGCTGCGGCATCCGCGGGTTCAGGTCGTCGAGGATCACGTTCGCGTGCTCGAGCGACCGCCCGAACCCGTCACCAAGCCCGGACAGCGCCTCCGCGGCGGCCGTCAGCGTCGCGTTGAGCTTGACCGGGTCGACCTTCTCGGCGAGGGCCATGACCGTCTCGAACAGTGTGTTGAATTCCGTGGTGACCGACTGCGCCGGGATCACCGCGTCGGGCGAAATGGGTTCAGGCGATGGGTGTTCCGGCGAACTGAAGGCGACGTACTTGTTCCCGAACACGGTGCTGGCGCGGATGTCGGCCAGCACGTTCGACGGGATCAGGTGAAGGTAGGTCGGATCGACCTCGAGGCTCACCATGGCCTGCTGACCGTCGTCGCGCGGCGTGGTCGCGATACCGGTGACCCGACCGATCTCCACGCCGTTGAACGTGACCTTCGACCCGGGATCGACCACCAGACCCGCGCGCGAGGACACCACCGTCAGCAGCTCGCGCGGCGTGAACGTGCCCCGGAACTGCGTATAGATCAACGCGGCCACCCCGGCGATGACGACCAGGAAAATCGCTCCGGCGACCTTGTACGGCGGCGCGTGGCGGTCGAACGTCGGTCTCGGGGACATTTCCAGGCAGACTAAGGTATGGCGTCGCGCGGCAGTCCGGATCCGACGAAAACCCGCGAAGTCGTGTCGGCACTGGCGGATTGGCTGCGCGACGGCACCGCACCCGCCCCCGACCGTGCGAGCCTCGGCGAGGCCGTCAGGCTCACCGCGCGAACCCTGGCCGCACAGGCACCAGGCGCGACGGTGGAGCTGAGAGTCCCGCCGTTCGTTGCCGTGCAATGCATTTCGGGGCTGACGCACACCAGGGGCAATCCTCCGAACGTCGTCGAGACGGAGCCCCGCACCTGGTTGCTGCTCGCGACCGGCCTGCTGACGCTGTCGGACGCAGTCACCGACGGGTCACTGCGGCTGTCGGGGGCGCGTGCCGCGGAGCTCGCCGACTGGCTGCCGGTCGTCGGGCTGGCGAAATGAATGCCCGCCGCCCGGCGTTGACTATTCCGTCGACACCGTCGTTCGATTCCCCGTACGAAGGTTCGAGCCCGTAGACTGAGCAACGTCACCCAACGCCCCCAGGGAGCAGCCACTGTGACTGTCGAGCCGCCTGACGACGACCCGAAGGAAGAATGTGGCGTCTTTGGCGTCTGGGCACCCGGTGAGCAGGTGGCGAAGCTCACTTACTACGGGCTCTATGCGCTGCAACACCGTGGCCAGGAAGCGGCGGGCATCGCCGTAGCCGACGGCTCCCAGGTGCTGGTGTTCAAGGATCTCGGCCTGGTCAGCCAGGTATTCGACGAGCCGACGCTGGCCGCGATGGAGGGCCACGTCGCCATCGGGCACTGCCGCTACTCGACCACCGGCTCCACCACGTGGGAGAACGCGCAGCCGGTGTTCCGCAACACCGCGGCCGGTACCGGCGTTGCGCTCGGCCACAACGGCAACCTCGTCAACGCCACCGAACTGGCGGCGCGGGCACGCGACGCGGGCCTCATCAACACCCGTGGCGCCCCAGCGGCCACCACCGACTCCGACATCCTCGGCGCGCTGCTGGCCCACGGCGCCGCCGACTCCACCCTGGAACAGGCCGCCCTCGACCTGCTGCCGACGGTGCGTGGCGCGTTCTGCCTCACCTGGATGGACGAGAACACGCTGTACGCCGCACGCGACCCGCACGGCGTGCGGCCGCTGTCGCTCGGCCGGCTCGACCGCGGCTGGGTCGTCGCCTCCGAGACCGCCGCACTCGACATCGTGGGCGCGTCGTTCGTGCGCGACATCGAACCGGGCGAGCTGCTGGCCATCGACGCCGACGGTGTGCGGTCCACTCGCTTCGCCAACCCCACCCCCAAGGGCTGCGTGTTCGAGTACGTCTACCTTGCCCGGCCGGACAGCATCATCGGCGGGCGGTCCGTACACGCCACCCGCCTCGAGATCGGCCGACGCCTTGCCAGTGAGAAGCCCGTCGAGGCCGACCTCGTCATCGGCGTCCCGGAGTCGGGCACCCCGGCCGCCGTCGGCTACGCCCAGGGCTCCGGCATCCCTTACGGCCAGGGCCTGATGAAGAACGCCTACGTGGGGCGCACGTTCATTCAGCCGTCGCAGACCATCCGCCAGCTGGGCATCCGGCTGAAGCTCAACCCGCTCAAGGAAGTCATCCGCGGGAAGCGGTTGATCGTGGTCGACGACTCGATCGTGCGCGGCAACACCCAGCGCGCGCTCATCCGGATGCTGCGCGAGGCGGGTGCGCTCGAGGTGCACGTCCGGATCGCGTCACCGCCGGTGAGGTGGCCGTGCTTCTACGGCATCGACTTCGCCACGCCGGCCGAGCTCATCGCCAACGCGGCCAGCATCGGTGCCGACGAGGAGGACATGGTCGAGGGCGTGCGGCGGGCCATCGGTGCCGACTCGCTCGGCTACATCAGCCTGCAGGGCATGGTCGCCGCCACCGAACAGCCCGCGACGCGGCTCTGCATGGCGTGCTTCGACGGCAACTACCCCATCGAACTGCCCGGCGAGAGCTCGCTCGGCAAGAACGTCATCGAGCACATGCTGGCCAACGCGGCCCGCACCGGAGTGCCGGTGGCAGACAACGACAACGCCTCCGCGTTGCGCAGGCCCTGAAACCTATTCGAAGTCGCAGCCCGGGTTCGGAACGTCGGTGGCCAGCGGTCCGCCCGCAGGCTCGATGTAGCTGATCCACATCACCAGGGGGTCCGGGCCGAGGTTGCGGCCCAGGTGCACGTGGTTGGGCCCGGTGGCCTCGGTCACCGGGCTGCCCGTCGGGTAGACGCCGTCGACCGAGCAATCCGCGGCGTAGTGGGTCAACTCGCCCTCCCGGATCACGCCATAGACCCGCCCCGCGTGCCAGTGCCAGCCGGTGCTGCCGCCCGGCGCGATGGTGATCTCCTTGGTGACGAAGTCCTGTCCGTCGGATGTTGCCTGGGACAGGATTTCGGACTGGACGTCGATGCCGGGGGTGGCACCGGCCGTCGCGACCGACCCCGCCGCGAGCATCATGACGGTGGCGACGGTCGTGGCAAACGCGCGAAGTCCGTTCATCAGCGCAGCGTGTCATATGGACGGCGGCCGCGGGCGCAGACGGTGCAAAACCTCCTTGACCGGTGGCGCGTGCAACACCGCCGCGCAGACCGGTACCCTTGGGCGCGATGAGCGACGGTAAGCGAACCGAACGTGCCGGCGCCTCCTATGCATCGGCCGGCGTGGACATCGAGGCAGGTGATCGTGCCGTCGAACTGTTCAAGCCACTGGCCAAGAAGGCGACGCGACCCGAGGTGCGTGGCGGGCTAGGAGGCTTCGCCGGACTCTTCGCGTTGCGCAGCGGCTACCGCGAACCCCTGCTCGCGGCGTCGACCGACGGCGTCGGCACCAAGCTGGCCATCGCCCAAGCCATGGACAAGCACGACACCGTCGGTCTTGACCTCGTCGCCATGGTGGTCGACGACCTCGTCGTCTGCGGAGCCGAGCCGCTGTTCCTGCAGGACTACATCGCCGTCGGCCGCACGGTGCCCGAGCGCGTCGCCGAGATCGTCGGGGGCATCGCCGAGGGGTGCGCGCTGGCGGGCTGCGCACTGCTCGGCGGCGAAACGGCCGAACACCCCGGCCTGATGGCGCCTGATCACTACGACATCTCCGCGACGGGTGTCGGCGTCGTCGAGGCCGACGACGTCCTTGGCCCCGAACGCGTGAAGCCCGGCGACGTGATCATCGCCATGGCCTCCACCGGCCTGCACTCGAACGGGTACTCGCTGGCCCGCAAGGTGCTGCTCGAGATCGACCGCGGCAACCTGGCCGGACACGTCGAGGAGTTCGGTCGCACCCTCGGCGAGGAGCTACTGGAGCCCACCAGGATCTACGCCAAGGATTGCCTCGCGCTGACCGCCGAGACGCAGGTCCGCACGTTCTGTCACGTCACGGGCGGCGGGTTGGAAGGCAATCTCGAGCGCGTCATCCCCAACGGGCTCGTCGCGGAGATGGACCGCGGAACATGGACGCCAGCACCGATTTTCGCCATGATCGGCCAGCGTGGCCGCATCGAGCGCGCCGAAATGGACAAGACGTTCAACATGGGCATCGGCATGGTCGCGGTGGTCGCGCAAGAAGACACCGACCGTGCGCTGGCGATCCTGACCGCCCGCCATCTCGACTGCTGGACGCTGGGCGCCGTCAAGAAGAGCAAGAAGGGCGAGCCTCGCACCCGGCTCGTCGGGCAGCACCCGCGATTCTGATCAGGCTGCGCCACGGCTACGGACGGGCCCGCCTACAGGTCGTCAGCGACGCCAGTCGTCTTCAGTCCAGTCGTCCGGGGAGTCATCGGCTACATGGGTGCCGTTGAGATCGGTGGGAGCGTGCGACAGCTCGCGTTGCAACTCCGTGAAATCAGTCTGCGGTGAGCTGTACTTGAGCTCACGCGCAACCTTGGTCTGCTTTGCCTTTGCTCGGCCGCGGCCCATGGGGGACCCCCTCGCGCAATAACGGAGCGGCCCGATGTTCAGGCGGCTCCGATCTGAGTGTGTTTATTGTCCTGCCAACACCTTACCGTGCCCCGCAGCCTCGCGCTGGCAGGCCCGCCCAGCGTCGGCCGGACCCGGTCTCTCACCGCTTTTCGCCGCGTAGGCGCTGGATGGCCACCCGTCCGGCGCCGACCACGTCCGACGGCGGCAGCGAATCGGCGTCGATGACGGCGGCCACCTCCGCTTCGCCACCCGTGGTCAGCGAGGTGTCGGCGGGCAGTCCACGTTTGAGCAGGGCCAGCGCGATGGGCCCGAGGTCGACGTGGTCGACGACGGTGCCGAGCCGTCCGACCGCCTTGCCGTCGCTGAGCACCGGGTCGCCGGTGACGGGCCGGTCCGAAGAGCCGTCCAGGTGCAGCAAGACCAACATGCGAGGCGGCTTGCCCACGTTGTGGACGCGGGCGACGGTCTCCTGCCCGCGGTAACACCCTTTGTTCAGGTGCACCGCGCCCTCGCCAGGGCCGCCGATCCACCCCAGTTCGTGGGGGATGGTCCGTTCGTCGGTGTCGACGCCGAGGCGTGGCCGCAGTGCCTCCACGCGCAGCGCCTCGTACGCCCACACCCCAGCTGGTCGAACACCCGCGGCGATCAGCCGTTCACGCACGTCGGCGACCGCCTCACGCGGCACTACGACGTCGAGCCCCGAACCGCCCAGCTTGCGCACGAAACCCCCGCCTACCAGCGGAACCGCACTCCACGCGGCTGGTGGTGCGTCCAGCCCGAGCGCCTCGAGCACGGCTGCGTCGTCGCTTCCAGGACCGAGCAGCGACAGCACCGCAAGCTCGGCGGGCTCGACGGTGACGTCGGCGCGGAACACCATCTTGCGCAGATAGGCCAGCAACGGCTCGCCCCGCGACGCCTCGGTGTCCAGCACGGTGACGCCGTCGAGCTGCGTCTGGACCCAGTGATCTTCGACACGGCCCTGCCCGTCCAGGTTCAGATTCTCGACGACCGCCCCGTCGGGAAGTTCGCTGACGTGCTGCGTGGAGATGGTGTGCAGCCAGCTGTGCCGGTCGGCGCCGGTCAGCTGCAGCACCGCACGGTGCGAGCGGTCGACCAAGGCGACGGCGTCGGCGGCGGCGCGCTGCTCGCCGAATGGATCGCCGTAGTGCCAGACGGCGCCGGCGTCGGGACCGTGTTGAGGTGCGGGAACTGCAGACATGACTCAACTCTACGGAGCCCGAGCCCGATACGATCCTGCCCCATGGCGAGCGGACGCGAGTTCGTCGTCGCGCTCGACGGGCGGGTGCTCGGGCCCGACGCGCCGTTCGTGTGCGCCGACGACCCGGTATTCAGCCGCGGCGACGGGGTGTTCGAGACGCTGCTGCTGCGCGACGGCAGGCCAGCTCTGCTCGACGCGCATCTGGCGCGGCTGAGCGACTCCGCCGCGCTCACCGGGTTACCCGCGCCCGACGTCCATGCGCTGCGCGGTGCGGTGGCGACGGCGGCGACGACGTGGGGCGACGACGGTGAGGCCGTGCTGCGGCTCGTCCACGGACGTGGCCGCGCGGGCGCGACAGTCGCGTTCGTCGCGGTGTCGCCGGTCCCTGAACGGGTCGCAGAGGCTCGCCGCGACGGGGTGTCCGCGATGACGCTGGACCGTGGCGGACCGACCTGCGCCGCGCCGTGGGCGTTGACGGGCGCGAAGTCGTCGTCGTATGCACGCAACGCCGCGGCGTTGCGGCACGCCGAGCGGCTCGGGTTCGGCGACGTCGTGTTCCGTAGCGCCGACGGGTTCGTGCTCGAGGGTCCGCGCTCGTCGGTCATCATCGCTTCCGGCGGCGTGCTGGTGACGCCACCGACGTCGCTGCCGATTCTGCCGGGCACCACCGTGGCCGCCCTGTTCGACGTGGCGCGCCGGCACGGCACGCGATGCGAACAGGCGATGATGTCGATCACTGATCTCGTTGCTGCCCAAGGCGTTTGGCTGATGTCCAGCGTCACCCTGGTTGCTCGAGTGCACACGCTCGACGGCACCCCGCTGCCACCCGCACCGATGGCCGCCGAAGTGACCTCGCTCGTCGACGCGGCCGTGGCGGGCGGACCCTGAAGCGCATAGCGAAAATCGGTTGTCGGGCCCCAGCTTCGGGAGTACGGTCGCTCGTACACGTGGAAGGAGGTGGTCCGACAAGTTGATTGACTTATGGACATGTGAGGTGGCTGCCCGCTAGCAGCACCGGGAGTATTCGTTGCTCTACGTGCGGATGACCCGCGCGCGCTGGCGAATTCCCTGCAGTCACCCGGCCCCCGAGCCCCTTGGTTTGTCCAACCAGGTACCAAGGCTCGGGGGCCGCTCCATGTTTGGGGGAGGTCGGCTACCCGGGTCCCGGCGCCTTGTCCGCGCACGCCTGCTGCGCCTGCGTCCAGGTCTGCTCGTCGACGCCTGGCGGCGCGACCGGACCCATGGGTGGCGTCGGCACCCCGTGCTCGGCCAGGCACGCGGCGTACGCGCCGTGCCCGGTGACGGGTTGACTGGAGGACGGTGCCGGTGCGTCATCGGGTGAGCCGCACGCGCTCAGTAGTGCCGCGGCGGCAAAACCGGCCGCGAGAAGTCGACGTCGCACTAGCCGACGAACCGGGCCAGCCGCGCGGACAGATGCGGCACCAGGCCGCCGTCGGCGTCAACGCGTTCCTCGACATAGGCCAGATCGCCGCCGTCGACGATTCCGTACAGCCGCTTGGCCCCGCCGACGAGCGCACCCGACTTGCTGCGGGCCAATGCGTCGGTGGCCAGCTCCCACGACGACAGGTTCAGCGGGTAACCGTAGAAGAGTTCGACGTAGCCGCTGGAGTGCGCAAGAAGCAGTTCGATGGCCTGCGACTCACCCGGGTCGCTCGGGTCGTTGACGAAGCGCCAGAAGCCCGTCTCGCGCAGCCCTGGTGCCTCGTAGTCACCCGAGTCGTTCAGCCGCCAGGTCCGGGATTCCCAGTTGAGGTAGTCGCCGCCGTCGTGGGACACCACGATCTGCTGGCCGAACCGGTAGTCGCCATGGGCGCCCCGGCCTTCGCCCTCGCCGCGCCACACGCCGACGAGCGGCAGCAGCGCGAGCAGCGCGTCGCTGAGGTTGACGCCCTCGCGCAGATTGGCGGTGTCGGTGGGCAGCGGCAGGTCGTCGAAGGCCGGGAGATTGCGGGCCGACGTCACCTTCGCGCGTTCGGCGGCAGCTGCCACCGCCTCGTCACCCGAGGTCGGGAATGCCGGATCGGCTGCGGCGTCCTCGGACGTCACTGGTCGTCGGTGATCAGCCGGTACACGGCGTACAGCGCGAACCAGGTGATGACGACGACGGCCGCCACGAGCATGATCTCGAAGAAGAGCACCACGCCCGAGAGTCTAACCGGCGCTCCGGCTTAAGCGACCTTGACGTCGACCTCGTGGATGCCCGCACCCGACGGCGCGACGCTGGCATCGCCGTTGCCCGCGGGCGACAGCGCGCGCAGCGTCCACGTGCCCGGCGCGGCGAAGAACCGGAAGTCACCGGTAGCCGACGCAACGACCTCCGCGGTGAACTCGTCGCTGGAGTCGAGCAGCCGCACGAACGCCCCGCCGACGGACTGGCCGGAGCCGTCCACGACGCGGCCCGTGATGACCGTCTCCTTCTCGAGGTCAACGTTGGCGGGCAACGCAATTCCTTGTTTCGGTGCAGAGCACATAATCAACTTCCCAACTCGATCGGGGCGCCCACCAGGGAGCCGTATTCGGTCCAACTGCCGTCGTAGTTCTTGACGTTTTCGTGGCCCAGCAGCTCCTGCAGCACGAACCAGGTGTGCGAGGAGCGCTCGCCGATGCGGCAGTAGGCGATGGTCTCCTTCTGTCCGTCCAGACCGGCCTCGGCGTACAGCTTGGTGAGGTCGTCGTCGGACTTGAAGGTCCCGTCCTCGTTGGCGGCCTTGCTCCACGGGACGTTGATGGCACCGGGGATGTGGCCGGGCCGCTGGCTCTGCTCCTGCGGCAGGTGCGCGGGCGCGAGGATCTTGCCGGAGAACTCGTCGGGAGAGCGCACGTCGACGAGGTTCTTGGCGCCGATGGCGGCGATGACCTCGTCGCGGAACGCGCGGATGCTGAGGTCCGGCGCCTGCGCGGAGTAGGAAGTCGAGGCACGGTCGGGCACGTCCGTGACCAGTGGGCGCCCGTCGAGCTCCCACTTCTTGCGGCCGCCGTCGAGCAGCTTGACGTTCTCGTGCCCGTACAGCTTGAAGTACCAGTACGCGTACGCGGCGAACCAGTTGTTGTTGCCGCCGTAGAGGATCACGGTGTCGTCGTTGCCGATGCCCTTGTCCGACAGCAGCTTCGAGAACTGCTGGGCATCGACGAAGTCGCGCTTGACCTGGTCCTGCAGTTCGGTCTTCCAGTCGAGCCTGACGGCGCCGGAAATGTGACCGCCTTCGTAGGCCGACGTGTCCTCGTCGACCTCGACGAAGACGGTGCTGGGTGCGTCGAGATTGCTCTCGGCCCAGTCGGTGGTGACCAGGACGTCGGAGCGTGCCATGGACGAAATCCTTTCGATTGCTTTGTTTTTGAGAGTCAGGCGGGGGACGGAACCCGGCGCAGGCGTGCGACGAGCGGGTAAAGCTGGCAGCCAAGGCAGATGCCGAAGGCCGCGTTGAGGAAGGCTGCGACCATGGCGAACGCCGTCGCCGTCAGCCCGAGTGCGGTCCATCCGAGTGCGAAGCCGACGGTGCCGGCCACGGCGAAGAGGAAACCCACGAACTGCGCGAACTTCAGGGGCGGAACGGGCTCCTTCTCGGTCACCGGACCGAGTCGGGGAGCGACGAACGTCGCGAAGATCCGGCCGTAGGGCTGCTTGCGCGGACCGCCGTACGCGCCGATGGCGAACACCACGGCCTGCAATCCGAGGATGACGGCGGCCGCGACCGAACTGAATGCCGCTGCGGCGAGCGTCGCCAGGATGGCACCGGTGCTGAGCCATGCGCTGAAACGCGGCCCGCGGACGTCGACCTGGTCTGGTCCGGTGGTGTTGCTCGACATGAGAATGCTCCTGTTGTTGTCAACGACAGATCGTGGCGCAGGCCACAGGGGGCTGCTCCGAGCGCGGCGTTTAAGGACGCGGCTAACTCAGCAGCTACGACAACAACAGCAACAACCCGCGACGCGGCACAGATCGACTGTGCGGCGCTTGGTGAGCACGAGCTCGAGGCGGGCGGACACGTCGGACAGCTTACCCAATGACATGGCTATCCGGCCAATAGCGGTTCGAGGGCCGAACGCAGGTCAGCGGCATTCGGCACTCCGCTGACGCGATACCGCGGGCGCCCGTCGGCGCCGAAGACGATCGTCGTCGGCAGGGACAGCACCGAAAGTCGCTTCGCCTGCTCCGGATGGGCATCCATGTCGAGCTCGACGTGGGCCACCCCTGGCAGCTCCTTGCACACCTGGTCGACGACCCGCCGGACCGCCGCACACGGACCGCACCAGTCGGCACTGAAGTGCAGGACGGTGGGGCCGCTGGTGGACAGGCCCAGGTCGGTCGTATCGACGTCGGCAGCTGCGGCGGCGTCACGCAGCATCCCGGACCGGAGCGTGACGAGACGCCCAATGATGTAGGCGATGCCCAGTGCGGCGACGGTCACCGCGAGAACGGCGACGGCGGATGAGCTCATGACTGTCTGAACCCCCCAAGGGGCACGGTTACTCCCTCGGTGATTCCCTCGATGATGAGGTCGGAGCCCCTGGCGCCCTCGCTGGTCGGCGCGAGCCCGAACGGCAGCTTAAGGCCGGGGATGGTGGTGCTGAAGGCCGCCAGCACCGCGGGCTGTTGTCGTTCGGGTACTTCCTGGTCGGCCGTCCCCGCCCCCATCAGCACCCCAGTGGCGGTGACGATGAGCGTGGTCCGATCGGGCCCGGCGACGTCGAGGTCGACCGACACGCTGACCTTCTCATCGAAGCCCGCCGACGTCGGAGTGCCCGTGAAGACGAGTCCCTTGTTCGCAGAGATGCCCGACTCAGTGGTTCCGCCCGTGGGGTCGTTGGTCTCCTTCGGCGGGGCCTCGACGAGCAGGTCCTTGATGTCCATGTAGCGGCCGACATGCGTCGAGTCCACGATGATGCGGCTCTCCAGTTTGCCGACGGGCAGTGTCGCGTCGTAGTCGACGAGCCACGACGTATCCCGGAGGTCGACCGAGTGCATGGTGGACTCCAGCGAGACCTTGCCAACGACGGGGTGGGCGACGCCGCCCGCGCGAAGCTCGACCTCGTTGTACTCGTGCCGCATGGCCTGCGTGGCGAACGGGAAGCCGAGGATGCTGACCCAGGGGTCGAAGCCCAGGTCATTGGCGGTGCGGGCACTGCGCGCCCAGTGGTACTCGGCGTAGATGGCGGCCCCGAAGTCGGCGCCCGCAGCGGCCACCACCAGCGTCGTCACCGTCGCGACGAGTCCGATCAGCAGCTTGCGCACCTGCACATTCTGGCGCACTGGGTTCGGGGGCCTCCGCTCAGCGCGGCTAATTAGCAGGTAGCACGCTATCGTTAGTCCATCGTTGGTCGGTAACGGCCACGTGTCAGCCATGAATCTGGGAGATGACCTGACATCGACGTCGACGTCTGATCCTCTTCCCGGGGCGTCCTGGAGGACCCGTTGGACCTATTACTACTGACCGTCGATCCGCACCCCGAGTCAGTACTGCCTTCGCTGGCACTGCTCGCCCACAATGTGCGGTCTGCGCCGACCGAGGTGTCGTCGCTCTTGGAGGCGGGTACCGCGGACGTCGCGATCGTCGACGCACGTACGGATCTCGCCGCCGCCCGCGGACTCTGTCGGCTGCTCGGGACCACGGGGACGTCGGTCCCGGTGGTGGCCGTGGTCAACGAAGGCGGCCTCGTCGCCGTGAACGTCGACTGGGGACTCGACGAGATCCTGCTGCCCAGTACCGGCCCGGCTGAGATCGATGCCCGGTTGCGGCTGCTGGTCGGACGGCGCGGGGGAGTCGCCGATCAGGAGAACGTCGGCAAGGTCAGCCTCGGCGAATTGGTGATCGACGAGGGCACCTACACGGCGAGGCTGCGTGGCCGCCCGCTCGACCTGACTTACAAGGAATTCGAACTGCTGAAGTACCTCGCGCAACACGCAGGGCGGGTCTTCACCAGAGCGCAACTGCTGCAAGAGGTTTGGGGTTACGACTTCTTCGGTGGCACGCGTACCGTCGACGTTCACGTGCGGCGACTTCGGGCCAAGCTCGGACCCGAATACGAATCGCTGATCGGCACCGTGCGCAATGTCGGCTACAAGGCCGTACGACCCGCGCGGGGCAGGCCGTCCCCGGCGGGTGTCGAGGTGTCCGAGGAGTTCGACGACGACGGTTACACCGACGCGCCCGAAGGCCTCTCCGACGTGCTGAACGACCCGCTTCACAGTCAGTGACCGAGCTCGGCTGGCGGACCGCGCTCTCGGACGCCGACCAGCGCGTGATTCGCGACGTCATCACCGCGGCGGCCGACCATGACGGCGTCGCACCCGTCGGGGACCAGGTGCTTCGCGAGCTGCCCCACGACCGCACCAGGCACCTGGTGGCGCAGGACGCCGGTGCGGTGGTCGGCTACCTCAACCTGGTGCCCGCGACGTCGGAGTCACCCGCGATGGCCGAGGCCGTGGTGCACCCAGCGACGCGCCGCCACGGCGTCGGCGCCGCCCTGATCCGCACGGGGCTCGCCGAAGGCGGTGCAGGCGCACGCGTCTGGGCCCACGGTGACCTCGAGTCCGCGCGAGCGACGGCCGCCAGCCTCGAGCTCGTCGCCGCGCGCGAACTGCTGCAGATGCGGCGCAACCTGACCGAGCTTCCCGCGGTGACGGAGGCTGCGGGTACGTTGCTGCGCACCTACGCCGGTTCCGAGGACGACGACGAACTGCTACGGGTCAACAACGCTGCCTTCGCGTGGCACCCCGAACAGAGCGGTTGGACGGAGCGCGACCTCGCCGAGCGGCGCGGCGAAGCGTGGTTCGACGCCGCCGGGCTGTTCCTGGCGACCGACGCGGGCTCCGGAAGGCTGCTCGGCTTTCACTGGACCAAGGTCCATGGGAGTGGTCTTGGCGAGGTGTACGTCGTCGGTGTCGACCCGGCCGCACAGGGCCGCGGCGTCGGCCGGCTGCTGACGTTGGTGGGCCTGCACTACCTCGCGGAGCGGCTGGGCCCCGAGGCGACCGTGATGCTTTACGTCGAGGCAAATAACTCGGCTGCCGTCAAGACGTACAAAGCGCTGAGTTTCGACGTCGCTAGTAGGGACGTCGCGTACACCACGCGTTAGCGCCTCAGCTGTGAAGCCGCTGAGCCTGTTCACCTTTCGTTCACTTTTCGTCCCCAAACCGTCCACCAGGGGCGAATACGTTGCCGGAGAGTCTGAAGCCAGTCAACCGAAAGTGGGATAAGTGAAGCTCAATCGCTTTGGCAAGGTGTTTGGTACGACGCTGTCTGCGACTGCCATCGCCGCCCTGACGCTGACCGCGTGTGGCAGCGACAACAACGCCGGAACCTCGTCCAGCGCCGCCTCCGGAACCAGCGCAGCGGCGTCCGCCGCGGACTGCGGCGGCAAGACCTCGCTCACCGCCGAGGGTTCGACGGCCCAGCAGAACGCCATCGCCGAGTTCAACAAGGTGTGGGGTCAGGTCTGCTCGGGCAAGACGCTGGCGTACAACCCGACCGGTTCGGGTGCGGGCATTGACCAGTTCATCGCCAAGCAGGTCGACATCGCCGGCTCCGACTCGGCGCTGAAGGACGACCAGGTGACCAAGGCCGCAGAACGCTGCGGCGGCAACGAGGCGTGGAACCTGCCGCTGGTCTTCGGTCCGGTGGCGCTGGCCTACAGCATCGAGGGTGTCGACAAGCTCGTCGTCAACGGCGACGTGCTAGCCAAGATCTTCCAGGGCGAGATCAAGAAGTGGAACGACCCGGCCATCGCCGCGCTCAACAGCGGCGCCACCCTCCCGGACGCGGACATCAAGCCGATCTACCGTTCGGACTCGTCGGGCACCACCGACAACTTCCAGAAGTACCTGGGCGCCGCAGCGCCTGCGGCGTGGACCAAGGGCGCCGGCAAGGAGTTCCAGGGCGGTGCGGGCGAGGGTGCCCAGAAGTCTTCGGGCGTCGTGCAGGCCATTCAGGCCACCCCGGGCTCGATCGGCTACGTCGAGAAGGGCTTCGCCCAGCAGGCCGGCCTCAAGTACGCCCAGATCGACAGCGGCGCGGGTGCCGTCGAGCTGACCGACGAGACCACCGGGAAGGCCGTCGACACCGCCAAGTTCAAGGGTGAGGGCAATGACCTCACGCTCGATCTGAACGCGCTGTACGCCAGCAAGGAAGCCGGCTCCTACCCTCTGATGCTGGCCACCTACGAGATCGTTTGCTCGAAGGGCTACGACGCCGACACGGCAGCAGCCGTGAAGTCGTTCCTGACGGTGGCGGCGAACCAGGGCCAGGCAAACCTGTCGGCGGCGGGCTACGTGCCGCTTCCCGACGCATTCAAGACGCGTCTGCTCAAGTCCGTCGACGCAATCGCTTAGTCATCTAGCGCGACAGGACGATAACGGTGAGGATGGGGTCCGGACCGAATGACCGATAGGGTCTCCGACGGGATAGCAGTGACGACACCAAATCCAACCGGCGCGGGGTCGGGTGAAGTAATCGCTTCACCCTTCCCCGAGCCGGACCCCATACCCACCAACCCCTCCAAGGGTGCCAAGGTCAGGCTCGGAGACAAGATCTTCCGCGGGCTCGCGGAGGGCTCCGGCATCCTGATCGTCGTCCTCATCGCGGCGATCGGGGTGTTCCTCCTCATGCGCGCCATCCCGGCGTTGGCGCGCAATGAGGAGAACTTCTTCACCTACGGCGGCAACTGGATCACCACCGACACGTCGGCGATGCACTTCGGCATCTTCGACCTGCTCCAGGTGACGGTCTTCGTCTCGGTGTTCGCCTTGGTCTTGGCGATGCCGGTGGCGTTGGGCATCGCGATCTTCCTGACGCAGTACTCGCCCCGGCGGCTGGCGGGCCCGTTGGCCTACATGGTCGACCTGCTCGCTGCGGTGCCGTCGATCGTCTACGGCGTGTGGGGCCTCTACGTGCTGGCCCCTGTGCTCAAGCCGGTTGCGCTCTGGCTGAACGAGAACCTGGGCTGGTTGTTCCTGTTCTCGACGGGCAACGCGTCGGTCGCGGGCGGTGGCACCATCTTCACCGCTGGGATCGTGCTCGCGGTGATGATCCTGCCGATCATCACCGCGGTCACCCGTGAGGTTTTCGTGCAGACGCCGCGGGGTCAGATCGAGGCCGCGCTGGCGCTCGGCGCGACCCGGTGGGAAGTCGTCCGCACCACGGTGCTGCCGTTCGGTCTGTCGGGCTACGTCAGCGGTTCGATGCTCGGCCTCGGCCGCGCGTTGGGTGAAACCATCGCCCTGCTGATCATCCTGCGCGGCACCCAGACCGCGTTCGGTTGGTCGCTGTTCGACGGTGGTTACACCTTCGCCAGCAAGATCGCCGCTACGGCAAGCGAATTCAACGACCAGTACAAGGCGGGCGCCTACATCGCGGCCGGCCTGGTGCTGTTCATCCTCACGTTCGTGGTGAACTCGCTGGCCCGGGCCGCGGTCGCCGGAAGGGGCGCGAAATCATGACGTCGACCTTGGACCAACCGGTCAAGGCGCCCACCTTCCAGGGCGTCAGTGCGCGCCGCAAGATCACCAACAACGCCGCCACCGTGCTGGTGTCGGTGTCCGTGTTGATCGCCTTGGTGCCGCTGATCTGGGTGCTGTATTCGGTGATCACCAAGGGCTTCGCGGCCATCGCCTCGGCGGAGTGGTTCACCAACTCGCAGTCCGGCATGACGGCGTTCGCGGCCGGCGGCGGCGTTTACCACGCGCTTATCGGCACGCTGCTGCAAGGCTTGGTGTGCGCGGTCATCTCGATTCCGATCGGCGTCTTCGTGGCGGTGTACCTCGTCGAGTACGGCGGCGGCACGCGGCTCGGCAAGCTCACCACGTTCATGGTGGACATCCTCACCGGTGTCCCGTCCATCGTCGCCGGGTTGTTCATCTACGCGCTGTGGGTGGCCACGCTTGGCTTCGAGCGTTCGGGCTTCGCGGTGTCGTTGGCCTTGGTGCTGCTGATGATTCCGGTCATCGTGCGGGCCACCGAGGAGATGCTCCGCATCGTCCCGATGGACCTGCGCGAAGCGAGTTATGCGCTGGGCGTGCCCAAGTGGAAGACCATCATGCGCATCGTCATCCCGACGGCGTTGTCGGGCATCGTCACCGGCATCATGCTCGCGCTCGCGCGAGTGATGGGCGAGACGGCGCCGCTGCTGATCCTGGTTGGTTACGCCGCGGCGATGAACTTCGACATGTTCGGCGGCTTCATGGGTTCGCTGCCCGGCATGATGTACGACCAGATCTCGGCGGGTGCCGGTGCGAACCCGGTGCCCACGGACCGGTTGTGGGGTGCGGCACTGACGCTGGTCCTGCTGATCGCCATCCTCAACATCGCGGCTCGCATGGTCGCAAAGATCTTTTCCCCCAAGAAGGTTTAGGAGTCTGCCGTGGCCAAGCGCCTCGATCTCAAGGACGTCAACATCTACTACGGCTCCTTCCACGCCGTGGCCGACGTTGCACTGTCGGTTCAGCCGCGCAGCGTCACCGCGTTCATCGGCCCTTCGGGCTGCGGTAAGTCGACCGTGCTGCGCACGCTCAACCGCATGCACGAGGTCATCCCCGGCGCGCGCGTCGAGGGTTCGGTGCTGCTCGACGGCGATGACATCTACGGTGCCGGCGTCGACCCGGTGGGCGTCCGCAAGACCATCGGCATGGTGTTCCAGCGGCCGAATCCCTTCCCCACCATGTCGATTCGCGACAACGTGGTCGCCGGGCTGAAGCTTCAGGGCGTGCGGAGCAAGAAGACGCTCGACGAGGTCGCGGAGCAGTCGCTGAAGGGTGCCAACCTCTGGAACGAGGTCAAGGACCGGCTCGAGAAGCCGGGCGGCGGGCTTTCCGGTGGTCAGCAGCAACGGCTCTGCATCGCCAGGGCCATTGCCGTCCAGCCGGACGTGCTGCTGATGGACGAGCCGTGCTCGGCGCTGGATCCGATCTCGACGCTCGCCATCGAGGACCTCATCTCGGAGCTGAAGCAGGACTTCACGATCGTCATCGTCACGCACAACATGCAGCAAGCCGCGCGGGTGAGCGATCAGACGGCGTTCTTCAATCTCGAGGCCACCGGCAAGCCGGGCAAGCTGGTCGAGATCGACGACACCGAGACGATCTTCTCCAACCCGAACCAGAAGGCCACGGAGGACTACATCTCCGGCCGCTTCGGCTAGGGATTTCGGCGCGGTTTCGCCCGCTCAGCGTCCGTAACCGCGCCGAAATCGCCTAGGGCGTCAGTACCACTCGCGTTCCCGAGGGCTCCGCGGCCGTCCACGCCGCGGCGACGTCGGCCAGGGGCCGTGCCAGCGTGCGCAACTGCAGTGTGCCTGTGGCCACCATGTCAAACAGCCGCGGCAGTGCTTCGGCGCGCGCCCGGACCAGCACTTCGGGCGGGACGCTGCCGATCCCGACGCCTGACATGACGATGCCGGTGCCCCGCAGGATCCCCGCGGCGAGGTCCATCGTGGGGCCGGCCATCGAGCCGATCTGGACGAACCGGGTGCGGTGGAAGTGCGCCGCCGGATGGCTGGAGCTCAACGCCTCGAGCACCGCTTGAGCCGGTTCGCCCCATAGGTAGTCCAGCACTGCGTCCAACGGGCGCTCGGCGTGCAATGCGGCCACCCAGGCGGCGAGGTCGTCGCGGCCCAGCGCGATCGCGTCGTCGGCTCCGACCGTGCGCAACCAGTCCAGCCGGGCCTCGTCGCGGCCGACCACCACCACCTTCCCCGCGTCGAAGACCGAACCGGCCAACTGGACCGCCATCGAGCCCGTGACCCCGGTGGCGCCAAGCACCAGCACGTGGTCGCCCGGCTGCAGTGCCGCGGCGTGCTCGAGCGCCATCCACGCCGAGACACCAGGATTCGGCACTGCGGCCGCGGTGACGGAGTCGACGTCGTCGGGCACCGCGAACACACCGTGCGGACTGATCAGCGTGCGCTCGGCCATCATGCCGTGGGGGGCCACCGCCCCTGTGTACACCCGGCGACCGTCCTCGAGCCGGGCCACGCCGTCGACGCCGGGAACGGCAGGAAGACGTAATTCCTTGCTGGCGTAGTGTTTTCCGGACACCAGGCCGCGGGTGAGGTTGGTGAGTGCCGACGCCTCGACCTCGGCCACCACGGCTCCGTCGCGAGCCTGCGGGTCGGGGATTTCGGTGTAAACCGGCGTCGCACCCCACGTGTCGACCACTGCTGCCTTCATGGCGCATTCCTTCGTTCGTCATTTGGTTTCTCTGGAAACAATGTACGACGAGGCGTGGCCGATGGCAAGATGGTTTCCGTGAAAACCAAGTCGGCCCTGATAGCGGACCTGAACCAATTGGTCGGCGCCGTTGGCGACAAGTTCGAAGCCGACGAGGACGGTGATGCCGAGCGCGACTTCATGGTGAAGCGCTGTCCTCCGCGGCTCGAGGACGCCATCCGGTCGCTGCCCACGCTGTCGATGCACCTGCTCGCCCACCTGGCGGACGGCCCGGTCAGCGTGGTCGGGCTGGCGGCCAGGGCGGCGCAACTGAAGGGCACCGTCTCCAAGCACGTTCAGCGACTCGTCGAGGCCGGTCTGGTGGCGCGCACCCCGCTTGCCGGCAACCGCAAGGAGGTCGAACTCAGCCTGACGTCCGATGGCGAGCTGGTGGTGGAAGCGCACCGGCAACTGCATGGCGAGATGGCGCAGGGGTTACATGACTTCCTGCAGCGCTACACGAACGCCGAGCTAGACGTGCTGGTCAAGGTGCTGCGCGACCTCGTGAACGCCCGCAAGGTCGGCGTGCGGCTGGTGCCCGACCGCTAGTTGGGCGCCGGGATCACCTCGTCGTCGGGGAGCTTGCCCGTCACCTGGAAGATGACGCGCCGCGCCACCTCGACGGCGTGGTCGGCGAAACGCTCGTAGAAGCGGCTCAGCAGTGTCACGTCGACGGCCGCGGTGACGCCGTGCTTCCACTCGCGGTCCATCAGCACGCTGAAGAGGTGGCGGTGGAGGTCGTCCATCGCGTCGTCCTCTTCGCGAATCCGGGCGGCCTTGTCGGGATCGCGGGTGAGCAACACCTCTTGCGCGCTGTTGCCCAATTCGACTGCGACACGGCCCATTTCGGCGAAGTAGCCGTTGACTTCCTCGGGCAGCGTGTGCTGTGGGTGACGCCGCCGCGCGATCTTGGCGACGTGCAGCGCGAGCGCGCCCATCCGGTCGACGTCGGCGACGATCTGGATCGAGCTGACGATGGCGCGCAGGTCGCCGGCCACCGGGGCCTGGAGTGCCAGCAGGACGAACGCGGCCTCCTCGGCGCGGGCGCTTGCCGCCGCGATCTGCTCGTGGTCGGTGATGACCTGTTCGGCGAGCACCAGATCGGCCTGCAGCAGCGCCTGAGTCGCGCGCTCCATGGCGACCCCGGCGAGTCCGCACATGTCGCCAAGCTGGTCGTTGAGAGCAGCCAGTTGCTCGTGGTAAGCGGTTCGCATGGGCCAAGCCTACGGGGTGGTGATCAAGATCGTCACGACGTCACGGGTGAACGAAAGGTGAATGCCACCTGCCACGATGGCGGTCGGAGGCGCTACTCGCAGGTGGTGTCGGCGGCGTTGGTGACGGTCAGATCCTCCGGCAGGTGCGTCGGCTCGCTGCTGGTGCCCTTCACCACGTGAACCTGGATCGGCGAACCGCTCGGCGATGGTGACCCGACCGAGTAGAAGTCGGAACCGAGCACCACCCGGACCTCGTCGCCCAGCCCCGTGATCCGCTCGATGGTCGGGTTGGTGAACGCCGACGCCACGGTGGCGGCGGCCTCCTCATTGCCCGCGGTGAAGAACACGGTCGTGGAGTCCAGCGGGCCGGGGTAGTCGTCGGGCTCGACGACGTTGAAGCCGTGGTTCTGCAGTTCGCTCGCGGCGGTCGACGCCAAGCCGTCCTCGCCCGTCGAGTTCGACACGCGCACGGTGACGGCGCCGGGGTCGGTGGTGACCGCATCCACCAACTCGCCGTTCGCGTCGACGGGAGCCGGTTGGGAGGTGGTGGACTCGGGCGTCCCGGGGACCGGGGTGTTGTCCGCGTTCTTCTCCTCGGGCAGCGGGTCGTCGTTGATGATCGCGTCGAAAAGCCCGCGCATGTCTTCGGTGCGGGGCGTCTCGTTGCCGTACTCGTCGGCGTACCCGACGGTGGGCACCGTCACGAACGTGATGCGGCCCGCGTTGACGCCCTGGACGGACTGTCCGAGGTCGACGAGGTCCTTCGTCTGGATGTTGTCGACGTAGCTGTCGTTGATGAACATGTTGACGACGTTGTTCAGCTTGCTGAGCGAGAAGAAGGTGTCCTTGGAGATCAGCGACCGCAGCAGCGACGAGAGGAACAGCTGCTGGCGCTTGATGCGGCCATAGTCGCCGTTGGTCTCGGTGGTGACCTGCCTGGCGCGCACGTACTGCAATGCCGTGTGGCCGTCGATGGTCTGCCTGCCCGCGTTGGGCAGCACCGTGCCCAGCTCGTAGTCCTCGAGCGGTGTCGTGCTGCAGACCTCGACGCCGCCAAGCGCGTCGACCATCGTGGCGAAACCGGCGAAGTCGACCGCCATGAACCGATTGATCGAAAGTCCCGACATCTTCTGGATCACCTTCACCAGACACTTCGGCCCGCCGACGGCGTACGCGGAGTTCAGCTTGGTCTCGGTGTATACCTCGTCCAGCCCGTAGCTCGCGGACTCCTCGTCGGTGATGGGCCCGTACGCGCCCGTCGTCGGATCCCACGGCTCGCACTCGATGGGCGTGATGGCCAGGTCGCGCGGAAATGACACTGCCACAACGCGTTTCCGGTTCGCCGGGATGTTGACGAGCATGATGGTGTCCGACCGCGCGCCCGCGGCGTCGTCGGTGGTTCCGGCACCCATGTCGGCGTTCTGGCCGATCCGGCTGTCGACGCCGACGATGAGGAAGTTCTCGTCGCCGAACTGGGCGTTGGGGTCGAGGATGTCGCGCGAGTTGAGGTCAAGCGCGGAGACCTTGTTCAGGCTCCGGTTCTTCATCGACTGCCACTGCCAGGCCGAGCCGGTCATGGCGACCGCGAGCACGGCGAGCAGGGCTGCGGCCACCCGCCCGATGATCACGGCGGTGTGGCGGCTGCGGTGCGGCTCCTGATGGTGCTCCGGCGCGCCCGCGATCCTGGCTGGCCGCGTGGGAGGCCGCCTGGCCGCCGAAAGGTCCGGTACGTCGGACGCGTGCGCGGGCAGCGCCAGCATGACGTCGGTGGCGGGGTCGTGGTCGTAGTCGGCCGCGGAGGGGGCTGGCGTGGCCGGAGGGCGTGGCGGGGGAACCCGGTGTTGCGCCGGTTCGTGCGACGGCTCGGGGGGCCGCTTGTCCTGCGGCGGGACGCCCGAGACCTTGGCGATCAGGTCGGCGACGGTGATGCCGTCGGCGTGGCTGCCTGATGGCTCTGCGTCGGTCGGTGCGGGACGTTCGTGGTCGGGTCGCCGTTCCCACGGCGCGGCGGCTGGCATCGGCGCCGGTGATCGGGTAAGCCAGTGATTGTCGTCACCGTCACCCGGCGGACGAGGCGGTCGACGGCCGGGAGTGGCGTTATCGCCGTCACTCATTTCCTACCGGCCTCCGACTCGAGGGGCTGTCGTGCACCGGGGGATGGGCATCCCCGGCACGGGATGGATAGCGTGCTACCTGTTCTTGTAGCAGCACGCGGCGTGACTCCGCTACTCGAAGCCCGTTCGATGGAGCTTCATCGTACTGAGCCTTCCTGAGAAGCTTCCAGTCCAGGGAAGCGTCAGAGGCATATCGGTATCGCGACGAATTAGCCCCCGGAGTGCATGACGTCGGCCCCGGCGGGGACCGTGCAGTCGTCCGGATCGCTCAGCCAGCCGTCGGGCAACGCCACCGACGCGGGCGATCCCTGACGTCCCCGCGGCCCCTCGGCGGCGCGGGGAAAGGGCACGTCGCCGTCCAGCTGGACCAGCAACTGGTCGAGCTCCGCGAGTGTCTTGACCAGGGCTAACGCCCTGCGCAGGTCGGCGCCGGCAGGAAAGCCGTGCAGGTACCAGGCGACGTGCTTGCGCATCTCGCGCATGCCCTTGTCCTCGCCGAAGTGGCCGGCGAGCAACTCGCCGTGTCGTCGGATGATGTCGGCGACCTCGCCCAGGGTCGGGGGGGTCGCGGGCTCGCTACCGGAGAACGCCGCCGACAACTCGGCGAACAGCCACGGCCTGCCCAGGCAGCCGCGGCCAATGACGACTCCGTCACACCCGGTGGCTTTCATCATGGCCCGTGCGTCGTCGGCGTCGAAGATGTCGCCGTTTCCGAGCACGGGGATGGTCGTGACGTGTTGCTTCAAGCGCGCGATCTGGTCCCAGTCGGCCTTGCCGGAGTACCGCTGCGCTGCGGTGCGGGCGTGCAATGCGACGGCCGCGGCGCCTTCCTGTTCGGCGATGTGGCCCGCGTCGAGGTGGGTGTGGTGGGCGTCGTCGATGCCGATGCGGAACTTGACCGTCACGGGGATCGCGGTGCCCTCGACGCCGCGCACGGCGGCCTCCACGATTTGGCCGAACAGGCGCCGCTTGAACGGGATCGCGGCACCGCCGCCGCGCCGGGTCACCTTGGGCACCGGGCAGCCGAAGTTCATGTCGATGTGGTCGGCCATGCCCTCGTCGGCGATCATCCGAGCCGCGGCGAACGTGGTCTCGGGATCGACGGTATACAGCTGCAGCGAGCGCGGCGACTCGTCGGCCGCGAACGTGGTCATGTGCATGGTGACCGGGTGGCGCTCGACAAGCGCTCGGGCCGTGACCATTTCGCAGACGTACAGCCCGCTGATGGTGCCAGCGCGGGCCAGCTCGAGCTCGCGGCACAACGTCCGGAACGCGACGTTCGTCACGCCCGCCATGGGCGCCAGCACGACCGGGCTGCGCAACGCGATCGGCCCGATCCTCAGGGATCGGGCCGTCTCGCTTGGGGCTGGGGCTAGGACGGTGCCGATGACGACACCAACAGGTTCTTCATGGCCTTCTTCTCGGCCACCTTCTTCTCGCGTTCGAGGCGACGCACCTTGGCGATCTCGAACTTCTCGCAGGTGTCCTCGAGCTCCTCGACCAGCTTGCCGAGGTCGTCGCGCATCTCGGCGGCCTCGCCGGTGAAGTCCTCGCGCTCGAAGATGCGCCACTTCTTCAGCACCGGCATCACGACGTCGTCGAGGTGGATCCGGGGGTCGTAGACGCCGCCGACGGCGATGATGACTGCCTTGCGGCGGAACTCGGGCACCGTGTAGCCGGGCATCTTGAAGTTGCGCAGCACGCGGTGCAGCGACTGCATCGCCTGGTTGGGGGCGATGTCAATGCCGGCGGCGCTGACGTCGCGGTAGAAGATCATGTGCAGGTTCTCGTCGGCCGAGACGCGGCCGAGGAGCTGGTCGGCGACGGTTTCGTTGCAGGCCTTGCCGGTGTTGCGGTGCGAGACACGCGTGGCGAGCTCCTGGAACGTCACGTAGATGACGGAGTCGAACAGGCTCTCGGCGAACATGTCGCCCTGCTGGTTCTGACCCGGCGAGAAGCCGCGGGTCACCTGCTCGACGCGGAGCTCCTCGAGCTCGATGGGGTCGATGGAGCGGGTGACGAGGAGATAGTCGCGCAGCGCGATACCGTGCCGGTTCTCCTCGGCCGTCCAGCGGTTGACCCACCAGCCCCACGGGCCGTCCATGCCGAAGTTCATCGCGATCTCGCGGTGATACGACGGCAGGTTGTCCTCGGTGAGCAGGTTCTGCAGCATGGCCACCTGGGCGACTTCCGACAGCTTCGACTGCTCGGGATCCCAGTCCTGGCCGCCGAGGGCATAGAAGTTCTTGCCGTCGGACCACGGGATGTAGTCGTGCGGATTCCAGTCCTTGCGCATTGACAAGTGCCGGTTGATGTTCTGTTCGACGACGGGCTCCAGTTCGCGCAGGAGCTGTATGTCGGTCAAGTCGGACGACATGGACCCTCCGAGTTATCTGTGCCTGGTGGTTGCACGCAATATATCTGTGTACCTCGGTGACATTCAAGTCTGGACGGAGCGTGTCACGTCTCATTCACGTCTCAACAGTGAAATTTCATGCCCAGTTACCGCTACTATCCACGTAGGCAAACGCCCGCCCAGCAAACCGTCGGCGCCTAGCGCCCGGGAAGGACGCACAGTCGTGAAGAAACTCTTGGTGCTCGGTGTTGGTGCGATGGGCGCGGGGGCGGTGGCGCTTTCCCTGCTGGGTGCGGCAACCGCGAGTGCAGATGACCAGGTAGTGGGCCAGACGTTCAAGGATGCGAAGTCCGCGTTGGCTCAGCAGGGCATGGGCGTGGTCGTCGCCACGACCGTCGGCGACCGCAAGGACTGGGACAACTGCATCGTCACCAGCGCCTCGAGGGCCTCGTTCAACGATTCGTCGGGCAACTCCACCGGCAACAACATGTTGGTGAACCTGAACTGCTACGCGAAGTACGCCACGAAGGTGTGGCCGGGCTTCTCGATGGCCAGCCCCGAGGGCCAGAAGATCTACCAGGCAGACCTGGCTGCGAAGAAGCAGCGCGAAGCCGAAGCAGCCGCCGCCAAGGCCCAGGCCGAAGAAGATGCGCTTGCTGCAACCGACGCTCAGCAAGCTGGCGAGTAACCAGCGGATTAACTAGACCTTTCCTCCTCCTGTGAGCGAGTCACAGGAGTGATGCGCCGTCGTCTGGACGGCGGTACTATCCCCGCGAGCGAGGCATTCTCGACCCGCGGACAGATAGGGCCATACGTGAAGAAGCTCATCGTTGTTGGTTCCGGCGCCATTGGTGCGCTGGCGTTGTCAACCCTGCTTGGGGGTGGCGTTGCCGCGGCGGATGACTATGCCGGTCAGACGTACTCGGACGCGTCGTCGGCGGCTAGCGACGCCGGTGCGTCGGTGGTCGTGGCGTCCCGGGTTGGCGACAAGGTCGACGAGGGCGACTGCATGGTCGTCCGCTCGCAGAACGCTCCCTTCGCGAGCGCGAACGACGGCATCCACGTCTCCGACACCGTGCAGTTCTACTTGAACTGCAACGGCGGCTATGCGACCGCAACGACGCCCGGCCCCTCGTTGGCCAGCCCGGCAGGCGCCGCGGCCAAGGCGGCGGCAGACGAGAAGGCGGCCGAGGAAGAGGCCGCGGCACAGCAGAACGAAGCGGACGAGCTGGCTGCGGCCGGCGACACCCCCGGCGAGACCGAGAAGCTCCCCACCGGATAGTTCGCTAGCTGCTCGCGACCCTGCTGAGCAGCATGTCGACGCAATAGTCGATGAACTGCCCGCGGGTCGCGTCCAGCGTTCCGTTCAAGTAGGCGGTGAACAGCGCCGTCAGTGCTCCGACCAGACCCGTCGCCGCCATCGCCTGGGCGGTGGGGTCGGTGTGGCGGGTGAGCTTGTGCTCCACCAGTTCGATGAAGGTCGGAATCCACTCGGAGCCCGACTGCGTCAGCACTGGCTCTCGCTGGGGCGCGATCAGCAGCACGCGCCCACGCGCGGGGTGGTCGACCATCAGCGTGACGAACCGTTCGACGGCGTCCCGCGGATTGGTCGAGGTCTCGAGCGCGGACATGGCCGTGCTGCACACGTTGTCGTACACGGCGCGCACGAATTCGTCGCGGTCGGTGAAGCTTTCGTAGAAGTAGCGTTCGGTGAGGCCCGCGGCCTTGCACACCGCGCGTACGGTCAGCGCGGGCCCGGCCGCTCCGCCGAGTAGGTCGACGCCCGCTGCGACGAGTTCGTCCCTGCGCAGGGTCTGGCGGTCCTGCAGTGGCACGCCCGACCAGCGGCCCCGTCGTTGACCGGAAGACACATGACTCCTAAGCTCACAGTGACAACGCTCGTAGTCAGAATAACTTCTGACACTCAAGGGAAGTTCACCAGTGACTCAAGATACTTCTGAGGTGTGTCCGGTGACCAGCGGATCGGGTGGTGACGACGTGACAGCGGCGGGTTGTCCGGTCGCCCCCGGCGGCTACGACGTGCCGCCGATTCCGCTGGGCCCGGACTCGCTCACGTGGAAGTACTTCGGTGACTGGCGCGGCATGCTCCAGGGTCCGTGGGCCGGTTCGATGCAGAACATGCACCCGCAACTGGGCGCCGCGGTCGAGGAGCACTCAACGTTCTTCCGCGAGCGGTGGCCGCGGCTGTTGCGGTCGCTGTACCCGATCGGCGGCGTCGTGTTCGACACCGACCGGGCCCCGCGGACCGGCGCCGAGGTCCGCGACTATCACGTCACCATCAAGGGCGTCGATGCGCAGGGCCGGCGGTATCACGCGCTGAATCCGGACGTCTTCTACTGGGCGCACTCGACGTTCTTCGTCGGGACGTTGATCGTGGCGGAGCGACTGTGCGGCGGCATCACCGAGGCCGAGAAGCGACAACTGTTCGACGAACACGTCCAGTGGTACTCGATGTACGGCATGAGCATGCGACCGGTGCCGAAGACCTGGGAGGACTTCCAGGAGTATTGGGATCACATGTGCCGCAACGTACTCGAGAACAACTACGCTGCTCGCTCGGTGCTGGATCTCAGCGAGCTGCCCAGGCCGCCGTTCGCCGAGAAGATGCCCGAATGGACCTGGCGCGTGCAGCGCGCGTTCGTGTCGCGCTTCTTCGTGTGGTTCACCGTGGGCCTCTACGACCCCGCCGTCCGCGAACTGATGGGCCATACGTGGTCGGCGCGCGACGAGTGGTTGCACCGACGGTTCGGTCGATTGGTCGGCGCCGGCTTCGCCGTGCTGCCCAAGCGGGCCCGCATGCATCCGCGGGCCAGGGCGGGCTGGGATAGGGCGACGGGTCGCATCCCCGCTGATTCGGCCCTGCCCGAGACTCCGGCCCGCAATCTGCCGCCACTCGACGAGCGGGACAACCCCATGCACTACTGCCCGGCGGGCTGACTAACGAGCGGCGTGGTTGGTCCACATGGAACCGTCGAAGTACCGCCACTGCCAACGGTTCGCGGGATCGGGAAACCAGCCGGCCTGAACCGGGGGATACCGTCCGAATACGCCACGCTGGTCGCCCCATTGGGCGAGCCGGTGCTCGAACTCGGCGCGAGCACGCAGCCCCGCGTGCCGGAACCGTCGCGCGCGTCTGGTCCGACGGATGGCGAGCAGCAGCACGGCGCCCGCCGCGAGTGCCACTGTCAGGTACCAGCCGTCCACGAGCAGCCAGCCCGCGAGGAACACGGCGACGCTCGTGACGACCGGATGACGGCGCCAGAACGGGAGCTGGGCGTGGTAAAGCATCGCTGATGATTCTACGATTCGCCGGAGTCCCAAGCTGTGAATCCGTTGTGGGTCCCGACCGACCGAAGGATGAACCCAGATGACGTGGCAAGTGTTCGTAGCGATGGTGCTGCTGGTGATCACAGTCGCAGCGCTGCTCGCCCGCACGTGGGCCAAGAACCCGGCAGGCCGGACGCGCAACCTCCGCATCGCGGTGATCGCCGGTGGGCTGGCCCTCCTGGTGATCATCCTGGGCTCGACGACGGTGGTGTCGCCGCGCAACGTCGGCGTCGTCACCACGTTCGGGCGCCCCAGCGGCACGTTGAGCAATGGGCTGCACCTCAAGGCGCCGTGGCAGTCGGTCACTGAGATGAACGGCACCATCCAGATCGACAACCACACCGGCGACAACGCCACTACCGTTCGGGTGGGCAACAATTCGACCGCCTACGTCGACAACAGCGTGCGGTGGCGCATCCAGCCGGATGCTGCCGACGAGCTGTTCTTGGACTACCGCGACTTCGACAACGTCCGCGACAACCTGGTCACGCGCGAACTGAAGGCCGCGCTCAACGAGGTGTTCGCCAGCTTTGATCCGCTGAACCCGTCGAACTCCGACGGTGCGAGCGTCCAGGCGCTCGGTGACGAGGTCGCCGGGAAGCTGCGCCAGAAGGTCGGCACCCAGATCGAGATCATCAACGTCATCGTGCCGTTGGTGAACTACGACCAGGCGACGCAGGACCGGATCAACGCGCTGAACGTCGAGAAGGCCAACACCCGGATCGCCGAGCAGCGCGCTAAGACGGCGGAGGCCGAGGCGAAGGCCAACGAGATCCTGTCGAAGTCTGTCTCGAACGATCCGAACGTGTTGGTCAGCAAGTGCCTCGACGCGGTGCGCGAGAGCGGGCTCAGCCCGTTGGGGTGCTGGCCCGGGTCGCCTGCGGTGCCGACGGTGCCGGTGGGTTAGACGTGGTGACCCAGGTCAGGCAGATTTGTGGAACGTGTAGACCCGGTACTGAAGGAGTCCGGTCTTGGTCAGCCACTTGATCCATCGGGTTCCGACGATCATTGTTTTCTGGGCGTCCGCTGACCCTTGATCGCGGAAGAATTTGATCAGGAACGGGTACGTCGGCAACGTGTTCTTCCGGATGTTGCGGTTCGCGACGACTTCGAGACCCGCACGTTTGCCCATGACCTTGTAGGACCGAAGGGGTACATCTCCGAGAGTTCCGTATGACTTCGCGATCTGGGAGCGAATCGCCATCCAGATGGGGGTCTTGCCGAAGAATGCCATGGTGGGAACGAAGTCGGACACCGCCAGGTAGCCGCCCGGTTTGAGTACCCGTGCTGCTTCGGCGATGAACTTCTCACGCGATGGGAAGTGGAAAATGCATTCGACGGCCAGGACGCGGTCGAAGGAGTCGTCCTCGAACGGCAGCTGACATGCGTCGGCTTCGATCCAGCCGATCTTGTTGCCGTGGGTGGGGTTGGTCTGGGCGTCGGCGGCTGCGAGTTGGCGCGGGTCGATGTTCAGGCCAGTGAGGTCCATATCGGAATGTGCGGCATTGATCTGTTGGATGGTTCCGCCGAACCCGCAGCCAACATCCAGCAGCTTCTGCCCGTTGGCGACCTTTCCGGCCTCCAGCAGCACGCCGTTCATTTGCTCCATGGCAGCTACGTAGTCGGCCCGGGTGCCGTCGGCAGCCTTGGGGTCGTCCCAATAACCCCAGTGCACTTGGTTTTCCCACAGCTGACCTGTTTCGCCCCCGTCCTGCCGTTCGTCGATGAGCAGGTCAAAGTAGGGGAGGTCGAGCATTCGCGGACGTTACCACGATCCGGCTTTTGTTCCGGTGAGGCTGGCCGCCGGTTCGGTGCCGAAATTTGGCTCGTTGCTATCGGTCCCGATTGAGCCCACGATTTGTGTGATTGCCGCCCCGGGTTTAGAGGGTGGGCATGAATTCGGCAAGCGCAAGGATCATGAACACCACCAAGGCGAGCCCAATCAGCCCGCCGACGGGAATCATGACCACGCACACCGCCACCCAGACGAGAAGCCGCGACCATTCAAATGGCTGGTTCCCGACTACGCCTCCACGATGTTCCCGGAGGACGTGGTAGATCGCCCACACGCCCGCCCCGGCCGCGGCAACCGCGATGATCCGCAATCCGACCGGTGTCGCGGCTAGCGCGACGCTCGCCATGATCGCGACGGCCCCAATGCGACTCCACCCCACCGTTCGAAGCCTCGCCACGCGCGCAGTAGCAGGGCTGCGATCCGGCTCACCGCGGTAGCGCGGTACCCGCCCCTCGACGCCCAACAGTCGCCAAATCCAGCGCGACCACACCGTTCGCAGACCTAGGTCCTCAGCAACTCGCCGCACGTCGACGGCCGATTCCGCCATTATCCGGCGCGACTGGGCGCTCCTCCAGTAGGCGGCCTTGAACACCCGTCGTGGAATCCCGAACTGGCGGGCGAAAGTGCGCGGTGGTCCGACCGACTCCCCGATCAACCAACGGAGATAGAACGGGAAGGCAATCGCATACGTCGCTCGCCTTAAGCGCCCAGCATCTCGCATCCGCTCAGCCAGGTAGTCGTCGGCAAACGTGATGTGACGCGCTTCTTCCGCCAAGTGAATGTAGGTGATCTTGTTCAGCAGCGGGGGCACCTGAGCCGCGCCACGATGCTGCAGCGTCTGCTGATGGTGCAGGGGCTGTTCGCCACAAAGCACCCCGATGAAAAGGAAGACGTTGGCATATCCGCCAATGAAGCCGAGGAGCGGCGCGATTATCCGGGAGCCGCGCCTCATTCCGGGAACATCCTCGCCGGTGCGGTTGATGAATTCCTGGAACATTTGGACGTGCTTGGATTCTTCGATCAGTTCGTGGAGGAGATACCGAAACACCGAGGAACCATTCGGCAATTTGCCCGCGTAATGCACCACTCCGCGGATCAACGTCGTCTCGAATTGGATCGTGGCCTTGAGCGTGTTCGCGGTAATCCAGCGGCCGATGTCAATGCGCCGCTGTAGCGACTGCTCGGCATACCAATCCGTAGCCGCGAGCGGAGCGGTTGCTGGATCCAGTTGCCAACGCGGATCGTTCTCGTCCAACGCGTTCTCGGGTGAGTCCCAGTCGATGTCAACGTACGGATCGAAACTCAGCCGAGTCGTCGCATCGGAGAGTGCCTGCACCCTGTCGGCGTAGAGCTCCACCGACGCGCCATTTGCATCGCTGACCTCTGTCATTTCTCAATCCGTTGAGCTACGACGAGTTGCGCGCCCAGCTGCTCGTTGGCGCCAGGGGTCCGCCGCAGGTCATGCACGGCGGGATCCAGCGACGCCGAATCGATCGACCGCTTTGGGCTGCGGCTCGATGACTCCGATACACGAGTTCAACTGCGCTCCTCATCTCCGAGCCCGGCTCCTCGGCCCCGGACTCTTCCTTGAGCGCCGAACGGGAGCGGCGTTCTCGATTTTGGGCATGTCATGCGCGCGCGCTTGGATAGCCACGCGGACGTTATGTACATGTGACTAGCCCGCTCGGCGTTGCCGGGGCGGGCGCTCGCAATCTGCCGTGCGCCTGTCGCGCCGGCCACAGTGCTGGCCGAGCACCGATCGTGAGCCTTTCGGCGGGAGCAGCCAGTGACCTCTACGTCGGCGGCGGGCACGCGGCTTCACCAAGTAGTGGTGCAAGGTCCGCGGGGCACCACTCCGCAGTACAGGCCGAATCCCGTGTCCGAAATGGCTAGTCAGATAATCCCATCCAGTCATCGACTATTGGGAACGGCTCAGCCCAAGCCTTCAACCTATGTGCGATGTCCTGAACACCGACCTGCCCCTCGGCGACGTCCACGACGAGCGCGATGACCTGGCCATCCTCAACGAGAATCTGGAAGTTCATCATCTAGAACACTGTGGTCGCGGCCCAAGCGGTGCGCTTGTTGCCATCGATGAACGGGTGGTTGCGCGCGAGACTGTGAAGCACCGCGGCAGCCTTCTCATGGACGGTCGGGTACGCGTCTTCGCCGAACACAGTGGCCTGCGGGCGGGTCGTGGCCGAGTCCAACAGCCCGAAATCGCGCGGTTGGCCCGGACCCACGAACCGCTCGTTGAACGCCTGTACATCGTCGGTGCTCAGATAGTGGGTCATCGCTTCCTCATGGGGGCTCTGACTACAGGTCCGCTAACTTGTCGAATGCCACGGCATGTCGGGTGAGGACCTTCTCGAAGGCGTCACGAACCATGTCTGTACGGCCATTTACCCGCAGATAATCGATGAGCGCACGCTTGATCACATCGTTCCCGGAGGTTTCGGTGACAAAGGCATAGTTCTTCAGTGCGTCTGCCAGCTCGGCAGGCAAACGCACCGTGACGCCGATGGTCTTCTGGTTGGTGTCGGTGTTGGTGCTCGCGTTGGTGGTCATTTGAGTGACTCCTGGTCGCTCCGTGATTGTGACACCATGATGTCATGGTGTATCAATGCCTGTCCACCGTCATGACATGACACATCGCTGGGCTAGGGGCAATTTTCGGGTGGCAGGACCGATCTAAGAGCCGCAGCCGGACTCACATCGCGGTGGCCGAGTTTCTCGACGGCCACAACCGATGAATAAGCGTTGAGCCGCCTCGTAATGTGGTGCCCCCACCAGGGCTCGAACCTGGGACCTGCGGATTATGAGAGAGCAGATTGCGCAGCAAATTGCGGATCTCAATTTTGATCTTGGCCGAGATGTTGCATGAGTGCGGCCCGAACGTGACTCAGAAACGGGTCTGTACGTTGGCTAACAATGCTGTAGTGGTCGCCATGCCATCACAGACCGCGCACCCGTTGATAATCGATTGGGAACTATCCCAGCTGGCCATACGTCGCTCCGAACGTACCGTATCCGAACGGGTTCGAGTGATGAACCTGTTCGCTCGGGAGTCGGGATATTCGCCTGTGACCGCTCAGCCGATGCAAATTATTCGGTGGCTAGGGACCCATCCGGAATGGTCTGATTCGACGGCGGCAACGTATCACAGCTACCTCCGTTCGTGGTTCAAATGGTTGTGCCTGATGGATCACCGCGAGGACAATCCGATGGTCAAGGTTGGTGCACCGCGATACCCCGATAGGATTCCGCGGCCCGTCAGCGACGACAGCCTCGTTCGTCTGCTGCTCACGCGGATGCACCACCGAACCCGCGTGATGATCCTGCTCGCCAGCCTCGCTGGCCTACGTGTGCACGAGGTCGCCAAGATCGGCGGCGAAGACGTCGACCTCAGCTCGCGACAGCTCTACGTCCACGGCAAGGGCGGCAGCCGTCACCTGCTCCCGTTGCACCCGCTGCTTATCGACGCCGCCCACACCATGCCGACGAGAGGGTGGTGGTTCCCGTCGAACACGATGCGGCCGGGCCACCACGTTCGCAGCAAGGGTGTCTCGGACATCATCGGCAACGCGATGCGCCGGGCCGGGGTCGCCGGGACGCCGCACAAGCTGCGGCATTGGTTCGGCACCACGCTCCTGGACGACGGCGCGGACATCAGGACGATTCAAACGCTGCTTCGGCACAAGTCGCTGGCGACGACGCAGATTTACACGAAGGTCTCCGATGACCGCCGCGTCGATGCGATCAACCGGCTAGACCCGTTCCGCGGCGCTGCCGCGTAACGCCACCCGCCTGGCTGCCTGGACCACGCGGCGGGCGGTCTCGCTGCGCCGGGCCAGCATCACCGGAGTACGCGGAACGGACACCAGCACGACGACCGGGTGCCCGGCGAACGTCTTGTCGTCCAGGGGCACCGTCAGGTAGCGGCGTCGGTAGGCCTCGATGAGCTCGGCGCGGTAGGCCCCGGCGTACTCGGGATGCGCGAACAGTGTCTTGTTGAACCCGACGGCGAACGGCACCAGGTCGCCCTCACGCAGGTAATCGAGCGTGCCCACGCAGACGTCGGGCCACTGCGGATTGAACACGTCGTCGGCGATGACGATGCCGCCGGGCGTCAGGCAGTTGGTGGCGAGGTTCATGTCGCTGCGCACGATCGACGCGGTGTGGCCGCCGTCGACGGAGAACAGTCGCGCGCCCGACATTTCCGGCACGTCGCCGGCCTTCAGCTGAGTCGAGTCGCCCGCGTGCACGACCGGCAGCGAGCAGCCCCAGCGGGCCACGTTGCGCCGGAACTGGGCCAGGTCGCCGCGGCCCGAGTTGTCGACGTTGCGCTCCTGGTCGTCGAACAGGTCGACGGCGACCGACGGCTCATCGGCGCGCTGCAACAGGCACATTCCGATGAACAGGCGACCGTGGTGCACGCCGATCTCGACCACCGATCCGCTGATATCGCGGGCTCGCTGCGCCTGGTTTAGCATTGCCAGCAGGCCGAACACCGGCCCCTCGGTGTAGCCCTTCACGCGCCGGTAGCCGCCCCGTTGATACCGCCCAAACATACCGTTCCCCCCGTAGCTTTTGTTTGCTGATGCAACTTACCTCATGGTCTTGATTCGACCTATGAAACCGCCGGATCGGTGCGCCGCTAGTCCTCGACAGGGAGGGTCATCACGGCGTAGCTCTCGACGTCGGGGTGATCGTCGAGGAACTCCCCGATCTGCTCCATGTTGTCGTCGAAGTCATCCGCCGCGGCATAGATCAGTCCCGCGCGTCGGGCGAACTCGACGAGCTTGGCCTCGGCCTTGGGCTTGGTGCGGTGAGCGCTGATGTAGCCGGCCCCCTCGACGAGGTTGAGCTCGACGACGTAGACGTTGACCTCAGAGCGGGCGACTGCGGTGCCTTCGCCTTGCGCGATCGCCGACACCGCAGCCGTCTCGCCGCCGCTGTCGGCCAGGTCGATGCGCTTCACGGTGCGACCTTGCCGAATCGCTGGTATGCGCCCTGGCGGCTGATGCCAAGGGCCATGCCGATCATGGCCCAGCTGTCGCCGGCCTCGCGCGCTGCGGCGACCGCGGCGTCGAGCTCGGCTTGGCGCTCGCCGGCGACGTGCATTGCGTCGCCGAGTGCGGCGGCGGCGGCGGCGATCCGGCGCATGTGGCGGCCGTCGCGGGCCTTGGCCGGGTCGACGTCGAGGCTGTCGAGCCAGGCCTCGGTGTCGGTGGGAGTGCTGGTGGTCTGGTCATTCTTCATGGCATCACCTCAGAGGTAGTCGTAGAACTTCGGACGGAGGACGTCGGCGTGGATGATGCGCGCGGGCTCATCGTTGACGACGACCAGTTCGAGCAGGCGGGCGGCGCGGTCGGCACCGATGACGAGTGAGCGGACCTCGGCGTCGTACTCCTGCTCGATGATGCGGATCGCGTTGGCGACCGCGTGCAGCATGTCGGCATCTTCGATGCCGTGCTTGCGGGCGCTGTTCGTGATCTCCATAGTGTAAATGGTACGTTTACGCGGCGCATCTGTCAACACCTACTACAGCAGATCGGTAGCAGATACCACTATCGCGTCGATTGGCGGCGGTCAGGGCGTAATTCGCCGAGTTTCGTTCTGCCGCAAGAGCGACGTCGATCCGTTGCCGACGGTTCGATCCTGACGCTCGTCGGTAGGGGTCGCTACATTAATCGCGTTGCGTATGCCGCATATCCGCCTGTAGCGTGAGGAGCATCATTGAGTAGCGCTCGCTACCCGGCACGGGGAGGACTGGCCATGCGGATCGCCGCAAGCTGGGGCCCCGACGCCGCCCACGTGCTCCTCGCGCGGTGGCAAGTGCGGGTGCTGTCCCGGTGGGCCGACGAACGCGACGCCGACGAGTCGGCCGAAGAGGTCGAGCCCAATGCCTGACACCGACCGGCTCGTCGAGCTCGGCCGCGAGCACGGCTGGACCGTCACCGACAACCGCCACGTCGGCACGGTGTGGTTCGCCCGTGGCCCCGAGTACGCGCACCTCGGGACTGACGCCGCCGGCGATCGAGTGCTGTCCGCTCACGGCGGCGTGCACGGTCGGCCTACCCGATTCTGGGCGGCCGGCAACGACGTCGGTCTCGGGGTGCGCGTCGGCGATCGCGCCGCAGTCCTCGCCAACTGTCTGACCGCTGAGCCCTACCGATTCACCTGACCCGAAAGAGAGAACGAACACCGTGATCGAATTCCTATGGTGGGTGCTCGTGCCCGCCGCGATAGTCCTCGTCGGCCTGACCGACGAGACGATCTGAGAGGCCCCACCGTGCCCGACTACAACCGACGCCAACGCTCCGCCACTTGCGGGACATGCCACGGTGAGCTTCGGTTCTATCCGAAGCCGCTCGCTGACGAGGCCGCCATGGTCGCCGAGACGGAAACCGAAGGCGACTGGTCTCACCTCAATCCGGCGGATTGGATCGACAACCCGCACCGCCCCGACCCGCAGGAGAACGCCGCCTATGAAGATCACGACCGAACGGACTGAGCGGGTCGTCGAGGTCTACGAGGTACCCGACGAACTGCGGGCCGGGACCGACGCGGTGCTGTTGGCCGAGGCCGACCGGCGGGTGCCCGTCGAGGGCCGCCGCGAACCCGTCGGCGAATGGGTGATCGTCGACCGCGGCGAGGACGACATAGAGCTCGCCGCGGCCGCGTTCCGCGACGCCAAGGCTGCGGCGAAACGCGCCGAGGACCGGGCCAAGGCGCTCGTCGTGGCCACCGCCGAGGACCGCACCCGCAGTGAGGCCGAGCTCGCTTCGATGCTCGGCGTGGACCGCATGACCATCCGACGATGGAGAGGCAAGCAATGAACCCGAGCGTGACCCCGGCTGCCCTGGCGGCAGTCCTGCAACAGGTAATTGATCGGTGGCCGGATGCCGTACTTGAGCGGTCACCAGTCGGCGAGCTCAACGTCATCGCCGACGATCGTTGGGTGGCGATCGTCTTGCTCATGGCCGGCGAGTTGTTCATCGTCGGCGAAGGGGACGACGACGGGGACGAGCCGTGACCGCGGGCGAGTGGGTGCCGGGGCGTTGGTGGCGGGTCACCTATTCCGATGGTCGCCGCTACACCGATGGGCCCAACGCGGGCGAGCTGCAGGTGTGGTGTGAGACGTCCGACGCGGTGCTGTTGGCCGAGGCCGACCGGCGGGTGCCCGTCGAGGGCCGCCGCGAACCCGTCGGCGAATGGGTGATCGTCGACCGCGGCGAGGACGACATAGAGCTCG
>NZ_JAPZKZ010000007.1:0-399931 GCF_033804605.1 Mycobacterium sp. RTGN6
TCATGCTGGACATCAAATGTGTCGAGCAAGCAGGGCGGTAGATCAGCGGCACCTCGGGTGCATCGGCAATCCATCGAAGATCACCGACACAAGGATGGTCCACCAGTGAGCACCCCTGCCCCGAAAATCGAACTGACGGACGACGAGTGGCGCAAGAAGCTCACCCCGGCTGAATTCGCGGTATTGCGCCAGGCCGGCACCGAGCGACCGGGCACCGGCGAGTACACCGACACCACGACCGAGGGCGTCTACGCGTGCCGGGCGTGCGGCGCGGAGTTGTTCCGCAGCACCGAGAAGTTCGAGTCCCATTGCGGTTGGCCATCTTTCTTCGACCCGGCCGACTCGGACGCAGTGATCCTGAAGACCGACGACTCGCTCGGCATGCATCGCGTCGAGGCAATCTGTGCGAACTGCCACAGCCACCTGGGACACGTGTTCGAGGGCGAGGGCTATCCGACGCCGACGGATCAGCGGTACTGCATCAACTCGATCTCGCTCAAACTCGTGCCTTCGTCGTAGCCCGCGACAGCAACTGTCGCAGCGCGTCAGCCTCCAGTGGCGCACTGTAGTGGAATCCCTGCGCCACCTCGCAGCCATACTCGCGCAGCCGGGCCGCCGTGGCGGCGTTCTCGACGCCCTCTGCGACGGTAGTCAGGTCCAGGTCGTGTGCGAGGTCGACGACCGCGCGCACCACCGCGGCCGCTCGCCGATCGACGAGTATCGGTGCGATGAACTGCCGGTCGAGCTTCACCTCGTCGATGGGTAGCTCGCACAGGTAGCTCAGCGTCGAGTAGCCGCTGCCGAAGTCGTCGATCGCGACACGCATCCCGTGTGCCCGCAAGCGTTCGAGGACCGTCCGGGTCCGGTCGAGGTTGTCCAGCAACAGATCCTCGGTGATCTCGATCGTCAGTAGTTCGGGGTTCAGGTCGCGGTCTTCGAGCGCCTGCAGGATCCGGTCGGGCAGCTTCAGATCGCACAGCGACGGCGCAAACACGTTGACGGCAACGGGCACCCCGACGCCGTCGGAACGCCACTGGGCGGCATCGTCGAGCGCCTGCCCGAGTACGAAATCGGTCAGGGAACGCATGAGTCCGTGTTCACGAACGAGCGGCAGGAACTCGTCGGGGCCGAGTAGTCCGCGTTCGGGATGGGGCCAGCGGACGAGCGCCTCGACGCCGACGACGTCACCGTCGCGCAGGTCGAACTTGGGTTGGTAGACCAGGCTCAACCCGACGTGGTCGATGGCGTGGCGGAGTTGCCCCAACAGCCTCACCGTCACCACGCCGTTGTGCCCGGCGGTTCCGGTGGTCGCGACGTCGTTGGTCGTGTCGACGAGGTGCATCTCGGGATCGAACGTGTGGACCCCGCCCGTTCGTGAACGCTTCGCCGAATACATCGCCACGTCAGCCTGTTTCAGTAGCTCGTCAGCGGAGATCTCGACCTGGTCTGCGCGGGCCACGGCCAGTCCGATGCTGGGGCGTACCAACAGGTCGTGTCCGTCGACGATGAACAACTCGTCGAACGCCTGCAGCACCCGGTGCGCGATCAGTCGAGAGTGCTCCGCGTTGCCCTCCATCAGCACCGCGAACTCGTCACCTCCGACCCGCGCGACGGTGTCGCCGGTACGCACACAACCGAGTAGTCGTTCGGCGACCAGCACCAGCATCTGGTCTCCGGCCGGATGCCCGAGGCTGTCGTTGACGAGTTTGAAGTCGTCGAGGTCCAGCGACAGCACCGCCACCGACTGGCGGTCCCGCTGATGCAGCTGCATCGCGTGGGTCAACCGATCGTTGAACAGTGCCCGGTTCGACAGGCCGGTCAGCGGGTCGCGCAGGGCCTGGTCGGCCACCACCTCCAGTAGCTTGCGGTTCTCGTTGACCACGAAGTACTGCCGCGCCAGCACCGCGACGATCAACACCGTCGACGACATGAAGAGCGCACCCAAGCCGGGCATGCGTATACACATCGGGCCGCACACCGCGGCGGCCAGTGCAATCGGCACGTAGGGCAACCACAGCGACGACCGCGACGGCACCTTCACCGACGCCACGTCGACCATCGACTTGCCGTAGCTGAGCAGACCGGCGATGCCGATCAGCAGCACGCCGGCGATCCAACCCACGTCGACGAAGCCGCCGTCCCGGTAGGTGTCGTGCGCCGTCTGGTACACGAATGCGCTGTCCGACAAGGCCATCGCGATGACGCCCGCCGTCAGTAGCGTCAGCGTCCGTCGTTGGCCGTTGCGACCGCGGACCAACACCATGACGGCGACGGTGATGACCATGAGGTCGCCCACCGGATACGCCATTGACAGCGCTAGGGCGAACTGGTTGTCACCCCCTGCGTCGTAAACGCTCTGCAGCACCAGGACCCATGAGATCTCGAAGAGCGCGGCGGCAACGATCAGGCCGTCCAGCACCAGCCGGGTGTAGGAGTGTCCGCTGTACCCGGTGGGGAATATCGCCAACCCGACGCAGGCGGCGATCGGGAACAGCAGATACGCCGCGTCGGCTGGGGACGGGAACGGCGAGGCATGCAGAACGAACTCGTAGTACGTCCAGATCGCGCTGCCAACGGTCCAGCCCCCCACCGCGACGGTCAAGAACGCCCAAGAGATGCGCTTGCGGCCGTGCGACGACCATGCGGCCAGGCCCGTGCCCACGGTGGCGAACATCGCGAACGCCAAGGAGCCGTAGTTGCAGACGAGGAGAAGCGTCGACTCACCACCCCAACCCGCGATCAACCACGCGGAGACCGCAATGGCAGCAGCGGTGGGAATGCCTACCGCCCACGCGATTCTCCTCATCGAGCGAGGCTAGCAACATTTTGCGCTACGCGAAACCCGAATGGGATTCGACGCCGTACCCGATTGCCATATCAAACAAATTCGCGGATATTCGTGCTGTCATGGCCGCTCATCGGCGGTACGGGACCGTCGCCGCCGATCGACTGCATTCCCGAGAAACGGCACTGTCCGTCAATTTCAGCAAATTACGCAACGATGAAGGGCAACGCGCTCGAACACCCCGGCGACCTCCGTTGAGCTGCTGCGTGCGATCGCCGTTCGGCGACCAGGACATCGGCAGAACCACCATCTGCAGACGTTTCGGACCACGAAACGAGCCGGCGTCCGCCCTCGATCGTGCCCGGAGTGCGGGGGTGCTCATGTTGTGTTGCAATGGGATTCACCGACACGTCCGTGGAGATTCCGATGCCCACCTATCGCTACCGTTGCGTGCATTGTGGTGGCTTCGACCTGCTTCGCCCGATGTCGGAGGCAACGGAGCCGACGCTCTGTCCTGGCTGCCGCGAGCCCGCTCGTCGGGTGTTCGGCATCCGCACCACAGGCTTCGTCGAGCCCGGACTGCGGGCCGCCATGGACGCCAGTGCGCGCAGTGCGGATTCACCGCAGATCGCCAACTCGGTGCCCGGTCGATCGCGGCGGGCCACCCGAATCACGACCGATCCGCGGCATGCCCGGCTACCTCGACCCTGACTTGGAGTTTCCGTGCCCGATGTCGTCTTCTCCGTCGATCAAGCCCGCTCGATGCGCGAGCAAGCGGTACCCGGTCACAACAGGTGGCATCCCGACATCCCGCCTGCCGTCACCGTCAAGCCGGGCCAGTCGATCCGCGTGGAGTGCCGCGAATGGACCGACGGTCAGATCGGCAACAACGACTCCGCCAACGACGTCCGCGACGTCGATCTGACCCACGCCCACATGCTGTCCGGGCCGATTTATGTCGAGGGCGCAGAACCGGGTGACCTGCTGGTCGTGGACATCCTCGACCTCGGCCCCGTCCCTCAAGAGGTGGGCGATGCGCCCGGGCAGGGCTGGGGCTACACGGGGATCTTTTCCAAGGCCAACGGGGGCGGCTTCCTCACCGATACGTTCCCCGACGCCTACAAGGCGATCTGGGACTTCTCCGGTCAGAAGTGCACGTCGCGGCACCTCCCGGGTGTCGAATTCACGGGCATCACACATCCCGGCCTGTTCGGCACCGCGCCGTCACCGGAGCTGTTGGCCCGATGGAATGCGCGTGAACGGGCGCTGATCGCCACCGATCCCGACCGGATACCGCCGCTCGCGCTGCCACCGCTCGAGGAATCCGTGCTCGGGGGCACCGCCACCGGCGATGCGCTCGCGGCGATCGGCCGCGACGGCGCGCGCACCGTGCCTGCGCGGGAGAACGGCGGCAACCACGACATCAAGAACTTCACTCGAGGCTCTCGGGTCTTCTATCCGGTTCACGTGCCGGGAGCCCTGTTCTCGGGTGGCGATCTGCACTTCAGCCAGGGTGACGGCGAGATCACCTTCTGCGGCGCGATCGAAATGGGTGGGTTCATCGACTTCCACGTCGACCTCATCAAGGGCGGCATGGAAACCTACGGCGTGACGACCAACCCGATTCTGATGCCAGGCAACGTCGAGCCCCGCTACTCGGAGTTCGTCACCTTCATCGGCATCGGCGTCGATCACGACACCGACACCCAGCTGTACAACGACGCGACGGTCGCCTACCGCAACGCATGCCTCAATGCCGTTGCGTACCTGAAGAAGTTCGGCTACTCCGGCGCGCAGGCCTACCTGCTGCTCGGCGCCGCACCGATCGAGGGCCGGGTCAGCGGTGTGGTGGACATTCCCAACGCGTGCTGCTCGCTATACCTGCCGACGGCGATATTCGACTTCGACATCACGCCGTCCGCTTCGGGCCCGGTGCTGGCCGACCGCGGTGCGTGCGCCGTGTCGTCCTAGCGCCGACTACGGCAGCCTGGCGATGAGCTCCTCGACACCCACTCGCGGGCCCGTGAAGAACGGCGTCTCCTCCCGGACGTGCCGTCGCGCGTCGGTGTAGCGCAGCTTCCACATGAGCTCGACGATCCGACCGAGGTCCGGACCCTCGAACGCCAGAATCCATTCGTAGTCGCCGAGCGCGAACGCAGGCACCGTGTTGGCGCGCACGTCGGGGTACTCCCGGCCGGCCATGCCGTGCTCGACAAGCATCTTGCGGCGCTCGTCGTCGGGAAGCAGGTACCAGTCCAGGGAGCGCACGAAGGGGTAGACGCACACGTAGTCGCCGGGATCCTCGCCCGCGATGAACGCCGGGACGTGGCTCTTGTTGAACTCCGCGGGCCGGTGCAGAGCGACCACGCTCCACACCGGATCGCTCACCAGCCCGAGCGACGTGCGCCGGAACGCGCGGTAGGTGGCTTGCAGATCCTCGACCCGCTCGGCGTGCGTCCAGATCATGAAGTCGGCGTCGGCCCGGAATCCCGCGACGTCGTAGACGCCGCGCACGACGACGCCGTTGTCCTCTTGCTGCTTGAGGAACGTCGCGGTGTCGTCGACGACGGAGCCGCGGTCCTCCCCCAAGGCCTCCGGCTGCACGGCGAACACCGAGATCATCATGTATCTCTGCATGGAGTTGAGGGCGTCGTAGTCGAGCTTGGCCATACCGCTATCGTGCCACGCGCGACGCCGCCAGCGCCGCGGCCGCCCTGGTCCCCGACGCGACGCAGGCCGGCACGCCGATTCCGTCGAGATAGCCGCCCGCGACGGCCAATCCGTGGGGTAGTCCGGCCCGCAGCTCGGCAACGAGGTCACCGTGGCCGGGGCCATACTGCGGCATCGCGTCGAGCCAGCGCTGCACGTGACAGTCGACGGGATCGACCCGGATGCCGAACACGGCCGCGAGGTCGTCGCCAGCCCACTTCAGCAGTTCCTCGTCACCGACGCTACGAGCAAGATCGTCGCCGAATCTGCCGAACGACAGCCGCAGCAACTCGACGTTGCCGCTGACGCCCCACTTGCGCGACGTCAGCGTCATCGCCTTGGCGTGCAACGGTTCTCCGCTGGCGACCAGCACACCCGACTGCGCAGGAAGCGGCGTCCCCCCGGGAAGCGCAAGCACCACCAGCGCCGTCGACGCCACCTGTATCCGACCGGCGGCAGCGGCCGTACGCGGCGCCACCCGCTGGACCAGTTGGGGTAGCCGCGGGGCGGGGACGGCGAGCACCGCCGCGTCCGCATGCCAGCCGGCGCCCTCGTCGTCGACGAGGGTCCATCCGGCGGCCGCCCGCTCGACGTGATCGACCGCGACGTGCGCCCAGTGGACGTGCGCCCGCCGCACCAACTCGTCGAGCAGCACGCGGTAGCCGCCGTCGATGGCGCCGAACACCGAACCGGCGAGCGGCGGCGGCAGAGCCTTCCGCACCGCGTCGGTGAGACTGCGCGCACCCCGATCCAGGGCCGCGGCCAGCGTCGGCACCGCCGAACGCAGCCCGATCGTGGCGGCCGAACCGGCGTACACACCGGCCAGCAGCGGGTCGACCGAGCGCGCCACCACCTGCTCGCCGAAGCGGTCACCGACGAGTTGCGCCACGGTGGGGTCGGCTCCGGGCCGCCAGGAGAACGGCCGGCCTAGCTCATTTCCCACGCGCGCCACCGTCGCGTCGTCGACAAGGCCGGCGACCGACGCCGCGTGTGCCGGGATGCCCTGCAGGGTGCCCTCCGGCATCGGATGCAGCCGACCGCCGCTGAAGATCAGCGGCCGGACGCCCGTCGTGCCGACCTGCCGGGGCGCCAGCCCCAGCTCGGCCAGCAACGCGGGAACCTCCGGTCGACGTGCGACGAACGCCTCGGCTCCGACGTCGACCGCCTGATTACCGATGCGCTCCGTGCGCAGCACCCCACCCAGTCGGTCGGCTGGGTCGAACAGTGTGATTGACGCGTCCGGACCGGCAGCCATCCGGAGCCGGTACGCGGCGACCAGGCCCGAAATTCCGCCCCCAACAACGGCATACGCGGAAGTCATAGAGAGTGAGCTAAGGCGACGGCATCGGTGACGATGCCGGGATCGGTCGCGGGCAACACGCCGTGCCCCAAGTTGAACACGTGGCCCGCCGCTCCCGCGTCGATGGCGCGGCGACCGTCCTCGACGACGGCGCGAACGGCGCGGTCCACCACCGGCCAACCCGCCAGCAACACCACCGGGTCGAGGTTGCCCTGCAGCGCCAGCCCTGGACCCACTCGCGCGGCCGCGTCCGCGAGCGCAGTGCGCCAGTCGACGCCGACGACAGTCGCGCCCGCCTCACCCATCGCGCCCAGTAGTTCGGCCGTCCCGACTCCGAAGTGCGTCATCGGCACGCCCTCGCCGGCGAACGCGTCGAACACCCTGGTGCTGTGCGGCAGCACGTGGCTGCGGTAGTCGGCCAGCGACAACGTGCCCGCCCACGAATCGAACAACTGGATCGCGTCGACGCCCGCGTCGAGTTGAGCCCGCAGGAAGCCGATCGTGATGTCGGTCAGCGCCGTCATCAACGCGTGCCAGGTGGCGGGCTCGCCGAACATCATCGCCTTCGTGCGTTCGTGGTTGCGGCTGGGCCCGCCCTCCACCAGATACGACGCCAACGTGAAGGGCGCGCCGGCAAAACCGATCAGCGGCACGTCGTCCAACGCCGACACGAGCAGTCGCACGGCCTCGGCGATCGGCTCGACGTGCTCGCGCTCGAGCGGCTTCATGGCTGCGACGTCGGCGACGGTGCGGATCGGATGCGCGATGACGGGGCCGACGTCGGGCACGATGTCGAGGTCGATACCCGACGCCCGCAGTGGCACCACGATGTCGGAGAACAGGATGGCGGCGTCCACGCCGTGCCTGCGCACCGGCTGCAAGGTGATCTCACAGACCAGCGCGGGGTCGAAGCAGGCGTCCAACATGGCGTGGTTGGCGCGCAGCGCCCGATACTCGGGCAAGGAGCGTCCGGCCTGGCGCATGAACCAGACCGGAACGCGGCTGGGTTTGCGGCCGCTGGCCGCGGCGAGATATGGCGACTCGGGCAGGTCGCGGCGGGTATTCATCGGTACCCATGCTGCCATGGGGCCCAGTTCGCGGGCTCCCGTGCATGGGTCTTATAACGCTTCGGCGCGCCTGCGCCCTCGCCTGCTCCGATGAGCTAGCGTCACAATCCGTGACCTCCGCTGAGCCGGCACAGTTCCGCGAAGCGGTGGCGGCGATGAATGCCACCACCGTGCGGCCGGAGATCGAGCTGGGCCCGATCCGTCCGCCGCAGCGGCTTGCCCCCTTCAGCTACGCGCTCGGCGCCGAGGTCCGCCACCCCGACACGGCGATCGTCCCCGAGACTTCCGACGGTGACGCATTCGGCCGGCTGATCCTGCTGCACGACCCCGAGGGCGCTGAAGCGTGGGACGGCACCATGCGGTTGGTGGCCTACATTCAAGCGGACCTGGACTCCACCGAGGCCGTCGACCCATTGCTGCCCGAAGTCGCCTGGAGCTGGCTCGTCGACGCGCTCGCCGAGCACACCGACCAGGTGACAGCACTCGGTGGCACCGTCACCGCGACCACGTCGGTGCGTTACGGCGACATCTCCGGACCGCCGCGCGCACACCAGCTGGAGCTGCGTGCGTCCTGGACGGCGACGTCGCTGGCACTCGGCCCGCACGTCGCCGCGTTCTGCGAGGTGCTCGAGCACGCCGCCGGGTTGCCACCGACGGGGGTCACCGACCTCGGCTCCCGCACGCGCGCGTGAGATGACGGAAGCGCCGTCACCAGACCCCGGTCCGCAGGAACCCGAGTCGCAGGCCACACCGCTGCTGGCCCCGGCCGACGGGGTGCCACAGGTATCGCTGTACGTCCGCGACATCGCGGCGGCGGCGCAACTGCTCGCGTCGGGTAGCGGACCATTCGCCATCGATGCCGAACGTGCGTCCGGCTTCCGCTACTCGAACCGCGCGTACCTGGTGCAGATCCGTCGGGCCGGTGCGGGCACGGTCCTGATCGACCCCGTCAGCCACGGCGTCGACCCCGTCGAGGCGATGGCGCCGGTCGCCGAGGTGCTGCACGAGGGCGAGTGGGTGTTGCACGCAGCCGACCAGGACCTGCCGTGCCTCGCCGAACTCGGCATGACGCCACCCGCGCTGTACGACACCGAACTGGCCGGCCGCCTCGCCGGCTACGACCGGGTCAACCTGGCCGCCATGGTCGAGCGGCTCCTCGGCTTGCAACTCACCAAGGGCCACGGCGCGGCCGACTGGTCCAAGCGGCCGCTGCCACCGGACTGGCTGAACTACGCCGCGCTGGACGTCGAGGTGCTGCTGGAACTGCGCCACGCTGTTGCGGCAGTCCTCGAGGAACAGGGCAAAACCCGTTGGGCCGCAGAGGAATTCGAACACCTGCGCACCTATGTCGCACCGCCCACTCGCCGGGACCGCTGGCGCCGCACCTCGGGCATCCACAAGGTGCGTGCGCCGCGCACGCTGGCCGCCGTCCGGGAACTGTGGACCACGCGGGACCACATCGCCCAACGACGTGATATCGCGCCGGGCCGAATCCTGCCCGACGCCGCGATCGTCAACGCCGCGACCAACGACCCGGACACCGTGGAGAAGCTCACGGCGCTCCCGGTGTTCGGTGGTTCACGCCAGCGCCGCGGCGCGCAGGTGTGGCTCGACGCTCTGGCGCGTGCCCGCACCACCGAGGACCTACCCGCTTCCAACGAACCGCTGAACGGCCCGCCGCCCGCCGTGCGCTGGAGCCGCCGCAAGCCAGAGGCCGCCGCCCGGCTGGAGGCCGCGCGCACCGGGCTGACCGAACTGTCGCAACGGGTTTCGGTGCCGTCGGAGAATCTGCTCACGCCCGACCTGGTGCGCAGGCTGATCTGGGACTGGCAGCCCGTGCCCGACCCGGCCCCCGTCATCGACGCCTTCTTGACCGAGGCACGGGCCCGACCGTGGCAGCGAGAGCTCACCGTGCCCGTGCTCGCCGCCGCGCTGACGGAGCCGCCGCCCGAGCCACCCTCGGAGCCCGCTTAGCGTTGACATAGCGCTCAGTGCGGAGTTTTCCGAGTGACGTGCGCTGTCAGTTCACACTCAACGCGTGATGACGCGGTCCACGTGGGCCAGGAAGTGCTCGAGCACGGCTTCGGGGGCTTCGAGCTGCGGCCAGTGCGCGATGTCGTCGGCCAGCATCACCACGTCCGCATTGGGGATCACGTCCCGATAGCGCTCGGCCATGTGCCTGCCGGAATTCGGGTCGATCGGCCCGTCGATGAGACGCATCGGGACGGAGGTCTGCCGCATCGCGCGCACCCAGCGGTTGCGGTGGACGTAGCGGTCGTTGAGGAAGCGCCCAACCAGATGCATGACACGCTTGCCGTCGTTGTACTCCAGGATCTGGTGGAACTGCTCCATCAGGTGGCGCGACGGCTTGGTGTTCGGTCCGAACATCTCGTTGAGCGTGGGTTCGACGAGCCTGCGTGACAACGGGCTGCCCTGTACGCGACTCATGATGTCCCCCAACGGTGTCCGCGACATCACCTTCTGCATCAGCCGCGGCGTGTACGCCTCGTTGAACATGCCACCGTTGAGCCACGTGATCGATTCGAATGCCACCGCGCGGTAGGACCAGTCGCCGAACTCATGGCGGGCCAGCAGTTCCTGCCCGACGGAGTCGCCGAGATCGTGGGCCAGCACGTGGCACGTCTCGACGCCGAGGTGTTCGAGCAGCGCCTCGTGTAGGTCGGCATGATCGTGCACGGAGTACCCATAGGCGACGGGCTTGTCGGAGAAGCCCATCCCGATCATGTCCGGCGCGATGACCGTGAACCGCTGCGTCAGGGTCGGCCAGATCAGCGACCAGTCGAAGGAGTTGAACGGGTACCCGTGGATGAGCAGCAGCGTCGGCCCTTCGCCGAGCGGCAGGCCATCGACCCGATAGAAGATGTCGAACCCCAGGTAGTCGAAGAACTGCCCGGCGGCCTTCCAGCGCTCGAGTTCGGCGTCCATGACCGCAGCCTAGGCTGATCGGACGGAGTCAGGTGTTGAGAAACGCCGTGACCAGCGAGCCGTTGAGCGCCGCACGATTCTCGGCGGCGGACTGCCACGATCGGGTGATGATCGTCATGGCCGTCGGGTGCGGTCTGCCGATGCAGTGCTGGGCGAGCGCGCCGAAGAACGGTTCGGGCTCGAGCGCGGTCTCCGGTGTGTGAACTCCGGGCTTGTCCAAGTCGGCGAGTTGAAGGGCGGCGATGGCAAGCGGGACACCGGTGATCGCCGCCATCGAGAATCCAGGGAATTGTCCGAGCGCTACGGCGACGGTGGCGGGTCGGCCTGCGTGGATACCCGATGCGACGGCGAACAGAGGAGGTAATTGGCCAGGTCGGATCATCCGGGTGGGGTCTGCGGGCGTCATTCGCTCGGCGGTGTTGGCGATGCGCGCCGCGGCGTCGAGGCCGACCAGGCGGTGGTCGATTGCGAACCGCAAAACCGACAGCAGCGCGAGGGTGATTCGGTCGCCCACCACCACGTTGGTGTTGTCGACCAGGTCTCCGAAGACGCGCTGGAGCGTGACCGCTTCGGGGTGGCCGAAGCTCCGACCTGTCGCGATCCCGATACCGGGATATTGCAGGACGATCTTCTCCAGGGCCGGGCGCGTGGTGACGATTCCATTTCTGGTGACCGGGATGGTGCCGCTGATCTGCTGCATGCCGTGAACGACCGCCGCACCGACGGTGTCAGTGGAGTCTGTGTTGACTCCGTTGATGCTCCAGCCGGTGTGCACCTCGTCGACGCGCTCGAGTTCGCGGCCGGCGATGACGGCGAGCAGATTCGACAATCCTGGGCTTGCGCCCATTCCGATCAGTGCGGTCACACCGGACGCCTTGGCCTGCTGGTCTAGCGCGAGCATGTCGAGGGTGGGCTCGGGGTCGTCGCAGATGTCGACGTAGTGGCGGCGGGCGTCGATCGCGGCACGCAGTAGTGGCACTCCGAAACGGAAGTAGGGACCCACCGTGTTGACGACGACGTCGCAGTCGGCCATGGCCGCCCCCAGCCCGCGGCTGTCGGTGACGTCGAGTTCAAGGGCGACGGCCTTCGCGCCGAGCGACTGGGCCGCCGCCGCGGCAGCCGGGCCGTCCCGGTCGGCGATGACGACGGTCGTCACCGACTCGTCGGCGGCGAGGATGCCGGCGGCGACCTTGCCCATTTCGCCGGCCGCACCCAATGCGAGGATTCGCACGTAGACCGCCTCTCAGTGTTAATATGTTTACTGTCATGACAGTAAACAAAATCGGTCGTCCGAGCAAGGCCCCCGAACGCATCGCTGAGATCCTTTCTGCCACCGCCGTGGTTGCGGCCCGCGATGGGCTGGCCAACACCACGATGTCCAATGTCGCCGAAGCCGCCGGAATGCAGCGCACCCTGGTCCTGCACTACTTCAGGACCCGGGACGAACTCATCGAGCGTTTTCTCACCGATGCGGTGGCGCACTACGGAGCCGCGATGCTGCAGCCAGTTGGCAGTGGAAAGTCACTGCGGCAGCGCATCATTGCGATGTTCGGCCCCGACGCATACGGCAGCCGAGACGATCTCGTCATCTGGGCGGAACTGATTGCCATGGCGGGTCGTGACCCGAAAGTGCGCGAACGACTTCGCGTTATGTGGACGGAGCAGTGGCTCGTCGAGATGGAACGGCAACTGAGCTCCGAGTACCCCGCTTCGTCGCCGACGACCGTATCGGCGGCGGCGTATGGACTGGCCTGCCTCTTCGAGGCGCACTGGGCGTTTCACCTGCAAGACGTCACCGGTCCTCGACGGCGCCGACAGGCTGTCGAAGCCGCGCACGCGATTCTTGGCAGCCTCGAGAATCGACCGCGAACCGACCCGGCTAGTCGATCGGGTGCGTGACGTGATCGCCGACGACGGCGCCCAACGCGGCCACCCAGCCCGTGATCTGCCGCGCGACGTGCTGGTCGGTCAACCCGACGTCGGTCAGCACCTCGCTGCGCGACGCGTGGGCCTGGAACTCCTGCGGCACCCCGACGTCACGGCACGGCACGTCGATCTCGTTGCGCCGCAACGCCGCCGACACCGACGATCCGATGCCGCCGTGCACGCCGTTGTCCTCGACCGTGACGACGAGCTTGTGCGCCGTGGCGAGCTCTCCGAGCACCTCGGGCACCGGAAGCACCCAGCGCGGGTCGACGACCGTCACGCCAATGCCCTGATTGCGCAGCCGCTCGGCCACCGCCAGCGCCATCTTCGCGAACGCGCCGACCGCCACCAGCAGCACGTCCTCGGACAGGCCATCGGCGGGGGTGGCGAGCACGTCGACACCCTTTCGCCGCTCGAGGGCCGGAATGTCTTCTCCGACATCACCCTTCGGGAACCGAATGGCGGTGGGCCCGTCCTTGACGTCGAGCGCCTCGCCGAGTTCCTCGCGTAGCCGGGCGGCGTCCCGCGGCGCGGCGACCCGCATGCCGGGCACGATCCCGAGCATCGAGAGGTCCCACACGCCGTTGTGGCTGGCGCCGTCGGGGCCCGTGACGCCTGCGCGGTCGAGCACCATCGTGACGGGCAGTCGATGCATCGCGACGTCCATCATCACCTGATCGAACGCGCGGTTGAGGAACGTCGAGTAGATCGCGACGACGGGGTGCATGCCGCCCATCGCCAGGCCCGCCGCCGAGGTCATCGCATGCTGTTCGGCGATGCCGACGTCGAAGAACCGATCGGGGTAGCGCTCGCGGAACGCGCTGAGCCCGGTGGGCCCCGGCATCGCAGCGGTGATGGCGACGACGTCGCGGCGCGTCTTCGCGCGCCGGACCAACTCCTCGGCGAACACCGACGTCCAGCCGGGTCCGGCCACCGACGTTGCGACGCCCGTGTGCGGGTCGATCACCCCGGTGGAGTGCATCTGGTCTTCCTCGTGGTCCTCGGCGGGGCCGTAACCCATGCCCTTGCGCGTCACGACGTGCACGATCACCGGTGCGTTGAAGGCGCGCGCGTGACGCAGCGCAGCCTCGACCGCGTGTTCGTCGTGGCCGTCGATCGGACCGACGTACTTGAGCCCGAGGTCGGTGAACATCACCTGTGGCGACAGCGCGTCCTTGATGCCCGCCTTGATGCTGTGCATGCACTGGTAGCAGAGCTCGCCGATGAGCGGCATACCCCGGACGGCCTTGCGGCCCTCCTCGAGGATGCGCTCGTAGCCGGGTTGCAGGCGCAGGGCCGCGAGGTGGTCGGCGAAGCCGCCGATGGTGGGTGCGTAGCTGCGCCCGTTGTCGTTGACGACGACCACGACGGGCCTGCGCGCGGCGGCGATGTTGTTCAGCGCCTCCCAGCACATGCCGCCGGTGAGCGCTCCGTCACCGACGACGGCGACGACGTGTCGATTGCGGTGGCCGTTGAGCTCGAAGGCCTTGGCCAGCCCGTCGGCGTAGGACAGCGCCGAGCTGGCGTGGCTCGACTCCACCCAGTCGTGCTCGCTCTCGCTGCGCGACGGGTAGCCCGACAGGCCGCCCTTCTTGCGCAGGTTGTCGAAGTCGGAGCAGCGTCCGGTCAGCATCTTGTGGACGTAGGCCTGGTGGCCGGTGTCGAAGACGATGGGATCGTGCGGCGAGTCGAAGACCCGGTGTAGCGCGAGCGTCAGCTCGACGACGCCCAGGTTGGGGCCGAGATGTCCGCCGGTCGCAGCGACCTTGTGGATTAGGAACTCACGGATCTCGCGGGCGAGCTCGTCCAGCTGAGATTGCGAAAGGTGCTGCAGATCGGCGGGTCCGCGGATCTGATCAAGCATCCCGTCAGTTTACGCACGGCTCTACCGAGCAGTCCTGTCAAGGCTCGTAGACGTCGGGCACACCGTCGTGGTCGGCGTCGGCCGTCTCACGGTCGTGAATCCGCCGGTATTCGGCGTTGCGGCTGACCAGAACCAGCGCGGCCAACATGCCTGCGACCACTGATCCGAGCAGCACGCCGATCTTGGCGTCGGCGCCCGTCAGGGTTCCGTAACCGAACGCCAATTCCCCGATCAGCAACGACACCGTGAACCCGATGCCCGCCAGCAGTGCAACCCCGAGCACGTCGCGCCAGGCCAGGTCGTCGTCGAGCGCGGCGCCCGTGAACTTGGCCAGCAGGAACGTGGTGACGAACACACCCAGCGGTTTGCCGACCACCAGTCCCAGCAGCACCCCGAGCGTTGCGGGATGCGTCAGCGTCGCCGTCAGCCCGGTCCAGCCGCCGACCGTGACGCCCGCGGCGAAGAACGCGAACACCGGCACCGCCACGCCCGCCGACAACGGACGCAGGCGGTGCTCGAACTGCTCGGCGACGGAATGCCTGCCGAGTACCGGCACGGTGAAACCCAGCACGACCCCCGCGACCGTCGCGTGGATGCCGCTGGCGTGCACGAGCGCCCACGTCGCCGCCGCCAGCGGTACCAGCAGCCACCAATGCCGCAGCCCGCGCTGAACGGCGACGGCGAACAGGCCCCCGGGGATCAGGGCAAGCGCAAGGGGGCCGATCGACAGATGATCGGTGTAGAACGCGGCGATGATCGTGATGGCCAGCAGGTCGTCGACCACCGCGAGCGTCAGCAGGAACGTCCGCAGGGCGGTCGGTAGGTGCGTGGACAGGACGGCGAGTACCGCCAGCGCGAAGGCGATGTCGGTGGCGATGGGCACCGCCCACCCGTGGACGTTCTCGGGATGGCCCGCGATCAGGTTGATCCCGATGAAGATCCCGGCGGGAACGATCATCCCCCCGACGGCCGCCGCGATCGGCAACGCGGCCCGGGCGGGGTCACGCAGATCGCCCGCGACGAACTCGCGTTTGAGCTCGAGGCCAACCACGAAGAAGAAGATCGCCAACAGCCCGTCGGCCGCCCAGGTCGCCAGGTTGAGGTGCAGGTGAAGTGACTCGGGGCCGACCGGAAACTCGGAGATCGCCCGGTACGACGCCGCCCACGGGGAATTGGCCCAGCCCAGTGCGACGCCGCCGGCGATGAGCAGCAGTACCCCGCCGACCGTCTCGCGTCGCAGCACGTCGGCCACGTGCTTGGCCTCCGGCCAAGAGCCGCGACTCAGCAGCCGAAGTCGGGGCCGGCCGCCTGGTAAATCCGTCATGGTCAGGTTCCTTCGGCGTCGTCGAACGATCGCCGACCAGACTTCCCGGCACACCAGGTAGCACCCTAAACCGTCAAGCCGGTCGTTACCGTGGAGACGTGGGACTCACCGTCGTCGAACGCCGCAGCGTCGTCACCGCGCCCGCCGACGAGGTGTGGCAGCGCGTCACCACGCCCGAGGGCATCAATGACGAGGTGCGTCCCATCATGACCATGTCGATGCCACGCGGCGCCGGACCGCTCACCATCGACACCATCCCCGTCGGAACCCCGATCGGCCGCTGCTGGCTACGCCTGTTCGGCGTGCTGCCGTTCGACTACGACTACCTCACCATCGTGGAGCTGGAACCGGGGCGGCGGTTTCACGAGGAGTCGACGATGATGTCGATGCGCCTGTGGCGACACGAACGCACCGTGACACCCGACGGCGATGCGTCGGCAGTGGTGCACGACCGCCTCACGTTCCAGCCGCGGCTCCCCCTGAGGCTGGCCGCGCCGCTGCTGGCCGTCGGTATCGGCGCGTTGTTCAGTCACCGACACCGCCGGCTGCAACGTCACTTCGCCACCAGCGAGTCCTGAGATTCCAGCGGCGTGGATGACGTCCCGCTCGACGCGCAAGAGCGCCTCGAGCTGTGTGATCTCCTCAAACAGCTCGGCCCTTCAGTTCCCACACTGATCGAGAACTGGACTGCGCACGATCTCGCCGCCCACCTCGTGTTGCGAGAACGCGATCTCGCTGCCGGCCCTTGCCTCGTTCTGCCGGGTCCCTTCCAACGGTTCGCCGAGCGCCGCAGGGTCAGATTGGCCAAGCGCAAGGACTTCGCGTGGCTTGTTGCGCGGATCCGATCCGGCCCGCCCATCGGCTTCTTCCGCATGAAATGGGTCCGCTCATTGGCGAATCTCAACGAATTCTTCGTTCACCACGAGGACGTTCGCAGAGCGAATGGGTATGGACCCCGTCGCCTCACGCCTGCAATGGATGCTGCCTTGTGGCGAAACGTTCGCCGTGGCAGCCGCTACCTGACTCGGCGGCTGCACGCGTCCGGGCTCGAGGTTGAGTGGGCCGGAACCGACGAGCGAGTGACGGTTCGAACAGGCGAGCCGACGGCTCGACTCAGCGGTCCGCCGGGCGAACTCCTCCTGTACCTCTTTGGGCGCCAGCCCATAGCGCAGGTCGAAGTGAGCGGACCACCGGATGCCGTTGCGGCGTTGCGTCGCACGCACTTGGGCATGTGAGTCCAGCGCTCGCTTCGATCAGGTGTTCTTGGCGAGGAAGCGACGGAACAGCGGCCACGCGACGGCAAGGTTGTAGACGACGCCGCCGAGCAGGTACGGCCACCAGGCGCCGTGGTCGCTGGCGACCCAGAATGCCTTGGCCGCCCAATATGGCGGCAGCACGCCGAAGGCCAGATTCCAGCCGGAGTCGATGAACCACGGCAGGCAGGGCAGGCCGGCGATCAGCATGCCGAGAGCGCGGAGCGCGGCCAGGCCTTGAATCTTGTTGTTCGCCATGACGACGATGAGCAGCAGGCTCACCACCGCCGACAGCCCGGAGAGCAGCCCGATCGGTATGAGGGCCGGCACCAGACCGGGCTCGAGGATTCCGCTGAACGACATCGTCGCAATCACGTAGACGGTGGTCACCACCATCACGGTCGCGGCGCGGTAGATAAAGAGCGCGGACAGCGGAACCGGAGTCACCCGCAGCGCGGTGAGCGTACCGGCGTCGACCTCGTCCAGGACGAGGAACGCGGCCAGTCCACCGACGATGATGATGCTGGTCAGCAGGAGGAACGCGGTGAGGATCAGTGGGTAGTACGAAACTAGGTCGAATCCGTAACGCTCGGAGAGCATTTCGGTGAATCTGGGCGTGAGGAACGCAACTCCGCTGGTCCAGATGACCGGGGCGAGCACGATCATGATCAGCAGCGGGTCACGGTATGTGCCGCGAATATCGTTGCGGCCGAATGCCATCAAAGCTCGCGTAGACGCCATTACACACCTGCCCGTGCGGTGACGTAACGAACGAATGTCGCCTTGGCGGCCCAGCACAAACCAGCCACGCACACCAAGGGATAGGCCACCGCGTATACGACCTGCCACGTGGCGAGCGTGACTTGGTCGAAGGCGGCCCCGAACAGGAGCAGCGGTCCCTGCGTCGGGATGAGGTACAGCAGCGGATTCGGCAACACGCCGGAGTACTCCAGTACCGGCGGGACCATCATCAGTGCCAGCGGAATGGTCGCCACCAAGAACCAGTCGCTGATCGAAGCGAACGGCAGCGATGAGATGAAGCCGACCAACAGCATCAGCAACGTCCCGAGCACCGCCCCGACCACCACCGGTGCCACGTGGTAGGTGAACCCCTGGCCAATCGTGGGCACGACCAACGCAACGAACAGCGAGATCAGCACCAGCAGCGTCAGTTTGGCGGTCAGGTACTCCCAGAACCGCAACGGGGTCGACAGGACCGCACCGATGGTGCGCTCCTGCTTCTCGAAGAACACTGAGCCCGCGACGAAGAAGAATCCGATGATGCAGGTGTCGCCCAACAGCATGTAGGGCTCGGCGACCCGGCGCAGAGTGCCGGGCATCGGCAGCAGAACGGCCAGCCAGATCAGTCCGGAGAAGATCGCGGCATGCAGGAAGCGCTGCCGATTCTGAAGGGTCAGTTCGAGCCGCAACGCGCTCACCAACCGGCTCATGTGAGCTGCCTTCCGGTGACCTCCACGAAGACATCGTCGAGGCTGGCTTCCCTACTGTGGATGGTCTCGACGTGGTGGATGCGAAGCACGTCGTGAAATGCCGGGTCGTCGGCGAGGCCGTCCATCGCGAACTCCGCGGTTTCGAGACCACCGTCCGCACCGCGAAATTCGACACGAACCACCCGCTGGCTGCGCGCGATCTTCAATTCGGCGGGCGTGTCGAGGGCGACGATCTGGCCATCGACCACGAAGGCCACCCTGTCGCACAGTTCATTGGCGGTCGCCATGTCGTGGGTGGTGAGGAAGACGGTGCGGCCGCGTGCCCTCAGGTCCAGGATCATGTTCTTCACCTTGCGGGCGTTGACCGGATCCAAGCCGGAGGTGGGCTCGTCGAGAAAGAGCAGGTCCGGGTCGTTGATCAGCGACCGGGCGAACGTCAGCCGCATCTGCATTCCCTTGGAGTACTTGCCAACTCGCGTGTTGGCATCGTCAGCCAGGCCGACGGCGTCCAGCAGCTCCATCGGATCAAGCGTCGTGCCGTCGTACAAGGAGGCGAAGAACCGCAAGTTCTCCACGCCGGTGAGCTTCTGGTAGTGATTGGGCAGCTCGAACGAGACGCCGATGCGCTGGTAGTAGTCGGGCCCCCAGGCCAGCGGGTCCTTGCCCCACACCGCGGCCTCACCGCCGTGTCCACGGAGCAAGCCGATGAGGAGCTTCTGCGTCGTGGACTTCCCTGCTCCGCTGGGCCCGAGGAATCCGAAGATCTCGCCGCGGCCCACGGAGAAGTCCATGCCGCGCACGGCGGGTTCCGATGACTTCGGATAGGCGAAGGTCAGATCGCGGACGCGGATGACTTCGGTTGAAACGCTCGACGGCGTGGACTTTGTCGCGGTGGTGGGCATCGAGGCTGAGTCGCCTTCCGGGTCGGGGTGCGCCGGTCGAACCGTCGTCACCGCATGCGGGTACGAAATTCCGACCAGACTTCCCGGAGCGCCGACGGTTACTATACTGAACTTTCAGAGATCTTTGAAGACTCTGATGAAATCCGGGAGGGCGTGTGGCCAAGTGCTCCGATTTGCAACAGGCCGCCGAGCAGCTCGCGATCGTCCTCACAGATCACGGCCTGCAACGCATGACCGCCCGCGTACTGGCCGCGCTGCTATTCACCGAACAACCCAGCATGACCATGGGTGAGCTGTCCGAAGGCCTGAAGGCGAGCTCGGGAGCCATCTCCGGCGCGATCAAGATGCTCACCTCCGTCGGGCTAGTCGAGCGGGTGCCCGTTCCGGCCAGTCGACGTGACCACTACCGGCTACGCGATGATGCCTGGGCGGTGTTGTACACCAACCAAAATGCGGTCATCGCGGCCATGCAGGCGGCCGCAGAGGTCGGAATCGCGGCAACCGGCCACGACAGCCTGGCGGGACGGCGCCTCGCCGAGATGCGCGACTTCTACGCCTTCCTTCTGGGCGAAATCCCCGCCTTGTTGGACCGTTGGCATCAACGGGCCGAGCTCAGCTGACGATGCCCAATTCGCGGGCGCGCTTCACCGCGTCGCGCCGCTCGGTCACCTGAAGTTTGGACAGGATCGCCGACACGTGGTGGTCGACGGTCTTAACCGACAGGTACAACCGCTCGCCCGTCACGACAGGCTGAGCACGGCGACGCACTCGACGTGATGGGTCAGCGGAAACGAGTCGAAGACACGCAGCTCCTCGACGACGTAGCCGTGCCCGAGGTACAGCCCCACGTCCCGTGCGAATGATGCTGCTTCACAACCGATGTGAACGATCCGCGGCACACCGGCGCCGGCCAGCAGGTCGATGACCTCGCGGCCTGCGCCGGTACGCGGCGGATCCAGCACTGCGACGTCGGCGCGCTGCGGTTGGGCGGTCAACGCTCGGCGCACCGAATCGGTGACGACGTCGACCCACGTCAGATCTGCCAGCGCTGTCCTCGCCGCCCGCGCGGACCCACGCGAGGTGTCCACGGTGACGACCCGGCCGGACTCGCCGACCCCAGCAGCGAGCACCGCCGCGAAAACCCCTGCGCCGCCGTACAAGTCCCACGCGGTCATGCCCGCATCGAGTTCCGCCCATTCGGCGATCAACCCGCTGTACACTCGGGCCGCGTCGCGATGGGCCTGCCAGAACGCGGTGACGGGCACCAGCCACGTCCGTTCGCCCACCCGCTGCACCGCTTCATAGTCGCCCTCGACCACCTGGGTGGGCGCCACCTTTCGCCCCGACCTCGGTCCGGTCTGCACCACGTGTCGCCGGCCGTCGTCGTCGAGCGCGACGTGCAGTTGCGCGCCCTCGGGCCAGCGCCCCTCGTCGAGCCCGCTCAACATGCCGTCGGGCACCTGCGCGCACGCGAGTTCGGTTACGAGCTGCGGACTGTGGTAGCGGTGAAACCCCGCCTTGCCGTCGGCACCGGTGTCCAAGCGCACCCGGGTGCGCCATCCCGTCGCCGCATGCGAACCGATGGGCTCGGCCACCCCCTGCCACTCGTGCCCGCCGAGCCTGGCGAGTTGGTTGGCCACCACGTCGGCCTTGATCGCACGCGCCGCATCGGGTGTCGCGAAGGCCAGGTCACAGCACCCCGCACCGTCGACGCCGGCGATCGGACACAGCGAGTCGACCCGGTCCGGCGATGGCTCGAGCACCTCGACGACCTCTGCGTGCCAGTGACTTCCGCGTTCGGCGGTCACCCGGGCCCGCACCCGCTCGCCCGGCAGTGCATAACGCACGAAGACCACTCGGCCATCTTCGCGGGCCACGCAGCTGCCGCCGTTGGCCGGCGGACCCGTGGTGAGTTCGAGTATCAATCGAGGAAGCCCCGGCGCGCGTCGCCCGGAGCCGACTGCGGCTGCAACGTCTTGAGCCGCTCCGACGAACTCAGTTGCCATGGAACGGAAGTCACCATGACGTTGGGTTCGAACAGCAGCCGACCCTTGAGCCGCAGCGCGCTCTGGTTGTGCAGCACCTGTTCCCACCAGTGCCCGACGACGTACTCGGGGATGAACACCGTGACCACCGTTCTGGGCGACTCCTTGGTGATCCGCTTGACGTAATCCAGTATCGGGCGGGTGATTTCACGGTAGGGCGACGCGATCACCTTCAGCGGCACGGTGACGTCGCTGTCCTCCCACTTGTGCACGAGGGCGCGCGCCTCGCCGTCATCGACGCTCACCGTGATCGCCTCCAGCACGTCGGGCCGGGTCGCCTTGGCGTAGGCCAGTGCCCGCCGCGTCGGCTTGTGCAGGTTCGACACCAGGACGACGGCGTGGTTGCGGCTGGGCAACACGATGTCCTCGTCCACGGCCTCGCGGGCCTCGAGTTCGCGTGCGACGGTGTCGTAGTGCTTGTGGATCATCTTCATGATCACGAAGAGCGCACCCATCGCGAGGATGGCGATCCACGCTCCGACGAGGAACTTGGTGACGACCACCACCAGCAGTACCGCACCCGTGCAGATGAATCCGATGGTGTTGATCACACGAGCGCGCTGCATCCTGCGGCGCTCGGCTCCAACGGTCTCGATGCGCAACAGCCGCGTCCAGTGCCGCACCATTCCGATCTGGCTGAGCGTGAACGACACGAACACCCCGACGATGTACAGCTGGATCAGCGCCGTGACCTCCGCCCGGAACGCGACGATGAACGCGATCGCCGCGAAGGCCAGGAACAGGATTCCGTTGGAGAAGGCCAGCCGGTCACCGCGGGTGTGCAACTGCCGCGGCAGGTAGCGATCCTGCGCGAGGATCGACCCCAGCACCGGGAACCCGTTGAAGGCGGTGTTCGCGGCCAGCACCAGGATCAGGGCGGTGACACCCGTGATGACGAAGAGCCCGACCGGAAAGTCGTGGAAGATCGTCTCGGCGAGTTGCGCGATCAGGGTCTTCTGTTGGTAGTCCGCGGGCGCGCCGATCAGTTGCTCATGAGGCCGCTCGGCCACCTGCACGCCGGTCTCCTTCGCCAACATGATCATGCCCATGAACAGCGAAACGGAGATGGCGCCAAGCAGCGCGAGCGTAGTCGCGGCGTTGCGCGACTTGGGCTTTCGAAACGCCGGTACGCCATTGCTGATCGCCTCGACACCGGTCAGTGCCGCGCTGCCGGACGAAAAGGCCCGCGCGACGAGAAACACCAGCGCAAATCCCAAGACCTCGCCGTGTTCGGAATGCATCTCGAACGAGGCCGACTCCGCCCGCAGCGGTTCGCCGAGCACATAGATCTGGATCAGGCCCCAGCCCAGCATGATGAACATGCCGATCATGAACGCGTAGGTGGGAATTGCGAACGCGGTGCCCGACTCCCGGATCCCGCGGAGGTTCAACGACGCCAGGATCAGGATCGCGGCCACCGCGAAGACGACCTTGTGCTCCGCGATGAACGGCACCGCCGACCCGATGTTCGACATTGCCGACGCCATCGACACCGCCACGGTGAGCACGTAGTCGACGAGCAATGCGCTCGCCACGGTCAACCCCGCCGTGTGTCCGAGGTTGGTGGTGACCACCTCGTAGTCACCGCCGCCGGACGGATAAGCGTGCACATTCTGCCGGTAGCTCGCGATGACGATGAGCATCACGACCGCGACCGCGAGGCCGATCCATGGCGCCATCGAGTAGGCCGTCAGCCCCGCCACCGAGAGCACCAGGAAGATCTCCTCGGGCGCGTAGGCGACCGACGACAACGCGTCCGAGGCGAACACCGGCAACGCGATCCGCTTGGGTAGAAGCGTGTGACCGAGATTGTCGCTGCGGAACGGTCTCCCGAGGACCAGCCGGCGCGCGGCGGTCGAAAGCTTGGACACGAGTGCCAAGAGTAAGCGTACGGCGGAATGGCTGTAGCGTTCCGAGTGCGCAGTTTCATGATTATCTGAGCCAGGGTGACCGCTGGAAGGACCGAGGCGTGCGGGTAGTGGTGATGGGATGCGGCCGGGTGGGCGCGTCATTGTCTGATGGGTTGGCCAGGGTGGGCCATGAGGTGGCGGTCATCGACCGCGACAGCACCGCGTTTCACCGGCTGTCTCCCGAGTTCCCCGGCGAGCGCGTGCTCGGCATGGGCTTCGACCGCGACGTGCTGTTACGGGCGGGCATCGAGGAAGCGGGGGCCTTCGCCGCGGTGTCCTCGGGTGACAACTCCAACATCATCTCCGCGCGGGTGGCGCGCGAGACGTTCGGCGTCGAGCGCGTCGTGGCCCGTATCTACGACGCCAAACGCGCGGCGGTCTACGAGCGACTCGGCATCCCGACCGTGGCGACGGTGCCGTGGACGACGGACCGCCTGCTCAACGTGCTCACCCGCGAATCCGAGACGACGAAGTGGCGCGACCCCTCGGGCAACGTCGCGGTCGCCGAACTGGCGCTACACGAGGGCTGGGTCGGCCACCGGGTGACCGCGCTGGAAGCGGCCACCGGCGGGCGCGTCGCGTTCATGATCCGATTCGGCAGCGGGCAACTGCCCGAGCCCAAGACCGTCATCCAAGCCAGCGACCAGGTGTACCTCGCCGCGATCTCGGGCCGGGTGGCCGAGGCGATGGCCATCGCCGCGCTGCCGCCGGGTGAGGACGCCGAGGACCAGTGAGGACGTCATGAAGGTTGCCATCGCGGGAGCCGGCGCCGTCGGCCGCTCCATCGCCAGGGAGCTCGTCGAAAACCACGAAGTCACCCTGCTGGAGCGCAATCCCGAGCACATCGACGTCGACGACATTCCGGCTGCCCACTGGCGCCTCGGCGACGCGTGCGAACTGAGCCTGTTGGAGTCGGTCGGGCTTGAGGAGTTCGACGTCGTGATCGCCGCGACGGGCGACGACAAGGCCAACGTCGTCGTCAGCCTGCTGGCCAAGACCGAGTTCGCGGTCGGCCGCGTGGTCGCCCGGGTGAACGACCCGCGCAACGAATGGCTCTTCGACGAGAATTGGGGCGTCGACGTCGCAGTGTCCACGCCACGGATGCTGGCCTCGCTGGTCGAGGAAGCCGTGTCCGTCGGTGATCTGGTGCGGCTGATGAGCTTTCGCAAGGGGCAGGCGAACCTCGTCGAGATCACGTTGCCCGACGACACCCCGTGGGGCGGCAAGGCCGTCAAGCGCCTCGAGTTGCCAAGGGACGCCGCACTGGTCACGATCCTGCGCGGCGCGCGCGTGATCGTGCCGGAGGACGACGAGCCCCTCGAAGGTGGCGACGAGCTGCTGTTCGTGGCGACCGCCGAGGTCGAAGACCAGCTGCGCGAACTGCTACTCCACCCGCGCTGAGCGCAGCGCGGGCGGGGGCGGCGCCCGGTCGTGACAGGGGGCCGCCGCTTCCGCGCCGACTCGTCCGGAGTCGTGGGTGGCGTTGCTGATGCCGATCGCCGAGCACAGGCCTGCCGCGAGGAACAGTACGGCGACCACCAGCGCACCCTGGCGGAAACCTGCGAAATCCATTGCGCCCGAAATGGTTACGCCCAAGAATGCCACCGCGATCAGCCCCGCGATCCGGGACACCGCGTTGTTGACCGCCGAGCCGATGCCGCTCTGTGCCGGCTCGACCGCGGCCAGTATCGCCGCCGTGAGCGGGGACACCGTGACCGACAGGCCGAGCCCGAACACGACGAGCCCAGGCAGCAGCTGCGTCCAGACGTCGAAGTCCTCGCGCACGTTGCGCAGCAGCAGGAACCCAGCCGCCGCGATCACCGGGCCGACCGCCATGTACAGCCGCGGCCCGTGCCGGCCCGCCAGAGTGCCGAACAGCCGGGCAAGGAAGAACGACAGCACCGGAATCGGCAGGGTGGCCAGCCCCGCCTGGGTGGCGCTCAGCCCCACGGTCTCCTGCAGGAACAACGCGACGAGCAGCATGCCGAGCGACACCGCCGCATAGAAGAACACCGTGGCCAGGTTGCCGACGGCGAAGTTGCGCGCCGCGAACAGCGTCAGCGGCATCATCGGGTTTGCCGTGCGGCGCTCCCACCACGGAAACGCGGCAAGGCACACCACTCCGACCGACAGCGCGCCGAGCACCACCGGATGGGTGACGCCGAGCCGCTGCTGCTCGATGAGCGCGTACACCGTTGCCGTCAGGCCGACCGCCCCCAACGCGGCGCCGCCGACGTCGATGCGGCCGGTGCGTCGGCCCCCGAATTCGCCCGCATTCAGTCTGGTGGTCAGGTAGAGCGTGACGGCGAGTGGAAGGATGTTGATCCCGAACACCCAGCGCCAGTTCAGTGCATCGACGAGCAGCCCGCCGAGCGGCGGCCCCACCACGAACGCCGTGCCGGTCCACGCCGTCCACGTTCCGATCGCGCTGGCCTGCCGGGCCCCGGTGAAGCGGGCGTTGATCATCGCCAACGAACTCGGAACGAGGAAGGCCGCGCCGACGCCCTGCAGGCAGCGCGCCGCGACCAGCACCCCGCCGGTCGGCGCCGCCGCACAAAGCAGCGACGCGACCGCGAATACGCCGAGGCCCGCACGGAGCACCGCGAGCCTGCCGTACTGATCGGACACCGCACCGGCGACGAGGACGAGGGCCCCGAGCGTCAACAGATAGCCGTCCACCACCCACTGCTGCAACGCCAAACCGCCGCCGAGGTCGCGGCCGATCGCGGGCAGGGCCAGGTTCACCACCGAACCGTCGAGGAACGCGACGAAGGAGGCGAGCACCGCGACCGCGATGAGCGTGCGGTCCGTCGTGCGTTCCGGCGGCGGCTTCGTCAGTCCGTCCGAGCCTCGGTGGGCTCGTCCGTGAGTGCCGCATCCCTGGCGTGGATGGCGCGCTGCGCCGCCCGGATCGCCAGAAACGTCACCAGTGCCGCGACCGCGGTCAGGGGCCACCCCATCGAGATGCGGGCGACGCCGAGCCAGCCGACCTCGTCGGCGTCGTACAAGTGGTACTGGACGACGAACCGCGCGGCGAACACCAGCGCCCACGCGCACGTCGCGACGTCGAAGACCAGCACGGCGCGGCGCACCGAACGCCAGTCATGGCCGTGTCCGCTGAGCGAACCCCACGCGTAACCGACCAGCGGTCGCCGGATCAGCACGGACGTGACGAATACCGCGGCGTACACCAGCGACGACCAGATGCCGTACGCGAAGAAGCCCCGCGACTCCCCCACCCACCATGCGATGAGCGCGCTGATGCCGACGGCGAAGAAGCCGGAGATGGCCGGCTGCAACGACTCTCGCCGGATCAGTCGCCAGACCAGGACCAGCACTGCCACGCCGAGCGCGGCCGAGATCGCGGGCACCAAACCGAACAGCGTCGACACAGGAACGAAGACGACCACCGGCAGAGACGAATAGATCAGCCCGCTGAAGCCGCCCATCTGCTCGAGCAGTGCGCGTCCGTCGAGCTTCTTGACCTCCGGCTCATCGGGGTGGTCGAGCGCGTCGGCCGTGTGAACGTCTTGATCCTTCGCCATCCCCTTTTCGGGGTGGGTCACTTCTGGATCTCGTAGTGGGGGTTGTAGATCGCCTTGGACCCGTTCTCGAGCTTGCCGAGCCGGCCGTGCACCCGCAGCGTGCGTCCCGATTCGATGCCGGCGATGCGGCGTTGCCCGAGCCAGACCAGCATCACCGAGTCGGTGCCGTCGAACAGTTCGGCGCGAACGCCGCCCGCGCAGCCCTTGGCGTTGGTTTCGACGCAGCGCAACGTGCCAACCATGGTGACTTCCTGGCCGCGCCGGCAGTCGATCGCCTTCTGCGCGCCGTTCTGAGCGGCCTCGTCGGTGAGCTCCTCGACGTCGAGACGTTCCGGGTCCTCCGTGAGCCGGCGCGTGAGCCGGCGCAGATAACCTTCGGCCGTAGCCATGGGCTCTCCTGCCCCTTGCGCGAGTCCACCGTGGACTCACCTGTAACCAACGCCACCGTAGACCTCTTGGTTCCCTTTTTCCACGTGGCCCAACCACCCACTGGATCACATTGACGTGTCGGTTCCCACACGAGTTGGGGCACACGGCACGATCGACTGATGAGCGTCATCCTGCGCGACGTCACCGTGGTCCTGCTGCCCGGTACGGGATCCGACGACGACTACGTCTACCGGGCCTTTTCCGCCGCACTGCACGACTGCGGAGCCACGGTGGTGACGCCTGCGCCCGAACCCGAACACCTCGTCGAGGGCTACCGTCGTGCGCTCGACGACGCGGCCCGGCCCGGCCCCATCGTGGTCGGCGGCGTGTCCATCGGGGCCTCGGTGGCCACCGCGTGGGCGCTGGCTCATCCGACACGCGTGCTCGGGGTGCTGGCCGCACTTCCGGCGTGGACCGGCGCGCCCGACGGTGCGCCCGCCGCGTTGACGGCCCAACACTCGGCCCACCAGCTCAGGCGCGACGGGCTGGCCGCGGCGGTCGCCCAGATGCGCGCGGGAAGCCCGGCCTGGCTGGCCGACGAACTGACGCGTTCGTGGGTGGGTCAGTGGCCTGCGCTGTCCGACGCCATGGAGGAGGCCGCCCACTACGTCGCACCGACCAGCGACGAGCTGGCCGCCCTGACGGTCCCGCTCGGGGTGGCCGCGGCGACGGACGACCCCATCCATCCGATCGAGGTCGCGTTCGAGTGGGTGGCGGCCGCGCCGCGAGCGGCACTGCGCACGGTCACGCTGGACGGCATGGGGGCCGACCCCGGCGTGTTGGGCGCGGCGTGCGTGGCCGCGCTGATCGAGGCCGCTACCCACCCGTGATGGTGCGCAGCTGCTGCATGGCCGAGCCCTGCTCACTGCGCCGCGCGACGGGCTGCGCGGGAGGCGGCGGCTGCTGCCCCCCTTCAGCGGCCTGCTGGGCGACCATCTGTTCGGCGCGGGCGCGCAGTCGGGTGATCAGTGACTCGGACAGCTGAAGCGGCAGCATGAAGCGCACCGGCAACGGCGTGTCTCCACGGCGAACGACCGTGTCCGTCAACGAGTTTCGCACGTCGTCTGCGATGGCGGAGGCGTTGTCGGGCGCGCCGACCGCGGCGCCTCGGATCATCCACCGGTATCCGTCGACACCGATGAACCGCATGACGAGGGGCTCGGGACCCTTGGTCATGACCCCGACGACCTCGCGCCCCCACGGCCCGTCCTCGAACGTGACCTCCGCGCCTTCCTTGCGGAGCGACTCGGCGACCTCGGTGATGACCTCGCGCCACAGGCTTCCGGTCTTCGGCGCGGCGTAGGCCGTGACGTTGTAGCGGCCGTTGGGCGTCACCATCCACACCATCGTGGGGACGCCCTGTTGATTCACCTCAACGGCCAGTTCGGCCGTCTCGTCCACCGGAATCAGCACCGACCCCAGATCGTGCCTGCCCTCGGTGGCCGACTCCGGGTCGTCGAAGTCCTCGATGTCGAAGGGGCCCTCGGAGTCGTCCCGAGCCGGCGCGGCGACGTCGGCGGTGACCCGTTCGGGCTCGCGGGGCTCCTCGGGAACCTTGTCCTCGTCGCGCTTGCGCCTACCGAATGCCATCACAAACTCCCGTGTCCGCCGGATGAACCGTGGCCGCCCTCGCCCCGCGAGGTGTCTGCCAGCCCGGCCTCGTCGAACGACGTGACCTCGACCAGCTCGGGCAGTTCGACCCGTTGTACCAGCAACTGTGCGATCCGATCGCCGCGGCGCACGTTGATCGGCTCATCGGGATCGGTGTTTATCAGCGTCACCTTGATCTCGCCCCGGTAGCCCGCGTCGACGGTGCCCGGGCTGTTGACGATCGAAAGCCCCACGCGCGTAGCCAATCCCGAGCGCGGATGGATCAGACCGACCATTCCATACGGGATCGCGACGGCGATCCCGGTGGGGACCAGTGCCCGTCGGCCGGGTGCGATGTCGACGTCGACGGCGCTGTAGAGGTCGACGCCGGCGTCGCCGTCGTGTGCCCTCGCGGGCATCGGCAGGTCGGGATCCAATCGGACGACCGCCAGAGAGGTGGACACGGCGTGCAAGATTACTCTTGGCCGCGTGTCCGACACGCGCGCAGCCGCCCAAACGGTGCGATACCACGAACGACTGTGGGTGCCATGGTGGTGGTGGCCGCTCGGATTCGGGCTGGCTGCACTGATCGCACTCGAGGTGAACCAAGGCGTCGCGACGCTGCCGAACTGGCTGCCGTACGCGGTGCTGCTCCCGGTGGCCGCTGCGGTCTTGCTGTGGTTCGGCCGCATCGACGTGCGCGTCGTGGCTACTACCGCGGACTCCGGCAACGGCGAGACCGAACTGTGGGTGGGTGCGGCCCACCTGCCCGTCAGCGTCATCGCGCGGTCGGCAGAAGTCCCGCGCTCGGCGAAGTCGGCGGCCCTTGGACGCCAGCTAGACCCCGCGGCCTACGTCGTGCACCGGGCATGGGTGGGCCCCATGATCCTGGTGGTGCTCGACGACCCGGACGACCCGACGCCGTACTGGCTGGTGAGTTGTCGCCGTCCGGAGCGCGTCCTGGCGGCGTTACGCGGCTGAGCCGCGCAACGCGGCCGTCAGGCGGCGCAGTCGGTGCAGATCGTCACGCCGTTCTTCTCGCTGGCGAGCCTGCTGCGGTGATGAACCAGGAAACAGCTCGCGCAGGTGAACTCGTCGGCCTGCTTGGGAATCACGCGGACCGACAATTCCTCGCCGGACAGGTCGGCGCCCGGGAGCTCGAAGGACTCCGCGGACTCGGACTCGTCAACGTCGACGACCGCCGATTGGGCTTCGTTGCGACGCTGCTTCAGCTCCTCGAGTGAATCCTCGGAGACGTCGTCGGTTTCGGTGCGCCGTGGGGCGTCGTAGTCGGTGGCCATACCCTCTTCCCCTCGTATCGTTGCGACAGAGCTTTGTACCAGTGCCGAACGCATCCGCCAAATGATTCGTGCCCCGTTTCGCGGCGGATTGGTTGTGATTTATATCACAGGTCAAACACCCAGGTAGCGACCGGTGCCAGGGCCTGCCCTTACAGTGCAGGGGTGGTCGCGCAAATCACCTCCGGCACCGCGTTCGACAAACACGGCCGCCCCTTCCGGCGACGCAACTTCGTGCCAGGCTCAATCGTGCTTGCGGTGCTGGCCGCAGTCACGCTGGTCGTCTGGCTGATCGCCTTCAACCAGCCCGCCGAAGTGGAGCAGGCGGCGGCGTGCAACGCGCCGCCAGCGCCCACCGAGCCGACGCAAACCGCACTTGGCGAGCGGGTGAGCTCGGCGACCATGACCGAGGTGGCCCCCGCCAAGCTCGCCGACACCAAGATCAAGGTGCTCAACGCCAGCGGTCAGGGCGGCCAGGCGGCCGAAGTGGCGGGCGCGCTGCGCGACCTCGGTTATGCGCAGCCCGAGGCAGCCAACGACAACGTCTACGCGAATACGCGACTGGAGTGCCAGGGCCAGCTGCGGTTCGGCGCGTCCGGCCGCGCCGCGGCGGCCGCACTGTGGCTCGTCGCCCCCTGCACCGAGCTCTACCAGGACCAAAGAGCCGACGACACCGTCGATTTGGCGATCGGCACGGATTTCAGCGAGCTGAGCCACAACGACGACATCGACGCCGTGCTGGCCAGTCTGCGCCCCGACGCCACCCAGCCGGCGGATGCGGCGTTGCTCTCCAAGATCCACACCGGCGCCTGCTGAGCGACCTATCCGGCCCCAACCCGTCGCAACGCAGCGTCGAACTCGTCGGCGATGCCCGGTGCGGCGGCGGCAATGAACTCTGAGTTGCCGTCACCGGGCGGCAACCGCAGCCACGCGCCCGCCTCCGCAGCGATGAGCGCGGCCGCGGCCCAGTCCCAGACGTGCACCCCGTCCTCGTAGTAGGCGTCGAGACGTCCGGCCGCGACCATGCACAGGTCCAGCGCACAGGATCCGATGCGACGCACGTCGCGCACGTCGGGAAGCAGCCGGGCGAACACGTCGGCCTGACCGCGTCGCTGCTCGGCGGCGTAACCGAACCCGGTGCCCACCAGGGCCAGGGACAGTTCACTAAGCGCGTTGCAGCGCAACGGGTTCGACGCGTCACCCCGCCGCACGTGTGCGCCCTGGCCCAGTGCCGCGGAGAACACCTCGCCGGTGGGAACGTTGGCCACCGCCCCTGCGACCGACGCCCCGTCGACCCGCACGCCCACCGACACCGCGTACGCCTCGATGCCGTAGACGAAGTTCACCGTGCCGTCGATGGGGTCGAGCACCCAGGTGGGGCGACCCGAGCGGGCGTCGGCGGAGCCGCCCTCCTCCTCGCCGACGACGAGCTCACCGGGGCGCAGCTGGGCGAGCCGCTCGCGCAGCAGGCGCTCGGTCTCGGTGTCGACGATCGTGACGGGGTCGGTGGGCGTGCTCTTGGTGCGCACCTCCGGGGCGGCACCGTCGCGTTGGGCGCCAGCCCCGAAGACTTCGGCACGACGGCGGCGGACGAAGGCGGCGGCTTCTGCGGCCAGCCCTTCGGCGACCGTTCGCAGGGTGCCCGGATCGGTGTCTGGATCGTTGGTGGCAGACGTCACCCGCTCATCGCAACACATCTCCCGCGACCGGTTGTCCGGCAGCCGCCCGTGGACTTTGGCGAGGCACTAATGTGTGGTTCGCATCTCACCTGCCGGCCTGCAAGAGGAGCGCTCGATGACCGCCACCGACAAGCCAGAAGCCGAGTCCAGCACCGACAGCTCCCCACGCAAGGGATTCGGCGTCGACGTCGGGGGCAGCGGCATCAAGGGCGGCGTCGTCGACCTGGACACGGGGTTGCTGATCGGTGAGCGATTCAAACTCCCGACGCCCCAACCCGCCACGCCCGACGCGGTGTCCGACACGATCGCCGCGGTGGTCCGCGAGTTCGGCTGGACGGGCAGCCTGGGCGTCACCTACCCAGGCGTCGTCACCAACGGCATCGTCCAAACCGCCGCCAACGTCGACAAGGGCTGGATCGGCACCAACGCCGACGACGTCATCAGCGCCAAACTCAACGGCCAGGAAGTGACCGTACTGAACGACGCCGACGCCGCAGGGCTGGCCGAGGAGAAGTTCGGCGCTGGCAAGGACAACACCGGCCTTGTCGTCCTCCTGACCTTCGGCACCGGCATCGGTTCGGCCGTCATCCACAACGGAATCCTGTTGCCCAACACCGAGTTCGGACACCTCGAGGTCGGCGGCAAGGAGGCCGAGCACCGGGCGGCGTCCTCGGTGAAGGAGACAAAGGGGTGGAGTTACGAGCGCTGGACCGAAGAGGTCACCAAGGTCCTCGTCGTCATCGAGAACGCGATCTGGCCGGACCTGTTCATCGCCGGCGGCGGCATCAGCCGCAAGGCCGACAAGTGGCTGCCGCTGCTGAAGAACCGGACTCCGGTGGTGGCGGCGGCACTGCTGAACACGGCGGGCATCGTTGGTGCCGCCATGGCCACCGAGGTCGAAGCCGCCCCCTCGTAGGACGGCGCGCGACCCATAATTGCCGCTCGTAGCGGCACTTGCTCAACACTGTCGTTACAATGGTCAACGGCGGCCGCACGAAAAATAGCGGCAAGTATCCAAGCTGAGATCACCGCCAACATTCGACAGCCGACGCTTTTCGGTGGCGCACGCCCACGACCACCGAGATCCGCAAGACCGAAGGGGTGCTTAAGTGGCCGCGACAAAGGCAAGCCCGGCAACCGAAGAGCCGGTGAAGCGCACCGCCACGAAAACCCCCGCGAAGAGGACTGTGACCACCAAGGCAGCGCCTGCAAAGAAGGCCACCAAGACCACCGCACACGCCACCAAGGCCGAGCCGGGCACCGCGACGAAGCCCCGCGCCGCCAAGGCGGTCGCCGACAAGCCGAGTGCACCGCGCGCCAAGACCGCGGGCGGCCCAGGCCGCCCCAAGAAGGGTGCCGCGGCCGCTAACGGCGTCGACGCCGGGGGCACCGACGCGCTCGAGACCACCGACGACCTCGAGGCCGAGCCCGAGGCAATCGACGTCGACGAGGCCGACATCGAACTCGAGGAAATCGAGGTCGACGCCACCGACGAGGCCGACGGCGACGCAGCCGCGAAGAAGACGCCCGCGGTCGCCGTGCCGGGACCGGCCGACGAGGAAGAGATCGCCGAGCCCTCCGAGAAGGACAAGGCCTCCGGTGACTTTGTGTGGGACGAAGAGGAGTCCGAAGCACTACGCCAGGCCCGCAAGGACGCCGAGCTCACCGCCTCGGCGGACTCGGTGCGCGCCTACCTCAAGCAGATCGGCAAGGTGGCGCTGCTCAACGCCGAGGAGGAAGTCGAGCTCGCCAAGCGCATCGAGGCCGGGCTGTACTGCACCCAGCTGATGACCGAGATCGCCGAGAAGGGCGAGAAGCTGACCACCGCGCAGCGCCGCGACTATCAGTGGATCTGCCGCGACGGTGACCGCGCCAAGAACCATCTGCTGGAAGCCAACCTTCGCCTCGTGGTGTCACTGGCCAAGCGCTACACCGGCCGCGGCATGGCGTTCCTCGACCTCATCCAGGAAGGGAACCTGGGCCTCATCCGTGCAGTCGAGAAGTTCGACTACACCAAGGGTTACAAGTTCTCCACCTATGCCACGTGGTGGATCCGCCAGGCCATCACCCGGGCCATGGCCGACCAGGCCCGCACCATCCGCATCCCGGTGCACATGGTCGAGGTGATCAACAAGCTCGGCCGCATTCAGCGCGAGCTGCTGCAGGACCTGGGCCGCGAGCCCACGCCAGAAGAGCTCGCCAAGGAAATGGACATCACGCCGGAGAAGGTGCTGGAGATCCAGCAGTACGCGCGCGAGCCCATCTCGCTGGACCAGACGATCGGCGACGAGGGCGACTCACAACTCGGCGACTTCATCGAGGACTCCGAGGCGGTCGTGGCCGTCGACGCGGTGTCGTTCACGCTGCTGCAGGATCAGCTGCAGTCGGTGCTCGAGACCCTGTCCGAGCGCGAGGCCGGCGTCGTGCGGCTGCGCTTCGGCCTGACCGACGGCCAGCCCCGCACCCTCGACGAGATCGGCCAGGTCTACGGCGTCACGCGTGAGCGCATCCGCCAGATCGAGAGCAAGACGATGTCGAAGTTGCGGCACCCCAGCCGTTCTCAGGTGTTGCGCGACTACCTGGACTGAGCGGCACTCCGTCTTACTGTCCTGACCTGCAGGATTGCGAGTCACTGACGAAGAAGTAAAGAAGCACAGCGCATTAGCCAAGATATCGACATGGCGCGTCGCAAACCTGCACCCCTGGATCCGGCGGCCGCTGCTGCCCTCATGGGAGGTCGGTGAGCAGAATGCGCAGAAGCTCAAGAATCGGCGGTTTCGCGGGTTGCGAGCACAAGCGAGCCACACCCCTATGCATGGTCATAGCGTCGTCCGCAGCCAAGTTCATCAACGAGCTTCGGATGAGACGAAGGACAACACCATGAATCGCCTACCAGTTATCGCAACCGTGGCCGCAGGACTCTTGATCGCAGGTTTGCCGCCAGCCGTCGCTGCAGCCGCACCGGACGCGCCGTCGTGCACACAGTGGGGCTTCAACGGAGACACTTCGGTCGTACTAGATCCGCACGATGGCCTCGGGGGCACACTTGAGTTCACCGCAAACGGACCAAGCTACTCCGGACCAGCCACGGTGAAGGACGCTCCAAAATTGAACGGCGACGGGCACGTCGAGGTCCATACCAACGGCGCGACTATGGTCGGCTTGTTCGCCTTCGCTGGCTGGGGCGGCTCGCCGCCCAGCATCGATTTCACGGGCAAGATCGACAGCAACGGGAACGCGCACGGGTCTGCGACGAGCTCTCCCTGGGGCAACCACGGCGACTGGCAGTTGGCGGCACCGCTCAAATGCCTAGCCACCTCAGCATCCACCCCGCCCTCCGCGTAGCCATCGGAGCACATGAGTGAATCGATCGGCCCGCCACCGTCGGGAGTTGGTGGCGGGCAGATTGGAGAGACATAGGTGAGACGCGGCAGGGCTGCGCACCACAGCGGCGGCAAGTGGGTGTGACCGAGAGCCAGGCCAGGAGCGCCCCCAACCACGCCCACGTGAATTCACGCGGCCACCCCAGATCCCGCAAACCGCGACGCTAGCGGACAGCGCTCCACACCCCATAAAGGCGCGCCCACGGGATATTTCGGCCGAGGAGGGCGAGAAGATGACCGCCGCGGCCATGGTGACCTACGCGTACGACCACATCGGCCGGGCCCGAGCGGTGCTAGCCGATGTGCCGGAATAGACAACGTGTGAGCATGTGCCCGATCGAGAGTCGGCCCCGCCACCGCAACGCGGCGGCGGGGCCGCTCGCCGGGTCAGGCGTTCCGCACGAAGTTGAGTCGCCACTCCTGGGTGTGGTCGGTCTGACCGCCCGGCCGCGTCACGCACTCGAAGTCCTTCTCGGCGATCTCGTGCGCGTCGAGCAGACGGCCCGAACTCTGCTGGATGATGTTGTAGGAACCACCCCCGATCGAGTGCACCTGCCAGTTCTGCGTGTTGTCGGTCTGTCCGCCGGGCCGCGACACCGCGCGGAAGTCCAACTCGCCGATCTCGTGGGCGTCGAGGAAGCGACCGGACGACACCTGCTGGATGGTGCCCGTGGCCGTGCCGCTGTCGTCGAAGGTCACCAACCACTCCTGGCTTGGATCCCCCTGGCCTGGGCGGGTGACGACGTCGTAGTCGTGGGTGCCGTCGTTCCAGGCGTCGAGGAAGCGGCCGGACGACACCTGCTGGATCGTGAAGATCTGCGGCGCAATCGCGGCGTGGGCCGTCGGAGCGACTGGGCTGAAGGCGCCGATGGCGCTCGCTCCGGCGAGCAGAGCCAGGGTGGCGCTCAGTCGACGTCGCTTCGGGCTGGCGTGATCGATGGTCATGGTCGTGTCCTTTTCGTTGGTCGCAACCGCCAATCGGTTGCATTCACCAACTAGGAGCGACCCACCACCACAACCACGACACTTTTCTGGGTCGACTTTCGGGTGCGCGACTACTGGACTAGGTCATCGCGGTGGCGTCGGCGAGGCAGGCACAGGTACGGCGGGTGGCGCCGGTGCAGGTACGGCGGGCGGTGCCGGTGGCGCCGCGGGTGGCGGCATCAACTCCGGCGCGGGAGGCGGTGCTGGCGGCGCCGAGTGGGTTCCGCCCGGGTTCGAGTTGAGGTCGCCAAACAACACGTCCCAGTTCATGGTGCTGAAGACCAGATAGGCCATCACACCGAAGTACACCAAGCCAGCTACCCCGATGACGGCGGTCACCCACCACAGGATCTTCTCGAGTGGATCGTCCGCGGTTCGGGTGGGCTGTGCAGTCTGCGCCATGCCGCGGAGTCTAGCCATGGCATCCGGCTCGAAGCTGTGGGGCTGGACAGCGCTAGTGCGCTTGGCGCACCTTGTACGACGCGGGCCACGACTCCCGCGATTCGTCGCCCGTGAGCGGTGTGCCCTTGCCACCCACCTGAACGGCGTAGGCCTGCCTGCCGGCCCCGGCTTCGCGGTTGGCCTTCTCCTGAGCGAGGTAGAGCAATTCGTCGATGCCGAGCTCCTTGAAGGCGATGAACGTCGTCTTCCGCACCGTGTTGGGGTCGTTCACCTCGGCGACCATCCGGTCGATCACGACGCGCGAGGCCACCGCGGCGCCGAACAACAGCAGGAACGGGATCACCCAGTAGCAAATGAACGACAGTGGCGTCCGCGTGTCCAGGATCGAGGCGTCGCCCTGAACAATTGGTGGGATCGCCGACGATACCGTCATCCCCGCGAACGCTCCGACCCAAATCCACGTCACCAATGTGGTTATGCGGCCGAACAATTCGCTCTTGACCACCTCAGGCGCCTGGTCCACCTCCGCGAACTCGCGGACGAACGGCTTACCGATGAGCACGCCCGTCAGCGCAACGAGGAAGATGCCTGCGCTGCTCAGTGGTTGCACCCACCGCTCCATGAACTCCTGACTCAGCGTGAACGTCAGCACGGTCAGCACCACGAACGTGCCGATCGCCCCGAGCTCGAGCGTGCGACCCGACGCACCCTTGACGCGCCCCACTGCGAACGACAGCACCGCGGCCGCCAGCGCCGCCAACACGGCGACCGTGAAGGGGACGTTGCCGACGAGAACCCAGTACACGATCCACGGCGCGAAGCCGGCGAGAATTGCCACGGTGAGACAGTCTAGGTAACCGGACCAAGCGTTAGGGAGACCACCTGTCAACCGCATGAGCCAGCAACACAGGCACCGCTAAGGTTGGCGCCATGTCCGGCAGCCCAAAACCCCCGCCTCAGTGGTTGATCGACGGGATCGGCCGCGTCCGCGCAGGACTCGGCCTGGTACGCCGCTCCGTGCTGCCCGCCAACGTCGCCGTGTTCGAGCTCGCCCAGGGTGCCTGGCTGACGCAGGCGCTCAGCACGGCGTCGAGGCTTGGCATCTTCGACGCCCTCGCGGAGGGTCCGTCCACCGCGGACGACGTCGCGCGTCGCGTCGGAACCGACCCCCAGGCGACGTTCCGGTTGTTGCGGGCACTGGCCAGCAACTCAATTCTCAAGTACCGCAAGGACGGCCGGTTCGCGCTGGCCCGACTCGGTCAGGCGCTGCGCTCCGACGCGCCGGGCACGTTCGCGCCGATGATCGAGTTCATCGGCCATCCCAAGCACTGGGAACACTGGAGCGAGCTGCCGCACGCGGTGCAGTCTGGAAAAACGGCCGTCGGGAAACTGCGCGGCATGCCGTTCTTCGAATACCTCGAGACCGACCCGGAGTTCGCCAAGGTGTTCAACGACGCGATGACGTCGGTGTCGGGCATGGCGATCGAAGGCCTGTTACCCGCTTACGACTTCACCGATCGTCGGTTGATCGTCGACGTCGGCGGTGGGCTCGGCGCGCTGCTCTGTGCCGTGCTGCAGCAGGCGCGTGACGCGCATGGGGTGCTGTTCGACCTGCCGTCGGTGGTCGAGCACGCCGGGCCGCTGCTCGACGCCGCCGGGGTGACCACACGATGCACCATCACGGGCGGTTCGTTCTTCGAGTCGGTACCCGAAGGCGGTGACCAGTACCTGCTCAAGACGATCATCCACGACTGGGACGACGACGATGCCGTCAACATCCTGCGCACCGTGCGACGCGCCATTGCACCGAACGGCAGGCTCGCCCTGATCGAACTGGTGCTACCCGAGGGGGCCCCGTGGCATCCCGGGATGATGCTCGACCTCGAGATGCTCATCGCCGCAGGCGGACGTGAGCGCACCGCAGCGGAGTACGCAGAGTTGTTGGGCCGAGCAGGTTTTCGTCAGACCCGCGTCGTGCCGACTGCCGGCCCGATGTCCGTCGTCGAAGCCGTGCCGGTGTAGTTCCATGACGCAACGCCGCATCAACGTCTCGTCGGGCTCGCCGTTCGAGGATCAGGTGGGCTACTCGCGAGCCGTACGCGTCGGGCCGCTCGTCGTCGTCGCGGGGACCACGGCTCCGGGCGACGGTGTCGCCGTCCAGGCCCGCGAGGTCTTCCGTCGCATCGAGATCGCGTTGGGCGAGGCGGGCGCCGCGCTCACCGACGTCGTCCGGACGCGCATGTACGTGACCGACATCAACGCCTGGGAGACGGTGGCCGCGGTCCACTCGGAAGTGTTCGGCAGTGTCCGCCCGGTCGCCACCATGGTGGAGGTCTCCGCGCTCATCTCGCCGGAGCTGCTCGTCGAGGTCGAGGTCGACGCGTACGTCGCCGACTACGTCGCGGCGGATTGATCACCGGACAACTCGGGAAACGTCCCGTCCGCGTCGGGCAAGTACGGGGTGACGCTCGTCACAGCGGCAATCGGCAAGGGCCCGTACAGATGCGGGAATCGCATCGCCTCGGGGTCACCCGGCACGCCAGGCTCCCACCGCACGGGCGCGTCGAACAACGCCGCGTCGCAGTGCAGCAGGACCATGTCGGCGCGGCCCCCGTAGAGCCGGTTGGCGGGCAGATGCACCTGCTCGGGTGAGGAGAGATGAACGAAGCCCACCGCTTCGAGCGACGGCGGCCGGCGCTCGCCCGCATGCTGGGCGACCATCCACTCGTCGGTCGTGCAAAGGTGGAACAGCTTCCGCGCCCGCTGGATCATCCGTCCAGTGTGCCCAGGCCGCAACTTCACCGATTCGTGAGACACGACACACCGGTGAACGGCCGGGGAACAAGGCCGGAAGCAAAAACGTCTGAGACAGTAGACCCACGAGCAGAACCGCACGAGCAAAGGAGTGAGGCGCGATGAACGCAACTCTGACCAGTCCCGAACTGACCCGGGCTGATCGCTGCGACCGTTGCGGCGCCGCCGCGCGCGTCCGTGCGAAGCTCCCATCCGGCGCCGAGCTGCTCTTCTGCCAGCACCACGCCAACGAGCACGAGGCCAAGCTCGTCGAGCTCGCCGCCGTGATCGAGATCAACTCGGCCGAGTCCTAACGGACCCATGCGGGCCGCACCGGCCCGCGTCGGCAATGCTGGTGTGGTCATGAAAGACCAACCCGCACCCGCCAAGCCGAGCCGCCACCACATTTTGGGGGTGGCGAAGCGCACCCTCGTAAAGAGCTGGGACGACTCGATCTTCTCCGAGTCGGCGCAGGCCGCATTCTGGTGTGCGCTCTCGCTGCCACCGCTGCTGCTGGGGATGCTGGGCACGCTCGCGTACGTGGCGCCGTTGTTCGGACCCGAGACGCTGCTCGTGATCGAGGACCGGATCATCAGCACGGCGAATAGCTTCTTCTCGCGCAACGTGGTCAACGAGATCATCGAGCCGACGATCCGCGACATCGTTCAGACTGCGCGCGGCGAGGTGGTGTCGATCGGCTTCGTCATCTCCCTGTGGGCGGGCTCGTCAGCGGTGTCGGCCTTCGTGGACTCGGTCGTCGAAGCACACGACCAGACTCCCCTGCGGCATCCCGTGCGCCAGCGCTTCTACGCGCTCGGGCTCTACGTCATCAGCCTGGTGTTCGTGATCGCGACGGCGCCGTTGGTCGCCCTTGGGCCGATAAAGATTGCCGAATTCCTGCCGGACAGCTGGGATTACGTACTGCACTTCGGCTACTACCCGGTGCTGGTACTCGCCCTGATCGTCGTCGTCAACATCCTCTACCGGGTGGCACTGCCCCAGCCACTTCCGTCGCACCGGCTGATCTTCGGGTCGATCCTGGCTGCGGTCGTCTTCCTCATCGCGACCCTCGGGCTGCGGTTCTACCTGACCTGGATCACGGAGACGGGCTACACGTACGGCGCGCTCGCCACGCCCATCGCGTTCCTGCTCTACGCGTTCTTCCTCGGATTCGCCATCATGATCGGCGCTGAACTCAACGCGGCGATCCAGGAGGAGTGGCCCGCTCCGGACACCCACGCGAGACGACTGCGAGAGTGGATCGAGGAGAAGACCGACGAGGTGCGCAACGGAAGCGACGCACCACCGGCACCGGCCGAGGCACCGCCGCCTGCGGCCGATGCGCCGCCCCCGGCCGCCCCTACTTCTTGAGCGCCTCGTAGATCCGCTTGCAATCCGGGCACACCGGCGAGCCGGGCTTGGCCGCCTTCGTCACCGGGAACACCTCGCCGCACAGGGCGACGACATGCGAACCCATGACCGCGCTTTCGGCGATCTTGTCCTTCTTCACGTAATGGAAGACCTTGGGGGCGTCGTCGTCGGTCCCGTCGTCGACGCGTTCGTCGCTGTCGGTCCGCTCGATCGTCTGCGTCTGCATGACGTTCATTCTGCCTGCAGGTGAAGCGGTAAGAAACCGGACCGTTTGTCAAGGCCCGATCTGTGGAACAGTGGAGGAATGAAACACGGCCATGAGCTGAGTTTCGACGACGATGGTCGGCCGGTCCTCATCACCCGCGCGGAACAACCGTACGAGGAGCAGCACCGCGCGCGGGTGCGCAAGTACCTGACCATCATGTCGTTCCGCATTCCGGCGCTCGTGTTCGCCGCAGCGGCATACGGCATCTGGCACAACGGCTTGATCTCCCTGGCCATCCTGGTCGCGTCAATCCCGTTGCCGTGGATCGCCGTGCTGATCGCCAACGACCGACCCCCACGCAAGGCCGAAGAACCGCGGCGCTACCAGGCGCCGCGCCACATCCCGCTCTTCCCCACGGCGGAACGGCCGGCGCTGGAAAGCCGCGCGCACCAATCACCGCAACCCGAATCGACGGAATCGCAACACGACGTTCGTTGATGAGAGCTTTCTTGGTTCATTCTCAGGAGAATCTCAGGTCGACGGCAAATAACTGCAGGTCAGAAGGTGTGAAACCGGCGCCGAGCGGGAACTCCTGGGGGCACTTCGACGTTGTAGTCGATGACAGTTCCAGCCGAGCAGGAGGCCGTAAATGGCAAATGCCACCGCCAGCCGTATCGAACGCGATTTGGACGCCCAGGGTCCGGCCGCCGACCTGGTACGCGTGTATCTCAACGGCATTGGCAAAACCGCCTTGCTCAACGCGGCCGACGAGGTCGAGCTCGCCAAGCGCATCGAAGCAGGGCTTTACGCGCAGTACGTGCTCGACACCAAGAAGCGCCTCGGCGACACCCGCAAACGCGAACTCGCGGCAGTGGTGCGCGACGGCGAAGCGGCCCGGAGCCACCTTCTGGAGGCCAACTTGCGGCTGGTCGTCTCGTTGGCGAAGCGCTACACCGGTCGCGGCATGCCACTTCTGGACCTCATCCAGGAAGGCAACCTCGGGCTGATCCGCGCGATGGAGAAGTTCGACTACGCCAAGGGCTTCAAGTTCTCGACGTACGCCACCTGGTGGATCCGTCAGGCCATCACCCGTGGCATGGCCGACCAGAGCCGCACCATCCGGTTGCCCGTCCACCTGGTGGAACAGGTCAACAAGCTGGCGCGCATCAAGCGCGAAATGCACCAGAACCTGGGCCGTGAGGCCACCGACGAGGAGCTGGCCGAGGAATCCGGCATCCCCGTCGAGAAGATCAACGACCTGCTGGAACACAGCCGCGACCCGGTGAGCCTGGACATGCCAGTGGGCAGCGATGAAGAGGCCCCGCTGGGCGACTTCATCGAAGACGAGAACGCGATGTCCGCCGAGAACGCCGTGATCTCCGAATTGCTGCACACCGACATCCGCCACGTGCTGACCACGCTCGACGAGCGCGAACAGCAGGTGATCCGGCTGCGGTTCGGCCTCGAGGACGGGCAGCCGCGCACACTCGACCAGATCGGCAAGCTGTTCGGGCTCTCGCGCGAGCGGGTGCGCCAGATCGAGCGCGAGGTGATGGTCAAACTGCGCCAGGGTGAGCGCGCCGAGCGGTTGCGCTCCTACGCCAGCTAGCTCCTCCGACAGTGATCCCCGTCGACTACGACGGGGATCACTGCTTTCAGATCACACTGAGCCGGACCATGTTGCACACCAGATCAGCCGCTCACCCCGGTAGACTGGCCGGGACGGAGGGCAGCGCATGAACGATCTGATCGATACCACCGAGATGTACCTGCGGACGATCTATGACCTCGAGGAAGAAGGCGTGGTGCCCCTGCGTGCCCGCATCGCCGAGCGCCTCGAGCAGAGCGGCCCGACGGTAAGCCAGACGGTGTCGCGCATGGAGCGGGACGGCCTGCTGCACGTGGCCGGTGACCGCCACCTCGAACTCACCGACAAGGGCCGCGCGCTGGCCGTCTCCGTGATGCGCAAGCACCGGCTCGCCGAACGCCTCCTGGTCGACGTCATCGGCCTGCCGTGGGAGGAAGTGCACGCCGAGGCTTGCCGGTGGGAGCACGTGATGAGCGAGGACGTCGAGCGCCGCCTCGTCCAGGTGCTCGACAATCCCACCACCTCACCGTTCGGCAACCCGATCCCCGGCCTGTCCGACCTCGGGGTGATGTCGACCGGCGACGACGACGTGACCCTGGTGCGGCTCACCGAGCTGCCCAGCGGCTTTCCCGTCGCGGTTCGCGTGCGCCAACTGACCGAACACGTCCAGGGCGACGCGGACCTGATCTACCGGCTGAAGGACGCAGGCGTGGTGCCCAACGCGCGCGTCACCGTGCAGGTCAACGACCACGGCAGCGTGATGATCGTGATTCCGGGTCACGAACAGGTCGAACTCCCTCACCACATGGCCCACGCGGTCAAGGTCGAGAAGGTCTAACCGGCTCGTCGCCGAAAGTTGCGCCGCGGCGGCAGCGCAACGCCGATGCGCTTGGCCAGTCGGTAGCCCGTACGCGCGAGTTCGCGTATCTGCTCGGGCCGCATGCCCGACTGCAACGCCTGGTCGAGCATCCGCGCCATCTTGTGGCTCGCGTCGCTGCGCAGCGCCGCCTCCAACGAAACTCCTGCGAGCGGCCCGTCGCCGCGAACGTAGGCCGAAAAGGCAAACAGCACAAGCGCTTCCACCCGCCACGGGTCGGGTAGCACGCGGGACAACAGCGCCCACAGCGCCTCTACCTGGTCGCCGGTGCGCCCGACCGCCAGTGCATACAACGTGTCACGGACCCTCGGATCGGTCAGCGCCCACGCCAACCGGGCCACGTCGTCGTCGGTGACGACCCGACCCTCGGCCACGTCCGCCGCCGCGGACATCGCGAGCTCGACGTCGCGGCGCGCGGCAGCGTCAGGCCGGCTTCCGCCGTCATGCTCCGCACGTTCGATGAGCTCGCTCAAACCCGCGGCGCGCTCCAGGTCAGTCGCGGTGATGACGTCGAGGAGCTCGTCGCGGCTCGCGCACAGCCGCCGCCCGTCGAGCACCGCAGCCACCGCGAGCGGCGACGACGACGGATCCTCCACCACCCCGCCGCCCGGCCCGTCCGCACGGTGCCAGCGCCCGCCTGCGGCGACCCGGTCCACGACGTGCGCGTCCCGCAGTTCGATGCCGTGCTCCTCCAGCGCATAGGTGGCCACGCGGGTGAGCTCGCGGTAGTCGTCGTTGCACATCCTGCACGAGGCGCCGTCCTCGTCGACGATCACCACGATGGCCCCGTCTGGGCAGCTTGCCGCGGCGACCGCGGCCATGTGAACCACCACATCGCACGCGTCGTCGCTCAGGTCGGCGCGCATCACGCAGCCGAGCTCGCCACCTTCGAGAGTGACCAGCACTAGGGATTTCTCGGGGACGAAGCCGAGCACGGCGGGCAGCGCCGCGATGAGCTTTCCGGGGCGGTCGAGGGGGAAGTGGCGTGGATCGAATGAGGTCATGCGCCGAACTTCGCAGCAGCACCCGTCGTGGATCGCCCGCTATGCGCGCCAGGCTGGGCGCTCGTGGAGCAACGTGCGTCTGGGGATGAGGACCGTTGTTCATTCGGTATTGACCGCGTCGGCATGCAAGATCGTCCGAACCGGCGTACACCTTTGTTCCATGGGTTCCACGCAGGAGTACGACCTCGTCGTCATCGGTTCTGGGCCGGGCGGGCAGAAGGCCGCCATCGCCGCTGCGAAGCTCGGCAAGTCGGTCGCGGTGATCGAACGCGGCCGCGCGCTCGGCGGCGTTTGCGTCAACACCGGGACGATTCCCAGCAAGACCTTGCGGGAGGCGGTCGTCTACCTCACCGGGATGAGCCAACGGGAGCTCTACGGCGCCAGCTACCGGGTCAAGGACAAGATCACCCCGGCCGACCTGCTGGCCCGTACCCAGCACGTCATCGGCAAGGAGAACGACGTGGTGCGCTCGCAACTGATGCGCAACCGCGTCGAGCTGTACGTCGGCCACGCCCGGTTCCTCGACGAGCACACGATCCACGTCGAGGATCCCAACCGTGCCGAACGAATCACCGTGAGCGGCCGCTACGTCGTCATCGCCACCGGCACCAAGCCGGCCCGCCCGGCCGGCGTGGAGTTCGACGAGGACCGCGTGCTGGACTCCGACGGCATCCTCGACCTGAAGATCATCCCCACGTCGATGGTGGTCGTCGGCGCGGGCGTCATCGGCATCGAGTACGCGTCGATGTTCGCCGCGCTCGGCACCAAGGTCACCGTCGTCGAGAAGCGCGACAACATGCTGGAGTTCTGCGACCCCGAGATCATCGAGGCACTCAAGTTCCACCTGCGCGACCTCGCCGTCACGTTCCGGTTCGGCGAAGAGGTCACCGCGGTCGACGTCGGCTCCTCTGGCACCGTCACGACGCTGGCCAGCGGCAAGCAGATTCCGGCCGAGACGGTGATGTACTCGGCGGGCCGCCAGGGTTTCACCGATCACTTGGATCTTCCCAACGCCGGCTTGGAAGCCGACAACCGCGGCCGGATCTTCGTCGACGACAACTACCAGACCAAGGTCGACCACATCTACGCCGTCGGCGACGTCATCGGCTTCCCCGCGCTAGCCGCCACCTCGATGGATCAGGGCCGACTGGCGGCCTATCACGCGTTCGGCGAACCCTGTAAGGGCATGACCGAACTCCAGCCGATCGGCATCTACTCGATCCCCGAGGTGTCCTACGTCGGCGCCACCGAGGTCGATCTCACGAAGGATTCGATCCCCTACGAGGTGGGGGTGTCCCGCTACCGGGAACTCGCGCGCGGCCAGATCGCGGGCGACTCCTACGGCATGCTCAAACTGCTCGTCTCCACCGAAGATCTGCGCCTGCTCGGCGTGCACATCTTCGGCACCAACGCCACCGAGATGGTGCACATCGGGCAGGCGGTGATGGGGTGCGGCGGAACCGTCGAATACCTGGTGGACGCCGTGTTCAACTACCCGACGTTCTCCGAGGCCTACAAGGTGGCCGCGCTCGACGTGATGAACAAGCTGCGTGCGCTGAGTCAGTTCAAGCACTGAGGCACTCAGCAGTCGTCGGCGAACACCGTCGGCGGGGCGTCGCCGGGTCCGCCCGCCTCGGCCCGGCGAAGTAGCTGTTTGACCGCGTCGTCGAACGGCGGCGAGTACGACACGTCCTCCTCGCAGCCGCCGCCCTCCAATCCGCCGACGACCCCGGTGACCACCGAGTCGGCGAGCCACGGCGATCCGCTGGTTCCGTCGACGAGGCCTTCGCACGGCAGCGCGGGGTACCCGTGATGGACCGTGGCGCGAGCGCGGCAGCCCAGTTGCTCACCACCCATGCCAAAGGCGTAACCGTTCACAGTGACCTCGGTACCTTCCCGCGGCGACGTACCGAGTGCGAACCCACCGCCGGTGTGCGTCTCCACCGATCCACCACGATCGCGACTTACGCGCGCAATTGCGAAGTCCGCCAACGGATCTTGGTTGGACACCCAGCGCGGATCCAGATACACCGCGTCGAAGCGCCAGTAGTCCGAGGAACCGGCCTCGTCGGAGAAGCCTGGCACGAAGTACGCCTCGACGCCGTCGGCCATGCAGTGCGCGGCGGTCAGGATCAGGTCGCCGGCGGCCGAGTCCAGTACCGATCCACTGCACACGTGCAGCGTCTGTCCGCCGAGGAACACCGCGCCTACCCGCGGATCGCGTCCGACGGCGCCCGTGGTGGCCACCGACGACGGCGTGGTCGCCGGGGTGGTCGGGGTGGCGACGGAACCGGTCGCCGCATCGGTGCAGGAGGCCGCGAGCATCGTCACTCCGGCCGCGAGAACCATCCAGGTGCGACGCATCAACACCGATCTTGCCCGAACGCCACGATCACGGCAGGTCGTCGCGGAATGGCTGGCGCAGTGGTCGTGTTCGAACGGTTGTGTGGGGTACGCACTGGCAACTTCGCCGATGTGCGCGACACTAGAGGTCACGAGGAGGCAGCAGATGGCTGATCACGCGGATACCCCAGAGCCGCACTACCAACCCGAACAGACCGGGATGTACGAGCTCGAGTTCCCCGCGCCGCAATTGTCCGCAGGGGACGGCCGCGGCCCGGTGATGATTCACGCCCTGGAGGGGTTCTCCGACGCTGGTCACGCCATCAAGCTTGCGGCCACGCATCTCAAGGACACGCTCGACACCGAGCTGGTGGCCTCGTTCGCCATCGACGAGCTCCTCGACTACCGCTCCCGGCGGCCGCTGATGACGTTCAAGACCGACCACTTCACGGACTACGACGACCCCGAGCTCAACCTCTACGCACTTCACGACAGCGTCGGCACCCCGTTCCTGCTGCTCGCGGGCATGGAACCCGATCTGAGGTGGGAGCGGTTCATCACGGCGGTGCGACTGCTGGCCGAACGGCTCGGGGTACGCCAGGTCATCGGACTCGGCACCATCCCGATGGCCGTCCCGCACACGCGTCCCATCACGATGACGGCACATGCCAAACACAAGGAGCTCATCGCCGACCATCAACCGTGGGTCGGGGAGGTGCAGGTGCCGGCAAGCGTGTCCAACCTGCTGGAGTACCGGCTGAGCCAGCATGGCCACGACGCCTTGGGGTTCACCGTGCACGTCCCGCACTACCTGGCCCAGACGGACTACCCGCCGGCCGCGGAGGCGCTGCTCGGCGAAGTTGCCAGAGTGGCTGCGCTCGATTTTCCGCTCGCCGAACTGACCAAGGCGGGTGCGGAAGTGCACGACAAGATCAACGAGCAGGTGGAGTCCAGCGCCGAGGTCGCTCAAGTGGTGACGGCGCTGGAGCGCCAGTACGATGCGTTCGTCGCCGCTCAAGAGAACAGGAGCTTGCTGGCGCGTGACGAGGACCTTCCCAGCGGGGATGAACTCGGCGCCCAGTTCGAACAGTTCCTCGCCGAACAGGGCGGTGGCGAGTTCACCGGGGAGGACGACGCAGCGCCCTGACCAGGCCCGACAGTGAAGTTGGCGACCATGACCGATTCGAAGACCAAGCGAAAGCCCAACCTGCGCACGGTGCGCGAACTCACGCCGACGCTGCAATACCGCACCATCCACGGTTACCGCCGCGCGTTCCGGGTGGCCGGGTCCGGGCCAGCGATCCTGCTCATCCACGGCATCGGCGACAACTCGACGACGTGGAGCACGGTGCAGTCCAAGCTCGCGCAGCGGTTCACGGTCATCGCCCCGGACCTACTGGGGCACGGCAAGTCCGACAAGCCACGCGCCGACTACTCGGTGGCCGCCTACGCCAACGGCATGCGGGATCTGCTCAGCGTGCTCGACATCGAACACGTCACGGTGGTCGGCCACTCGCTCGGCGGCGGGGTCGCCATGCAATTCGCCTATCAGTTCCCGCAATTGGTGGAACGACTGATCCTCGTCGGCGCGGGCGGGGTGACCAAGGACGTCAACATCGCGCTGCGCATCGCTTCGGTGCCTCTCGGTAGTGAGGCGCTCGCAGTGCTGCGGCTGCCGCTGGTACTTCCCGCGCTCCAGGTGGTCGGGCGCATCGGCGGCGCCCTGTTCGGGTCGACAGGCGTCGGCCGCGACATCCCCGACGTGCTGCGGATTCTCGAGGACCTGCCGGAGCCCACCGCGTCGGCGGCGTTCGCGCGCACCCTACGCGCCGTGGTGGACTGGCGCGGTCAGGTCGTCACGATGCTCGACCGATGTTATCTGACCGAATCCGTACCCGTGCAACTCATTTGGGGCTCTCGCGATTCTGTGATCCCGGTCGCCCACGCTCGAATGGCACACGCCGCGATGCCCGGCTCCGAGCTCGAGGTCTTCGAGGGCTCCGGCCATTTCCCCTTCCACGACGACCCGGACCGCTTCGTCGAACTCGTCGAGAAGTTCATCGACGGGACCGAACCCGCGGTCTACGACCAGGACGTCCTTCGGAATCTGCTGCGCACCGGCATCAGCGAAGGCGGCCTCACCGGCTCGATCGACACCCGCGTCGCCGTGCTGGACGCGATGGGTCACGACGAACGCAGCGCCACCTGACCGAACGGCGGCACGCCTCCGCTACCCGGTAGCGTTTAACGCATGGCCATCGATGTGAGCGTGCTACGGGTCTTCACCGACTCCGCGGGCAATTTCGGGAACCCCCTCGGGGTGATCGACGCAAGCCTCGTCGCACCTGCCGATCGGCAACGCGTCGCCACCGAATTGGGTTACAGCGAATCGATTTTCGTCGACCTGCCGCAACCGGGCACCCGTACCGCCACGGCGCACATCTTCACTCCGACCACCGAGTTGCCGTTCGCCGGACATCCCACCGTCGGGGCGTCGTGGTGGTTGAAGGACCGCGGGACGCCGATCAACACGCTGCAGGTGCCTGCCGGTGTGGTGCAGGTGGAATACGACGCGCGTCCAGACGGCGAGTTCACGGTGGTCAGGGGGCGATCCGACTGGGCGCCGGACTTCTCGATCTACGACATGGATTCGGTGGCGGACGTGTTGGCGGCCGATCCCGACGACTACGGCGACGACGTCGAGCACTACGTCTGGGCCTGGATCGACCGCGAGACGGGGACGATCCGGTCTCGAATGTTCGCTAGCCACCTCGGAATCACGGAGGACGAGGCGACCGGGGCCGGTGCCGTACGCATGACCGACTACCTGAGCCGCGACCTCGAGATCACGCAGGGCCAGGGGTCGCAGCTGAGCACCCGGTGGGATCCGGAGGGATGGGTGAGGGTCGCAGGCCGCGTCGTCGACGACGGGGTGCGCACGCTCGACTGACCGGCGCCTAGCCCGTGGTTGGTACTTCGCGGTGGGCGCGCAGCGCCTCGATCTCGCGTTCGAAGTCGGCGGCCGATGAAAACGACCGATAGACGGATGCGAACCGCAGATAGGCCACCTCGTCGAGGTCGCGCAACGGCCCCAGAATGGCCAGCCCGACTTCGTTGCTGGGCACCTCGGCGGATCCGGCGGCGCGCACCGCGTCCTCCACCTGCTGCGCCAACAGGTTCAGCGCGTCGTCGTCGACGTCGCGGCCCTGGCACGCCCGGCGCACGCCCTTGATGACCTTCTCCCGACTGAACGGCTCGGTGACGCCACTGCGCTTCACGACCGCCAGCACGGCGGTCTCCACGGTGGTGAAGCGGCGGCCACACTCCGGGCAGGAGCGGCGACGCCGGATCGCCTGACCCTCATCGGTTTCGCGCGAGTCGACCACCCGGGAATCGGGATTGCGGCAGAACGGACAGTGCATCACCGCTCCTTCGCCGCGTGCGCCTACGGGGGACGCATACGAGCGTACCGATGCACGGCACCACGTTTCACGGCGCATGTCGACCGATCAGCCGACGGGGGCAATCAAGGTCTGACCGGCGTCCACCGCAGCCGAATCGAGTTCGTTCAACTCACGGATCTGATCGACCATCGCGCCCGTCGGCGCATCCGGCGCAATCCGCTGCGCGAGCTGCTGCAGCGACTCACCCGACTGGACCTGCACCACCGCCAGGCGGCTGGGCACCGATGTGGTGGTGTCCGCCGCGTCGACGGGCGCACCGAGCTGGGCCACCAGCCCAAGCCACACGGTGATCGCAGCGGCGATCAGTGCGAGCACGACCGTGGCTGCGGGGGTGATCGGGCGGCGACGGTGCGATGCACGCGACATCAGCACGCCGGTGCCGCGGTACGGCAATGCAGCCCCGGGCGGGCGGTGCGCCCGGGGCCGGCGGCGTACGTCCCGGGCCGGCCGCACGGGACGGACGACGAGGTCAGTGGGGTTCTCGCGGGTGATGATGGTCATCTTCGGTGGCCTTCCTCGGTAGGATTATTCGCTCCTGTGTTCGAACCATAATCGCTCACGTGTTCGATTGGTAGAACATGTGATCGAACTGTTGCAAACGATAACCGGGGGCACCGACAAGAAAATCCCGGCGACACGCCCTCGAACACATGTTTGATTCTCGGGCCACATGCGACTACATTCGCCGCCATGAGTGACAGCAGTGACGACACCGGTTCACGACGCGATGCGGGGCTGACCGAGCGTCAGCGCACCATCCTCGAGGTCATCCGCACCTCGGTCACCACTAGGGGTTATCCACCGAGCATCCGCGAGATCGGCGACGCGGTCGGGCTCACGTCCACCTCGTCGGTCGCCCATCAGCTGCGCACGTTGGAGCGCAAGGGCTTCATCCGGCGCGACGCCAACCGTCCGCGCGCCGTCGACGTGCGCAGCCCAGACGAGGTGGCCAGTGCCGTAGTGACCACCGACCTCGCCGGGTCGGACGCGCTACCCGAGCCGACGTTCGTCCCCGTGCTCGGACGCATCGCCGCCGGCGGGCCGATCCTGGCCGAGGAGGCCGTCGAAGCCGTCTTCCCGCTGCCCCGTGAACTCGTCGGCGAGGGCTCGCTGTTCCTGCTGAAGGTCGTCGGTGAGTCGATGATCGACGCAGCGATCTGTGACGGCGACTGGGTCGTCATCCGTCAGCAGAACGTCGCCGACAACGGTGACATCGTGGCCGCGATGATCGACGGCGAGGCCACGGTCAAGACCTTCAAGCGCACCGGAGGTCAGGTGTGGCTGATGCCGCACAACCCGATGTTCGATCCGATTCCCGGTAACGACGCCGCCATCCTCGGCAAGGTCGTCACCGTCATCCGCAAGGTGTAGGCCCGCCCGGCTTCAGCCCTTCACGAATCCATTCGTCAACGCGAATTCCTCACTGGCGAACCAGATTTCAGCGCGCACGTGCTCGTAGGGCCCGCTGCCCGGCGTCCAGTACAGACCCGACCTTGTGTCGGCCTTGATGGGATAACCGTCCGGCGCGTGGAACCCGTCCTCCGTCGCCAGCCGCAGCGATGTCTGCGCGGGTGCGGGCTCGTCGATACGGATGGCCGCGTGCCTGCCGCTCGGCGGCCCACTGTCGGGTTCTTCGTCTTCGTCTTCGTCATCGTCGTCGTGGTCGTACTCGAGGGGAAGTTCCGGCTCGGGTTCGATCAGTGTCGGAGCGGTGTCGATCGCGTCCTGATCGTCCGAGAGTCCCGCGGGCACGACGGGCACGGCGGGGTCCGACGGGTCCGAAACGGCGTGGCCGCGGTCGGTCGGCATCGCCCACATGCTCGCCGGCGCGTAGCGGCCGTCGTCCTCGCGAACGGGCAGCGGACCGGACTCGAAGTCGTGGTGAGCCGCCGTGTCGAGCTCGTCGTAGTCGTAGTCGTCGTCGAAGTCGTCATCGTGGTCGCGATCGTCGAAGTCCTCGGCGAACGGGTCCACCGAACCCCCGTGGTCGCGGCGACGTCGGTTCAGCAGCACCCCGATCAGGATCGCGACGAACAGCAGCGCGATGGGGACGATGGCCAGCAGCCACCACTTGTGCCACTGGTACCACTTCTCGCCGCCCGACTCGGAGACGTCGCCGGGGGCGGGCGCCTGTGGTGCCTGCAGTCCGGGCACCTTCAGGCCGGCCAGTTGCGCCGCGAGGTTCGCCGGTTCGGTGCTGAACTCGCCTGAGGTCTTGTCCCACGAGATCGCCCCGCCGTTGAACTTCTGCGTGACGACGTCGCCGTTCTCGGTCTGATCCGCGGTCGGTGCGCCAAGTTCACCCGTTGCACCGCCCAGCTTGGCCCACGCGGCGTTCATCGCACCGCGCACGATGACGGCACCGAAGTCGGGCGTCCAGAAGATGACCGGCTGATCGGCAGCGGCGAAGCTCACGATGGTGCTAGTGGGTGCGAGGCCGCCGTCGGCTTCATTGCTGGTCGGGAAGCCGAGGTCGCCCTGCGGGCCGCCCACGCTCTCGTACTTCGCGAGGACCTGACCGGTGACGACGTTGGCGCCGGTGGCGGGACTGTAGAAGATCTTGCCGCCCGCGTAGTTCTGCCCGAGTCCGTCGGCGCCGATCTGGTACTGGTCCCCCTGCTGCGCACCCAACGGCCCCATCGGGCCACCGGCCGCCCGGCGCGCGGCGTAGATCGCCGACGTGGCGTCACCCGGAACCACCAGGCCCGCAAGCTGACCCGCCAACTCGGGCGGGGTCGTCGTGAAGGCGCCGGTCTTCCGGTTCCACGACACCTGACCACCGGTGAAGTCCTGGCTGACCACGTCGGCGCGGTATACCTCGTCTTCCTTCGGCACGCCGAGCACCCCGGCCGACCCGCCGAGCCTGTCCCAGGCCGCGTTGATGGGACCACGCACCACCTGTGCACCGGTGTCCGGCGTAAAGAAGATGACCGGGTTGTCGGCCGCGCTGAACGTGGTGTTGCGACTGCCCGGCGCCTTGCCTGCGCCCTCGTCGATGTTCGGGAAGCCGAGATCACCGTCGACGGGCCCACCGAGCGACAGGTACTTGTCCAGGATCGCGCCCTGCATGATGTGCGCTCCGGTCTCGGGCGTGAAGTAGATCCGGCCGAACGCGAAGTTCTGACCGAAGCCGGCGCCGACCGGATAGACGCCGCCATCCTTGCCGCCGAGCGTGCCCGTGGTTCCGCCGCCGGCGTCCCACGCCGCAGTGATCGCGGCGTCGGCGTCGCTCGCCGGATCGGCCGACGCCATGGGAACGGTCGGCACAAGGAACGCGACGGCGACCGCCATCACGAGGCCCGCCGTTGCGCGCGCCATCGTCGTGCCCGCCAGTGTTCGCAGCCCGGTCATCAATCCTCCCCGCGAGCGGTGCAAGGTGCCCCGTCAAGTGTCGCGCCCGTCAACTTTGCTTTAGTCGACGTCCATCTTGAGGGATATCCAACCCGTCCCGGCAATGTGTCGCACCAAGGCACCCAGCATGGCGGGTGCCGGGACCGCCTCGTGACGGAACTTCGGCCCGGCCCAAACCGCCCCGAGTTCGGTCGTGCGCGAGCCAGCCGAGGCGCTAAACGCCCAGGCTACGGCCGATGATCTCCTTCATGATCTCGGTCGTCCCGCCGTAGATCGTCTGGATGCGCGAGTCCAGGAATGCCCGCGCGACGGGATACTCGCGCATGTACCCGTAACCGCCGTGGAGTTGCAGGCAGCGGTCGTTCAACCGCACCTGAGCCTCGGTGGAGTACCACTTGGCCATCGCGGCCTGCTCGACGGTCAGCTTCTCCTCGAGGTGCAACTTCAGGAACTCGTCGACCATCATCCGCACCACGGTGGCTTCGGTGGACAGCTCCGCGAGCGTGAATCGGGTGTTCTGGAAGCTGCCGATCGGCTTGCCGAACGCCTTGCGGTCCTTGGTGTACTGCAGCGTCTGCTCCAGCACGGCTTCCATCCCCGCGGCGGCCATGACGGCGATGCTGATGCGTTCCTGCGGCAGGTTCTGCATCAGGTAGACGAAGCCCTGACCCTCCTCGCCGAGCACGTTCTCGGCGGGCACCAACACGTCGGTGAACGACAGCTCCGCGGTGTCCTGCGCCTCGAGACCGATCTTGTCCAGGTGGCGTCCGCGCTCGAAGCCCTCCATGCCGCGCTCGACGACCAACAGCGAGAAGCCGAGTGCGCCCTTGTCCGGGTCGGTACACGCAACGACGATCACGAGGTCGCTGTGAATGCCGTTGGTGATGAACGTCTTCGAGCCGTTGAGCACCCAGCTGCCGTCCTCCTGCTTGACGGCGCGGGTTTTGATGCCCTGCAGGTCGCTTCCGGTGCCGGGCTCCGTCATGGCGATCGCCGTGATCAGTTCCCCGGAGCAGAAGCCCGGGAGCCAGCGCTGCTTCTGCTCCTCGGTCGCCAGCCGCAGCAGGTACGGCGCGATGATGTCGTTCTGCAACGGGAACCCAAGCCCGCTGAAGCGGCGCGCGGTGGTCTCCTCGGTGATGACGACGTTGTAACGGAAGTCGTCGTTGCCTCCACCGCCGTACTCCTCGGGCACCGCCATGCCGAGGAAGCCCTGCTTGCCCGCCTCGAGCCAGACGCCGCGATCGACGATCTTGTCCTTCTCCCACTGCTCGTGGAACGGCGCGACGTGGCGCTCGAGAAAGGCGCGATACGAGTCGCGGAAAAGTTCGTGTTCGGGTTCGAACAAGGTGCGCTCGTACTTGATGACCTGGCTGGAAGAGCCCACGGATGACCTCCGGATCGGCGATACGGGATGTGCCTCCGACCCTATACCACCCAACCGGATGGTTGATACCCGCGGTACCGGTACCGCGGCGAACGCTGGGGACCACGGGTTGCGGGCCGCCTCCCTAGACTTGGGGCATGCCGCCGACTCCGACGAGCCTCACCCATTGGGGCGCGTTCACCGCCGACGTCCAGGACGGCGACATCGCCTCGGTACGACCGTTCGACGGCGACGCCGACCCGTCACCGCTACTCGGCAACCTGGTGGGCTCCATTCGCCACGAGTCCCGCGTCGCGACGCCGGCCATCCGCCGCGGCTGGCTCGATGACGGCGCAGGCCCGAGCACTCGACGGGGTTCCGACGAGTTCGTCGCCGTGTCATGGGACGAACTGACCGAGCGGCTGGCCGACGAACTCCGCCGCGTCGTCGACACCCATGGCAACGAGGCCATCTACGGCGGCTCCTATGGCTGGGCCAGCGCGGGCCGCTTCCACCACGCTCAGAGCCAGGTGCACCGATTTCTCAAACTGCTTGGCGGCTACACATTTTCGCGTCACTCGTACAGCCTCGGCGCCACCGGCGCCATCATGCCGCGCGTCGTCGGGACCCACGACGACCTCTTCAGGCGATCGACCAACTGGCAGGTGATCGTCGACAACACCGACCTGATGGTCTGCTTCGGTGGAGTGGCGCTGAAGAACTCAGCGGTCAATGCCGGTGGCACCACCGAACATCCGTCCCGTGGCTCCATGGATCGACTGCGCGAACGCGGCGGGAAGGTCGTGTCGTTCAGCCCGCTGCGCGACGACGTCGACGGCGAGTGCGAGTGGTTCGCGCCGGTGCCCGGCACCGACGTCGCCATCATGCTGGCCTTGGCGTACGTGCTCGCCACCGAGGGGCTGGCCGACCGCGACTTCCTGGACCGCTACTGCGTCGGATATTCGCGATTCGAGCGCTATCTACTGGGAACCGATGACGGGGTGGCGAAGTCGCCGGAGTGGGCCGCGAAGCTCAGCGACCTGCGTGCCGACGACCTCACCACACTGGCACGGCGGATGGCGGCGGGCCGAACGATGGTGACGGTCAGTTGGTCGCTGCAACGGATCCGCCATGGCGAACAAGCGCCGTGGATGGGTGTGACGCTGGCCGCCATGCTCGGCCAAATCGGGCTGCCCGGAGGGGGTTTCGGGCACGGCTATGGCTCACAAAACGAAGTCGGCATGCCACCGCTGCGGTACGGACTCCCGACCTTCCCACAAGGCGCGAACGCGGTGCAGACCTTCATCCCGGTCGCCGCGATCAGCGACATGCTGCTGCACCCCGGCGAACGTTACGCATTCAACGGCAGCACACTGACCTACCCCGACATCAAATGCGTGTACTGGGCCGGCGGCAATCCGTTCCACCACCATCAGAATCTTCCGAGGTTGCGACGGGCGCTCGCCCGCGTCGACACGGTCGTGGTGCACGACCCGTATTGGACGGCGATGGCCAAGCACGCCGACATCGTGGTGCCCTCGACCACAAGCTTCGAACGGGACGACTATTCGGGCTCCCGCAACGATCCCCTGCTGATGGCGATGCCCGCGATGGCTCCGGCGTATGCGGAATCGCGCGACGACTATCAGAGCTTGAGCGCGCTTGCCGACCGACTCGGCTTCGGCGACGCGTTCACCGAAGGCCGCACGCCGCGCCAGTGGTTGGCGCACATGTACGAAAAATGGTCGGCTGGACTGGATTTCAGCGTCCCCTCGTTCGAGGACTTCTGGGCCCGGGGACAGCTGCGGCTGCCGACCGAGGCCGGACTGACGCTGTTCGCCGACTTCCGGGCCGACCCGGAGGCGCACCGACTGGCCACTCCCAGCGGCAAGATCGAAATCTTCTCCGACACGATCGACGGGTTCGGCTACGACGACTGCGGCGGACATCCCACCTGGTACGAACCCGACGAGTGGCTGGGTGGCCCACGCGCGGAAAGCTATCCGCTGCTGTTGCTCGCAAACCAGCCGGCCACCCGCTTGCACAGCCAACTCGACAGCGGCGCCACCAGTCAGGCTTCGAAAGTGCAAGGGCGCGAACCGATCCGCATCCATCCCACCGACGCCGTCGACCGCGGCGTTTCCGACGGCGACGTCGTACGCGTGTTCAACGACCGCGGCGCGTGCCTGGCCGGGGTCGTCGTCGACGAGGGCCTGCGCCCGGGAGTGGTACAGCTGTCGACCGGCGCCTGGTATGACCCGCAGGACGCGGGCGATCCGGATGCGATGTGCGTGCACGGCAACCCCAACGTGCTTACGTCGGACACCGGCACGTCGTCGTTGGCCCGCGGGTGCACCGGCGCGCACGTGCTCGTCGAACTCGAGAAGTACACCGGCGCACTGCCTCCGGTGCGAGCCTTCGAACCGCCTGCGTTGATCGCCAATTCTTCGAACACTTCCCACACGGTCGGCGGCGGGTAATACTTCTGCGATGGGTCTTTGGTCGATGTACGTCAGACAAAAGACGAAGAAATGGGATCAGAAGTCGCCGGAGGAACAAGCCGCCATCGTGGCGAAGATGAACGCGCGGCAGCAGGCGAACGCGGGGCGTGTTGAAGCGGCCACCCAGAACATCGACGCGGAATGGGAACGCTCGCGCGCCGAGCACCAGGCGCGGCTCGACAGCCAGGTACTCGGGGGGCCGGCCGGCGCTCACTTCTGGGGCACGGTGCCCGACGTTCCCAGGCCGAGTGAGGTGCTCCGCGCTCCCCCCAGCATCGCCGACGAATTCAAGAAGTCCTTCCGCGACCTCAAGGAGACGGCCGCTACCCTCGCCGACCCGAAGGGACTGTTGGGGATCGGCAGCGAGTTCGGCCCCGATCTCGACCCCGACCAGCGCCGACTGATCGTCGATGGCGAGCGCGCGGCCCGTGATGCCGCCCGACGCCCGTACCTGGCCCACGATCGAACGCCGCCAGTGCTGACAAGGATCGCGACCCGCGGCAAGGCCCAGTTCGACGACCTCGCCGCCTATCTGGCACACACCGGGCTGGCCGCTCGACCCGATCTCGTCTTCGGCGTGTACCGCGTGCCGGATCGGCTCGACCCGAAGATGCCTGGCCCCGAATCGGGCCGGGTCGTCGAGTGGGACGTCGTCCACGCACCAACTCCGGCGCTGCCGCCCGCGGCACCGCCCCAGCGGGTCCGCTTCGACGGCGAGGCGCGCTGGGTCAGCCGCCGCAAGGGCGATCCAGCGGTGCTCGACGAGGATTTGGCACTCGCCTGGATGGCGGCGTCGGGAATCCGGCCGGGCCAGTGTCTCGGCATCGCCCGCGAGGTCGTCATGCAAGGCACCGACAGCTGGCTCGGGGGCAACGAGCTAGACAACGAGTCCTCCGACGTCTACGCCAGGGTGCTGGGCGTCAGCGTGCTGCACACCGCGGGCACCGCGCCCCAACCGACGACCGCGTTCGAGGTTCCATTCGAAGGCGTTGCAGGCACGCACGTCGAGGTGCTCAACTGGGCGGCGGTCGCCCAAGCGGTTCATCCCCGGCCGCAGCGCCTGCCGGAGGCACCGTCGCCATTTCCCTATCTGCCGTCGACGCCGCAGGAGGTGCTGACGGCGTACCTCGAGATCGTCGGCGTGCGGCCCGCGGACTGTTTCGGCGCGGCGGTGACCATCGATCGCTTCTCCGAGTGCCGCGAGATCCGCAACATCCGGGAGGAACAGCTCTCGATGGCGAACCTGAAGCTGACGGACGCGACGAAGCTGCCCTGCGCAGACGGCACGTACCGACGGCGTCTGCACGGCGGCACCCGGGTCGTGATCAGCTACCTGGACAGTCCGGCCTACGCCGAGGGACGCCAGCGCTGGCTGGCCTACCAGCGGGACGTCCTGTTCGCGCGGATGCACCAGAAGACCGGGGCGCGGCGCCCGATCGCCGATGGCTACGACGATCTTGGGCGCGTGGGCGGCGTGCTGCGTCAGGTCGAGCGGATCGACAACGCGGTCGACCGGATCGCGAACCTGCGCTCGAACGACCCCGCCTACATACGCTTCCGCGACCAGGCGCGCTACTGCATGCCGTTCGCCTGAGTCAGCCGAGCGCAGACCGCAGCTCGTCCGCGAGTTGTCGAGGCGCGTCGATGGTGAGCATGTGGTTCGCGCCGACCATCAGATGCGTATGAACGTTCGGTATCAGCTTCTGCGCCCTCGCAATCGCGGCGCGAGGCCCACCACGATAGATGACTTCGCGATCCCCGATCACGACCGTCGTCGGTGCGCTTATCCGCCGCAACACGTCGTCGGAGAGCACCGTCGGCGCCACCAGCCCCGGGGGAATGGATCTGGATCCGGATAGCAGCGCCGTAATGATCAGATCTGCGGTCGGATCCGATTCCACGTTCGGTGTACTCGACAACCACTGCACGAACCGCCGAGCCCGTTCGGGTGAACTCAGCAAAAGAGACGTGAACACTCCGCGGTAGAACTCGACGACGATTGGTGCGAACGTCGCCGCCGGACACAGCAAGACGAGGCGATTCACGAGCTCGGGTGATTGCACTGCGAGATTGGCGGCAAGCCAACCGCCATACGAGAGGCCCACGACCCTTGCATTCTCGACACCGAGCGCTGCGAACACCTGCTTCAACCAGGTGACCAGGTTGGCCTTTCCGAAGATCCGCCTACTGGCAATGCTCTTGTTGCCTTCGATGATCGTGTCGACGCAGTAGCAACGGTAGGTCGCGCTGAGCTCTTCGATGACCGGCCGCCACATCACCGCCGTGGCGGCCGCGCCGTGGAGCAGCACCAGCGGCGGCGCGGATGCGGGCCCACTCACGATCACGTGCGTCGTGCCGAATTCGGTTCTGACATCGCGCTCTTCGCAGGGAACCGGCCAGTCAGCGACCACCGCGTCGTACTTCGCGATGAATCGCGCCCGCAACTCTGGAGTACGGAACGGATCCAGGTTCGCCACGCCGCCGATGCTAGCGGCATGCGTGCGACGAGAGCCACCACATGGTTGCCAAACTCACCGACGTCTGCACGCGCCTGAGCACGTATCGTGCCCGGACGTCGTGTGAACAGCGGGCAGTTTTGCGCATTTCCCACGCTCAACCCCGATGTGCTGTACTGATACGGGCGCGACTGTCATCTGAGGACGCAAGTTCGTGAGTCAATCTGGGGGCGGGGCTATGATTTGCCACAAGATCAGGATCAGGTCTAGGTGGAAGCCCCGATCCCGGCGCCCGATGCCACCCGACCCGAACGAGCATCGGGCGGCTCGGGGATGGTGCCGGCCAGTGCAGTTCGTCCTACTGGCGGTCATCGCAACGTATCTGTGCACAGCTTTCCCGCAAGTTCGTGGAAACCGCGACTACTCGTGGTGGATCGACGGGATCTGGCAGAACCTCGCCTACTGGTCCGCCGCCGCCCTGTGCCTGCTGCGAATTCGTCCGTCGAGTCCCGACCGCAGGGTCTGGCTACTCATAGCGGGAGCCGTGGCGTTATGTGCGGCAGCAAACACCTATTGGAGCTGGTTCATCCAGCCGATGGTCTCAGAACCCTTTCCGACCCTTACCGATGCGATGTGGCTGGCGTACTACCCGTGCGTCTTCCTGGCAGTGCTCGTGCTGGTGCGGTCCCGCGTCGACCATGTCCCACTGAGTATTGGGTTGGACGGACTCGTGGTGGCATTGGGCAGTGCGTCGATCGTGGGTGCGCTGGTACTGCCCGCATCGTTGTCCGAGCTGGGTGACGGCGTCATCGCGATAGCGATCACTGTGGCGTACCCGATTCTGGACGTCGCACTGCTAGCATTCATCCTCGCCGCGTGCGCCGTATTTCGGTGGCGCCCGCCGCCTGGATTGTGGTGGCTCTTTTTCGGGTCGGCAATGTTCGCGTTCGCTGACTCGGCCTATCTGACTCAGGCCGCTGAGGACACCTATCAGTTCGGTGGATTCGTCGACGGAACCTCAGTGCTCGCGATCACCGTGGTGGCCTTGGCGCCAGGACGACATCGCAGGCCGTCGATCACCCCAGCGCCTCGCGGCGTGTCCCTGGTCGTTCCGCTGTCCGCCACCTGCTCGGGTCTCGTCATCCTGATCCTCGACGACAAGATCGAGATGTCCGTGGCCGTAACGTATCTCGCGATCGCAACGGTGTTGGCGGCGATGTGCACTGCCTTGGTCGCGTACTGGGAATCGGGTCCGGCCGGTGAGCACGCCCACCTGGCGCGGACCGATGACCTGACCGGGCTTCCCAATCGACGTGGCTTCTATGCCCGCGCGGGCTCACTGCTCGCCGACGTACGCGACGCCAGCACGTCTCCGTCGCCGACCCTGCTGCTGTTGGACCTCGACCACTTCAAGGATGTCAACGACTCCTTGGGCCACGCCGCGGGTGACGAGCTGTTGCAGATCGTCGCCGCCCGACTGAATGACAGCCTCCGCGACGAAGACCTACTCGTCCGGCTCGGAGGCGACGAGTTCGCGGTGTTGCTGCCCGATGCCGGCACGGCAGGCGCTACCAAGACGGCACGTATGTTGCTTTCCGTCGTGGAGAAACCGATTCCACTGGAGGGGCTGCGCGTTCAGGTGAACGGCACCATCGGGATCGCCAACAGCCCCAGACACGGACGAGATGTCGGCACGTTGCTCCGCCATGCCGACATTGCGATGTACCGCGCCAAGCGACAGCAGGTCGGCTTCCTCGTGTACACGTCCGAAGTCACTGGCGACGGAACGCCCGAAACCACGCGGGCGGGCATGCGGCTACTCGATCAACTGCGCACGGCAGTCGAAAACCGCGAACTCTCCGTGCACTACCAACCCAAGGTCGAGCTGCGGTCGGGCGCAGTCGTCGGCGTCGAGGCGCTAGTCCGCTGGGATCACGTCGAGCATGGGCTGATGCTGCCGGAGCAGTTCCTGCCGGTCGTGCAACAGAACGGGCTCATGCAAGCGATGACGACGGTCGTCCTCGACCAAGCGCTCGATGACGCCGTGCTCTTGCGCGAACACGGCTTCCCGCTGACCGTCGCCGTGAACCTGTTCCCGCCGAGCCTTGGGGATCTCGATCTACCGGTGCAGATCGCGGACGCACTGTCGCGCCGCGGCCTGGACGCGGGCACGCTGGTCGCCGAAATCACCGAAGACTTCGTGCTGGGGAACCAGACCCGCGCGCTCAAGGTGCTCCACGAACTGCACGCGTTGGGCGTCGGCATCGCCATCGACGACTTCGGGACGGGTTACTCGGCGCTGTCCTACCTGCGCGAGCTACCCATCGACGAAGTCAAGGTCGATCGTTCCTTCGTCGCAACGATCACCACGGATTCCCGCGCCGCCGCAATAGTTCGTACGATCATCGACCTTGCTGGCACCCTGGGTTTGACCGCCGTGGCAGAAGGGGTCGAAAACGTGGAAACTGCCATGGCACTGAGCGCCTACGGCTGCGACGTGGCACAAGGCTTCTTCTGCGGTCGGCCGATGACGGCCGACGAACTACTCAGCTATCTTGCTGCACCAACGGACGCGCTAGCGTGGCTCGCGGAATGCAGTCATGGTCTCGGTGAGCTGGACGTGCGCTATTCGGCCGCCTCCGGGCACCGAGAGGCGATCGTGGGACCTAGAATGTCGCGAACTCGCGAAGGCTGGCCGCCAACGCAATTGGCACCCGGGCCTTGACCCGGGTGCCCTGCTCGGTGTGTTCAGTGGCATCGACGTGACCGTCGGCGTGCACGCGCGCGACCACGTCGCCGCGGTCGTAGGGAATGGTCACGTCGACCGTGATGTCGGTGGGGACGACGAGCTCACCCATCCGCTGGCGTAGCCGCTCCAGCCCGTCGCCGGTGTGTGCCGAGACGAACACGGCATCGGGTAGCGCGCGGCGCAGTTGCGCCAGCATCAACCCGCCGGCCGCGTCGGTCTTGTTGACCACCAACAACTCCGGCGGCGGAGCGATGTCGTACTCGGCCACCACGTCGTTGACGACTCGGCGGACGGCGTTGATCTGGGCCAACGGGTTGACGTCGGAGCCGTCGACGACGTGGACCAGCAGGACGGCGTCGACGACCTCCTCCAGCGTCGACCGGAACGCCTCGACCAGCTGCGTGGGCAGGTGGCGGACGAAGCCGACGGTGTCCGTCAACACGAACGGCCGCCCGTCGTCGAATTGCCCACGGCGCGTGGTGGGTTCGAGTGTGGCGAACAACGCGTTCTCGACGAGCACGCCCGCGCCGGTGAGCGCATTGAGCAGGCTGGACTTCCCCGCGTTGGTGTAGCCGACGATCGCCACCGACGGCACCTCGCTGCGGCGCCGCCCGCTGCGCTGCGTGTCGCGGATCTTCTTCATGTCCTTGATCTCGCGGCGCAGTTTGGCCATCCGCTCGCGGATGCGGCGCCGGTCGGTCTCGATCTTGGTCTCGCCGGGACCGCGCGTGCCCACGCCGCCACCGCTGCCGCCCGCGCCGCCACCCTGGCGGGACATCGACTCGCCCCAGCCGCGGAGCCTGGGCAGCATGTACTCCATCTGCGCGAAGGCCACCTGGGCCTTGCCCTCGGCGGACGTGGCGTGCTGGGCGAAGATGTCGAGGATGAGCGCCGTGCGGTCGATGACCTTGACCTTGACGACCTTCTCCAGCGAGTTCAGCTGGGCGGGGCTCAGTTCGCCATCGCAGATGACGGTGTCGGCGCCAGTGGCGACCACGATCTCGCGCAGCTCCTGCGCCTTTCCGGAGCCGATGTAGGTGGACGGATCGGGCTTGTCGCGGCGCTGGATCAGTCCTTCGAGCACCTCGGAGCCCGCCGTCTCGGCCAACGCGGCGAGCTCGGCCAGGCTGGCGTCGGCGTCGGCGGCGCTGCCGTCGGTCCACACGCCGACGAGCACGACGCGCTCGAGGCGCAGCTGCCGGTATTCGACCTCGGAGACGTCCGTGAGTTCGGTCGAGAGGCCAGCCACGCGGCGCAGGGCGACGCGGTCTTCGAGGGCGAGTTCGCCCGTGCTTGGGATGTTGGGTTCAGTCATGTATGTGGAGATGTTGCCCCTTCGGGGTGTCTTCGTGCATTCGATTTATCGCTACTGGGCCTGCCACCAGGCGTCGGAGAGCGCGCCGCTAGCCACCAGCACCGATGGTCCGCGCAGGTAGCTGGTGGCGTCGGTGATCGTCACGGCGACCTCACCGCCGGGGATGCGCACCCGCAGCGCCCCGGTCGAGGCTCCCTGGTGTGCCAGCGCGGCGAGCGCGGCGGCGACGGTTCCGGTTCCGCACGAACGGGTTTCGCCGACCCCGCGTTCGTGGACGCGCATGGACACCGCGCCGTCGACCGGTGCGGTGAGCACCTCGACGTTGACGCCGTCGGGGAACTGTTCGCCGTCGAACTGGACCGGCGCGGCCACGTCGAGGCCGGCGAGTTCATCGGCGGTCAAGGTGGCATCGACACAGGCGAGATGAGGGTTGCCCACGTCGATGGCCAGGCCGGTGAACGTGCGCCCACCCACCGTGGCCGAGCCGGGGCCGAACTGGTTGGCCTTACCCATGTCGACGGTCACGTCCGCGGACAGCGCGTCGGCGGCGTGCAGGACGACGGGACGTGGCCCGGCGAACGAGCCCACCACAAACTCGTCGCGCTGCTCGAGCCCGCTGGCGCGCAGGTAGTGCGCAAACACGCGCACCCCGTTGCCGCACATCTGGGCGATGGAGCCGTCGGCGTTGCGATAGTCCATGTACCAGTCGCCGGGCTGCACGCCCTCGGGGATGCGGTCGAACACTCCGGCCGACAGCGCCGCCTGGGCCGTCGTCACGCGAAGCACCCCGTCGGCGCCCAGCCCGCGGCGCCGGTCGCACAGCGCGGACACCGCTTCGGGCGTGAGCACCACGCGGGCATCGAGGTCCGGCAGCACGACGAAGTCGTTCTGCGTTCCGTGCCCCTTGGCGAACTTCACCTGATCAGGATACGTGTCGCCACCTACGCAGCACGTCGTCGACGTTTCCCGGGGCCGCGCCGTCGAGCCAACCGATGCGATGGTCGCGGCGGAACCACGACCGTTGTCGACGCACGTAGCGCCGGGTTCCGACGAAGGTGCTCGCTCGAGCCTCGGCGACGGCCTCGGCCCCGCCACCGGCCTCGAGCGCGGTGAGCACCTGGGCGTAGCCGAGCGCGCGGGACGCGGTCGTTCCGTTCCGCAGTCCACGGCCTTGCAGCGCGACGACCTCGTGGATGAGTCCGTCGGCGAACATCGTCGCGGTGCGCAGCGCCAAGCGTTCATCGAGAAGTGTTGTCTCCCAGTCGACTCCGATGATCAAGGTATTCCACCGCGGTGGACCGATCGTCGGCGCGCTCGCGGCGAACGGCTGGCCGGTCAGTTCCACCACTTCGAGCGCCCGCACGATGCGACGGCCGTCGGTCGGCAGGATCGACTCGGCGGCGGCGGCGTCCACGCGGGCGAGCTCGGCGTGCAGCGCCGCCACCCCGATTTCGGCGAGCCTGAGCTCCCACCGGGCCCGCACCTGCGGGTCGGTGGCCGGAATGGCCCAGTCGTCGAGCAGCGATTGCAGGTAGAGCATCGAGCCACCGACCACGACGGGCACGGCTCCGCGCCCGGCGACGGCCTCTACGTCGGCGGCGGCGGCCTGCTGGTACTGGCCGACGGTGGCGGTCTGCGTCACGTCGAGCACGTCGAGCTGGTGATGCGGGATGCCGCGCCGTTCCGCTGGCGCCAGCTTCGCAGTGCCGATGTCCATGCCGCGGTAGCGCTGCATCGCGTCGGCATTCACGATCTCGCCGCCGATCCGTTCGGCGACGTCGAGGGCCAGGGCGCTCTTCCCGGTGCCAGTCGGCCCGACGATGGCGATGGGCCGCACGGACGTCACTCGGTCGATTCCCGGGTCGCTGCGCTTTCCCCCGCAAGCGGGGGGACCCCCAGCACCGGCGTCCAGACGCCGACGAAGTACGCAACGCCGTACGGCGCGCCCCGGTACAGCTCGCGCGCGGCGGCCGGCCCGGGCTCTGTCAGCCCAGCCAGGACCTGGTAGGCGACGCGACCCAGGATTCCGACCGGCAGGTCGATGAGCGCGGCGACGTCACCCGCGGCGAGCGCGTCGTCGAGCGCCTCCTGGACGGGCACCGAGTCGGGGTCGTGGCCACCGGGCGCCGGCGGAGTCAGGGTGTTCGCACCGTCGGCGACGATGAGGACCCCGATGGATTCGGCCGCCCCGTCGAGCTCGACGCGCAGCGCCCTGCCGAGGGCCAGTGCCGCGTCGGCGCCGTGGTCTTTCGAGTACACCCGCACGTCGGCTCGCGCCGCCAGGTTCGCCCTACCGCGCACCCAACCGGTGATCAAGGCGCACAACGGAAGTCGCGCGGGGACACCATCGCTTCCGGGCCGGAGGCCGACCCTGATGTCGGCGCCGAAGCCGGCGAACGTCCCGACGGCGTCGGATCCAACCACCTCATCCGTCTCCCCGACGCCGACGGCGACCCAGGCGTCCGGGAGTGCGGTCGCCGCGTTGAGCACCGCGGTGTTCAATTCGGCCAGCTCCGCGGCCGCCCCGGCGACCAGTGGCGTCACCATGACGGGCGCTGACGGGATCAACGCGACGGCGCTCAGCACGTCAACACGCTAACCAGCGTCCTGACTAGTAGCCACCGCAGCGGCCTCCCCGCGCGCGAGGGCAGCCGTCGCGACGATCATCACCGCGAACGCCGCGACCAGCGTCACGTAGCCGGCGTCGCCCGGCCGCAGTGTCTCGCCGAGCACCACCACGCCCAGCACGGAGCCGACGACGGGCTCCACCACCGTCATGGTGGGCAGCGACGCGGTCAGCGAGCCTGCGCGGAACGACGACTGCTGCCACGCCGTCCCCATCACCGCGACGAATGCCCACGCGTAGAGCTCGGGCGTCTTGATCAGTTCGACGAGTCCGTCATCGAGTCGGTCCACGACGCCCTTGGTGAGCACCGCGAAGAGCCCCCACATGCTGCCCGACACCACGGCGAGCAGCACCGCACTGGCGGGCCGCCCCGAGAAGAGCCGCGCGCCGACGATGCAGGCGATCAGCACCGGTCCGAGCACGGCGACGACCAGCGCCCACGTGCTCATGGACGCACGAGAATGCCCCTCGGTGGGGTTTCCGACCGTGACGATGACCACGACGGCCAGTGCCAACAGCGCCGCCCACGCCCACTGGAAGCGCGACACCCGCCGATGAGTGAGGCGGGCGTTGATCGGGAGGGCGAACAGCAGCGACGTCACCAGCACCGCCTGGACCAGCAGCACCGAGCCGAACCCGAGTGCGGCGGCCTGCAGACCGAATCCCGCCGCCGACACCAGACTGCCCAGCCACCACCCCCGGTCGCGCAGCAGCCGGGTGAACAGCGCGAGATGGCCCACCGATTCGTCGGTGACGTCGTGTGCGGAACGCTGGTGCATGACGTCCCCGATGGCGATGAAGAACGCGGCGCCGAGCGCCAGCAGGGCGGCGATGTCCGCCTTTTCCATCGTCCACCTCCCTGCTCGCTCGAGAATCCGCAAGCCGACCCTAAGCGACGGGTCGTGCAAAGGCGTGGGCACGCTGGACAGCGCTCTGTTTCAATAGCGGGCGAGAAACCAGAGCTATCGGCGCCGCGTCGCGCGGCAGGAGCGCGGGTCACCGCGCGGAGGGCACGAGGATGACGGATATGACGACCAGCGAGCCAGGCGGCTCCCCCAAGCCCACCCCCCGACCGGGACCGCCCCGACCAGGACCGCCGCGCCCCGTGCCCCGGCCCAGCACGTCTGCGCCGGTGGCGCCACCGCCCGCCGACCCCCACAGGTTCGGCCGGATGGACCCCGACGGCACGGTCTGGCTGATCAGCGCCGCAGGTGAACGCGTCATCGGATCCTGGCAAGCGGGCGACCCCGAGGCCGCGTTCGCGCACTTCGGCCGCCGCTACGAGGACCTGCACACCGAGATCGCCCTGATGGAGGGTCGACTGGCCTCCGGTACCGGAGACGCGCGCAAGATCAAGTCAGCGGCGGCCGCCCTTGCCGAGAGCCTGCCGACGGCGGCCGTGCTCGGCGACGTCGACGCGCTGGCCATCCGGCTGAGCGAGATCGCAGAACACGCCGACTCCGCCGCGCAGGCCGACCGCGAACGCCGCGACGAACAACGGGCGACGCAGACCGCGCGCAAGGAGGCGTTGGCCGCCGAGGCCGAGGAGATCGCCGCCAACGCCACGCAGTGGAAGTCCGCCGGCGACCGGCTGCGCGCCATCCTCGACGAGTGGCGGACGATCACCGGGCTGGACCGCAAGGTCGACGACGCGCTGTGGAAACGGTATTCGGCTGCCCGCGAGACGTTCAACCGCAGGCGCGGATCGCACTTCGCGGAGCTCGACCGCGAGCGGGTGGGCGTGAAACAGGCCAAGGAGGCGCTGTGCGAACGCGCCGAGGGGCTCGCCGACTCCACGGACTGGGGTCCGACGGCGGGTGCGTTCCGCGACCTGCTGACGGAGTGGAAGGCCGCGGGTCGCGCCGCGAAGGATCTCGACGACGCGTTATGGGCGCGGTTCAAGGCGGCGCAGGACAAGTTCTTCGCCGCCCGAAACGCAGCCAACTCCGAGCGCGACGCCGAGTTCGGCGCCAACGCCACCGCCAAGGAGGCGTTGTTGGTCCAAGCCGAGGCCATCGACGTCACCGACGTGGAGGCGGCCCGGTCGGCGTTCCGTGCCATCGGCGACAAGTGGGACGCCCTTGGCAAGGTGCCGCGGGAACGCGCCCCCGAATTCGAGCGGCGCATGCGGGCCGTCGAGAAGAAGGTGCGCGACGCCGCGTCCAGCGGATGGTCCGACCCAGAGGCCCAAGCCAGGGCCGACCAGTTCCGCGAACGCGCCGAGCAGTATGAACATCAGGCCGAGAAGGCCGAGGCCGCTGGCCGGACCAAGGACGCCGAACAGGCCAGGGCGAACGCCACGCAGTGGCGGGAATGGGCCGAAGCGGCCGTCGAGGCGCTTGGTAAGAAGCGCTAGGAACCGTCGGCGGCGGAATCGCCGTCGCCGAGGTCGTCGAGCAGCCCCTTGCGCTGCTTCTCGGCGGCGACCCGGCGGCGTTGCTCCTCCGCGGCCAACTGGACGGCGGTGCGCGACCAGACGACGCGTGCCCAGTGGAACGTCAGCAGGATCACCGCGACCCACGCGATGATTAGCCCGTACCCCGGCCCTGGATGCGGTTGCGCCACGGTCTGCCGCGACCAGACCGCGAGCATGCCGAGCGGGCACGCCACCGCCGAGCCGGCGAGGGCGATCCACGCCAACCCCCAGCGCCGGGTGAGCAGGGCCAGCATCGAGAAGCCGACGCTGAACACCAGCACGAGCCAGGTGAACACCCGCGACGGCAGTGCGATGGCCTCCCGAAGCGCTGCGTCACTGCCGACCAGGACGTCGAGTCCCCTTGCGTTGCCCGTGTGGGGAAGGATGAACGTCAGCAGGAGCACGAAGACAAGGGTGGCTACCACCAAAGCCCTTGCACCCGGGTCGATTTCGCGAGCCATCCGACGTTCGACGGCTTCGATGTCACCCTTGAACTCGTCGAAGTCCGCGTCACCCCGGCCCGTCGAACCGGTCACCCGCAGCATCCCTTCGCCGTGGGGGCGGCCGGCGTCAGTCCGATTCCCGGCATGCCCAGCCCGACCGTCTTCACGCGAGTACCGGCCTCGTGGGCGTCACCCGCACGGGTACGACGGTGCTCCAGCATGTCGGAGTCGGCGATCAGGTGATGCGGCGCGGCCCCGGTGACGGTGGTGGTGACGACGTCCCCGGGCCGCACGTCGGCGTCCCCGGGGGTGAAGTGAACCAGTCGACCGTCGCGTGCGCGGCCCGACATGCGGGCGGTGCTGGCGTCCTTGCGACCCTCGCCGGTGGCGACGAGGAGCTCGACGCAGGTGCCCACCTGGGCGGCGTTCTCCTCGAGCGCGATGCGCTCCTGGAGGTCGATCAGCCGCTGATAGCGTTCCTGCACAACGGCCTTCGGCAGTTGGTCGGGCAATGTGGCGGCCGGAGTACCGGGGCGCTTGGAGTACTGGAACGTGAACGCGTTGGCGAAGCGCGCCCGCTCGACCACGTCGAGGGTGGCCTGGAAGTCCGCTTCGGTCTCGCCGGGGAAACCGACGATGAGGTCGGTGGTGATGGCCGCGTGCGGGATGGCCGCGCGTACGCGGTCGATGATGCCGAGGTACCGCTCGGCACGGTAGGACCTGCGCATTTCCTTGAGGATCCGGTCAGATCCCGACTGCAACGGCATGTGCAGTGTGGGGCAGACGTTCGGCGTCGTGGCCATCGCCTCGATCACGTCGTCGGTGAACTCCGCCGGATGCGGCGAGGTGAATCGCACGCGCTCCAACCCGGCGATGCCGCCGCAGGCACGCAGCAACGCCGCGAACGCCCCGCGATCGCGCGGAACGTCAGACCACATCATCGGGTCCTCGCGCAAGCGCTCGTCCGCAGCGAACGAGACGCCGTAGGCGTTGACGTTCTGGCCCAACAGCGTGACCTCGAGCACGCCTTGATCCACGAGCGACTGCACCTCGGCGAGCACGTCACCGGGTCGGCGGTCCACCTCCTTGCCGCGCAACGCGGGCACGATACAGAACGTGCAGGTGTTGTTGCAGCCCACCGAGATGGAAACCCAAGCCGCGTAGGCGGATTCGCGGGACGCGGGCAGAGCCGACGGGAACTCCTGCAGCGCCTCGGCGATCTCGACCTGCGCCACCTGGTTGTGCCGCGCCCGCTCCAGAAGCGTCGGCAACGAGCCGATGTTGTGCGTGCCGAACACGACGTCGACCCAGGGCGCCTTGCGCAGCACCGCGTCGCGGTCCTTCTGCGCCAGACAGCCGCCGACGGCGATCTGCATGTTCGGGTCGGACTGCCTGCGCGGTGCCAGGTGGCTGAGATTGCCGTAAAGCTTGTTGTCGGCGTTCTCGCGCACGGCGCAGGTGTTGAAGACGACGACGTCGGCGTCAGTGCCGTCGGGCGCGCGCTCGTATCCTGCGGCTTCCAGCAGACCGGCCAGGCGCTCGGAGTCGTGCACGTTCATCTGGCAGCCATACGTACGGACCTGGAAGGTGCGCACCGAGGGCTCACTGGCCGAGGCCAGAGCGTCGGATTCCACCATCGAAGTCACGGCCCAATGGTACGGGGGTGATCTGTCACCTCTAAATCCGCCGGATTGCCGAGAGCCCGGCGGACTGGGCATTACCTGGGTAAGGTCTGAGCGCATGGCGATCGACGAGTCCGCGTCCGCAACCAGCGAACAGGCGTCGAGCAATCAACCGATGATCTCAATGAAGGCCGTCGACAAGCACTTCGGCGAGCTGCACGTGCTCAAGGACATCAACCTCGATGTCGAACGCGGACAGGTCGTTGTGGTGTTGGGACCGTCTGGTTCGGGTAAGTCGACCTTGTGCCGCACCATCAATCGGCTCGAACCGATCGACTCTGGCACCATCGCGATCGACGGCAAGGTGCTACCCGAGGAGGGCCGTCAGCTCGCGGAGCTGCGCGCGGACGTCGGGATGGTGTTCCAGTCCTTCAACCTGTTCGCACACAAGACGATTGTCGAGAACGTCATGCTCGCCCCCATGAAGGTGCGCAAGCGTTCCAAGGAGCAGGCGCGCACGAAGGCGATGGAACTGCTCGAACGCGTCGGCATCGCCAACCAGAAGGACAAGTACCCCGCCCAGCTGTCGGGCGGTCAACAGCAACGCGTGGCCATCGCGCGGTCGCTGGCAATGGATCCGAAGGTCATGCTGTTCGACGAACCCACCAGCGCCCTTGACCCCGAGATGATCAACGAGGTGCTCTCGGTCATGATCTCGCTGGCCGAGGATGGCATGACGATGCTCGTGGTCACGCACGAAATGGGCTTCGCCCGGCGCGCATCGCAGCGCATCATCTTCATGGCCGACGGCGCGGTCGTCGAGGACGCACCGCCCGAAGAGTTCTTTTCCAACCCGAAATCCGATCGTGCCAAGGACTTCCTTGGCAAGATCCTGAACCACTAACGCCTCGGCGAAAGGAATTACCGTGAGCCTCGTCCGCAAGCCCATGCGCATCCGATTGGCGGCAGCCGTCGCGTTGGCCGTCGCATTGCCGTTGTCCGTCACCGCGTGCGGGGGTGGTGACAGTGGCACCGCCGCGTCCGGCGACAAGGAGACCGTCAGCGTCGGCATCAAGTTCGACCAGCCCGGCCTTGGGTTGAAGAACCCCGACGGCACGTACAGCGGATTCGACGTCGACGTCGCCACCTACGTGGCGAAGGAGCTCGGATACGAGCCCGACAAGATCGAGTGGAAGGAGGCGGTGTCGGCGCAGCGCGAGAACATGATCGACAACGACCAGGTCGACTACGTCGTCGCCACGTACTCCATCACCGATGCACGCAAGGAACGCGTCGACTTCGCGGGCCCGTACCTGATCACCGGTCAGAGCCTGCTGGTAACGGCAGCCAACACCGACATCACCGGCAAGGACTCGCTGGCCAACAACAAGAAGCTGTGTTCGGTGAAGGGGTCGACCCCGGCCCAGAAGATCAAGGACGAGTTCCCGAGCGTGCAGCTTCAGGAGTACCCGAACTACTCCGCATGCATCGAGGCGCTCAAGAACGGCGCGGTCGACGCGGTGACCACCGACGAGGTGATCCTGGCCGGTTTCGCGGCGCAGAGTCCCGGCACGTTCAAGGTCGTCGGCGACACGTTCTCCACGGAGAAGTACGGCATCGGCTTGAAGAAGGGCGACTCCGAACTAAAGACCAAGATCAACGACGCCCTCACGAAGATGGAGTCCGACGGCGCCTGGGCCGCGGCGTTCGAGAAGAATCTCGGCCCTGCAGGCATCAAGACGCCCGAGCCGCCTGCCATCGAGAAGTAACGGGCTGACGGGAAGCCAGCGGAGCGAACGTGGAGGTCTTCAAGTTCAGCGCGTTCTTAGAGGCGTTCTGGACCACCATCCAGTTGACCGTGTATTCGGCGATCGGCGCGTTGGTCATCGGGACGGCACTGGCGGCGATGCGGTTGTCGCCAGTGCCCGTGCTGACGTGGCTCGGCACCGCCTACGTGAACACCGTGCGCAACACGCCGCTGACGCTGATCATCCTGTTCACCTCGCTCGGCCTCTACACCAGCATGGGTATCACGCTGGCCAACGAGGATTCCCCGACGTTCTTCGCAGACAACAACTTCCGACTGGCCGTCCTCGGCTTGTCGGTCTACACGGCGTCGTTCGTGTGTGAGACCCTCCGCTCGGGCATCAACACCATCCCGCTGGGACAGGCCGAGGCGGCCCGCTCGCTCGGGCTCACGTTCGGCCAGAACCTGACGACCATCCTGCTGCCGCAGGCGTTCCGCGCCACGGTCATCCCGATGGGATCGGTACTCATCGCGCTGACCAAGAACACGACGATCGCCTCGGTGATCGGCGTGTCGGAAGCGTCGCTGTTGATGTCGGAGTGGGTGGAGAAGTCGTCGGCGCTGCTGTTGGTCGGTGGCCTCTTCGCCGCAGGGTTCGTCGCGCTGACGCTGCCGTTGGGGCTGTTGTTCGGGTGGTTGGGCAAGCGATGGGCGGTCGCGAGATGAGCAGCGCCTCAGTCCTGTTCGACAGCCCGGGTCCACGGGCCAGGGTTCGCAACCACATCGCTACGGCCGTCACGGTGCTCGTCGTTGGGCTGGCGGCCTGGGCGGTGCTGTCGAAGCTGGCCGACGCCGATCAGCTGACCGGGGCCAAATGGAATCCGTTCACGACGCCGGACCTGTGGGAGAACTACCTCCTGCCCGGCATATGGAACACGCTCAAGGCCGCTGCCATCTCGATCGTGCTGGCGCTGGTCCTCGGGTTCCTGCTCGGGGTCGGCCGCATGTCGACACATCCCGCCATCCAGCGGCCGTGCGCGGTGTTCATCGAGTTGTTCCGCGCCATCCCCGTGCTGATCCTGATGATCTTCGCGTACTTCGTCTATTCGAAGTACGACATTTTCCCGTCGGAAATGGCCACCCTCGCAGGCGTCGTGACGGGGCTGACCTTGTACAACGGCGCGGTCATCGCCGAGATCGTGCGAGCCGGCGTGCACGCATTGCCGCGCGGACAGTCCGAAGCTGCGTCGGCGCTCGGGCTGCGTTGGGGTCAGACGATGCGGTCGATCCTGCTCCCACAGGCGATCACGTCGATGCTGCCCGTCTTGGTCTCGCAGCTCGTTGTCGTGCTCAAGGACACTGCGCTGGGCGTCGCGATCACGTATCCGGAGCTCGTCAACCAGGCCACGGGCATCGGCGCGTCCTTCAGCAACTACATCCCCGCTCTCATCGTCGTCGCGGTCATGATGATCAGCGTCAACTACGCGCTGTCGGCGTTCGCGGTGTGGCTGGAACGCAGGCTTCGACAGTCCAAGCGCGGACCCGCTCCGCTCGAGGCCGAGACCATCGAGCAGGAAGGCGTCCCCGGCGCGACGGTCGTCTAGCCGTTACCTCCTAGCGGCCAGCTCCCAATCCAGTTGGGCTCCACTGCCTTCGAGGACGTCGCCGGAGGGCTTCTAGCGCACCGCCCCGCAGCACCGATCGCCACGGCACCGCGCACTCGTGATCGGTGTTGAACCCCGCGGACCCGGGATTCGTGTCCTTCATGGTGGTTCGAGCACGTCTCGGACCCGCGGTGTCCCATTCATCGGGGAGGTGGTCATGGACACTCGTCTTCACCTGCACGTCACGGCTGGATTCGCGGTGCTGAGCATCGGCGCGGCGGTCGCCGTTCCGGCACTTTCACCCGCGGTCGCGCGCCCCGTCGAATCCGACGCGGTGGCGCTCGTTGCCCAGGCGCAACCGTTGTCGCTCACACCCGCGGCGATCGCGCTCTCGCCGCCAGGCCTCATCGGTCAACAGGTCGCGTTCCACGTCGTGTTCGTGACGGACTTCCTGGTGACCGGCGCACAGCTGTTCGCTCGCGAACTTCCCATCCCGCTGACGCTGGCAGCGGACCTCGCTGGCAGAACACCACTGCCCACAGCCGTCGCCCGCGCACTGCAGAACCTGGCGGCCGTCGAGGTCGATGCGGGCAATGAGTTGCTCAGGTTCGGCGCCGAATACGTCAGATTCCAAGCGCAATTCGTCACGAACCTCATCCCGAGTCAGGTTGCCGTCGCCCCAACCGCTACGCCGGCCCCACGCACTTTCGTCGGATCGGCCCCGCGCACCGTCGTCGAATCGGCGCTGCCTGCCCCGACGCCGACCACCATCGCACTGACCCACCGCTCCAAACCTCGTGACGAAGCGTCCCCACCGGTGCCCAGCAAGCCCGAACCCCCAGTCGACACCGACGAACCCAAACGCGGATCGGCTGGCTCGACGACCGAGGTGGACCGCAAGGACGGTTCCCGCGACTCACACGTGCCGCGCCGCGACCGGCTCGACCGACGTTCGGCCGAGGGACCGTCGACGAAGGGGTCAGATGCTCAGGCGACTCGCCACGATGGGCCCGATCGTCATGATCGCAAGCCCGACGGGCCTCGCCGGCATCGCGACTGACCAGGTGCACGCGCCCTAGACCCGGCGGCGCTCCCGTTCGTTGGCCAGCGCCACCTTGACCACGTCGAACGCCATCGACTGGTCGTAGCCGCGGCGAGCCAATATGGCGACGAGCCTGCGGGTCAGCTTGAGCTCGTCGGCGTCGTCGGTGAGCCGTTCCCGTCGCAGCTTGTCGGCGACCAGCTGCTCGGCCCGCTCGCGTTCGGCGTCGGAGTCGACGTCGGCCAGCGCGGCGGTGATCACCTCGTCGTCGACGCCCTTGGTGCGCAACTCGGAGACCAAGGCGCGCTTGCCCTTTCCGGCGTTGACGTGACGCGAACGCACCCACTGCTCGGCGAAGTCACGGTCGTCGACGAGCCCGACGTCGGCCAGCCGATCCAGCACGCCTGCGCTGACCTCGTCGGGGTAGCCGCGCTTGGCCAGCTGTCCGGCTAGCTCGGCCCGCGTCCGCGCCCGCACGGTGAGCAGGCGCAGGCACAATGCCCGCGCCTGCTCCTCGCGGGAAGCCGAATCCGCTTGCGGCGACTCAGAAGTCGACGGGAGCGGGCAGGGGTTCGACATTGCTGGGCTCGCTGGTCAGCACGGCGCCGATGCCGAGCTTTTCCTTGATCTTCTTCTCGATCTCGGCCGCCGTATCGGGGTTGTCGATCAGGAAGGTTCTGGCATTCTCCTTGCCCTGGCCCAGCTGCTCACCCTCGTAGGTGAACCAGGAGCCGGACTTACGGACGAAGCCATGCTCGACGCCCATGTCGATGAGCGAGCCCTCCTTGGAGATGCCCCTGCCGTAGAGGATGTCGAACTCGGCCTGCTTGAACGGCGGCGCCATCTTGTTCTTGACGACCTTGCAGCGGGTACGGTTGCCCACCGCATCGGTGCCGTCCTTGAGCGTCTCGATGCGTCGCACGTCGAGGCGAATGGAGGCGTAGAACTTCAAAGCCTTTCCGCCCGTTGTCGTTTCGGGCGAATTGTGCACCATGACACCGTCTACGAAGTAATTGTGGTTGCCCTCCACCTCGATGTCGAAACGATTCATCGAGCGCGTATGCGGCTTGACGTGGACGTCGAGGACGCGGGCTGGCACCAAACGCTGAGCGGGCTCGATGAACTGTGGCATCACCGATCCTTGTCCACGGAATCGCCCCAGCAGCTTGTACTCCATCGACGGAGCAATGTAAGGCGCAACCAACTCCTGGAATTTCGCCGAGGCCGCGGTGGAGAACACCAGCACCGCCTTACCTGCCGAACCCGATTGGCGCAGACGCACATCCAGATCGTGAGTATCGCGCAGGTAATCACGAAGACGGGTTCGTGAGCCCTCGCTCATTGCCTCGACGCAGATCTCGATACGACCACTGCCTCCGGCGGTGCGCTCCTGCAGACCCTTGGAGCGGACGGTGAACGAGCCGTCGTCCATGTACCAGACGGCCAACGCCAGCGGGGTGAGTGCCTTGAGGTACTCCTCGGAGAGGAACTTCTTGCCATCGCCGAGATACACCGCGCGTTGCAGCTCGGCCAGTTCAGGCAACGGAGTGAAGTCGACGAAGTGTGCGCCCTTGGTGTTTTCGCGTTCCGAGTGCTTGATGTTCCCCAGCAGTTCGGTCTTCCAGCGCAGATACTCGACCTGCTTGGCACCATGCCCCAGCCGGAACCGGACGCCGTTGCGGTCCCGCCGATTAGGTGACAGGTTTCCGTCACCCATGAGCGACCCGAGTACGACCTGGAACTGCTGGTCACTGAGAAGGTGCGGTTCGGCGGCGAGAACACGGTCGCCCGCGGTCAGGTCACCTGCCTCCGACCACCCAGCCGGCGTACGAATGAGGTGATTTGGCGTGGCGGCAAACTGGGACCTTCCGTTGCCACCCGACTTTTCGACGGTGAATTGCAGGAACTGCTCGGCTGGTCCGTTGTTGAACCAGTTCACGATCTTTCGCGGCACGATCTGGTCACTGACCGGGTCGTAGGACAGCACTTCGATGTCCATCTTGTTGTTGACGATCTTGCCGATCTTCTCGGTGGTGCCGTCGGCCAGCTGGACCCGAGTGTCATAGGCAAAACATCCGAACATCACTCCGATTTTTTCGCGGAGCTGGTTGATGAAGATCGCGGTGGTGTTCGAGTTGCTCAGCGCGCCAGTGATCTTGCGGAGCGCCTGGCTCATCAGCCGGGCCTGCAGGCCGACGTGGCTGTCGCCCATCTCGCCGTCGATCTCCGCACGTGGCACCAGGGCGGCGACCGAGTCGATGACCAGGATGTCCAGCGCGCCGGACCGGATCAGCATGTCGGCGATCTCCAGCGCTTGCTCACCGGTGTCTGGCTGAGAGACCAGCAGCGAGTCGGTGTCCACACCAAGCTTCTTGGCGTAGTCGGGGTCCAGCGCGTGCTCGGCGTCGATGAACGCGGCGATGCCGCCTGCGGCCTGCGCATTGGCCACCGCGTGTAGGGCGACGGTGGTCTTGCCGGAAGACTCCGGGCCGTAGATCTCGACGACGCGGCCACGGGGCAGCCCGCCGATGCCCAGCGCCACGTCGAGGGCGATCGAGCCGGTTGGGATGACCGAGATCGGCGCACGCACCTCGTCACCGAGTCGCATCACCGAACCCTTGCCGTGACTCTTCTCGATCTGGGCCAGGGCCAGTTCGAGGGCCTTTTCGCGATCGGGGGCTTGTGCCATGGTGTGGATCTCCGTCTCTCTTGCGATGGTCTAGCTGTTCGGTTGATCGGTGTTCGATCAGTTGGCCCAGAGGCTAGGACGGCCCACCGACAAAAATCACCGCGGTCGAACGATCACCACAATAACGAACAGGTGTTCGAAGGCAAGGCGACGCGCCGAGCGTGTTCAGTACCCGGAAATCACCACTGATCGCGCGGGACGTCGAAGTCGGCGCACAGCGCGCGCCACACGTCGCGGGGTTCGACGCCGTCCGAGATGGCCTGGGCGGCGGTGCGTCCGCCGAGGCCGCTCAGCACGTGGTCGACGAGCATCGAACCACCACGCACCGGACCGAAGCGTCCCTCGACGAGTACGTGGAATTCCGTCAGCCGCACGGCACCAACTTACGCGGACGCGGCCAGCGCTTCATGGCACACCCGTACCGGATCGGCCACGCCATCGACGTCGGCGCTCGCCCGTCGGGCCGCGTCCCGGTAGCTCGACGAAGAGAGCACCTCACCCACTGCGGCAGTCAGGGCGTCGGCAGTCAGCGGCCTCACCAACACCGCACTACCTTGACGCACAACACGATTGGCGATCTCCCACTGGTCTCCCCCGCCCGGCACCACCACCATCGGCACCCCGGCCTGCAGCACCTTGGCGACCATGCCGTGCCCACCGCCGCAGATCGCCAGGTCGGCGCGCGACAACAGTTCGTCCTGGCGTCCCAACCCCACCGCCGCCCACGATGGGACGTTCAGCTCCGGTCCGCCCAACCGCGACACCACCACCCGCGCCCCCTCCGGCAGCGTCGTACCGGGCTCCAGCACGTCCAGCGCCAGCTCGGCCAGCCCCTGCGTCCCCGTCGTCGCGGTGGACGGAGCCACGACCACCACCGGCCCGTCGCCTCGCGGCAGCTCCAGCAGCGTCGAGGTGGGTTCGAAGTGCAGCGACCCCACGACCACGGCCTCCGGCGGCCAGTCGGGCCGAGGCACCTCCAACGCCGGCAGCGTCGCGATCAGCCGTCTCGTCGGACCGGGATCTGCTGCAGGCAAACCGATGTCCATGCGAGCCGCGGCACGCTGTCGATCGCCATCACGGACGGACCGCGCAGTCATGGCGCGCATCACCGTGTCGCGCAGTCGACCCAACACACCGGTCCCCGGCGCCAACCCGCTGCCCAGCGGCGGCAGCCCCTTCGACGGCAGATACAGCGGATGCGGGGTCAACTCGACCCACGGCACCCCGAGGAGTTCGGCGGCAAGCCCGCCACACACCGTGATCACGTCGGAGACCACCAGATCCGGCGCGAGCGCCTCCAGCACTGGCGCGTTGAGCACTGCCATCCGCGCGGCCCGCTGGTGGAGCTTGGCGCCCGCGTCGGCGTCGTCATCGGTGTCGGCGGGGTCGAGTCCCGCCAGTTCGACCGCCTCCAGGCCCGCGTCTCGCGCGGCATCGAGCCATTCGACTCCCGTGAGCAGCGTGGCCGTGTCGCCCGCCGCCTTGAACTTCAGACACAGCGCGATCGCCGGAAACGCATGCCCAGGATCCGGGCCTGCGACCACCGCGACGCGCATCGGCCCACCCTGCCACAGCGCCCGCAGCTAGCGACCAGCGCTAGCGCGACTACGCTGGCATCATGACCGAGCAGACATCGACCGAGGCGAGCACCGACAACGCCCTCGTAGTCGAGAAGTTCCTCAACGCGCTGCAGGACCAGGACTTCGACACGTTCGAGAGCCTCCTTGACGCCAACATCGTCTACGAGAACGTGGGGTTGCCGACGGTGCGCGGCGGTGCCCGCGTCGCGAAGATGATGCGCGGCATGCAAGGTCGCATGGGTTTCGAGGTGAAGTTTCACCGCAACGTCGCAGAAGGCGCGACGGTTCTCAACGAACGCACCGACGCCATCGTCCTCGGGCCGCTGCGCCTGCAGTTCTGGGTGTGCGGCGTGTTCGAAGTCCAGGACGGCCGAATCACGCTGTGGCGGGACTACTTCGACATGTTCGACATGGTGAAGGCCACGGTGCGCGGGGTTCTGGGCGTCGCCGTGCCCGCGCTGCGCCCCACGATGTGATGGCCACCGAGCGCACCCGGCCGAACGCGTGGGAGTACGTCACGTACTGCTACGGACGGCGGCTGCCCGACTCGATGAAGCAGTGGGTGGCCGACGACCTGGCCGGGCGGGGCGCCACACTGCGCATGATGGTTCGGGTGTTCATCCCGGCAGTGCTGATCCTGACGCCGTTCTGGATCGTCCCAATGTCGTTGTACCTGCACCTGTCCACGACGCTGCCGATCCTGATTCCGTTCGTGTTCTTCTCGCACGCGCTGAACAAGGTGTGGCGCCGCCACATGCTGCGAAAGCACGGGCTGGACCCCGGCCTGGTCGACTACATCGCCCGCCAGCGCGACGCGCCCAAGCACGACGCCTACATCGCGAAGTACGGACCCCGCTCGGACCCGCCGAGCAGCCAGGACCTCTGAGTCGTCAGGCGCGACGCAGGTGGCCGAGTTCGTCGAACGCCTGCGCCCATCCGGTGAGCCGATCGGTGGCACCCGCGAGTTCGTGCCGGTAGCGCTGCGCCGTCATCGGTGAGCTCGACATCGATCCGGAGTTCGCCGCCGACACCAGTTGGGCTGCGGCGGTGACCATTTCGTCGTACTGACGGGCCCCACTGTCCAGCTGAGCGACGAACGCTCGGATGGTGGGGGTCAGGTGAGCCCGTGATTGCGGGGACGAATGGGCCGCCCGCTCCATCGAGGCCACTTCCTTGGCGGTTGCCGCCATGGTGACCGCCGTCTGGTTGGCCGCCAGCGTCACCTCGCGGAGTTCGTCGGCGGGCAGCATCTGGCCCCGCTGCAGGATGCCGAGCAGCGAGAACAGCCCCCGCTCCGACGAGGCCAGCGCGGCCATCGGCGGGCGGGCGGCAGACCCCCACGGCGGCAGCCGGTGAACGGTGCGCTCCGGAGGCAATGGCGTTCCCCGCAGCCAGCGGTAGCGCAGGAAGGCCAGCGTCGCCGGGAACGCGGCACCCGCGGCGATGACGCCCGTGATGATCAGCCCCCAGACCGGAGTGCTCCACGATGCGAGCAACCCGGTGACCGCGATCCAGAATGCAGTGGCGAAGGTGAAGAACCAGCCCGCCCGCAGCGCCCAGCGCCGCTTGCGCAGCATCTTGGCGCGCGGATCGGCAGCTGCGCCCAGCTTCTGTGCCAGCCCGTCGGCCAACTCGGCGGCCGTGTCGACCCCGTGTTGCACGACGTAGCGCAAACCCGCTTGGCGGCTGGTCCTCACGTCCACTGGCATGTACCTCGAAACTTACTGTGAGAGTGGGTTTTCCGGCGTGGAAGCAGGCGGGTTGACAGCCGGCGCGGCGGGCGTGGCGGCCCCTCCCGTCGGAAGTGCGTCACCGCGCATCGACGCGCGGATCTGCTCGAGCCGGGAATGCCCGGCCATCTGCACGCTGGCCTGCTGCACTTCCATCATCCGGCCCTGCACCGAGTTCTGCGCCAGCTCGGCCGCGCCCATCGCGTTGGCGTAGCGACGTTCGATCTTCTGGCGCACCTCGTCCAGGCTGGGGGTGGTGCCCGGTGCCGCCATCTCGCTCATCGACTGCAATGAGGCGCTGACCTGCTCCTGCATCTTGGCCTGCTCGAGCTGACTGAGCAGCTTGCTGCGCTCGGCGATCTTCTGCTGCAGCATCATGGCGTTCTGCTCGACCGCCTTCTTGGCCTGACCGGCGGCCTGCAACGCCTGATCGTGCAGCGCCTTGAGGTCCTCAACGCTCTGCTCGGCGGTGACGAGTTGCGCCGCGAACGCCTCGGCGGCGTTGTTGTACTCGGTGGCCTTGGCCGCGTCACCCGCGGCGGTGACCTGGTCGGCCAGCGTGAGCGCCTGGCGCACGTTGACCTGAAGCTTCTCGATGTCGGCGAGCTGACGGTTCAGCCGCATCTCCAGCTGGCGCTGGTTGCCGATCACCTGTGCGGCCTGCTGGGTCAGCGCCTGATGCTGACGCTGCGCGTCCTCGATGGCTTGCTGGATTTGCACCTTCGGGTCGGCGTACTCGTCGACCTTGGAGCTGAACAGCGCCATCAGGTACTTCCACGCCTTGACGAACGGGTTGGCCATGGGTTCGTTCCGCCTTCGTGTCGAGCTGTCTGCCCAGGATGGGCTCGGTGCTTGCCGCTACTGCCAACTTATCGGTTCCGAGGGGGTGACCACACCCCCGCAGGAGAATTCCGGTACGCGTGGACGCGACGACTCAAGCGACCGCCATCGACACGACCTGGGGAATGACGACCTTGGTGCTGACGTCGATGTTGGCCGCGCCGATGGTCGCCGCGTCGGCGGGGACGCGTTCCTGATGCTCCATCGCCTCACCGGCGTCGGTCAGCACACGCGACAGCGGGACGTCGAGTGCCCCGCAGATGGCGCTGAGCAACTCGCTGGACGCCTCCTTGCGGCCTCGTTCGACCTCGGAGAGGTAGCCGAGGCTCACGCGGGCCTCGTCGGACACTTCACGCAGGGTCCTGCCCTGCTCGATCCTGGCTCCACGCAGCACGTCGCCGATCACCTCGCGCAGCAATGCCGTCATCGCGCTCTCCTTAAAAATCGACGCTCTCGGGTCACTAAATCCAGAACGCTCACGAAGCGCGAATTGGTTCCCGAGCGCGTCGACCGTCAGTGGCCTGCGGCGCGGGCGCGCGACTCGCGGACCGCCGTGACCACGTAGTCGACCCCCGTGACCACGGTCAACACGATGGCCGCCCACATGATCACCCACGCGCCGGTGAGCCAGCCGCCGGACAGCGGCATGATGAACAGCCCGATCGCGACGGCCTGGACCAGCGTCTTGAGCTTGCCGCCGCGGCTGGCCGGGATGACTCCGCGGCGGAGCACCGCAAATCGCAACACGGTGACGCCGATCTCACGGACGAGGATGACCCCGGTCACCCACCACGGCAGATCCCCGAGGATCGAGAGCCCGACGAGTGCCGCCCCGATCAGCGCCTTGTCGGCGATCGGGTCGGCGAGCTTGCCGAACTCGGTGACCAGGTCATAGCTCCTGGCGATCCGACCGTCGATGTGATCGGTGATGACAGCGGCCGCGAAGATGACGAAAGCCACTATCCGCCAGAAGGTCTCATGCCCGTCGCCGACGAAGAGGGCGACCAGGAACACCGGCACCAGCACCATGCGAAGCCCGGTGAGCAGGTTGGCGACGTTGGCCACCCCGACGTGGGGAACCACGGGATCGACGTCAGAGTGGCCCGGCACGGCATCAGAATATCGGTTGCGCCAACCGATAACCTCTTCGCTGTGAGCAACGCGCCCAAACCGGACGGGCTGACGGTCCGGCGTGCGCGCACCTCCGACGTCCCCGCTGTGAAGGCGCTGATCGACATTTACGCGGGCCGAATCCTGCTGGAGAAGAACCTCGTCACGCTCTATGAGGCGGTACAGGAGTTCTGGGTTGCCGAAATCGATGGCGAAATCGTCGGTTGTGGCGCGCTCCACGTGCTGTGGTCCGACCTCGGGGAGGTGCGCACCGTTGCGGTGCACCCGAAGGTCCGTGGCGGGGGCGTCGGCCACGCGGTGGTCGAGCGGCTGCTCGACGTCGCGCGGGACCTTCATCTGTCCCGGATCTTCGTGCTCACGTTCGAGGTCGACTTCTTCGGCCGACACGGCTTCCAGGAAATCGAGGGCACTCCGGTGACCGCCGAGGTCTACGAGGAGATGTGCCGCTCGTACGACATCGGCGTCGCGGAGTTCCTCGACCTGTCCTACGTCAAGCCCAACATCCTCGGCAACTCGCGGATGATCCTGGTCCTGTAGGGGATTTCGTTGCCTGTGGCACCGCGATTTCTGCGTCACGGTCGTTCCGCGGTCGGCGGCGCAGCCATGGTGCAGAAGTCGGCGAGGCTAGGCGATTGCTAGTCGATCGCTCAGCGCCCGCCGACCACGGCACTACTCCTCGGGGTCGCCGCCGTTGGCGTCGGCGCCGCCGCGGATCAACATCAGCGTGCCGGCAAGTTCGTCGGGCTTGATCAACACGTCGCGCGCCTTGGAACCCTCACTCGGCCCGACGATTCCGCGCGTCTCCATCAGATCCATCAGCCGGCCGGCCTTGGCGAAGCCGACGCGCAGCTTGCGCTGCAGCATCGACGTCGAACCGAACTGCGAGGACACGACGAGCTCGACGGCCTGCAGGAAGACGTCCATGTCGTCACCGATGTCGGGGTCGACGTCGGTGCGCTCGCCGGTCGGCTTGGCGGTGGTGACGCCGTCGGTGTACTCCGGCTCCGCCTGGTCCTTGCACGCCTGAACGACCGCGTGGATCTCGTCGTCGGAGATGTAGGCGCCCTGAAGGCGAACCGTCTTGTTGGCGCCCATCGGGAGGAAGAGTGCGTCGCCCATGCCGATCAGCTTCTCGGCCCCTGGCTGATCCAGGATGACGCGGCTGTCGGTCAGCGACGACGTCGCGAACGACAGCCGAGACGGCACGTTGGTCTTGATCAGCCCCGTGACGACGTCGACCGACGGCCGTTGGGTGGCGAGCACGAGGTGGATGCCCGCGGCGCGCGCCTTCTGCGTGATCCGCACGATGGCATCCTCGACGTCGCGCGGCGCCGTCATCATCAGGTCGGCGAGCTCGTCGACGATGGCAACGATGTAGGGGTACGGCTTGTACACCCGCTCGCTGCCCAGCGGCGTCGTGATGTCGCCGGATCGCACCTTGGCGTTGAAGTCGTCGATGTGACGCACACGCGAGGCCTGCATGTCCTGGTAGCGCTGCTCCATCTCCTCGACCAGCCACGCCAACGCCGCGGCGGCCTTCTTCGGCTGGGTGACGATCGGCGTGATGAGGTGCGGGATGCCCTCGTAGGGGGTCAGTTCCACCATCTTCGGGTCGATCAGGATCATCCTGACCTCTTCGGGGGTGGCCCGCGTGAGCAGCGACACCAGCATCGAGTTGACGAAGCTCGACTTGCCCGAACCCGTCGAGCCCGCGACCAGCAGGTGCGGCATCTTGGTCAGGTTGGCCGAGATCATCTGGCCCTCGATGTCCTTGCCAAGCCCGATGAGCAGCGGATGGTGGTCGGCGCGCACCTTCGGCGCGGTGAGCACGTCGGCGAGCCGGACCATCTCGCGGTCGGTGTTGGGCACCTCGATGCCGACGGCGGACTTGCCGGGGATCGGCGCCAGCATGCGGACGCTCTCGGTGGCCACCGCGTACGCGATGTTCTTCTGCAGCGCGGTGATCTTCTCGACCTTGACGCCGGGTCCGAGTTCGACCTCGTAGCGGGTGACCGTCGGACCGCGGGTGCAGCCGGTGACCGTCGCGTCGACCTTGAATTGCTGCAACACCGACCCGATGACTTCGACCATCTGGTCGTTGGCGGCGCTGCGGCGCTTGGGCGGGTCACCCGCGACCAGCAGGTCGATCGACGGCAGCGTGTACTCGCCCTCGACGACGCGGTCCAGCGCCAGGGTGTCCTGCTTCTTGGCTGGCTTCTTGCGCCGCGTCGCCCGGATCGCTGGCTCCGGGACCGTCGGCGCCTCGTCGAGCGGGTAGTTGTCGTACGGAGTGCCGGTCGGTGCCGTCGGCTGGCTGGCGGCGGGCCAGGCCTGGCCGTCGTCGCCGAGGTAGCCGGCGGGGTCGTCGTAGTAGCCGTCGGAGAAGTCGTCCGCGGCGTCGGCGACGGCCTCGTCATACTCGTCGTCGTCGTAGTACGCGTCCCCACTGCGCCCACTGCCGATGGCCAGCCAACTGCTCAGCGCCGCAGGCACTTCGCGGATGGTCGTGCCGGTCATCAGCAGAACGCCGAACAGCACCCCGATGATCAGCAGCGGGGTGGCGATCCAGGGGGTGAGGCCGTCGGCGAGCGGGCCGCCCATGGCGAAGCCGACGAATCCGGCGGCGTGCTGGCGCGCGATGGACTCCTGCGGCGATCCGGACGACAGGTGCCAGAGCCCGAGCGCGGGAAGTGCGATCATCGCCGCGCCAAGGACCAGGCGCGGACGGGCCTCGGGATGGGGTTCGGTGCGCATCAGGATGACGGCGATGGTCGCGAGCAGGATCGGCATTAGGACGACCGCCGCGCCGATGACCGTGCGCAGGGCGGTGTCGATCCAGGCGCCGACGGGGCCTGCGGCGCCGAACCACGTGCTGGCGGCGATGACGACAGCCACGCCCAGCAACGCCAACGCGATGCCGTCGCGGCGGTGGCCCGGTTCGAGATCGCGTGCGCGACCCATCGAGCGGGCGGTGGTTCCGGCGCCCTTCGCGACCATCAGCCAGCCAGCGCGGGCGGTCCGACCGATGGCGGATCCGGCAGTGCTGATCGGCGAGGACGTGCGTCGGGGCGCGGGTTTCCTGCGCGGCGCGGGACGGGCCGGACGAGTCGTACCGCGCGAACCAGCCTTTGACCTGGTCGAACGGGCGCCCGAGCGGGCAGCGGTCTTACTAGCCATGACCGCCACCCTAGTCGCAAGAGCCCCATATTCACCATCTGCCACACTGGTCACAGGTCGATTCCAATGTTTGTAGCCAGGCTTCCCATCAGTAAGGTGGACAACTGTCTGGCCTCAACCCCGTGCAACTCATCGAGGAGTTCCCCCATGCCCGTCGTCGTCGTCGCAACCATGGTCGCCAAGCCCGAATCCGTCGACACGGTGCGGGACGCCTGCACGAAGGCCATCGAGGCGGTGCACGACGAGCCCGGCTGCGAGCTATACGCCCTGCACGAGTCCAACGGCACGTTCGTGTTCGTCGAGCAGTGGGCCGACGCCGACGCGCTGAAGACCCACAGCACCGCGCCCGCCATCGGCGCCCTTTTCGGCGCCGTCGGCGAGCACCTGGACGGCGCCCCGGACATCAAGATGCTGACGCCCGTCGTCGCCGGTGACCCGGCCAAGGGTCAGCTGCGCGCCTGATATGGGGTCACTGGCCGGGAAAGTCGCGTTCATCACCGGTGCGGCCCGCGGTCAGGGCCGCGCGCACGCGGTCAAGCTCGCGTCGGAGGGCGCCGACATCATCGCGGTGGACCTGTGCGACCAGATCGCGTCGGTCCCCTACCCGATGGCCACCGTCGACGACCTGAACGCCACGGTGAAGCTCGTCGAGGACACCGGTGCGCGAATCGTGGCGGCGCAGGCCGACGTCCGCGATCGCGCGGCGCTCAAGACCGCGTTGAAGGACGGCGTCGAGGAGCTCGGCGGACGGCTCGACATCGTGATCGCCAACGCCGGCATCGCGCCGATGGCAGGCGAAGACGCGTGGCAGGACGTGCTGGACGTGAACCTGACGGGCGTCTATCACACCGTGGACGTGGCGATGCGGCCAATGGTCAAGGCGGGCAACGGCGGAGCGATCGTGCTCACCAGTTCGGTGGCCGGCCTGGTCGGGCTGGCGTCGCCCATGGCGGGTTCGGTGGCATACGCGGCGGCCAAGCACGGCATCGTCGGTTTGATGCGGGTGTACGCGAATCACCTTGCCTCGTTCAGCATTCGGGTGAACTCGATCCACCCCGCCGGCGTCGACACCCCGATGATCGACAACGACTTCACCCGCAGTTGGCTCGAGGGCATGGCGCAGAAACAGCAGGGTGGGCCCAGCATGACCAACGCGTTGCCGGTGCAGACGCTCGACGTAGAGGACATCGCCAACGCCGTGCTCTGGCTGGTATCCGACGCCGCGCGGTACGTCACCGGCATCACGCTTCCGCTCGACGCGGGCTACATCAACAAACGCTGAGATGGCCCGCAATCCAGCTGCCCAAACCGCCTTCGGCCCAATGGTGCAGGTGGCAATCGAGCAGTACGAACGGCCCGAACACCGGCTCGTCGACGACGATCTGGCCTTGGCCATCCTGCCGGCGGGCCAACGCGCGCTCGTGCGCGCGATGCGGTGGCCGTTCCTGCGCCGCATGACGATTTGGGCTGGCGAGCGGGCGGTGCCCGGTTCGTGGACCATCATTACCTGCCGCAAGCGCTACCTCGACGACAAACTCGACGATGCCCTTGGTGCCATCGACGCCGTCGTGATTCTCGGTTCGGGGATGGACACCAAGGGAATTCGCCTCGCCCGCCGATCCGACATCCCGATCTTCGAGGTCGACCTCCCGGTCAACGTCGAGCGCAAGAAGGCCGCCGTCCAGCGCGCAATCGGACCGTCACCCACGTCGTTTCATCTGGTGCCCGTGGACTTCGAACGCGACGACTTGTTCGGCGCACTGACCGCCCACGGCTACCGCACCGATGCCCGCACGTTCTTCATCTGGGAAGGCGTGACGCAATACCTCACCGAAGACGCCGTTCGGTCCACGCTCGGCGCGCTGCGGGCCACGCCCGTTGGAAGCCGGATGGTCTTCACGTACGTCCGGAAGGACTTCATCGACGGGCGGAACATGTACGAATCGGCGCTGCTGTACAAGCGTTTCGTACGACGCCAGCAGCTGTGGCACTTCGGCCTCGACCCCGAGGACGTCGCAACATTCGTCGACGACTTCGGCTGGCGGCTAATCGAACAAGCAGGGCCGGAGTACTTCCTAAGCAACTACATACGGCCGACCGGCCGCGATCTCACGGCGTCGGACCTGGAGTGGTCGGCGTACGCCGAGAAGGTGTAGCTCAGTCGATCTCGAGCACCGTCGGCACGATCATCGGCTGCCGCCGGTAGACCTCGCCCACCCACTTGCCGACCGCCCGCCGGGCGGCCTGGGCGATGCGTGTGACGTCGGTGACCTTTTCCGCGGCAAGGGTTTCCAGCGTTTCGGTCACCTTCAACGCGGCCGGCTCGAGCGCCTTGGGATCCTCGGAGAATCCACGCGAATACAGATGAGGTGCCGCCACCAACTTGCCGGTGCCCCGTCGCACCACGACGGTGATCGCGATGAAACCCGATGAGAGCACGAGCCGTTCCCCGACCACGGACTCACCGACGTCGCCGGTGATCAGACCGTCGACGAACATCTTGCCCACCGGCACGGCCCCGGCGATCGACGTGACCCCGTTGACGAGGTCGACGCTGACGCCGTTCTCGGCCAGCATCACGTTCTCCTCCGGCACCCCGCTGAGGACCGCCAACTTCGAGTTCGCCCGCAGGTGCCGCCACGTGCCGTGCACCGGCATCACGTTGCGTGGTCGTACCCCGTTGTAGAGGAACATCAACTCACCGGCGTAGGCATGACCCGTAACGTGAACGCGCGCTTGAGCGTTCGTGACGACGCGGGCGCCGATCTTGGACAGTGAGTCGATGACGCCGTACACCGCCTCCTCGTTGCCGGGGATGAGCGAGGAAGACAGGATGATCAGATCGCCTGCGGTCAGGGTGATGCTGCGATGCTCACCTCGCGACATCCGCGACAACGCCGCCATTGGCTCGCCCTGCGTACCGGTGGTGATCAGCACCACGCGGTCGGCGGGCAGCAGCTCCGCCGCGCCGATGTCGATGACGTCTGAGTCCTCGACCCTCAGGAAACCCAACTCCCGCGCGATGCCCATGTTGCGCACCATCGACCGGCCCACGAAGGACACGCTGCGCCCAAGGGCCACCGCCGCGTCGACGATCTGCTGTACGCGGTCGACGTTGGACGCGAAGCACGCCACGATCACCCGACCGTCGGCACCGCGAATCAGCCGGTGCAGGGTGGGGCCGATCTCGCTCTCCGACGGACTGACTCCGGGATGCTCCGAATTCGTCGAATCGCAAAGGAACAGGTCGACTCCCGCGTCGCCGAGGCGCGACATGCCGGGCAGGTCCGTGGGCCGCCCGTCAAGCGGCATCTGGTCGAGTTTGATGTCGCCGGTCGCCAAAACCGTGCCTGCGCCGGTGTGCAGCGCGATCGCCAGGCAGCCCGGGATCGAGTGGTTCACCGCGAAGTACTGGCACTCGAAGACTCCGTGCGTGGTGCGCTGCCCCTCGGCCACCTCGACGAACACCGGCTTGATGCGATGCTCGCGGCACTTCTCGGCGACCAACGCCAGCGTGAACTTCGAACCGACGATCGGAATGTCGCGCCGCAACTTCAACAGATGCGGGATGGCCCCGATGTGATCTTCGTGCGCGTGCGTGATGACGACGGCCTCGATCTCGTCGAGGCGATTCTCGACGTGCCGGATGTCCGGCAGGATCAGGTCGACGCCCGGCTCGTCGTGGTTGGGGAACAACACCCCGCAGTCGATGATCAACAACCGGCCGAGGTGCTCGAAAACAGTCATGTTGCGGCCGATTTCGCCGATACCGCCCAGCGCCGTCACCCGCAACCCACCCGGAGCCAGTGGCCCTGGCGGGATCAGCGGGGTCGTCACTTCAGCACACCGGCGGCGCGCATGTCGGCGGCCAACGCCTCGATCTGCTCCGTAGTCGCAGGCATCTGGGGCAGCCTCGGATCGCCAGTCTCGATGCCCTGCAACCGAAGTCCGGCCTTGGACATCGTCACGCCCCCCAGTCTGCTCTGCGCGTCGTTGAGCACCCCGATCGCGACGTGGATCTTGCGCGCCGTCGCCACGTCGCCGGAGTTGAACGCCGACAACATGTCTCGGAGCTGGCTGGCGGCCAGATGGCCCCAGACGCTGATGAAGCCCGTCGCACCCATCGTCAGCCAGGGCAGGTTGAGCGCGTCGTCACCGCAGTAGTACGCCAGCCCGGTCTCGGCCATGATCATCGCCCCGCCGTGCAGATCGGACTTGGCGTCCTTCACGGCGACGATGTTCGGGTGCGACGCCAATGAGCGGATCGTGTCCCACTCGATCGGGATCACCGACCGCGGCGGTATGTCGTACAGCACGACCGGCAGGTCGGTGGCATCGGCGATGGCCGTGAAGTGCGCCACCAGCCCCGCTTGCGACGGGCGCGAGTAGTACGGCGTGACGACGAGCAGCCCGTGCGCACCTTCGGCCGCGCAGGCCTTGGCCGTGTGCACGCTGTGCGCGGTGTCATAGGTGCCCGCGCCTGCGATGATCCGAGCGCGGTCGCCGACGGCCTCCAGCACCGCCCCGAGCAGGGCGAGCTTCTCGTCGTCGGTGGTCGTCGGGGACTCGCCGGTGGTGCCGGACACCACCAGTCCGTCGCATCCCGAGTCGACCAGATGCGTCGCGAGCTTCTTGGCGGCGGCCACATCGAGCGAGCCGTCCGGGCCGAACGGCGTCACCATGGCAGTCAGCACGGTGCCCAAGCGTGCATCGGCGTCGAATCCGCTGGTGCTCACGGGGCTCAGATTACCCGCACGCTCCCAACGAAATATGCGCGGCGGGCCCAGCCCGCCCTATTCGTCGAGCGCGCCGGCACGACGCATCGCTGTGGATATGTTCTCGAAGTCGATCGCGACGTGTGCGCGGGCCAGCGCGTCGGCGTCATCACCGTGTCCTGCCGCGATCGCGGCGATGAGGTCGACGTGCTCGTGCAGCGCTCGAAGCTCCATCGCTCGCATCGTCGACGGCTCACCCCACAGGTGTGCCGGCGCGCCGATGCTGATCGAGGACTCGAGGTCGAGCAGTACCTGCTTGAGCACGGCGTTGTGGGCCGCATCCATGATCGCCAGGTGCAGCCGACTGTCGGCCTGCTGGGCGGCGAGGCCGCTGGGGGCGGTCCGGAAGGCCTCCAGCATCGCCCGCAGCGCGACGACGTCGCCGTCGGTGCGGGACTCGGCAGCGGCGCGGCACACGGCCCCGTGCAACCGGCAGATGGCGTCGCATCGGTCGCGGAGCTCGCCCAACCGAATCGACAGTGTGCGCCTCACCGCGTCGGTCGAGGATTCGGGCCACTGGTCGACGACGTAGGAGCCGCCGCCGCGGCCCCGGCGGGTTTCGAGCAGTCCCCTGTCTACCAATCTGGCGAGCGACGCGCGCAACGTCATCCGACCCACACCGAGGGCGGCAGCGAGTTCTCGCTCGACGGGAAGCCGGGCGCCCGGTAGGTATTCGCCGATGGCGATGGCCGTGACGAGCCGGTCGGTGATCTCGTCGACCACCGACGGCATCGCGACCTGCCGGGTGAGCAGGCCGCGCCCGGTCGGCGATGCGGGCACCGCGCTGGTGTCGGACACGTGTGGACCACCCTCTCTCGCTACCGGAATGTTAATTCGTATATTTGGTCTTGCAACGAGACCTTTACGGGTCCATGCTGACGAGATGGCCGCCGTCACCACGCACACCGTGCCGTTCCGCGACTACGAGACCTGGGTTCAGGTCACGACGCCGGACAACCCGCGTACCGGCGCTCGACCGTTGATCGTGCTGCACGGCGGACCCGGCATGGCCCACGACTACGTGCGGAACATCGCCGGGCTCGCCGACGAGACCGGACGGACGGTCGTCCACTACGACCAGCTCGGGTGCGGTCGCAGCACGCACCTCCCCGACGCACCCGTCGACTTCTGGGGACCGCCGCTGTTCGTCGACGAATTCCACGCCGTCCGTTCCGAACTCGGCATCGACGACTACCACCTGCTCGGTCAGTCGTGGGGCGGCATGTTGGGCGCTGAGATCGCCGTGCGCCGACCGCCGGGGCTGACCTCGCTTTCGATCTGCAACTCGCCGGCCTCCATGGCCCTCTGGATGGCCGCCGCCGCCGAGCTTCGGGCCCAGCTGCCCGAGCAGACCCAAGCCGCGTTGGACCGACACGAGGCCGCCGGCACCGTCACCGATCCGGAGTACCTCGCGGCGACGCAGGAGTTCTACGTCCGCCACGTCTGCCGCGTGACCCCCACCCCGCAGGACTTCCTCGACACCGAGGCCCAGATGGAAGCCGAGCCGACGGTCTACCACACCATGAACGGGCCCAACGAGTTTCACGTCCTCGGCACGCTGCGGGGCTGGAGCATCGTCGACCGGTTGGACCAGATCGCCGCGCCGACGCTGGTGATCGCAGGCGAGTTCGACGAAGCGACACCCGCGACATGGGCACCGTATGTCGAGCGGATCCCGGACGTGCGCAGTCATGTCTTCAGTGATGCCAGCCACTGCACCCATCTCGAGAAGCCCGAGGAGTTCAGGAGCGTCATCGCCGACTTCCTGGCCCCATACGACCCGGCCTGAGCCCAGGCCTGACCGACCCCCCGACGACAGGACCCCCATGCTTGAATCCGACATCCAAGCCAACCAGCGCCAACTCGAATCATTCGGGTACGCACAGGAACTCAACCGGTCGGTGTCGACCTTCGACCTGCTGGTGTACGGGCTGGTGTTCATGGTCCCGATCGCGCCGTGGGCGATCTTCGGCACGGTCTACAACAGCGCATCGGGCATGGTGCCGCTCGTCTACGTCGTCGGCCTGGTCGCCATGGTGTTCACGGCGCTCGCCTACGCGCAGATGGCGAAGTCGTTCCCCCTGGCCGGGTCGGTGTTCTCCTACGTCGGACGAGGCATCCATCCCGGCGTCGGGTTCTTCGCAGGCTGGGCCATCCTGCTGGACTACCTGCTAGTGCCCACGCTGCTGTACGTGTTCGCGGCCGAGTCGATGATCGGGTTGTTCCCTGGCACGCCCCGCTGGCTGTGGGCCATCGTGTTCGTGGTGGTCAACACCATCATCAACCTGTTGGGCATCGGCTCACTGAAGATCGCCAACCGCATCTTCCTGGCGATCGAACTGGTCTTCGTGGTGATCTTCGTCGTCATCGCCGTCCGCGCCATCAACGGCCAGTCACTGCCCAACGTCGGCTGGAGCATCACCCCGATCTGGGACCCGAACACCGTCAGCGCTCCCCTACTCGCCGCCGCGCTGTCGATCGCCGTGCTGAGTTTCCTTGGCTTCGACGGGATCTCGACGCTCGCCGAGGAGTCGACCGGCCGCAAGAACCCCGCGGGGCGGGCCATGATCATCGCCCTGTTCGTCGTCGCCGCCCTGTTCGTCACCCAGACGTGGCTCGCCAGCCTCCTGGCCGGCGGCCGCGAGGCGTTCAGCGACGACGAGGTCGGCAACGCGTTCTTCACCCTGGTCGAGGCGGCGTCCAACACCGGCTGGATGAACGCATTCTTCGCGGTCAACGTGATGGCGGTCGGCTTCGCCAACGCGATGGCGGCCCAGGCCGCGACCAGCCGGCTGCTCTACTCGATGAGCCGCGACAAGCAACTGCCCAGCTTCCTGTCCAAGATCAGCAGCCGCAAGGTGCCGATGGCGGCGCTGCTCTTCGTCAGCGCGATCAGCCTGGTGCTGGTGCTGTTCTTCGTCGGCCAGATCGCGCTGATCTCGTCGCTGGTGAACTTCGGTGCACTGTTCGGCTTCTGCCTGCTGCACCTCTCGGTGATCTGGTACTACGTGGTGCGCCAGAAGTCGAAGAACTATCTGCTGCATCTGGTGGTGCCGACGCTGGGCTTCGTGATCATCGCCTACGTGCTGTTCAACGCCGACGCGCTCGCCAAGATCGGCGGCCTGGTGTGGCTGGTGCTCGGTGCCGCCGTGTTCGGGGTGAACATCGTGCGCGGCAAGGGCGTTCCGGAGCTTTCCGAGGAGTCCGTCGACGCGTAGCCGTTAGGGTTGGCCATGCCCGCCTCGACGATCGCTTCGCGCCTGCTCGACGTCATCGACCTCGACATCCTGCCGCTCACCGAGCGCGGTGTGGCCGCAGGCAACAAGGTGTTCGGCGCGGCCCTGCTGCGCAAGTCCGATCTGTCGCTGGTCTTGGCGGGCACCAACGACGAAACCGACAATCCGCTGCTGCACGGCGAGATCAACACCCTGAACCGGTTCTACGAACTGACCGACCGGCCGCCGACAAGCGATCTCGTCTTCCTCACCACCCACGAGCCGTGCACCCTGTGCATGTCGGCGATCACGTGGGCCGGATTCGACAACTACTACTACTTCTACAGCCACGAGGATTCCCGCGACGCCTTCGCGATCCCGCACGACCTGAAGATCCTCAAGGAACTCTTCGGGTTGGAACCGGGCGGCTATCGCCGCACCAACGCGTTCTGGACCGCCTACTCGATATCCGACCTCGTCGAGTCGGAGTCAGAGCCGCTTCGCACCAAACTCCGCGCCCACGCCGACCAAATCCGCACGCGCTACGCCGGGCTTTCGCAGCAGTATCAGGAATCGAAGGGCGACAACGACATCCCGTTGAGTTGACGGAGCACTCAGCCGAGCGCCCGGCGAAGCGGCCCGACCAGGTCGCCCCGCTTGCCGACCCGCACGTCCGAGAGCCCCAGCCACGACGCCATCGACCGCAACTCCCCCGCCAGCGCCTCGGCCACCCGGACCGCGTCCTGCCCCGGCTCGGTGAACGCCCCCACCGCGTTCAGCGCGTCGGCGGCTCGGTCGGCCTTGAGGTCGACGCGGCCCACTAGCTTGCCGTCCAACAGGAACGGCCACACGTAGTAGCCGAACTGCCGCTTCGGCTGTGGCGTGTAGATCTCGATGCGGTAGTGGAAGTCGAACAGCCGCTCGACGCGGGGCCGGAAGAAGATCAGCGGGTCGAACGGGCACAGCAGCGCGGTCCCGCGATCGCGACGCGGCACCTGCTGGCCCGCCCTCAGGTAGGCCGGGGCGTTCCACCCATCGACCTCGACGGGTTCGAGCTCACCGGTGGATACCAATGCGGCGATCGCGGGCTTGGCCTGTTTGGCGCCGAGCCGGAAGTAGTCACGGATGTCGGTCTCGGTGGCCACCCCCAACGCCGAGGCCGCGCGCAAAACCAGTTCCCGGATGGCCTCGTCATCGTCGATCTGACGGGCCACCACCTCGGGCGGCAGCGCCCGTTCGGTGAGCTCGTAATGTCGCGCGAACCCGACCCGGGTGCCGGTGGTCAGCACGCCGGCGGCGAACAGCGCCTCGGCCACCCACTTGGTGTCGCTGCGGTCCCACCAGGGTCCCTTCCTGCCGCGGGGCTTGTCCGCTTCGAGGTGCGCCTCGATCTGCCCGCACGTCGATGGACCGAGCTCGGCGACGGCGGCGACGACGTTCTCGGCCAGCCTTGCGTTCTTCTTGACGATCTCGGTGCCCCACCGGCCGTGGGTGTACTCGCGCATCCGCCAGCGCAGCAGCGGCCAGTCGTCGACGGCCATCAGCGCCGCCTCGTGCGCCCAGTACTCGACGAGCAACCGGGGCGAGCGCGCGCTGTGACTCCACGCCGCGCGGTCGACGACGTCGCGGTCATACGGGCCCAGCCTGCTGAACACCGGTGCGTAGTGCGCGCGCACGGCGACCGACACCGAGTCGATCTGCAACACCTGAATCCGTGAGACGAGCCGACGCAGATGAGCCCGCGTCACCGGACCGACGGGCTTGGGCTCCGCGAACCCCTGAGCGGCGACCGCCGTCCGGCGCGCCGCATCCGCCGTGAGCTTCATGCCCGAACGTAGCTGCAGAACCGGTATTGCAACCCGGATGCGCTGGTCAGCCACTCCCCCTCGGTGCCGACCCACTGGTCGTCGAGCGCAGGCGCGACGGCATCGTCGTGCTCGGGCGGCAAGTCGACGTCGACCTCGGTGACCTCACACCGGGTCGCGATCGGCAGGGCGAGCGCGTAGATCTGCGCACCGCCAATGATCCAGGTCTCGTCATCGGTGAGCGCCTGGTCGAGACCGGCCACCACCGTCGCTTCGTCAGCCACGTACCCAGCTTGCCGCGTCACTACGACATTTCTGCGTCCCGGCAGCGGCCGCACCTTGGCGGGCAGCGACTCCCACGTCAGCCGCCCCATGACGACGGTATGGCCCATCGTGAGCTCCTTGAAGCGGGCCTGGTCCTCGGGAAGGCGCCACGGGATGCCGTTGTCGCGGCCGATGACGCCGGAGCTCGACTGAGCCCAGATGAGCCCAACCGTCATACCGCGACGGGGGCCTTGATCCCCGGATGTGGGTCGTAGTTGACGATGGCGACGTCGTCGTAGGTGTAGTCGAAGATCGAATCCCGCGGCGCCAGCACGAGTTCGGGGTACGGACGAGGGTCGCGGCTCAGCTGAAGCGTGACCTGCTCGACGTGGTTGTCGTAGATGTGACAGTCCCCGCCCGTCCAGACGAACTCGCCGACGCCGAGCCCGGCCTGTGCGGCCATCATGTGCGTCAGCAATGCATAGCTCGCGATGTTGAAGGGCACGCCGAGGAAGAGGTCGGCGCTGCGCTGGTAGAGCTGACAGGACAGCTTGCCGTCGGCGACGTAGAACTGGAAGAAGGCGTGACAGGGCGGCAGGGCCATCTGCGGGATCTCGCCGACGTTCCAGGCCGACACGATGTTGCGGCGGGAGTCCGGGTCGCGTTTGAGCAGCTCCAGCGACGCACTGATCTGATCGACGTGCTCACCCGACGGCGTGGGCCAGGACCGCCATTGCACGCCGTAAACCGGGCCGAGATCGCCTGTTTCGCTTGCCCATTCATCCCAGATGGTGACGCCGTGCTCGTGTAGCCAGGCGACGTTGGAGTCGCCGCGCAGGAACCACAGCAGTTCGTAGACGACGGACTTGAGGTGCACCTTCTTGGTGGTGATCAGGGGAAAGCCGGCCGCCAGGTCGTAACGCAGCTGGTGGCCGAACAGGCTGCGGGTGCCGGTTCCGGTGCGGTCGGACTTCGGCGTGCCCTGCTCGAGCACCAGCCGCAACAAGTCCTCATAGGGAGTTGCGATGGGCACGGGCTCAGCTTACGTCGACCGGCCGACAGTGCAGCCTTCACACACCGGGAGTAGAACGGAGCCCATGCCAACGATCACCGACGCCATCATCACCGCCGACGGAACCTGTCCCGTGACGCTGTCCACCCCCGAGGGCGACGGCCCGTGGCCCGGGGTGGTCATGTACCCCGACGCGGGCGGTATCCGACAGACATTCCGCGAGCAGGCCGAGCAACTGGCCAGCTACGGCTACGCCGTACTGGTTCCCGACGTCTATTACCGCGACGGGGACTGGACGCCGTTCGACATGCAGACCGTGTTCGCCGACGAGGACGAGCGCAAGCGCCTGTTCGGGATGATTTCGAAGGTCACCCCGGATCTGATGGCGGCCGACGCCGCCGCGTTCTTCGACTATCTCGAGGCACGCCCCGAGGTGACGGGCGTTACCTTCGGCACCACCGGATACTGCATGGGCGGGCGGACGTCGCTAGTCGTGGCCGGGCGGGTGCCCGAGCGGGTAGCCACGGCGATGTCCTTCCACGGTGGTGGGCTGGCATCCGACGACCCAGGCAGCCCGCACCTGTTGGCCGACCAGATGCAGGCCACGGTGTACGTGGGCGCCGCGGAGAACGACCAGTCCTTCACCGCCGAGCAGGGCGAGACGCTGGACAAGGCCTTGACTGCCGCCGACGTCGAACACGCCATCGAGTTCTATTCCGCTGCACACGGTTTCGCCGTACCCGACAACCCAACGTACGACCCGTCCGCGGCGAAACGCCATTGGGAAGCCATGGAGCGGGTGTTCGGCGCCACCTTCTACTGATCGTCGTGGTCGCGCATGAGTGACCTGATGCCACGGACGACACCGCGGGCGGCGTACATCCCGGCGATGATCGACAGCAGGATCAGCACCACGAACATGGGCCAGAATTGGGCCTTGGCGCGGTCGGCGACTTCCCACCACACGATCGTGAACAGGATGGCGCAGAGGAACACGACGATGTCGCGCCAGTTTCCTCGGTAGGACTGAGCCATCTCGACCAGCGACCGGTTCTTGTCGACCCCGGCGACGATGTCGTCGATGCGAATGTCGATGACGCGCTGCAGTTGAGCGCGCCGCTCCACCTGATCGGGTGGGAGCAGCTCCAACAGTTCCATGTCTTGTTTGATCAAGCCGCGGACGTCGGGACCGCGCAGATTGCCGGCGAGCAGGCCGACCAGTGCCCCACCGGCGATCGGCGCCCCAGCCAAGGCGAAACTCGCGAGACCGGACATGAGACTCCTCCGTCACTCCATGAGCGTGGCGGCCACCGTGGCGCCAAGCTCGTAAGCCCGTTCGCGGACACCCGCGTCGACGGGCCCCGTCACCTCGAGTACGTCTGCGACCCGTTTCAGGGCGAGCCCGGTGGCCAGCTTGCCGACCGCCGACGCCGCACCGACCGTGTCGTCGTTGCCGTGCACCCATAGTCCGTATGGCCGACCGGCGACGTGATCGAGGCTGGGGTAATAGACCGTATCGAAGAAGTGCTTGAGCGCACCCGACATATAGCCGAAGTTCGCAGTCGTCCCGAACAGATAGCCGTCCGCATCGAGCATGTCCGTGACGGTGCCCGCCAGTGCGGGCCGCACCACGACGTCGACGCCAGAAATGTCGGGATCTCCCGCGCCGGCCAGGACCGCCTCGAGCAGCTCGCGCGTCGCCGGCGACGGGGTGTGATGAACGACCAGCAGCGTCTTGCTCACCTACCCCGCTCCTCCATCTGCACCGCCGTCTTCATCGTCTCCCGAGCCCGGCTGCGGTCACCGGCGTAATCGTAGGCCCGCGCCAGCCGGTACCAGCGCCGCCAGTCGTCGGGGTCGTCCTCGAGTTCGGCCTTCACGGTCTGAAAGAGAGCGTCGGCGGCGTCGCGCTGAATGCGGCCGGACGGCAGTCGCGGCAAGGCGCTGACGTCGAGCTCCATGCCCTGTTCCCGAACGGCGCGGGCGAGTCGCTGGTGAGCGAAACCGGCACGTAGCGTGGCGATCATCGCCCACAGTCCGATGACGGGAAAGCCGAACACGGCAACGCCCAGTCCGATCGCGGCGGGCTCGCCCGACGTAACCAGCACGACGGCGGCGCGACCGAGCAGAACGAAGTAGACGACGAGTGCGATGCACATGAAGCCGATCAGCAGCTGGATGCGCAGCGCACGCGAGCCTTCGCTCACAGGTCGAGCAGCGGTTCGATCCCCACGGTGAGCCCCGGCCGCTCGTGCACGTGCCGGACCGCGAGCAGGACACCGGGGACGAACGACGTGCGGTCGAGGCTGTCGTGGCGGATCGTGAGTGTCTCCCCCTGCGTGCCGAAGAGGATCTCCTGGTGCGCGACGAGGCCGGCCAACCGCACCGAATGCACCCGAATGCCGTCGACGTCGGCGCCGCGCGCTCCCTCGAGTCCGGTGCTGGTGGCATCGGGGTTGGGCGGCAACCCCTTTCGTGCCTCGGCGATGAGCCGGGCGGTGCGTGCCGCGGTGCCCGACGGCGCATCGGCCTTGTATGGGTGGTGCAACTCGATGACCTCGACCGATTCGAAGAAGCGGGCCGCCTGCTTGGCGAATTGCATCGACAGCACGGCTCCGATGGCGAAGTTCGGTGCGATCAATACGGCTGCGCCGGGCTTGCCCGTCAGCCAGGCCTCGACCTGGGCGACGCGTTCGTCGGTGAACCCCGTGGTGCCGACGACGGCGTGAATCCCGTTGTCGATGAGGAACTTCAGGTTGTCCATCACGACGCTGGGATGGGTGAAGTCGACGACGACCTGGGTCCGGCTGTCGGTGAACGCACTCAACGGGTCGCCGGCGTCGACGCCGGCGGTGAACTCCAGGTCGTCGGCGGCCTCCACCGCGTCGACGATCGTCGCCCCGACCTTGCCCTTTGCGCCAAGCACTCCCACTCGCATGGCAGTGAGCGTAGTCGGCGCACTCCGCAACCGAACTTGTCGGTGATCCGAACTAACGTTCGAACCATGACTTTCGATCACATTCAAGACCAGCTCTTCGATGCCATCGCCGACGTCGAAGACGCGCTTGACTCGCTAGGCGGCGCTGAGGTGGAGTACATGACGACCGACGAGCTATCGCATGTGCTCGACGTGCTCGGCCTGACCGCAACCGGCATCCGCAGGTTCGCGAAGTCGATCATCGATCGCCAACCCGTGTCGCCGGAGGTGGAGCAGATGTTGCGGGAGTTCGAGGCGAACTTCCGAAGTCGGCGGCACCACCCAGCCCGTCGCGAGTGTGCGGGCGAAGCCTCGATCTCCGCCCCGCGGGCGAACCCCTCGCCTTAGCATCAGCCAATGCGCGGCTTCAAGATTCTGATTACTGGTCCGACCGGCCAGGTGGCCGCACCGCTTGCGAAGGCGTTGGCCGCCGACAACGAGGTGTGGGGCATCGCTCGCTTCAGCGACGCCGCGGCGCGGGAAGACTTGGAGAAGTCCGGAATTCGTTGTCAGAAGGTCAACCTCGCCGCGGGCGAATTCGCGGGAATCCCGTCCGACTTCGACTACGTGCTGAACTTGGCGGTGGCCAAGAGCGGAAGGTGGGACAAGGATCTCGCGGCCAACGCGGAGTCCGTCGGCCTGCTCATGGCGCATTGCAGCGACGCCAAGGCGTTCTTGCAGTGCTCGTCGGCCGCCGTGTACGACCCGCCCGACGACGAGCCTCGAACCGAGGACTCCGCGCTCGGCGACAACCACAAGTCGCTGTTCCCCACGTACTCCATCTCGAAGATCGCAGGCGAGGTCGTTGCGCGTTCGATGGCGCGCGCGCTCGGCGTGCCCACCATCATCGCGCGGCTCAACGTCCCGTACGGCGACAACGGCGGCTGGCCGTTCTATCAGATGGAGATGCTGCTGGCGGGCGTTCCGATCCCGGTTCCACCAGGAGGCCCCGCGCGCTACAACCCCATCCACGAAGACGACGTCATCGCCACGCTGCCAGGGCTACTCGAGGCGGCTTCGGTGCCCGCAATCACGGTCAACTGGTGCGGTGAGCAGACCGTGAGCATTCAGGAGTGGTGCACGTACATCGGATCGCTCGTCGGCCGCGAGCCGGTGTTCGAGGAGAGCGCGCAGGCCCTGCGTGGCGGTCCGACCAGTACGGCCCGGATGCGCGAACTCGTCGGCGGCACCACGGTCGACTGGCGCGACGGGATTCGCCGAATGGTCACCACGTTCCATCCGGAACTGGCGCACCTCACTACCTAGCAAGGTGGTCAGCAGCTGACGTCGACGTACACCGTCTTCGAGGTAACCGTAGTGACGATGTCGTCCATCGCACCGGGCGCACCGGAATCCATTCGGGCGAACGTCTGGCCGGGGCGTACCGAACTGACGACGCACTGATCCAGGGATGCAGTGCCGATCTTGTTCACGATCACCTGGAAACCGTCGGCTTGCAGGTTGCCGACGATCTCGGCTGCGGTGGCCGGACCGGCCGGTGCCGCACTTGCGGCGCCGGCCAAACCGACGGCCGCGGCGGCGATTGCCCCGGCGGCGATGACTGGCAACATGAAGGACTTCATTGTCGTTCCTTTCAGGAATGAATGCTGGAGACACGTTCTTGACTGCGGTGTGCTCATGCCCTTCATTCGTTACAGCTGCCCGCCCGGATGGGGTTGCGAACAGATCACGCGCACGCACTTGATTTCGGCTACGAGCGTGCCGTGCCTGCCGGTCGGTAACCCTCGGCTGCCAGCCATGCGCGAGCCCGACCACGCTGTCGCTCATCTCGAAGCCTGACGTAGCGCTCGAGCTCCTCCGGCCAGCGGGAAAGCACGTCCTTGAACCTGCGAAAGGCGCCCTTGCCTGCTATCGCGATCTCGAGGCGATCGGCGATCTCGGGGTCGGTCACGGTGGCTATGAACCGCTCCATGTCGCGATAGGCGTCGTGTGAACCCTGATGATGTATGTAGAGCCAGGAGTCCTCGACATCGTCGACGTCGTCCTCATCGATATCGTCGTGCGGAGGCCAGATCTGGCCTGACTTGAGTTCGATCCGAGCTTCGCCGTAGAGCGGATCACCTTCCAAGAAAGACGCCAATTCCTCCACATCGACAGGGAGCGGGCGCAGCAACGGTGTGGCACTCAACCCCAAAGCTGCCTCGAGTTGGTCGGCCAACTCGTCGTCTCCCACCCACGACCGCGCCCGCAGCGCAGCCGCGCACTGTGTCGCCAGGTCCACCGCTCCATCGACGCCCTGAGCGACGGCGTCCCGAAGGCCATCGCCCGCCATCTGCAGCACATCAACGGTCAGCCGCCCACGCACTACCTCAACGACCGACCCGTCGCCCCTGTAGACGGCGCCGCGCAGCTGACCGACGGCCTCGCGATCCCAGCGGCGCATACGGAGACGGTAGTAACTTCAGAGGTGACCCCCGTACGCAGGTGCTCAAAGATCAGCCCGACCACGTCTCGGGTGTCCACCACGCTCATTCAGACTGACGAGCCGTGATGGCCGACAGCTCCGATTCAGCCTTCGCGAGCGCCGATTCTGCGACCTCCACCCGATCGGCAGCACTTTGGGCAGCCTGCTCGGCAGCGACGTGTTCGGCGTCGGCGGCGTTCAGTTCCCGTTCGGCCGCGTGCAGGGATTCCAGCAGTTTCTCGTAGCGCCGGCGGGCGGACTTTAGCTTCGCCTTCCGATCGGCGACCGCCTCGACGGCCTCGGCCTCGGCCGCCTGAGCGGCTTCGGCTTCGGTGGCCGCGGTGGCCTGCCGCTTTCGCGCCGCTCTGACTTCAGCCGCGGTCGGCCCGGAATCGCGCACCGGTTCGGGCTCGCGCGCCTTCTGACCGGGCTCGGCGGCGACGACCGTCGATGCGTCGAACTCGCCGAAACCCGACCACTGCTCGGCCTTCTCGAGCCGGCCCAATCGTCCAGCGACCTCGCGATCGGCGATCGCCGCTTGTAGCGTGCCGATCACGTCGTCGCGCAACGCTCCAGTGGGTTCCGAGATCCCGGCCGCGGCGAACGCAGTGCGCACCAGCTCGTCGACCAATTTGCGCTGCGCCGTGGACAACTCGCGGATGCGGGGCCCGTCCATGGCCGAGTGCGCGGCCCGCAGCGCCTCGGTCAATTTGGCCAACCGCGACGGCGTCGTCGCGTCGGCGCGTACCAGCACGTTGACCACCCACGCCGCCGTCGTCGGCCGTCGCGCCGCGGCGATCAGCTTGGCCGCGTCCGGGTCTCCCCGCTTCTTGGCCGCCGTTGAGAGCTCCTTGCGCAACGCCGTGAACTCCTCGGGCCGCACCGAGTACAGCCGATCGAGGTCGTCGTCGGCGCTCACAGCGGGGACGCCCCTCGGAGGTGCTCGAAGATCAACGAGGTCTGGGTGCCCGCCACGTCGGAGTCGGCGTTGAGGTTCTCGACGACGAACGACCGCAGATCGTCGGTGTCGCGGGCCGCGACGTGCAGGATGAAGTCGTCGGCGCCGGCCAGGAAGTACACGTCCATGACCTGGGGGCGCCGTCTGATGTGCCGGATGAAGCTCTCGATCTTGCCGCGCGCATTCGCCTGCAGGCTCACCGAGATCATCGCCTGAAGCGACAATCCGATGGCCGATGGATCGATGTCGGCGTAGAAACCGCGGATGACGCCCACTTCCTGAAGCCTCCGCACCCGGCCGTGACACGTCGACGCCGCGATGCCGACCAGGTCGGCCAACGCACTGTTGGACATGCGCGCGTCGGCGTGCAGGGCGGTCAGGATGCGCCGGTCCGTGTCGTCGAGATCGACTGCTCGAACATTCTTCGGCGACACACCCCTGGAAATCCTTGAATCCGATGATTGGACCGCCATGACACGATGATACCGAATATTTATCGAACCAATTGCGGATCAGTCGCAGTTTCTTCACACTTTGAGGAGTCGCATCGCGAGTCTAGGAGCTGAAATGCGCGTCGGAATCCCCGCCGAGATCAAGAACAACGAATACCGCGTCGCCATCACCCCGGCAGGCGTGGCCGAGCTGACCCGTCGCGGTCACGAGGTGCTGGTCCAAGCCGGCGCAGGTGAGGGTTCGGCAATCTCCGACCGCGACTTCAAGGCCGCGGGCGCGCAGTTGATCGAGACCGCCGACAAGGTGTGGGCCGAGGCCGACCTACTGCTCAAGGTCAAGGAACCCATCGAGGCCGAGTACGGCCGCATGCGCAAGGGTCAGACCCTTTTCACCTACCTCCATCTCGCGGCATCCAAGCCGTGCACCGACGCGCTCATGGCGTCGGGCACCACGTCGATCGCGTACGAGACCGTTCAGACCGCCGACGGCGCACTCCCCCTCCTCGCCCCGATGAGCGAGGTCGCCGGGCGCCTTGCCGCCCAGGTCGGCGCCTACCACCTGATGCGGACCCAAGGCGGTCGCGGCGTGCTGATGGGCGGTGTCCCCGGCGTCGCGCCGGCCAAGGTCGTCGTCATCGGCGGCGGCATGGCCGGCGACAACGCCGCCGCCGTCGCCTGGGGCATGGGCGCGCACGTCACCGTGTTCGACCTCAACGTCAACATCCTGCGCAAGATCGACGCCGAGTACGGCGGCGCCATCGAGACCCGCTACTCGTCGACGCTCGACCTCGAGGACGCCGTCAAGCAGGCCGACCTGGTGATCGGCGCCGTGCTGGTGCCCGGAGCCAAAGCACCCAAGCTGGTCACCAATTCGACCGTCGCGCAGATGAAGTCGGGTGCGGTGCTGGTCGACATCGCGATCGATCAGGGCGGCTGCTTCGAGGACTCCCGGCCCACGACGCATGACGATCCGACGTTCAACGTCCACGACACCGTCTTCTACTGTGTCGCCAACATGCCGGGCGCCGTGCCGCGGACGTCGACCTACGCGCTGACCAACGCGACCATGCCCTACGTGCTCAAGCTTGCCGACAAGGGCTGGAAAGCCGCCTGTGCCGCGGATGCCGCTCTGGCGAAGGGCCTTTCGACGCATGAGGGCGCGCTGCTCTCCGCGCAGGTGGCCTCCGACCTGGCGCTGCCATTCACCGATCCCGCGACGGTGCTGGCCTAGCCAGACTCAGTCGAAGACCTCCCCGTCCACGTAAAACCATCGACGGGCTCTAATGGCGAACCGGGACTGCTCGTGCAGCGTCCCGGTTCGTCGGCCTTCCCGGTAGCGCGCACGGAACTCGACCTCGCCGTGCTCGTCCCCGGGTTGCCCCGCCACGGTGTGCAGGATCTCGAGTCCTATCCACGTCGGCCCGTCGCCCGACACAGGCTGCTCGGGGCGCGTGCGCGGATGCCATGTCGCCCATACGTATTCGAAGTTGCCCACCGCGTAGGCGCTGTAGCGCGCCCGCATCAGTTCCTCGGCGGTCCCGGCCTGGCGTTCGCCGCGGTGCAGCGGCAGGCAGCAGCGACCGAACGGTTCGCCGGTGCCGCACGGACACGGGTCGGTCGGAATCACCGGGGCGGCTGCTCGGGCGTCAGATACGGCAACACGAGGGTCGTCAGCTCGGCGATGAGTGGCCGCAGGTTCTGCGCCTTCGGGTCGTCGGATCGCGACCGGGTCATGAACGCCAGCATCATCCGCTGCTCTGCCGGGCCGTATACGATCCCGACGTCGTTGGTGCTGCCGTAGTCACCGCTGCCCGTCTTGTCGGCACTCGTCCAGCGCGGCAGCAGGCCCTCCCGCATGCTCGACGTCTGGGTGCCCCGCATCCAGTCCTCCAGCTGCTGACGCTCCGCCTCACCAAGCGCGTCGCCCGTAAGTAGCTTCCGGTAGCCAGTGCCGAGAGCGCGCGGCGTACTGGTGTCCCGCGGATCGCCGGGGACCGCCGAGTTGAGCTCGATCTCCCAGCGGTCCAACCGGGTTCGGTCGTCACCGATGCTGCGGGCGAAGTCGGTGACCGCCGACGGCCCGCCGATCGCGCGCAGCAGATAGTTGGCGGCGGCGTTGTCGCTGCGTTGCAGCGCCGCCGCACAGAGTTCGCCGATCGTCATGGGCTGCCCGACCCTGGTCTCGGTGAGCGGGGAGTTCGGCAGGATGTCGGCGGCTTCGATGGTCACCGGGTCCGTCAACTTGAGCTCTCCCGACGTCGACATCTGCAGCACTCGCGCGGCCGCATACGCCTTGAAGGTCGAGCACATCGCGAACGGGTCGTCGGCACGGCGCGCGACGAACAAATCGGAGTCGAGGCTCTGCGCGAACACCCCGGCAAACGCGTTGTGCCGCTTCTCGAGTGCGTCGAAGCGCTCGGCCAGCGGCGGCAGTGGTTCGGCCGGGTCGGTGACCGTCGGTTGGCGCGTGCACGCGGCCGCCGCGGCGACGGTCAACCCGCCGACGAAGAGCTGCCGCCGCGTGAACGACATCAACCAGCCAGGGCCCGAAGGGGTTTGGGCAGCGACCGCTTGGACCGGTGCGGGCCGAGTACGGCGGCGCCGAACGGTCGGCTCAGCAGCTGTCGCGCTACCGCGTTGACCTCCTCGACGGTGACCGCTTCGATGTGCTCGAGGCTGCGGGAGACGCTTCGGTGCTCGCCGTAGTTGAGCTCGCTGCGGCCGATGCGGTGCATGCGCGAGCCCGAGTCCTCGAGGCCGAGCACCAGCCCACCACGCAAGGCGCCCTTGGCGATACGACACTCCGACTCGGTGATCCCGTCGCGGGCGACCTCGTTCAACACGTCGGTGGTCACGTTGACCACCTCGTCGAACCGCTCGGGCTGACACGCCGCGTACACCGACAACGCACCGGCGTCGGAGAACGTATCGACTGTCGAGTACACCGAGTACGCTAAGCCGCGCGTTTCCCGAATCTGTTGGAACAGACGCGAACTCAACCCGCCGCCCAGCGCGCCGTTGAGCACCGACAGCGCCCACCGATGGTCCCAGTTCCGCCCCGGCGTCCGCACCCCCATGAACACGTGGGTCTGCTCGCCGTCGCGATGAACCACCCGCAGCGTCGGCTCGCCAGGCACGCGGCCGGTGCCCTTGCGCGGACGCACCGGCTCGCGTCCGTTCACCAGCCGCGGGCCGAAGTACTCCCGCACCAGGGCCACGACGCGGTCGTGGTCGACGTTTCCGGCGACCGCGACGACCATTCGCTCGGGCGTGTAGCGCCGGAGGTGGAACGAATGCAGCTGCGCGCGCGTGATCGCCGAGATCGACTCGACGCTGCCGATGACGGGCCGCCCGACGGGATGCTCGCCGAACATCGCCGACAGGAAGACGTCACCCAGGGTGTCCTCCGGGTCGTCGTCGCGCATCGCGATCTCCTCGAGCACGACGTCGCGTTCGACCTCCACGTCCTCGACAGCGCAGCGTCCCCGCAGCACGACGTCGGCCACCAGGTCCACGGCCAACTCGAGGTCTGTGTCGAGCACGTGCGCGTAATAGCAGGTGTGCTCGCGCGCGGTGAACGCGTTGAGCTCGCCGCCGACGGCGTCGACCGATTGCGCGATCTCCACCGCCGACCGCGTCGGCGTCGACTTGAACAACAAGTGCTCGAGGAAGTGCGCGGCGCCGGCGACGCTGCGACCTTCGTCGCGCGAACCGACGCCGACCCACACCCCCACCGAAGCCGAGCGCACCGACGGTACGTACTCGGTGACGACGCGCAGTCCACCCGGAAGGGTGGTGCGCCGGACCGACTTAGCTGCTGGCGGTCGCGGCATCGGCAGGCTGAGCGCCCGTGTCCGTATCCGAAGCGGGTCCGTCGCCGTTCGTGGTTTCGGCGGCCTCGTCCTCAGCGACGAGGATCAACGAGATCTTGCCGCGGTTGTCGATGTCGGCGATCTCCACGCGGAGCTTGTCACCGACCTTCGCCACGTCCTCGACCTTGTTGATGCGCTTGCCGCGGCCGAGCTTGGAGATGTGCACCAGCCCGTCACGACCTGGCAACAGCGAGACGAACGCGCCGAAATCCGTTGTCTTGACCACGGTTCCGAGGAAGCGCTCCCCGATCTTCGGCAATTGCGGATTGGCGATGGCGTTGATCTTGTCGATCGCAGCCTGCGCCGCCTCGCCGTTGCTCGCACCGACGAACACCGTGCCGTCGTCCTCGATCGAGATCGACGCGCCGGTCTCCTCGGTGATCGAGTTGATCATCTTGCCCTTGGGCCCGATGACCTCGCCGATCTTGTCGATCGGCACCTTGATCGTGGTGATCCGTGGGGCGTACGGGCTCATCTCGTCGGGCTCGTCGATGGCCTCGGCCATGATCTCGAGGATGGTCAGCCGGGCCGTCTTGGCCTGAGCCAATGCGTCCGCGAGCACCTGCGAGGGGATGCCGTCGAGCTTGGTGTCGAGCTGCAGCGCGGTGACGAACTCCTTGGTGCCTGCGCACTTGAAGTCCATGTCTCCGAACGCATCTTCGGCACCGAGGATGTCGGTCAGGGTGACGAAACGCCGCTCGGTGCGGCCGTCGACCTCGACGTCATCGGACACCAGGCCCATGGCGATGCCCGCGACCGGCGCCTTCAGCGGCACACCGGCGCTCAGCAGCGACAGCGTCGACGCGCAGACCGAACCCATCGACGTGGAACCGTTGGAGCTCAACGCCTCCGACACCTGACGGATGGCGTACGGGAACTCCTCGATGCTTGGCAGCACGGGCATCAGCGCCCGCTCGGCGAGCGCACCGTGGCCGATCTCGCGCCGCTTCGGCGAGCCGACGCGACCGGTCTCACCGGTCGAGTACGGCGGGAAGTTGTAGTGGTGCATGTACCGCTTGGAGGTTTCCGGTCCCAGCGAGTCGATCTGCTGGGCCATCTTGACCATGTCCAGCGTGGTGACGCCGAGGATCTGGGTCTCGCCACGCTCGAACAGGGCACTGCCGTGGGCGCGCGGCACCCAGTTGGTCTCGGCCTTGAGCTCGCGGATGTCGGCGATGCCGCGGCCGTCGATGCGGAAGTGATCGGTCAGGATGCGCTGGCGGACCAGCTTCTTGGTCAGCGACCGGAACGCGGCGCCGATCTCCTTCTCCCGACCCGCGTAGGTCTCGGCCAGCCGCTCGAGCACCTCGACCTTGATCTCGTTGGTGCGATCGTCGCGGGCTTCCTTGCCCGCAATGGTCAGCGCCTTGCTCAGCTCGTCGGTGGCCACCGCGGACACCGAGTAGAGGACGTCGTCGCCGTACTCGGGGAACAGCGGGTAGTCCGCGGTCTCCTTGCCGGCCGCGTCGGCCAGCTCCTGCTGGGCCTTGCAAAGCACCGCGATGAACGGCTTGGCGGCCTCGAGGCCCTCGGCCACCACGGCCTCCGTCGGCGCACCCGCGCCGCCGGCGATCAGGTCGATGACGTTGTCGGTGGCCTCGGCCTCGACCATCATGATCGCGACGTCGGCGTCGTCACCCGAGCCGACGACGCGGCCCGCGACGACCATGTCGAACACGGCGCCTTCCAGCTGCTCGACGGTGGGGAAGGCGACCCACTGGCCGCCGATCAGGGCGACGCGCACGCCACCGACGGGACCGTTGAACGGCAGCCCGGAGATCTGCGTGGACGCCGACGCGGCGTTGATGGCCAGCACGTCGTACAGGTCCTTCGGATCCAGGCTCAGGATCGTCACGACGACCTGGATCTCGTTGCGCAGCCCACTGACGAACGTGGGACGCAGCGGCCGGTCGATCAGGCGACAGGTCAGGACGGCGTCGGTGGACGGCCTGCCCTCGCGGCGGAAGAACGAGCCGGGAATGCGGCCCGCGGCGTACATCCGCTCCTCGACGTCGATCGTCAAGGGGAAGAAGTCGAAGTGATCCTTGGGGGTCTTGCTGGCCGAGGTGGCCGACAGCAGCATGGTCTCGTCGTCGAGGTACGCGGCGACCGCGCCCGCAGCCTGCTGCGCCAGCCGGCCGGTCTCGAAGCGAATGGTGCGGGTGCCGAAGCTCCCGTTGTCGATGACGGCGGTTACTTCGAACGCGCCGTCGTCATTGCGTGTTGCAGACATGACGTACGTCAGGCCTTTCTGAGATCTCTATGGTTCTCGTTTGTACTTTTTTGCGTCGTCACGCGAGCACCCGAGAAATCCCGACGGCCGTCGATCGAAGCGGCCGGAATCCAATACTCCGACCGCCACTACCGAAGACCGCCCAAGCGAAGGCCGAGTCTCCTGGTGACGCACTGGAACGGTGCACGCGGATGTGCGCAGACCGCACCCGATGTTCGAGCCGAACAGGCTCAAAACAAGTTCACTTTACACGGACGCCGACGAACGATTACCGACGCCCCGTCCTACGACAAGTCCTCCACACACACCGTGAACTGGCGTTCGTGGTGTCAGCGACGCAGCCCAAGCCGGCCGATGAGCGTGCGGTAGCGCGCGACGTCAACCTGCTCGATGTACTTCAGCAGCCGCTTGCGGCGCCCCACCAGGAGCAGCAGCCCGCGACGCGAGTGGTGGTCGTGCCGGTGCACCTTGAGGTGCTCGGTCAGGTCGGAGATCCGCTTGCTCAGCATGGCGATCTGCGCCTCCGGAGAACCGGTGTCAGTGTCATGCAGGCCGTACTGGCCGAGGATTTCCTTCTTCTGGGCGGTAGTGAGCGCCACGAAACAACTCCATCTATTTCAGTCCGCGAGGATGAATGAACGCACGGCCGCCGCGAACTGCAGCACGCGCTTGGTCGTCGGAGAGTCTAACAGTGCACTAGTGCGCAGACAGAATCGTGCGGGCCTTGTCGGTGTCCCCGCCCATCGCGGTGACCAGATCGTCCACCGAGTTGAACCGCTCCTGGCCCCTGATGCGGGCGACGAAGTCGACGGCGACGTGCTGACCGTAGAGGTCGGCGTCGGTGTCCAGCACGAATGCCTCGACGGTCCGCGTGCGGCCCGAGAACGTCGGGTTGGTGCCCACCGAAACGGCGGACTGATAACGCTCCCCAGGGATGACGGTGCCCATTACGGGTCCGTGGCCCAGCACCGTGAACCAGGCCGCGTACACGCCGTCGGCCGGAATGGCCGAGTACCCCGGCGGCGCGACGTTGGCGGTCGGGAAGCCCAGCCCCTTGCCGCGACCGTCGCCACGGACCACCACGCCCTCGACGCGATGCGGACGGCCGAGCGCCTCGGTGGCGGCCACCATGTCACCGGCGTCCACGCACGAACGGATGTAGGTCGACGAGAACGTGACGCTCTCGTCGCGGTGATGTTCGGCCACCAGCGACATGCCCTCGACGGCGAAGCCGAACCGCTCGCCGGCCTTGCGCAGCATCGCGACGGTGCCAGCGGCCTTCTTGCCGAAGGTGAAGTTCTCCCCCACCACGACCTCGACGACGTGCAGGCGCTCGACGAGCAGTTCGTGGATGTAGCGCTCCGGGGTCAACTTCATGAAGTCCGGGGTGAACGGCACGACCAGGAAGACGTCGATGCCCATCTCCTCGACGAGCTCGGCCCGGCGTGTCAGCGTGGTCAGCTGCGCGGGGTGACTGCCCGGGAAGACGACCTCCATGGGATGGGGGTCGAACGTCATCAGCACCGTCGGTACCCCGCGTGAGCGACCAGCCTTGACGGCGTGGTTGATCAACTCCGCATGTCCACGGTGAACCCCGTCGAACACACCGATGGTGACGACACATCTGCCCCAGTCCGTGGGGATCTCATCCCGGCCCCGCCAGCGCTGCACGACCGCTAGCCTACGGCGCGGCCGTCGCCGCGGCGGCGCGAGATCCCCAGATCAAGTGATGATTGCCTAAACTTTGTGAGCGTGAGTCCTGACGGTAACCAGCGCGACCTCTCGACGGTGGCCCAGGACTATCTGAAAGTCATCTGGACCGCCCAGGAATGGTCACTCGAGAAGGTCAGCACCAAGATGCTCGCCGAGCGCATCGGGGTGTCGGCGAGCACGGCCTCGGAATCCATTCGCAAGCTCGCCGACCAGGGCCTGGTCGACCATGAGAAGTACGGCGCGGTGACGCTGACCGACGCGGGCCGCGATGCGGCGTTGGCGATGGTGCGCCGCCACCGGCTGATGGAGACGTTCCTGGTGCGCGAACTCGGCTACAGCTGGGACGAGGTGCACGACGAAGCCGAGGTGCTTGAGCACGCGGTCTCCGATCGGATGCTGATGCGCATCGACGCGAAGCTGGGCTTTCCCACCCGCGACCCGCACGGCGACCCGATCCCGGCCGCCGACGGGAGGGTGCCCACCCCGGACGCCCGGCAGCTGTCGGTGTGTTCGGACGGTGAGGTGGGCGTCGTCGCCCGGATCTCGGACGCCGACCCCGAGATGCTGCGGTATTTCGACAGCGTGGGCATCAGCCTGGACTCGCGGCTACGGGTGCTGGCGCGCCGCGACTTCGCGGGCATGATCTCGGTGGCCGTCGAAAACAAGGCGGCACAGGGCAACGTCACGGTGTCGACCGTCGACCTGGGAAGCCCTGCCGCACAAGCGATCTGGGTGGTAGCAAGCTAGCGAGTGGCAGTCAGCCCCGACGGGCGACCAGGCCGTCGACCAGCAGGTCGAGCAGCCGGGAAGACTGTTCGCGCGAACCGCTGGCCAGGAAGATGCCCAGCAGGCTCGCCACCACGTCGTCGGCCCGCACGTCGGCACGCAGGCTTCCGTCCGCATGGCCGGCCCGCAGGAGTTCGTCGGCGGCGCCGAGCACGCTCGCCCGGGTCTCCGCGGGTTCCACCGCACCCGACTCGAAGACCGCCCGCAACGACTCGGCCATCCCGCGCTTGGCGGCGACGAACTCTGCGCAGCGGTCCATCCAGCGGCGTAGCGCCGCCGCGGGCGGATGGTCGCCGAGCAGTTCGGATGCCGACGCCGAGACCTCGGCGAGCTCCGCGCGGTACACGGCCTCGACGAGCGCTTCGCGGTTCGGGAAGTGCCGGTACAGGGTGCCGATGCCCACTCCGGCATCGCGGGCGATGGCCTCGAGCGACACCTGGCCGTCGGCGGCGGCGAAGGCGGCAGCCGCCGTCGCGAGTAGGCGCTCGCGGTTGCGGCGCGCGTCGGCCCTGACCCGGTCGGCCATGGCTGAGGTTCCTCCGGTTTCGCTAGCGTCGATCCAAGGGGAGATTCCTCCCGCCTAGCGGCAGTATCTCACCAGGGAGCGCGCGAAACCGGTGACGATTCGACTGATCAAGAATTGCGGCCCCCAGGGGTCGGGGGCACCGCCAAGGGCGGCACCCCCGATCCGGGCGGCACCTCCCCGCTGCCACCCCAGTAACATACCTTCAGGTTGGCATCTAAGCAACGCCAGGCGTTAGCTGCCGGCGCCAGTCGACAGGGCCGCCTCAATGTCGCCGCGAAGGTGCGATCGCGCTCTGGCCCAGCGCCTCTGCAACCGGTCCTGGTCGCCGTCGACGAAGCTGGAAATCAGGAGGCCGCGGATCGCGTCCATCGTGGTGTAGGCGGCGTGGCGCAATTCCTTCTGAGCCGCTTGGTCGGGCAGGATCTGGACGATGGCGGCGAACACGCCTGCGGTGACAACCGGCTCCACTCGCTCGATCTGAGCCGCAAGCACCCTGTCGGTACGCGACGCGATCCATAGCTCGATGGTGGCGACGAACACTGGGCCTTGGTGAAGCGACCATAGAAAGTCCAGAATCGCCGTTGCGGTGTCGGGGTTTTCGCGGATCATCCAGAGGTCACCGATCGCCTTTTGCGCCCGTTGATGGGCCAGGTGCTCGATCGCGGCGACCACCAGATCCTCCTTCGCCCGGAAGTGGTGGATCTGCGCTCCCCTAGTGACGCCGGCTTGTTGCGCGATGCGGTGGGTGGTGGTGCCCGCGTAGCCGTACGTGACGAGACAGTCGATGGTGGCGTCGAGTAGCCGTTGCCGCATCGCGGCGCTGCGTTCGGCCTGTGTTCGCCGCCCGCTGCGCGTCTCGACTGGATCAGGGGTGCTGACTGGGCTTCCCATCGTCGGCTGACAACCTCGGCACCGAGCGTACCTTTCAAATCGAGCACCGCCGCGCGTGGCCGAAAAGCTTTGCCGAAGCGAAACCTTCGCCGTTACAACGTCGCAGGACGCAGGACGACCACCGAGCGGGTGCGCGGCCCGTCGTCGGCCAACAGCGCGACGACGCTGCCGTCGGGTGCCGTCGCCGCGTACACACCGTCGACACCGGCCGGATCGAGGGCGCGGCCGTGGCTCACCGACTCCGCCTCCTCGGCGCTGAGGTCCCGACGCGGATAGGTCAGCAGACACGCCTCGTCGAGCGAATGGCTCAGCCGCGGAGAGTCGGCAAGCTCGTCGACGGTGTGCGCCTCGTCGAGTCCGAAGCGTCCAACCCTGGTGCGCCGCAACGCCGTCAGGTGGCCGCCGACCCCGAGCGCGGCGCCGACGTCGCGGGCCAACGCCCGGATGTAGGTGCCCGACGAGCAGTCCACCGCGACGTCGACGTCGACGAAGTCGTCCACGCGTCGGATGCCCAGTACGTCGAATCTCTCGATGCACACCCGGCGCGAGGCGAGTTCGACGGCCTTGCCCTCTCGGACCAGCTTGTACGCCCGCTGGCCGTCGACCTTGATGGCGCTGACGGCAGACGGGATCTGGTCGAGGTCGCCGCGGAGGGCGGACACGGCCGCCTCGACTCCGGCATCGGTCACGTGTCCGGCCGGAACCGTCTGCAGCGCTTCGCCTTCGGCGTCCTCGGTGGAGGTCGTCTGGCCGAGCCGGATGGTGGCGTCGTACGACTTGTCGGTCGCAATCAGCAGGCCGAGCAGCTTGGTGGCCCGCTCGATGCCGATCACCAGCACTCCGGTCGCCATCGGGTCGAGCGTGCCGGCGTGTCCCACCTTGCGGGTGCCGAAGATGCGACGACACCGGCCCACCACGTCATGGCTGGTCATGCCGGCGGACTTGTCGACGATCACCAGACCCGGCGAGACCGTCGCGGTCACAACGCGATCGCCGTCAGGGCCAATCCGCGGCGGACCGTCCAGCGCCCGGCGAGCGCGGTCAAGGGCGGACCGGATTCGGCGGCGGGGTCGATGAGGATCTTCGATCGGAAGGTCCCTGCCGATCCGGACCCGTCGACCTCGAACGTGATGTGCGCGTCCTCGAAACCTAGCCAACGGTGCGTCAGCGGGAACCACGCCTTGTACGTTGCCTCCTTGGCGCAGAACAGGATCCGGTCCCAGTGCAGCCCGCCAGGCAGCGCCTCGAGCTCCGCGCGCTCGACGGGCAGGCTGATGGCCCCGAGCACGCCCTTCGGCAGGACGCCGTGCGGTTCGGCGTCGATGCCCACCGACCGCACCTCGGCCCGCCTACCGACGACGGCGCCGCGAAAGCCCTCGCAGTGCGTCAGGCTACCCACGATGCCGTCGGGCCAGCACGGTTCGCCCTTGTCCCCCTTGAGGATCGGCACTGGCGCCACGCCCAGCTCGCCGAGCGCCTCGCGGGCGCAGTAACGCACGGTGACGAACTCGTTGCGGCGCTTGGCCACCGACCGGGCGATCAGCGGTTCCTCTTCCGGTAGCGGCGCGAGGTCCGATGGGTCGTCGTACAGTTCGGCGGTTGCGACCACCGTGGGCAGCACCCCCGACAGCATCGAGCTCATGCGCGGTGCCCTCTGCTCTTCGCGCAAGCCCTCATCGCCTGTCCCGAATGCGCTGCTGCATCTTCTCCGCGCCTGCGCGCATCTCGGAGGTGATCTCGAAGTGGCCGCCGAACTCGTTGAGGTATCCGGGCGAGTACTTGGGGTCCGGCAGGATCTGGCGCAGCCACCGATACGGCTTGCGGCGCCGCCACTCTCGCGGGTAGCCGACCGATACTTCCTCGAACCGCACGCCGTCGTACCACGTGGTCCGCGGGATGTGGAGGTGCCCGTAGACCGAGCACAGCGCGTTGTAGCGCGTGTGCCAGTCCTTGGTGGCCGTGGTGCCGCACCACAGCGAGAACTCGGGGTAGAACATCGCGTCGCACGGTTCGCGCACCAAGGGGAAGTGGTTCACCAGGATCGACGGCGTCAACCAATCCAGGTCCTCGAGCTTCTCGCGCGTCTGCTTGACGCGGTCGCGGCACCACGCGTCACGGGTCGCGTACGGCTCCGCCGACAGCAGGAACTCGTCGGTGCCGACGACGTTGCGTTCGCGGGCCACCGCGAGCCCCTCGGCCTTCGTGGCGGTGCCCTCCGGCAGGAAGGTGTAGTCGTACAGCAGGAACATCGGCACGATCGTCGCGGGACCACCCTCGTCGGTCCACACCGGAAACGGGTGCTCCGGCGTGACGATGCCCATCTCGTCGCACATGTTGACCAGGTAGTCGTAACGCGCCTGGCCGAAGATCTGCATCGGGTCCTTGTTCGTGGTCCACAGCTCGTGGTTGCCGGGCACCCAGATCACCTTGGCGAAGCGCTTGCGGAGCAGATCCAGCGACCAACGGATGTCGTCGGTGCGTTCGGCCACGTCGCCCGCGACGATCAGCCAGTCGTCGGGCGTGGCCGGATGCAGGGATTCCGTGACGGGTTTGTTGCCGGTGTGCCCGATGTGCAGGTCACTGATCGCCCAGAGCGTGGGAGCGCGACGTTCGCGGGACGGGCTGGACACAACTAGCCAGCCTACTCGTGAGCTGTGCAAGAAGCCGCCCGGCAACTAGAACATGTTCTCGTTTCCTGTCCGATCGTCCGCCGCGGACTTGTACACTCCCCGCAATGGCCAACCAATGCGCGCGGCGGAGCCGCCCAGACGGTAGGGGGACGTGATGGCCGCCAAACTGCGGCTGCTGTCGGCGATGTGCGCACTGGTCGCGGCGGTGATCGTGGTGTGGCAGACCAACCCGACCGGCGCGCTCGGCACTGGTGGCGTCGACCTGCGGTCCACGTCAGCACCCCTGAGCAATGTCTCCACCAGCATCAAGTGGCCGGTGATCGAGACCGTCAACCCGCGCCCGTTCGACGCGTGCGAGGACGTCCCGCTCGACGTCATTCAACGCATCGGGCTGGCCTTCACTCCGCCCGAGCACGAGGACGGACTGCGCTGTCACTACGACGCGGGCAACTATCAGATGGCCGTCGAGGCGTTCGTCTGGCGCACCTATGAGGCGACGCTGCCCCCCGACGCCGTCGAACTCGACATCGCCGGGCACAGGGCCGCGCAGTTCTGGATCATGAAGCCCACCGACTGGAACGACCGTTGGTGGGTCACTTGCATGATCGCGTTCAAGACGAGCTACGGCGTGCTTCAGCAGTCGTTGTTCTACTCGCCGGTGTACGCCGCCGACAACGTCGACTGCCTGCAGACCAACATGCAGCGGGCGAACGAGCTCGCGCCGTACTACAAGTTCTAGTCGGCGACGAGCTGGTCGGTGGGGATCGACCGCTCCAGCATGCCCATCGTCTGCTCGCCGTCCCACGTGTAGCGCACCCCGGCCTGCTGCAGCGCGGGGAAGGTCCAGTTCGCCATCAGCGCGAGCTGGTCGGGCGGTATGTCGCTGGGGTCGGTGATGTCGTGCGTGGACAACACCGTCTCCCCCGCGATCCGCACCGTGCCGTCCGCGGTCTCCAGAACGACCGACACGTCCTCGCCGAGCGGCTGTAGCCTGCGCAGCCACGGTGCCTCGACGACGCGCGCGGGGATCAACTCACCGTCGCCGGAGAATACGTAGCCCTCGTTGAACGTGGGTTGGCCGTCGGGCCGCGGCGGATACGCGATGTAGCCGAACGCCCGGCCACTCGGAAACAGAGCGGACTGCCAGCAGTGGCCCCAGAAGCCCTCGAGCTTGCGGACGCCCTGACGCCGGATGCGCAGGCCGCTGCCCGAGAACGAGTGTTGGTCGTCGCCCACCCGGAGCGTGCCGCGCGCCCGAAACAGCTGCTCGTAGCGGGGCCCGCCCATCAAGTCGCCTTCGACCGACTCCTTCAGCTGAGTGGCCGACTGCGCGTCGAGCGCACCCTGGATCCACGGCGGGACGGCGAGTTTGGCCTCGACGTCGAACTTCACGTCGACCAGCGGCCCTGTCTTGCGGCCCTCGATCAGGTTGGCCGACGACGTCTCCATCAACTTGCCATCGAAAGTCACGCGCCACGTGTCGAATTCGCGCACGCATTCGAATCCGAGCGGGCCGCCGCCGAGCACGGTCGGGCGCCCCTCCGGCCCCGTCGTGGGCCAACTCGGTCCGTCCTCGCGGGTCCGGTAGACCCTGCCGTCCGGGAACGCCACGTTGACCTGTACGGCATGCGCCTCCCACTGGGATGCCAGCGCTTCGATGCCGACGCGCGGCAGGCCCATCTCGCCGCGTTCGTCGAACACCCAGAAACTCACCGAGTCGCGCATCTCGGGGTTGTCGGGCCGCTCGGCGAAGGGGAGTTCGCGGTTCGGGTCGATGCCGCCGGTCAGATCGATCGCCATGTGTGGGGTCACCCTTCTCGGTTGGTCCAGCGTTGCGCGTGCTCGACGTAGCCGGCGAACATCGGCCGGAGCGCATCGAGGTCGAGCCCGAAGTCGGCGGGATCGGCGTGTCGACTCGGCTCGCGGTTGGCTGCATTGTGCTCCCACCAACTCGTCATCTGCTGCTCGAACTCGGCGCCGACCGGTTCGCCGAGCCACGCGTACAACCCGCGCACCTCGCCGATCGGATCGTCCGCCATGGCGCGGAAGTCGATGTCGTAGAACCGGTGGTCGGCGCCGCCAGCTTGACCCGGTGAGCGAAACTCGACCGCCCGGTCCATGCCCACCGACCAGTGCTCGACGTTGAGCCGGCCGAGGTAGTGGCGGTCGAGGTCATCGCTGAAGCCGCCGACCATGTCGGCGTACAAGTCGACCACCGACAGCAGCACGTCGGTGGGATCGCGGTGCGTCATGACGAACCTCGCGTCGGGAAAGACGCTGTCGAGCGCGTCGAGCGACAAGACGTGTGACGGCGACTTGAGTCGCCATGGCCGCGGCCGCTCCCCGAACTGCATCAGCTTGAGCACCCGCTTCTCGAACAGGTAGGTCGACGTGAAGTCGGCGCCGGACACCAACCAGTCCGAGTACTCCGGGATGCTCGCAAAGGCTTGGTAGATCTGCGATTTGAAGTCCATCGCCATGATGTCGAGGCATTCCATTGGATCGTGCGTGTTGTGCGGCACGTGGAAGCGGCTGCCGACGACGACCTGCTCGTCGGAGGGGATGCGTGGGTCGACGCCCTGCACCGTCGACGCCGGCGGGCACGGTTCGGAGGATTCCCAGCGGCGCACGTAGCGGACGTCCGGGTCCTGGGCCAGCAGGCACGACAGCGCCGTCGACCCAGTGCGCGGCAGGCCGAGCCCGAACAATGGTGCCTCGATCAGGATGTCGTCGATCTCGGGATGGCGGCGGTACCAGTCCTCGACGTGCAGTCGCTGCTCGAGATACCCGGCGATGCGGGCGTAGAGGAACCCTTCGCCGCGGGCGTTGAGCCGCGCCGCGTCCAGCGCCCGCAGCAGGATCTCCAGCCCCTCGCGGAACGCGTCGTCGCCGAAGTCGTCGAGACCGGTGCGGGCGACGGCCGCGCTCACGAGTTCGTCGGGTGACGCCACGCCGCACCTCCTCGAGATATTCGAGACAGTACCCTGCCTCTAATTCAGGGCACCGTCAAGGGCGCCGGACCCGCCGCCAGGAATTTTTGTAACCTGCAGATGTGCCCCTCCGAATGAGTGCCAAGCGGCTCGCCTCCCACGGGTTGGCCCGGCTGTTCCGCGTTCCTCCCCCGACTTCGGACTTCACCGTTCGGCGCGATGTCCGAGTCCCCATGCGCGACGGCGTCGACCTGCTCGCCACCCACTACTCTCCGAGCACGCCCGAACCCGCGGGCACACTTCTAGTGCGATGCCCGTACGGGCGCGGCTTCCCGTTCGCGACGTTGTTCGGCGCCATCTACGCGGCCCGCGGCTATCACGTCGTAATCCAGAGCGTCCGAGGCACTTTCGGGTCGGGCGGCGAGTTCAACCCCATGGTCAACGAGGTCGCCGACGGGGCCGACACGGTGGCCTGGCTTCGCACCGAACCATGGTTCACCGGGTCGTTCGCCACCTTGGGGCTGTCCTACCTCGGCTTCACCCAGTGGGCGCTGCTGATGGACCCGCCGCCCGAACTGAAGGCGGCGATCATCAGCGTCGGACCGCACGACTTCAACGCGTCGACGTGGGGCACCGGCTCGTTCTCGCTCAACGACTTCCTGGGTTGGAGCGACATGGTGTCCCACCAGGAGGACGGCAACCAACTTCGCGCCGGGCTCCGCCAGGCCCGCGCCGGGCGCATCGTCAACCGCACGTCCAACCAACTTCCGCTCGGCGAAACCGGCCGGACCCTGCTGCGCAGCGGCGCACCCTGGTACGAATCCTGGCTCGAACACCCCGACGCCGACGATCCGTTCTGGGAACCGATGCGGCTGACCGCGGCACTCGACCGCGTCGAGGTCCCGGTGCTGCTGTTCAGCGGGTGGCAGGACATCTTCTTGGCGCAGACGTTCGAGCAGTACCGCCACCTGCGTGGGCGGGGCGTCACCACCGCGCTGACCGTCGGGGCGTGGACCCACACCCAGCTGATGTCCAAGGGCGCACCCGTCGTGGTCCGGGAGACCCTGTCCTGGCTCGACGCGCACCTGCGCGGGCGACCCGTACCGCCCCGCAGCCCCGTTCGGGTCGAGGTCACCAAACACGGCTGGGTCGACCTACCCGACTGGACGCCGGCCACGACGGAGCGGATCCTGTATCTGCAACCCGCCCACCGGCTTTCGGAAACCCCGGCAGACGCCGCGGCGGCTCCGTCGACGTTCACCTTCGACCCGGACGACCCCACGCCCACCATCGGCGGTCGGCTACTGTCCCCCGAGGGCGGCTACCGCGCCGACGGCGCGCTGGCGAAGCGCGCCGACGTGCTCGACTTCACCGGCGATCCGCTCCCGGCCGACCTGTACGTGGTCGGCACCCCGGTCATCGAGCTCGCCCACACCTCCGACAACCCGCACAACGACGTCTTCGTGCGGGTCAGCGAGGTCGACGCCAAGGGCCGGTCCCAGAACGTCACCGACGGATTCGTCAGGCTCACAACCGATTCCGGATCGGTGCGACTCGAGCTCGACGCCGTTGCGCACCGCTTCAGTGCGGGTTCGCGGATTCGGGTCATCGTCGCGGGCGGGTCGCACCCCCGCTTCGCGCGGAACCTTGGCACGGGTGAACCCGTCATCAGCGGGCGATCGACGAAACCGGCCACGCACACCGTATTCCACGGCTACGGAGGTCAGTCGCGGCTGACCCTGCCGACGGGAACCCGGCCGCCGTCAGCCGACTGAGTCGCGGACGCGGTCGACCACGTCGGCGAGCGCCGCGTCGTCGTGCACGGGATCGGCCCACTGCGGGCGCAGCGGCAGGTCGACCCAGCTGACGCAGCCCGCGTACTCGGGGGTGCGCGCCAAGCGCGTCGGAACGGCCAGCGGAATCGCCTGCACCACGAGCGCGGTGAGGCGATGCCGAGGCCGGAAGTCCACCCGGTCGGCGCGGACCGACGCCGCGGTCCAGATGTGCAGGTCGGCGATCTCCTCGAGCGCCTCCGGCCGGTTCACCTCAACGGCGGCAACGACCTTCGCCCCGCCCCGGATCACTAAGGCCTCCTCGGTACTGTCGGCTGCGGCGGCGTCGAGCAGGGCGCGGTACTCGGGGCGCACCCGCTCGAGGTGACCGTGTGCGACCGTCGGGAAGAACACGAACTCCGGGGCGCTCAACGCGAACCGCTTCTCGTGAATGCCGCCCTTGCGCAGCAGCACCGTCTGACGGCCGTCGAGCATCGCGTGGACGGCCGCGCTCCACTCCTTGAGCGCGGGTGTGCTCATCCCAATCCCCTGGTCGCTTCGCTCCTGCCCGCCGAATCAGCCCCTGGCCGCGATCCGCGCCCGGACCTCGGGACGGCGCAGCGGCGGCACGGTCTTCGGCGGCTGTTTGCGCGGCGCCAGCTGCGACAGCAGCCGCGTGGTGGTCGCCGTGACCTCTGCGACGGCGGCTTCGAACGCGGCCTCGTTGGCGCCGGTCGGGCGGGTGATCCCGCTGACCTTGCGGACGTACTGACGCGACGCGGCCTCGATCTCTTCTTCGGTGGCGACTGGCTCGAGCCCGCGCAGCTCGGTGATGTTGCGGCACATGCCTCAACCATAGGTGGATACGGTGAACCCATGCCCGACACCGATGACGACGCCGTCCTGCTGATCGACACCACCGACCGCGTCCGCACGCTGACGCTGAACCGCCCGAAGGCACGCAACGCGCTGTCGTCGGCGCTGCGCACCCGGTTCTTTCGCGCCCTGCGTGATGCGCAGGCCGACGGCGACGTCGACGTGGTGATCGTGACCGGGGCCGACCCGGTGTTCTGCGCGGGACTCGATCTCAAGGAGCTCGGCGACACCACCGAACTGCCCGACATCTCCCCCAAGTGGCCGCCGATGACGAAGCCGGTCATCGGGGCGATCAACGGTGCGGCCGTTACGGGCGGCCTCGAACTTGCGCTGTACTGCGACATCCTCATCGCCTCGGTGCACGCCAGGTTCGCCGACACCCACGCCCGCGTCGGGTTGCTCCCGACGTGGGGCCTGTCCGTGCGGCTGCCGCAGAAGGTGGGCGTCGGGCTGGCCCGCCGGATGAGCATGACCGGCGACTATCTGTCCGCGTCCGACGCCCTGAGGGCCGGCCTCGTCACCGAGGTCGTCGCCCACGACGAGCTGCTGCCCACCGCGCGGAAGATCGCCGCGTCGATCGTCGGCAACAACCAGCGGGCGGTACGGGCTCTGCTCGAGTCCTACCACCGCATCGACGACCGGCAGACCAGCGCCGGACTATGGATCGAGGCGGCGTCGGCCACCCAGTGGATGAGCGTGGCCAGCGGTGACGACATCGCCGCCAACCGCGCCGCGGTCATCGAACGCGGCCGGACGCAGGTGCGCTGATGAACGAGGCACATCAGATGTGTGGCAGCGACGAGTGGCGCCAGGCGATGCGCGAGGTGATCCTGCCATGGGCGTTGGGCGACACCGACCTTGGTGACGACGTGCTCGAAGTCGGGCCAGGCTACGGCGCCACCACCGACGTGCTGAGCCAGGCGGTGCCAAAGTTGACGTCTGTCGAGATCGACCCCGAGCTCGCCGCGATGCTGCGTGAGCGGTTCGCTGACGTGCGATCGGTCGAGATCGTCAACGCCGACGCCACCACGCTGGCGTACTCAGACAAAAGCTTCACTGGCGCAGCGTGTTTCACCATGTTGCATCACGTTCCGACTGTCGCGTTGCAGGATCGGCTGTTCGGCGAGATCGCCCGGGTGCTGCGGCCGGGTGCTGCGTTGGTGGCCAGCGACAGCCTGGCCAGCGACGAACTGGCCGCCCATCACACCGACGACACGTACAACCCCGTCGACCCCGCGTCGCTACCGGACCGCCTCGCCGCGGCCGGATTCGAGCGAATCGACGTGCGCACCAACCCCTTCGGATGGGCAGTCGTCGCACATCGCGGCTAGCTAGGGATTCACCCTTGCCAATAACGGTCAAATGATAGGGAAACACCCGATGAGTCGGACCGCCTCCGCGCGCTAGCTTTGGCACCTCATCAGCTCGTTGGGGGCGCATTCACGGCGCCCACTGTCGACTACCAGGGGGACCTGCCATGCTCAAAACACGGGTATCAGCATCACTTGCCATCGCGGGTGCCTTCGCCGGCGCCACTATCGCTTCGGGGATCTTGGCGATGCCGGTCGCATCCGCGGACACACTGCCCAACGGGCTCACGGTGACCTGTAGCCCAGATAGCGACATCCACGCGACTTGCATCATCGGCGGCTGCCCGCGAGTGAACGGCGATTACGTCGTCGACGCCCTGCACGTGATGACCCAAGCCGGCGGTCAGCGGGAGTTCGACTTCAAGTGCATCAACGGTCAGACCCACAGGCATGGCTTCGACGTTTACGGCCCGACTACGTTTGGTGTCCAGGCGTGCCGCAAGAAGGACTTCGAGGGTGATTGGTGCACCCCGTATGCGGACTACACCTACACACCGCCGGTCAAGGCCGCGCCGCCGCCGCCGCCACCCGTTGTTGTACCGCCCCCGCCGCCGCCACCGCCCGTCGTCGTCCCCGATCCGCCGAAGGTGGCGCCGACGAACGCCGTCACGATGAACATCTCCGTTTCGATCGGCAGCGCGAGCGTCGACATTGCGAGCAGCGCGGACATCCCAGGCAGCTGCACGTACAACGCGACGGCACCGCTGCTTCCGTCAGTCAACAAGAAATTCGACCTTGCCCCCAACGGGTCGACGAGCTTCACGACGCTCTCGCCGCCGCTGCTCGCGACGTACCACGTGGTGCTGTCGTGCAAGGGTCAGTTCGACGGCAAGACCGTTGAGTTCGGCCACGTCGAGCAGGACGTGACGGCCGCCGGCTAGGAAGACGTAGCAACTAGTCGCGCAGAAAAGTGTGCGACTAGAGGCCGATGGTGGCTCCTACCTGTGAACGCCTGCAAATTGCAGGCCGAACAGAGCTAGGAGCACCATCGTGAGCACAACGTTTTCCACCGATCCCGACGCCAGCACCGTCGCGGCCCCGTGGTCGTCCGCACCGTCGGAGGATCCGACCTTCGCCGACGATCCGGACGCACGGGCAAAGACCGGCGCGCTGAAGCTATTCACCGCGTCCTGCCTGATCGCCGGGGTGGCGGCGCTCGGCGCCGTGCTCTTCGCTGGGTCCGCCCCGGTGGACGTCGTGATACCGGGCGTGACCGGGACCGACCTGGCCCCTGCTGCCCCGACGTTGCCGTCACCGATCGTCGCCGCGCCGCCCGTCTCCGAAGCACCTGCGGCGCCCACGCCGCAGCCCAAGCCAGTCGCATCCGGACCCTCGGCACCGGCCTCCCCCGCGCCCGAGGCCCCCGCGTCGCCGCCCGAACCGAGCGTTCCCGCGTTCGACGACGTCATCGTCCTGCCCCCGCTACCGCCGCTGCCGCCACTTCCTCCCCTGCCCGACCCCAAGCCGCCGATCATCAAGACGCCACCGCCGAACGACGTTCCGCCGATCATCAAGACGCCGCCGCCGACGTTCGTTCCGCCCATCATCAAGACGCCCATGCCGCCCGTGCCGCCCGATCCGCCCAAGCCCACATTCAAGGGGCCGACCGACCTGACCGATCAGTGACCCTTGTCCGCCCGACGACTTGGTGTTGCAATGACCGAACGACGCAGGTCGCCGGGGAGTGTGGTGATGACCGCAGCAATGAGTCCGAGTCCGGGACGGCCGCCGACAGACGCCGAACTCGCGACTGCGGCCGCGCATGGCGACCGGCGGGCGTTTGCGCTCATCTACGACAGGTACGCCGACCGGCTGCACGACTACTGCGTGGGCATGATGCATGACCGCGACGCGGCGGCCGACTGCGTGCAGGACGCGTTCTGTACGGCGGCCGATGCGCTCGGCGGGCTGCGCGACCCCGACAAGTTGCGACCCTGGCTGTACTCGATCGCGCGGAGCAAGGTGCTGCACCACATCCGCGACCACCGCCGCGAAACGCTGGTGGCCGAACACTTCGACTCGTCGTCGGACGATCCCGGGCCCGACACGATGGCCGGTCGCGGCGAACTGGCGATGCTGGTGGCCGAGGCCGCGGGCGGACTCAGCGAACGCGATCAGCAGGTGCTCGACCTCACCTACCGGCATGGGCTGGACGGAGCGGAGCTCGCAGAAGTGCTCGGAGTCAGCCAGACCAACGCGAACACGATGGTGCACCGGCTGCGCGACACCGTCGAGCGGTCCCTCGGGGCGCTCTTGGTGTCTCGGCGAGTGCGCAACACCGGCGGCTGTGAGGAACTTGCCACGATCCTCGCCGGGTGGGATGGCCACTTCAATGTCCTTATGCGCAAACGAATCTCACGACACATCGAGGCGTGTGACGTCTGCGACGAGGAACGGCGGCGACTAGTGACCCCCGCCGCACTCTTGGGCGGCGCACCGGTGTTCATCCCCGCACCCGAGTGGCTGCGCGAGGCCACGCTAAGGGACGTCGAACTCGTCAGCCACAACACGTCGCTGACCACGAGCGCGGATCGCGGGGAGCGTTCGTCGTGGCTGCCGTTGTCCCTGTTCGCCGCCGCGCTGGTCGCCGTCATCGGGGTGAGCGCCCTGTGGCTGACGCGCGACGACCCCGTCACGCCCGTCGACGACAGCACGACCCTGCCGCAGTCGGCGACGCTCCCGCCGCTGGCGCCCGCCATTCCGCCACCGACCATCGCTCCCGAGCCGACGTCGACCCGACGGGCCGTGCCGACCGCGGCGACCACGCCGGTGTGGACCCCCACCCCGACGCCACCACCCGTGACTCCGGAACCTGCGCCGCCCGCACCGCAACCCGACCCATCGACGCCCCCCGCGCCGGAGCCCGAAGTGCCACCGGTGCCGCCGGTCATCGTGGACCCGCCGCCCCCACTCGACCCGGGCCGGCTACCTGGGGTCACCGACCCCACGCCACCGAACCCGAGACCGGGAGGCAGCGGTCCCACGGGTCTGGCACCGATCCCGGCCACGCTGGTAGTACCGCCGCCGCGGTCGCCGGCGCCCTGACTGAATCACGCCGTGCCGGCCACGAGCCATCGCCCCGACCATGTGCGCCAGCCGACGAACACCAGCCTCAGCACCATGAACGTGGTCAGCCCTGACCAGATGCCGAACAGGCCCCAGCCGAACACCAGTGACAGCCAGATCAATGGGAGGAACCCGACCAACGCGCTCGCGAGGGTCGCGTTGCGCATGAACTTCGCGTCACCAGCACCGAGCAGCACCCCGTCTAGCGCGAACACGATGCCCGCGACGGGCAGTTGGGCCACCAGGAACCACCACGGCACGCCGATTTCGTCGAGCACCGAGCGGTCGCTGGTGAACAGCGTCGGCAACACCGCCGCGCCCACCGCGAACGCCGACGCCAGCACCGCCGCGGCCAGCATCGAGAACGCCGTCACCCGCCAGGCCACCGACTTCGCATGCGCCAACTGGCCCGCGCCGAGCGCCGCACCCACCAGCGACTGTGCAGCGATGGCCAGCGAATCCAGCACCAGCGCAAGGAAACTCCACAGCTGCAGCACCACCTGGTGTGCGGCAACGGCGGCCACCCCGAAGCGCGCCGCGACGGCCGCGGCCGAGACGAAGCACGCCTGGAACGCCATGGTGCGCACTACCAGGTCGCGGCCCATCACCACCTGCGCGCGCAGTACGTCCGGACGCACGCGCAGCGGAACCCGTTCAGCCAGCAGCGCGCGGCAAAACAACAGCCCCGCCAGCCACTGACCGACCAGGTTGGCCACCGCCGAGCCGGCCAACTCGAGCCGCGGCAACCCCAGCCACCCGTAGACGAGCAGCGGGCACAACACGGCGGACACCGCGAAGCCGAACACCACGTAGCGCAGCGGCCGCGCGGTGTCCTGAACGCCGCGCATCCAGCCGTTTCCCGCCAGCGAGATGAGGATGGCCGGCGCGCCAAGCACGGCGATCCGAAGCCACGGCTCCGCCTCGGCCGCAATCACGCCGCCGTCGGCGATCACGGCGAGTAGCGGCACCGCGGCGGCCTCGACCACGACGACGACGAAGAGCCCGAGCCCGACGGCCAGCCACGTCGCCTGCACGCCCTCGCCCACGGCCGACGCTCTGTCCCCCGCGCCGAAGAACCGGGCCGCCCGCGCCGTCGTCCCGTAGGAAAGGAAAGTCAGCTGCGACGCGACGAGCGACAGGATCAGCCCACCGATGGCCAACCCGGCGAGCGCCAGCGCACCGAGGCGGCCCACGACTGCGATGTCGAACAGCAGGTAAAGGGGTTCGGCGGCCAGCACCCCGAGCGCGGGCAGGGCCAGCGCCGCGATGCGCCGACTGGTCACCGCATCGGGCTGGTCGGCCGACTCAGCCAAAGCGCGCGCTGACGGAGTCAGCCAAGGACATCAGTTAGTGCCTTCACCACGTCCTTCGCGGAGCCCGTCGCCGAGTATCCGGCAGCGAGCCGATGTCCGCCGCCCCCAAAGGAACTCGCGACGGCCGCGAGGTCGAAAGACTTGGCCCGCATCGACACCGACCAACGCTCCGGCTCGATCTCCTTGAATACCGCGGCCACCTCGGCCTGCTGCGTGGTGCGGACGATGTCGACGATGCTCTCGACCTCTTCGGGCCGGGCGTTCGCCCACTCCTGGTGTCCGACAACGGCATACACGAAGCCACGGCCGCCCAACGCCTCGGGCACCAACTGCGCCGACGACAGCACCCGCGCCAGCATCGGCAGCCATGAGAACGGATGATTGTCCATCAGCGCGCGGCTGACGGCAGCGTTGTCGACGCCGAGCTCCACGAGCCTGGCCGCAAGCCGGTGCGCCCGCGCGCTGGCCCAACGGAACGAACCGGTGTCCGTGGTGAGCCCGGCGTAGAGGCAGTGCGCGACGCCAAGGTCGATGGGCTTGTCCCATGCATCGAGCAGTTCGGCGACGAGCATCGTGGTGGAATCCGCCGACGGGTCGACGTAATTGGCCGTCCCGAACAACAGGTTCGACGCGTGGTGGTCGATCACCAGCACCCGACGGCCGGACTCGGCGAGCTCCTGCAGTGCACCCAGCCGGTTGACGCTGGGAATGTCCACGGTGACCGTCAGGTCGGGGTCGCGGCGCATCCGCGCGGGCGCGACCAGCAGATGACCGCCGGGCAGCGACTGCAGCGATTCAGGAAGCTCGGCCGGTGCGGCGAAGCCGACCTCGACGTCCTTGCCCGCCCGTTCCAGCACCAGCGCCAGCGCCAGCCCCGCGCCCAACGTGTCGGCGTCCGGGTACACGTGGCACACCACGCTGACGGTGTCCGACGCATCGAGCAGCTCGGCGGCTCCGCGCGCATCGACGCGGCTTCCCGGCGCGGCCTGGGCCGCTAGCTCAGTCGTCGGGTCGATCGTCGTCACCGGTGTCCTCAGCGTCAGGCAGGTCTTGCTCCCCGTCGGACCCCTCCGCCCCAGTCACACGGTACGGGTCGGCGTCCCCTGCGGGTTTGGCACCCTCCCGAATCCGCGCCACGTCGGCGTCCGCCGCGCGGGCACGGGCCAACAGCTCCTCCATGTGCTGCGCGGTGTCTGGCACCTTGTCCAGTACGAACGCCAGCGTCGGGGTAAAGCGCACCCCGGTGGCGGCGCCGACCTTGCTGCGCAACGTGCCCTTGGCGCGCTCCAAGGCCGCCGCGGCGCCCTCGTAGTCCGGTTCCTCCTGCAACGTCGAACCGCGCACCGTGTAGTACACGGTGGCGTCGTGCAGGTCCCCCGTGACCTTCGTGTCCGTGATGGTCACGAAGGCCAGCGGCGGATCCTTGATCTCGAACTCGATGGCTGACGCGACGACGGTGCCGATGCGCCGGGAGAGTCGGCGCGCCCGGCCCACGTCGACCATCTACGTACGCTCTTTTTCAACGAGCTCGTACGCCTCGATGACGTCGCCTTCCTTGATGTCGGAGTAGGTGAGCGTCAAACCGCACTCGTAGCCGTCGCGCACCTCGGTGGCGTCGTCCTTCTCGCGCTTCAGCGACGAGATGGTGACCGTCTCGGCCACCACGACGTTGTCGCGGAGCAACCGGGCCTTCGCGTTGCGCCGGAGGATGCCCGAGGTGACCAGGCAGCCGGCGATGTTGCCGACCTTGCTGCTCCGGAAGATCGCGCGGATCTCGGCGCGGCCGAGCTCCTTCTCCTCGTAGATCGGCTTGAGCATGCCCTTGAGCGCGCTCTGGATCTCGTCGATGGCCTGATAGATCACCGAGTAGTACCGGATGTCGACGCCCTCGCGGTTGGCGAGCTCAGTGGCCTTGCCCTCCGCGCGCACGTTGAACCCGATGATGATCGCGTCCGACGCCGAGGCCAGGTTGACGTTGGTCTCGGTGACGCCACCGACGCCGCGGTCGATGACGCGCAGTTCCACCTCGTCGTCGATCTCGATGCCCAGCAGGGCTTCCTCGAGCGCCTCGACGGTGCCCGAGTTGTCGCCCTTGAGGATCAGGTTCAGCTGCGACGTCTCCTTCAACGCGGCATCCAGATCGTCCAGGCTGATGCGCTTGCGCGTGCGTGCTGCGAGGGCGTTGCGCTTGCGCGCGCTGCGCCGGTCCGCGATCTGGCGGGCGATCCGGTCCTCGTCGACGACCAGCAGGTTGTCACCCGCGCCCGGCACCGACGTGAAGCCGATGACCTGGACGGGACGCGAAGGCAGCGCCTCCTCGACATCCTCGCCGTGCTCGTCGACCATGCGCCGGACGCGTCCGTAGGCGTCGCCGGCCACGATCGAGTCGCCGACCCGCAGTGTGCCGCGCGCAATGAGCACGGTGGCCACGGGGCCACGACCACGGTCCAGGTGCGCTTCGATCGCCACGCCCTGGGCTTCCATGTCGGGGTTGGCCCGCAGGTCCAGCGAGGCGTCGGCGGTCAGCAGCACCGCCTCGAGCAGCGCGTCGATGTTGGTGCCCTGCTTGGCCGAGATGTCGACGAACATGGTGTCGCCGCCGTACTCCTCGGCGACCAGGTTGTACTCGGTGAGCTGTGCCCGGATCTTGCCCGGGTCGGCACCTTCCTTGTCGATCTTGTTGACCGCCACCACGATCGGCACGTCGGCCGCCTGTGCGTGGTTGATGGCCTCCACCGTCTGCGGCATGACGCCGTCGTCGGCGGCGACCACCAGGATGGCGATGTCGGTGGCCTTCGCACCACGGGCACGCATGGCGGTGAACGCCTCGTGGCCCGGGGTGTCGATGAAGGTGACCAGTCGCTCGTTGCCTTCCAACTCGGTGAGGACCTGGTAAGCGCCGATGTGCTGGGTGATGCCGCCGGCCTCGCCCTCGCGGACGGAGGCGTTGCGGATGGTGTCCAGCAGTCGGGTCTTGCCGTGGTCGACGTGACCCATGACGGTGACGACCGGCGGACGGAACTCCAGATCGTCCTCGCCGCCCTCGTCCTCGCCGTAGGTGAGGTCGAAGGACTGCAGCAGTTCGCGGTCCTCGTCCTCGGGGGACACGACCTGCACGACGTAGTTCATCTCGCCGCCGAGCAGCTCGAGCGTCTCGTCACCCACCGACTGGGTGGCGGTGACCATCTCGCCGAGGTTGAACAGCGCCTGCACCAGCGCAGCCGGGTTGGCGTTGATCTTGTCGGCGAAGTCCACCAGCGACGCGCCGCGGGCCAACCGGATGGTCTCGCCGTTGCCCTGCGGCAGCCGCACGCCACCGACGACCGGCGCCTGCATGTTCTCGTATTCGGCGCGTTTCGCCCGCTTCGACTTGCGACCACGCCGGACCGCGCCGCCGGGACGACCGAACGCGCCTGCGGCGCCACCGCGCTGGCCGGGACGGCCACCGCCACCGCCGGGGGGGCCACCACCACCGGGCCTGCCGCGGAAGCCACCGGCACCACCGGCTGGGGCACCGGCAGCGCCGCCGCCTGCGCCACCACCGCGGTAGTTACCGCCACCGCCACCACCGGGACCGCCGGGACGACCGCCGCCACCTGGGCCTGCACCGGGTCCGCGACCACCGGGGCTGGGCCGCGGGCCACCGGGTCGACCGGGGGCGCCTGGCCGGGCACCGGGCGGGCGGGGCGGCATGTTGCCGGGGGTAGCCCCTGGACGAGGTCCGCCACCGGGACGCGGGCCACCGCCAGGACGAGGCGGGGCGCCCGGAGCAGGCCGCGGGGCCGGACGCTCGACTGGCTGCTGGGACGAGAACGGGTTGTTGCCGACACGCGGGGTCCGCGCGGCGGGCTTGGGCGCTCCGGGAACCGGGCCGGGCCGGGGGCCGGGCGTCGGACCTGCGGCGCTTGCGGGTTCAGCCGCTGGAGCGGGGGCCGGGGCCTCGGGCGCGGCCGGCGCCGCAGCTGCAACGGGCGCGGGAGCTTCCGGTGCCGCGGGCGGCGGAGCGGGCGGCGTGGGCTTCGGACCGGAGGGCTTGGGCGCACTCGGGCTCGGCCGGGCGGCCGCGGGGGTGGGCGCGCCGTTACCTTCGGACTTTGCCGGCTTGGCGCCGCCCAATGCCTCGCGCAAGCGGCGCGCGACGGGCGCCTCCACAGTGGAGGACGCCGACTTTACGAATTCGCCCTGTTCACTAAGTCGGGCGAGCACTTCCTTGCTGGTGACACCGAGTTCTTTGGCCAACTCGTGTACACGGGCCTTACCTGCCACTACATCTCCTCATTAGGAGGCACAGCGGTGGTAGGCCGCGCCTCGGTTCAGCTATGACGCATGGTCATCGGAACTTCACGGTGTGCTCATGTTCTTCGCTACCTGTTCTCTTGCCGCCTCGACCGAGTCGTAGAACTCGACCACCGCGGAGGTGTCCGGCGTACCGGTGATGCGCAACGCTCGAGCGAACGCTCGCCGCCGGATTGCTTCGTGTAGGCACTTCTCGTCGGGATGCAGCCATGCACCCCGCCCGGGAAGATTACCCGCTGCATCGACGGTGACGGCGCAGTCGCCGTTCCCGTCGTGCACAGCCGCTACTCGAAGCAGTTCGACGGCCAGCTCTCGCCTTCGGCATCCCACGCACGTCCGCACCGGTCCGACGGGATCGTCGGGGTGACGGCGCGCGTGAGCAGACGAAGTCTCGCGCTGGATCACGGTTCAGTCTAGCGTCACTGTTCTCGCAGACAGAATCGCGTGTCGGCTACGCCTCCCGGGCCGGTTCGGCCGGCGCATCCGCACTGGGATGCGGCGCCGCGTCGCTGCGGATGTCGATGCGCCATCCAGTGAGCCGAGCGGCCAACCTGGCGTTTTGGCCTTCCTTGCCGATCGCAAGCGACAGCTGGAAGTCCGGAACCACCACGCGGGCGGCGCGCCCGGCCTCGTCGATCACCGACACCGCCACCACCTTCGCCGGAGACAGCGCGTTGGCGACGAAGCGAGCGGGGTCCTCGTCGTAGTCGATGATGTCGATCTTCTCGCCGGACAACTCGCTCATGACGTTGCGGACCCGCTGGCCCATGGGCCCGATGCACGCGCCCTTCGCGTTGAGCCCCGACACCCGCGAGGTGACGGCGATCTTCGAGCGGTGCCCGGCCTCACGGGCCACGGCGACGATCTCCACCGAGCCATCGGCGATCTCTGGCACCTCGAGCGAGAAGAGCTTGCGAACCAGGTTGGGGTGGGTGCGCGACAAGGTGATCATCGGCTGACGGGCCCCCCGTTGGACGCCGACGACGTAGCAACGCACCCGGTCGCCGTGTTCGTACCGCTCGCCGGGCACCTGCTCGGCGGCGGGGATCACGCCTTCGGAACCCTTGGTCTCACTGCCGATCCGCACGATGACCAGCCCGCGGGCGTTGGCGCCCGCGCTGCGCTGGATGACCCCGGCAACGATGTCGCCCTCGCGGGCGGAGAACTCGCCGTAGTTCTTCTCGTTCTCGGCGTCGCGGAGCCGCTGCAGGATCACCTGTCGCGCCGTCGTCGCCGCGATGCGGCCGAAACCCTCTGGGGTGTCGTCCCATTCGTTGATGAGGTTGCCGTCTTCGTCGGTCTCGCGGGCCATCACCTTCACGACGCCGGTCTTCTTGTCGATGTCGATGTGCGCCTCGGCCTCGTGGCCCTCGGTGTGCCGGTACGCGGTCAACAGGGCCGTCTTGATGGTGTCGATGACGACGTCGACCGTTATCCCCTTGTCGGCCTCGATGGCATGCAATGCCGCCATGTCGATGTTCACGTCTCGGCCTCCTCTTCAAACTTCCCCGCCAACTCCAGTTCCCGTCGACTTGGCGCCGAGAACTCCACCTGGACAATGGCTTTCGCGATGGCCTCGAGCGGCAGTTCGCGAATCGAATAGTTCCCCGTCTTTCCCACCGGAACCACCACGGCCGCCGCGCCGTCCTTGAGCTCCCCAAGCCGCCCGGTCAGCCGCTCGCCGCCGGAGAGCTCGAACTCGACCTTGCGGCCTCTGGCGCGACGGTAGTGCCGCTCGGCGGTCAGCGGGCTCTCCGCGCCTCGCGAGCTGACCTCGAGCACGTAGGGCGCCGAATCGTCCAGTGCGTCCAGCAGTTCGGAGGCCGATCGCGACAGCGCGGCAATCGAGTCCAGGTCGGGCGGTTCGTCACCGTCGGCGATCACGACGATGCGCGGAGGCCGTGCCGCGGCATCCACGACGACGTCCTCGATGTCGAATCCGGCGCGCGCGAACTCGACCTCGAGTAGCTCGATCACCTGCTGCTGCGACGGCAATCGCGCTGACCGTAGCGGTGCGTCCGATGCCACGGCGAGCTCCTCGTCTTGAGTTGTGCTGACACGATCCCGGGTTCAGTGATTCGTCGAACCGAGTATCAACGATACGCCAGCGGCGTAGGACCGATCGGCAAACGCGCGGTGGCCTCCGGCTAATCGCGGGCACGGAGCAATGGCAGGATGTTGCTGTGCCGAGCCCGTTCCCCACCGTCAGCAGACGGTGCATGCTGGTCGGTACGGCGGCGCTGGCGCTGCTCGGAGCGGCGGCAACGGCGTGCGGGGAGCCCGCGCCACGACCCGACGTCGACGCCCTCGTCGCCCAGCGCGAGCGGGCTCGCTCGGACAGCGAACTGGCCACCGCGGTCGCCGCCACCGCTCCTCCGCCCGTCGCCAAGGCGCTGAATACCGTCGCCGCCGAGCGGGCGGCCCACGCCCAGGCACTCACCGACGAGCTCACCCGGATGAACGGTGCGCCGCTGCCAACGCCGACCACCACCACGCCGTCTCGCGAACCGCCGCAAGCCCCTACTGCGAAGGACGTCGTGGCCGCCCTGCGGCAGTCGGCCGACGCGGCCGGTGCGTCGGCGGCTCTGCAGTCGGGCTACCGCGCCGGACTGCTCGGTTCGATCGCGGCGGCATGTACCGCGGCGTACACCGTCGCACTGGGCGGGCCGGATTCGTGACCTCTCCGTCGAGCACTCCGTCCCCGAGTCCCACGCGGCCCGAGCAACCGGCCGATGCAGCACTATTCGATGCGGTCGCAGCCGAACACGGAACCATCTACGGCTACGGGCTGGTGTCCGCGCACTCCACCCCGGACGTCAACGACCTGGTCTCCGACGCGATGGCCGAGCATCGCGGGCGACGCGAGGAAGCGATAGCCCGGCTCGCCGCCCGCAACGTCGCGGCGCCCCTGCCCGCCCCCGGCTATCAGCTGCCCATCGAAGTCGACAGCCCCGCGGATGCGGCGAAGTTGGCGGTGCGCATGGAGGAGGACTCCGCCGTCGCGTGGCGAGCGGTGCTGGAGCGGGCGAGCTCCAACGAGGACCGCGCGTTCGCCGTCACCGCGCTGACGGAGTCGGCCGTCACGGCCGCGCAGTGGCGACAGGTCGTCGGCACGGAGCCGAGCACGGTCGCATTCCCCGGCGGTTCCGAGTAGCGGGGCTAGCCCGCCAACGCCTCGACGATGGCTGCGGCGGCCCCGTCGGCCGCGACCTCGCGAGTCTCGCCGCTGAAGCGGTCGCGCAGTTCGACCACCCCGTCGGCCCAGCCGCGGCCCACCACCACGATCCACGGCACGCCGAGCAACTCGGCGTCCTTGAACTTGACGCCGGGTGACGCCAGCCGGTCGTCGAGCAATACCTCGACGCCCAGGCGGTCGAGGTCGGCGGCCAACTGCTCGGCTCCGGCCCTGGCGTCGACGTCCTTGTTGGCGATGACGACGTGCACGTCGAACGGCGACACCGATGACGGCCACCGCAGGCCCTTGTCGTCGTGGTGCTGCTCGGCGATGACGGCGACCAGCCGGGACACGCCGATCCCGTAGCTACCCATGGTCAGTCGCACCGGCTTGCCGTCCTCGCCGAGCACGTCGGCGTTGAAGGCGTCGGCGTACTTGCGGCCCAGCTGGAACACGTGGCCGATCTCGATGCCGCGGGCGGCGACCAGCGGGCCGGCACCGTCGGGTGACGGATCCCCTTCGCGCACCTCGGCGGCCTCGATGGTGCCGTCGGGGGTGAAGTCACGGCCTGCGACGAGGCCGACGACGTGACGGCCCGGCTGGTCCGCGCCGGTGATCCACGCCGTTCCGTCGACGATCCGCGGGTCGACCAGAAAACGAACACCGTTGGCCAGCAAGGCCTTCGGTCCGATGTAGCCCTTCACCAGGAAGGGATTCTTGGCGAAGTCGGCGTCGTCGAGCATCGCGTACTCGGCTGGCTCGAGCGCGGCGCCGAGGCGCTTGTCGTCGACCTCGCGGTCACCCGGCACGCCGACGGCGAGCAGCTCCCACTCCCCGCCCGGCTCGCGCACCTTCAGCAGCACGTTCTTGAGCGTGTCCGCGGCTGTGATCTCGCGACCTAGCCCAGCGCCGTTGGCCCAGTCGACCAACGTGGCGATGGTCGGGGTTTCGGGGGTTTCGTGCACGACGGCCTCCGGCAGCCCGTCGAACGGAATCGCCTCCGGCACCGCGGTGATGACCGCCTCGACGTTGGCGGCGTAGCCGGATTCGACGCAACGCACGTACGTGTCCTCGCCCGCGTCGCTCTCGGCCAGGAACTCCTCGGACGCGCTGCCGCCCATCGCCCCCGACACCGCCGAGACGATGACATAGCGCACCGCCAGCCGGTCGAAGATCTTCTGATACGCCTCGCGATGCGCGTGGTAGGCGTTCTTGAGGCTGCCCTCGTCGAGGTCGAACGAGTACGAGTCCTTCATGATGAACTCGCGCCCCCGCAGGATTCCCGCCCGCGGCCGCGCCTCGTCGCGGTACTTCGTCTGGATCTGGAACAGCACCAACGGGAAGTCCTTGTACGACGAGTATTCGCCCTTCACCGTCAGCGTGAAGAACTCCTCGTGCGTCGGCCCGAGCATGTAGTCGTTGCCGCGCCGATCCTTGAGCCGGAACACGCCGTCGCCGTACTCCGTCCACCGGTTCGACGTCTCATACGGTGCGCGCGGCAATAGCGCCGGGAACAGGATCTCTTGCCCCCCAATGGCATTCATCTCGCTACGCACGATTCCTTCGATCTTGCGCAGCACCTTCAAGCCCAGCGGCAGCCAGCTGTACAACCCAGGGCCGACGGGCCGGACGTAGCCGGCTCGGATGAGCAGCTTGTGGCTCGCCACTTCGGCGTCGGCCGGGTCGTCGCGCAGCGTGCGCAGGAACAGCTCGGACATGCGGGTGATCACAGCGGCAACCCTATCGAGTCGCCACAATCGAATTCAGTCACGCCCCTGCCAGGTACAGATGCACGCCTCGTTGCCCTCGGGATCGGCCAGCACCCAGAAGGCCGGAGCCTCGTCGGTGTAGACGAGCGTGCCGCCCGCGGCGAGCGCGGCGTCGATCCTGGGCTGCGCGAGCTCCGGGGGCACGTCGACGTCGAGGTGGATCCGATTGCGGATGACGCTCCCCGGGTCGCTGCGCTCCTGCCCGCCGATGCGGCCACGGGGCTCGTCCATCTGCTGGAACCAGATCGCTGGCCCGCGCCGGAGCGGATCCAGCAGCGCGGTGTCGCCGAGCTCCGACGGACCGGACTCGTCGACGTACCCGGTGACGACCTGCCAGAACGGCCGAACCCTGGGGATGTCCATCGCGTCGATGGCGATCTCGATGGCCTGCGGCACCGCGAACGCGTCACCCGGTTCGGTGTGCAGCGCCCGGTTGGCCAGCGCGGCGCTGACGCGCGGCAACAGCCTTAGGTCGTGGCCCGTCACCGCACCGACCGCGACGGTGTGCAGGCGCAGCACCACGCGGTCCGCGTGCAGGTCGACGCTGAGGTGGCCGTCACCCTCGGCGCCCACGGACTCGACGGCGATCCGGGCCGCCTCCGCTGCCTCGACGAGCGACGACACCGGCACGTGGGCGATCAGGACGCCGAGGATCAGCCGCCAGCCCAACGGGTCCGCCAGCTCCGAGAGCTGACCGCGCGTCGGGGTGGCGTCGTCCGGGTACGTCACAGCTCGCCCGCCTCCACCGCTTCACGGGTGTGTTGGGCGGTGGCGATCTGCCGCGCCGAGAAACCGATCCAGAACGCCGCGGCGCCGACGATGATCGCGATCCCCGCGACCCACAGCAGCGAGTAGGTGTAGCCGTATCCGAGCGCGTCGAGCTGCGCGGGCGTCATGTCCTTCACCGGGCCGGTGGTGCCACCCAGGTACAGCGTGCGCGACGTCTGCACGGCCATGACGACCACCAGCACGACGGGGCCACCGAGGTTCTGCACCATCAGCGTGATCGCCGACACCGGCCCGATCTCACGCGGACCGACTTCGGCGACGGCGCACAGCGGCAGGATCACCGCGATGCCGCCGATGCCGAATCCACCGATCACGATGGGCGCGAACAGGTCCGGGAAGTACGGGATGTCGCGCGTCAGCGTGGAGCCGTAGAGCATCGCCGCGAGCACGAACAGTCCCCCGCCGATGATCAGCCAGCGGGGTGCGACGTGCGGGGCCAGCTTGGCCGCCACGACGGTGCCCAACCCGAAGGCGATCGCAAACGGAATGAAGCAGATCCCGGCCTTCAGCGCGGAGTAGCCGAGCACGTCCTGAACCAGCAGCCCGATCATCACCGTCAGCGTCAGCAGCACGCCGCCGGCGAGGAACAGCGTGACGAACGTCATGACCCGGTTGCGGTTGTCGAACACCGAGAACGGCACCAGCGGATGGTCGGCGGCGCGTTCGACGAACAGGAACGCGACGAGGAACACCACCGCCGCAACCGCCGCGCCGATGACCCATGGGTCGACCCAGCCGCGCGGCGGGCCCTGGGTGAACACCAGCACGGCCGACGCGCAGCCGAGCGTGGCCAGTAGCGCGCCGGCGATGTCGAGCTTCAGCCGCTCGTGACGGGTCTCGTTGATCCGCAGCACCGCGACGACGATGATCACGATGCCGATCGGCACGTTGATGAGGAACGCCAGCCGCCACGAGATGACCGTCAACGCTCCGCCGAGCACCAGTCCCAGCACCGAACCCATGCCCTGCATGGCCGCGGAAACGGCCAGCGCCTGGTTCCTGGCGTGCCCGACGGCGTACGTCGTCGCGATGAGCGCCAACCCGGTCGGAGCGGCCACCGCGGCGCCGGTGCCCTGCACCGCCCGGGCGACGACGAGCGTGATGCCGTCGTTCGCGAGCCCGCACACCAGCGACGCGATGGTGAAGACGCCGACTCCCGACAGGAACGCCCGCTTGTGCCCGATCGCGTCACCGACGCGACCGCCGAGCAGCAGCAGGCCACCGAAGGCGAGCACGTAGGCGGTGATCACCCAGCTCTTGGTGGCGTCGGAGAGGTCGAGGTCGGCCTGCATCCGCGGGAGGGCGACGATCACGATGGTGCCGTCCAGCGTCGACATCAGCTGCATGCCGGTGATCGCGACGATCACCACGCCAAGCACCGACGACGACAGCGGTGTCGTACTGCGCTCGGCAGACATGGAACGCCACCCTACCGACAGCAGCCGACGCGACTGGCGGGGAGGATGTTGGCCAGTGCAGGCCCTCTTAGGGCGTGGTGGTGAGCTCGCCCGAGTCGATCGCGTCCTTGACGTCCTGCGCCTGAGCGACCTGCGAAGCGGTGTAGCCGATGAACAACGCGACGACGCCGACGATCACGGCGACGGCCGCCACCCAGAGCAGGCCGTAGGTGTAGCCCTGGTCGAGCGCGTGAAGCTGCTCGGCGTTCATGTTGCGCACCGGGCCGGTGGTACCGCCCAGATACAGCGTGCGCGACGTGATGACGGCCTGGATGACGGCGAGCACCACGGGGCCGCCGAGGCTCTGCAGCATCAGCGCGATCGCCGACACCGGACCGATGTCGTCGATGCCGACGCCTGCGATGGCCGAGACCGTCAGGGGCACGACGATCATGCCGATCCCCAAGCCGCCGACCGTGATCGGGATGACGAGGTTCGGGAAGTACGGGATGTCGCCGTGCAGCGTCGAGCCGTAGACCATGGCCGCGAGCACCAGTACTCCGCCCGCGATGACGAGCAGGCGCGGCGCGAAGATCGACACCAGGTGAGACGACAGGCCGAGCCCGATGCCGAGCGCGATGACGAATGGGATGAATCCGATGCCAGCCCGCAACGCGCTGTAGCCCATGATGTCCTGCACGTACAGGCCGATGAGCACCGTCAGCGTGAACATGACGCCGCCGGCGAGGAATACCGCCGCGAACGTGGCGACCCGGTTGCGGTCGCGGAACAGGCTGAACGGCACGACGGGGTTGATCGCGGTGCGCTCGACGTAGAGGAACGCACCGAAGAACATCAGTGCCGCCAGGCAGGAGCCGAGCGTGAGTGGGGTCATCCACCCCTTCTCCGGGCCCATCGAGAAGCCGAAGACCGCCGCGGTGCAGGCCAGCGTGGCGAGGATCGCGCCGGTGGCGTCGAGCTTCATCCGCTCGCGGTTGGTCTCCGTCAGCGTGGTGCGGGCGAGGTAGATCATGACCAGACCGATCGGCACGTTGACGAGGAACGCCCAACGCCACGAGACCTCGGTCAGGGCGCCGCCGACGACGAGCCCCATGACCGATCCGACGCCGGTCATCGCGGCGAAGACCGCCGTGGCGATGTTGCGCGGAGGACCCTTGGGGAACGTGGTGGCGATGAGCGCCAAGCCGGTCGGTGAGGCGATCGCAGCGCCAACGCCCTGTAGCAGTCGCGCGGTGACCAGGGTGGGCTCGTTCCAGGCGATGCCGCACAGGATCGAGGCGATGGTGAACAGCCCGACGCCGACGATGAAGGTGCGCTTGCGCCCGATGGTGTCGCCGAGCCGGCCACCCAGCAGCATGAGCCCGCCGAACGTCAGCACATACGCCGTGATGACCCAGCTGCGACCTGCGTCGGAAAGCCCGAGCTCGTCTTGAATCTTAGGAAGCGCGACGATCGCGACGGTGCTGTCCATGGTGGCCAACAGCTGCATGCCGCCGATCGCGATGACCGCGGCCAGGAACCGCTGCGAGGGCAACCAGGTCGGATACCAGCTGGTTCGCTCGACGGCGGTCTGTTCGACGTGCATGGGAAGTGCCCGATTGCTGGCGCCGCGAACATCGCTACCGTCATGCTGGGCCGCTGCGCGCTCTGCATCATTGAGAGCCGTCATGCCGGGTTACCTTACAGTAATCTTAATAATCCTTTAACTGGCGAAGGCCGCAACGGCGCCGATCACGATGATCGCGGGCGGTCGAATTCCCTCCGCCCGGATCTGATCCGCCGCCTCGGCGAGCGTGGTGCGCAACGTCCGTTGGGCGGCCGTCGTGCCGTGCTGGACCACGAGCACGGGAGTTTCCGCAGGTCGCCCGCCGTCGAGCAAAACCCGCGCGAAGAGTTCGATGCGTTCGACGGCCATCAGCAACACGAGCGTGCCGCTCAGCGCCGCCAGCGCATTCCAATTCACTAACGATTCCGGATGGTCGGGGGCCACATGCCCGCTGACCACCACGAACTCGTGTGTGACGTGCCGATGAGTCACGGGCACGCCGGCGAGTGCAGGAACCCCTATGGCACTCGTCACGCCGGGCACGACGGTGACCGGAATCCCGGCTTCGGTGCATGCGAGCACCTCTTCGTAGCCGCGCGCGAAGACGAATGGGTCACCGCCCTTGAGCCGGACGACGAACTTGCCCGCCTTCGCGCGGTCGACGAGCACGGCGTTGATGGCGTCCTGGGCCATGGCCCGCCCGTACGGGATCTTCGCCGCGTCGATGACCTCCACGTGCGGGCCGAGCTCGGCGAGCAGTTCGGGCGGCGCGAGCCGGTCAGCGACGACGACGTCGGCGTGGGCCAGCATCCGTCGTCCGCGCACGGTGATCAGTTCGGGGTCGCCTGGACCACCGCCGACGAGTGCCACGCCGGAGTACGGGGCGTCGGGCGAATCGGTGGCCACCAGTCCCTGCTGCAGGGCCTCCCGAAGCGCCGAGCGGATGGCCGCCGAGCGCCGGTGCTCGCCACCGGCGAGCACTCCGACCGCGAGGCCTTCGTACTCGAACGATGCGGGCGTGACGGCCGAGCCGTCGCGGGCGACGTCGGCGCGCACGCAGAAGATCCGGCGCCGATCGGCTTCGGCGACGACCGCGGAGTTGACGGCCGCGTCGTCGGTGGCGGCGATGGCGTACCAGGCGCCGTCCAGGTCACCGTCGCGGTAATCGCGCAGATCTAGCGTGATGCCGTCCATCGCCTCGACGGCCGGCGTGGCCGCGCGGGCGATGACATGGACGTCGGCCCCGTTGGCGAGCAGCAGCGGAAGCCTGCGCTGCGCGACGGTGCCCCCACCGACGACGACGACCTTTCTGCCGTTGAGGCGGAGGCCGACGAGGTAGGCGTTCTCACTCACCGGGCGAGCTTAGATGTTGCGGCAGCGGCGACGAAGCGCGATGCCGCCTCGGGGTGGGCCGCGGCGTGGACGTGGAGGTAGGCCCCGTGCACCCCGCCGTGCACCGCACCGTCGGCGACGTTCACCGCACCGGCGCCCCGGAACGCCCACGCCGGCTGATACTGCTTCGTGAAGGTCACCGCCGTGCGGTGGAATTCGTGGCCCGCGACGCGCGCACCCGCTACGTGAAGCGACGAGTCCGCCGGCGCCACCGCGTCGCGATAACCGAGGGTGAGCCGATCGGTGAAGTGGGCCGATCCGGCCAGCACGCCGCACATCGGTTGGCCGTCGAGCTCCTCGACCAGATAGGTCAGGCCAGCGCACTCCGCGTGGATGGGCGCACCGGTCGCGGCGAGCGCCTTGAGTTGCTGGCGCACAACGTGATTGGCCGACAACTCCGGCCCGAACTCCTCGGGGAACCCACCAGGCAGCACCACGCCAGCGGTGCGCTCGGGCAGCGTGTCGGTCAGCGGGTCGAATGCCACCACGTCGGCGCCCGCGGCGCGAAGCAGTTCCGCATGTTCCGGGTAGCCGAAGCTGAAGGCCTTGCCCGCGGCGAGCGCCACCGTTACTCCGTCGGCCACGGGTTGGACGACGTTGGGGTCCCACGGCGGCGCGTCAACGTGAGTAGAGGCCGCTTGCACGACGGCGGCGAGGTCGACGTGGCTGGCGACCAGCTCGGTCATGGCGTCGATGGCCTGGTGCGCGAGCCGCCCGTGTTCGACCGCCGTCACCAAGCCGAGATGCCTTGACGGAACGGCTAATTCGTCGGACCGCGGTATAACGCCGAGCACGGGCACGCCCGCGTGTTCGCAGGCCTGACGCAGCACGTCGGCGTGGCGCGGCGAACCGACCCTGTTGAGAATCACCCCGACGACTCGAACTGTTGAGTCAAAGGTCGTGAATCCGTGCAGCAGCGCGGCGACGCTGTGACTCTGGCCGCGGGCGTCGACGACCAGGACCACCGGCGCGCCGAGGATTCCGGCGACGTGCGCGGTAGAACCGCGTGCGATCCCCCCGCCGTGCGGATCGATGCGGCCGTCGAACAGTCCCATCACGCCCTCGACGATCGCGATGTCCGCGCCCGCACTGCCGTGCCGATAAAGCGGGCCGATCAGCTCGTCGCCGACGAGTACCGAGTCGAGGTTGCGGCCGGGCCTTCCGGTCGCGAGTGCGTGATACCCGGGGTCGATGAAGTCGGGGCCGACCTTGAACGGCGCCACGGTGTGACCGGCCCGGCGCAGCGCACCCATCAGCCCGGTGGCCACCGTCGTCTTGCCGCTCCCCGACGCCGGGGCCGCGACGACGACGGCCGGAACGGTCACCGGCTCACCACTCCCCGCGAGCGCGCGTGTCTGCGGGCGACACGCCGGGCAAAACTCGCACTATTCGCGCGCTCGCGCAGCAACGAGCCGCACGCGATTTGCGCAGGGTGGCTTGGCGGTTCGGCGTCGTCGGGCCGAACTAAAGCGCGCGACCGCGCGCAAACTAGCGAAACTCGACGGCGTGTCGGCCGCAAACACGCGCGCTCGCGGGATGGGGTTACCACTCGATGCCTCGTTGGCCCTTGCGACCCTCGTCCATCGGGTGCTTGACCTTGGTCATCTCGGTGACGAGGTCGGCCGCGTCGAGCAGACGTTTGGGGGCGTCGCGCCCTGTGATCACCACGTGCTGGGTTCCGGGCCGTGACGTCAGCGTGTCCACCACCTGGTCGACGTCGACCCATCCCCACTTCAGCGGGTAGGTGAACTCGTCGAGCACGTAGAAGTCGTGGGTTTCTGCGGCGAGCCGCCGCGCAATCTCGGCCCAGCCGTCGGCGGCCGCAGCGGCGTGGTCGACCTCGGTGCCGTCTTTGCGCGACCAGGACCAGCCCGAGCCCATCTTGTGCCATTGCACGGGACCGCCGACCCCCTGTTCGTCGTGGAGTCTGCCGAGTTCGCGAAAGGCGGCTTCCTCCCCCACCTTCCACTTGGCGCTCTTGACGAACTGGAACACCGCGACGTCGAAGCCCTGATTCCAGGCGCGCAACGCCATGCCGAACGCGGCGGTCGACTTGCCCTTCCCCGGCCCGGTGTGCACGGCGAGCAGCGGAGCATTTCGCCGGGCCTTGGTGGTCAGCCCGTCCTCGGGAATGATCGGCGGTTGGCCCTTTGGCATCTAGGCCGCCTCGGTCTTGACCACCTGGGCCAGTGCGTCGGCCCTCAGGTGCGCAAGGCGAACGGCGGGCGCTCCGAGTTGGCGGGCCAGCTCCTCCGCCAAACCCAGTCTCACGTAGGACGTCTCGCAGTCCACCACGACGGCGGCGGCCCCCTCGGCGACCAGTCGGGCTGCGGCGGAGCGGGTCCGGCCCAGCGGGTCGGGCCCTCCGGTGGCCCTGCCGTCGGTGAGCACCACCACCAGGCTGCGGCGGGCCCGGTCCCTGGCCTTCTCGCGCATGACGAGGTCGCGCGCGACGAGCAGTCCCTTGGCCAGCGGCGTCTTCCCGCCGGTATCGAACCGCGCCAGCCTGCGCCCCGCGACGTGCACCGAGGACGTCGGCGGCAACAAGACCTGCGCCTGCTGCCCGCGGAACGTGATGACCGCGACCTTGTCCCGACGCTGGTAGGCGTCGCGCAGAAGCGACAGCGCCGCCCCGCCGACGGCCGCCATCCGGTCACGGGCGGCCATCGAGCCGGACGCGTCCACGACGAAGATCACCAGATTGCCCTCGCGGCCCTCCCGCACCTCGCGGCGGACGTCCGACGCACCGATCGTCAACCCACCGGGGCGGCGCGCTCGGCCCGCGGCGGCGAGCAGCGTGCCGAACAGATGCACGCCATAACCACTTTCGGGGTCGACGGTGGCCGCTACCGACTTGCCCGCGCGATTGCGCGCCAGTGAACGCCTGCCAGGAGCGCCGTCTCCGATACCGGGCACAGTCAATGCCCTGGTGCGAAACGTCGCCGCAGGCGGTGCACTGGTGCGCGTGCTCGACGAGCCCGAATTCCGTTTCTGCGCAGGCTGATCCGGAGCCTCGCCGGACTCACCGCCACCCCCTGGCGGCTCTGGGTCGAGCTCCGGCTCGTTCGCGGATTCGTCGGCCGCCGAGAGCGCCTCGTCCAGCTGGTCGGGATCCAGCCCGGGATCGTCGAACGGGTCGCGTCGACGCCGGTGCGGCAGCGCGAGTTCGGCCGCCACCCGGATGTCCTCTTCGCCGACCGTCGCAGAGCCACGCCAGGCCGCGTGGGCCACCGCCGTGCGCGCGACCACCAGGTCGGCGCGCATCCCGTCGACGTCGAAGGCGGCGCACAGGGCCGCGATGCGCCGTAACTCGTTGTCCGGCAACACCACGTCACCGACTGCGGCCCGCGCGGTGGCGATGCGTCGGGCAAGTTCGGCGTCGGCCTCGGCGTAGCGGGCCGCGAACCCCTCGGGGTCGGCCTCGAAGTCCATCCGGCGCCGGATGACGTCCACGCGGACGTCGACCTCGCGAGAGGCCCGCACGTCCACCGTCAACCCGAATCGGTCGAGCAGCTGTGGACGCAGTTCGCCCTCTTCGGGATTCATGGTGCCGATCAACGTGAACCGCGCCTCGTGGCTGTGCGAGATGCCGTCGCGTTCGACGTGCACCCGGCCCATCGCCGCGGCGTCGAGCAGCACGTCCACCAGGTGGTCGTGCAGAAGGTTCACCTCGTCGACGTAGAGCACCCCGCCATGGGCACGCGCCAACAGTCCCGGCGAGAACGCATGCTCGCCGTCGCGCAGCACCCGCTGCAGGTCCAGCGACCCGACCACCCGATCCTCGGTGGCGCCGATCGGCAGTTCGACGAGCCTGGCGTCGGCGTCGAGCGTGGCCAGCACGTGGGCCAGCCCGCGCACGGCCGTCGACTTCGCGGTGCCCTTCTCGCCGCGGATCAGCACACCGCCGATCTCGGGCCGCACCGCGTTCAGCACCAGCGCCAGCCGAAGCTGGTCCTGCCCGACGAGCGCGCTGAACGGGTAGCCGATCACAGGTTCACGGGGTTGCGCAGCATGGGCACGTGGGGAATGCCGTCGTCGAGGAACTCGTCGCCGTCGCGGACGAAGCCGTGCTTGATGTACATCTCCTGGAGGTAGGTCTGCGCGTCGATGCGGCACGGGTAGTCGCCGACCTCGGCCAGCGCGGCCTGCATCAGCCGATTGGTGTGCCCGTGGCCGCGCTCGGTCTTCTGGGTGCAGACCCGGCCAATGCGGAAGACCTTCTCGCCGCCGGGGTGCTCCTCCATCAACCGCAGGGTCGAGATGACCTTGCCGTCGGGACCCTCGAGCCAGAAGTGCCTGGTCTCGGCGAGCAGGTCACGGCCGTCCAACTCCGGATACGGCGTGGCCTGTTCGACGACGAACACCTCCACCCGCAGCTTCAGCAGCTCGTACAGTGTCGCCGCGTCGAGATCCTTGGCCCAGCTGCGCCTCGGCACCAGCGTCACGGCGAGCCCCTCATACGGACGCGGGCAGCGCGGTGGGAGCCTTGTCGAGCTTGAGGATCTTGCTGCCCCAGTCCCAAACCTCTTCGTACAGTTTGGGTTCGTCGGACAGTTCGATGCCAAGCGAGGGCACCATCTCCTTGAGCTTGGGCTCCCACGACGCGTACCGGTCGGCGAAGCACCGCTGCATGACGTCGAGCATGGCTGGCACCGCGGTCGACGCCCCGGGGGATGCCCCGAGCAGGCCGGCGATGCTGCCGTCGGCGGCCGCTAGCACGGTGGTACCGAACTCCAGTACGCCGCCTGCGCCCTTGCGTCGGATCACCTGTACGCGTTGACCCGCGACGTCGAGCTCCCAGTCGCCGTCGACAGCGCCGGGCGCGAACTCCCGCAACGCGTCGACGCGGGCAGCCGGGCTCAGCAGCAGCTGGCTGATCAGGTACTTCAGCAGGCTCGTCTCGGTGAGCCCGACACCCAGCATCGAGGCCAGGTTGTTGGGCTTGACGGAGAACGGCAGGTCGGTGACCTTGCCCTGCTTGAGGAACTTCGGCGACCAACCGGCGAACGGACCGAACAGCAGCCAGGAGCGGCCATTGATGACGCGGGCGTCCAAGTGCGGCACCGACATCGGAGGCGCGCCCAGCGGCGGCTGCCCGTACACCTTGGCCCGGTGGCCGTCGGTCAGAACCGGCTTGCCGGTGCGCAGGAACTCGCCGCCGACCGGGAAGCCACCGAAGCCCTTGGCCTCCTTGATACCCGCCTTCTGAAGCAGCGGCAGCGCGCCGCCACCCGCTCCGACGAACACGAACTTGGCGTTGAGCTTGCGCTTCTGCCCGGTGCGACGGTTGGTGACCTTGAGCGTCCAGCTGCCGTCGGATTCCTTGTGCAGGTCGCGGACGTCGTGGCCGAACAGCGTCGACATGCCGCGCTGGGCGGTGTACCCGATCAATTGCTTTGACAGCGAACCGAAGTCGACGTCGGTACCGTCCTGGGTCCAGTTCAGCGCAACGGGTTCGGAGAAGTCGCGGTTCGCGGCCATCAACGGCAGCCTGCGGGCGAACTCGTCGTCGTCGTCGATGAACTCCATCGACGCGAACAGTGGGTTCTTCACCAGCGTCTCGCGGCGCGTCCTCAGGTAGTCGATGTGCTCGGCTCCGTGGACGAAGCTCACGTGCGGAATCGGGTTGAGGAAGCTGCGCACGTCGGGCAGCACACCGTTCTCGACCGCGTGCGCCCAGAACTGACGCGACACCTGGAACTGCTCGTTGACGTGGACGGCCTTGCTGATCTCGACGGTGCCGTCGGCGCGTTGCGGGGTGTAGTTCAACTCACACAATGCGGAGTGCCCGGTACCCGCGTTGTTCCACGGATCGCTGCTCTCTGCGGCCGCCCCGTCGAGCCGCTCGATCAGTGTGATGGACCAGTCGGGCTCCATGAGCCGCAGCAGGGTGCCCAGCGTGGCGCTCATGATCCCCGCGCCGACCAGTACGACGTCCGTTTTCGTGGTTTCAGACACGCTGATCGTTCGTCCTTCGTGGTTGCACGTCCGCTCATCACGGCTTATCGGGTTACCAGGTTATCCCGCCCGCCCGCGGTCACGTATTCGCACCACTGCCCGCGGTGCTTCGGCGCGCAGGCCGACGACGCTAAGGTAGCCAGGTGACCTCGAGGCAGGCCGGGTGGGAGCCCGACGTGCTGCCCGGGTACTGGCAGCGCACCCTCCCGCTTGGCCCGGATCCCCACGGCGAGGGCGACCTCGTCGCGACGCTGGTGCGCCGGGGCGAAGCCGGCCGCGTGCAGCATGCGGTGGTGGCCCTGCACGGCTACACCGACTACTTCTTCAACACCGAGTTGGCGGATCACTTCGCCGCGCGCGGATTCGCCTTCTACGCCCTGGATCTGCACAAGTGCGGCCGGTCCCGCCAGGAGGGCCAGACCCCGCACTTCACCACCGACCTGGCCAACTACGACGCCGAGTTGGCGCGTGCGCTGGCCGTCGTCGCCGAGGACACTGGCGACGCGCGGGTCTGCATGTACGGCCACTCGGCGGGCGGATTGGTCGCCACGTTGTGGCTCGATCGAGCGCGCAAGCAGGCGGCGTCCGCCGTGACGAACGTCGGCGGGCTGGTGCTGAACAGCCCGTTCTTCGACCTGCCTGGTCCGGCGATCCTGCGGACCGTGCCCACCTCGGCGGCGCTCATCGCGTTGGGCAGATGGCGCAAGCTGCACGTGGTTCGCAAGCCGACCGAAGGCGGCTACGGCACCACGCTGCACCGCGACTACGCCGGCGACTTCGACTACAACCTCGACTGGAAACCGCTCGGTGGGTTCCCCGTCACGTTCGGGTGGATCAACGCGATCCGGCGCGGACACGCGAGGCTGCACCGCGGCCTCGACGTCGGAGTGCCCAACATGATTTTGCGGTCCGATCACAGCGTGCGCGAGGCCCCCAACCCGGAGGCCATCCAGCGCGGCGACGCCGTCCTCGACGTCAACCAGATCGCCCGGTGGGCAGGCTGTGTCGGGAATCGCACCACCATCGCGCCCATCGTCGACGCCAAACACGACGTGTTCTTGTCGCTACCGGAGCCGCGGGCGGCCGCCTACCGCGAACTCGACGCGTGGCTGGACTACTACTTGACCTTGCACCCCAACGCGACCAACGCGGCGCGGACCGAACGGAGCTGACGGGCGTGGAGCACTTCGACCTGACGATCATCGGGACCGGATCGGGAAATAGCATCCCGGACCCCTCGGTCGACGCCCGGTACGGCGACATGCGGATCGCGATCTGCGAGCAGGGCACGTTCGGGGGTACCTGCCTCAACGTCGGGTGCATTCCGACCAAGATGTTCGTCTACGCCGCGGAAGTCGCCGAAACCATCAAGGCGAGTTCGCGATTCGGCATCGACTCGACCATCGACAAGGTGCGTTGGCCCGACATCGTTGCGCGAGTGTTCGACCGTATCGACCCAATCGCCGCTGGCGGCGAGCAGTACAAGCGCGGGCTGCCCAACGTGGCTGTGTACGCAAGCCACACCCGGTTCGGTCCCAACCAGCCCGACGGCCGCTACACGTTGCGCACCGACGCCGGGGACCAGTTCACGTCCGACAAGGTCGTGATCGCCGCCGGTTCGCGCATCCGCATTCCGCCGGCGATCACCGAATGCGGTGTCGCATACGAGACCAGCGACACCATCATGCGGATCCCCGCGCTCCCGGAGCATCTGGTGATCGTCGGCGGTGGCTTCGTGGCAGCGGAGTTCGCGCACGTCTTCTCCTCGCTCGGAGTACACATCTCGATCGTCGTGCGCGGCGCCGGGTTGCTCACCCACTGCGACGAGTCGATCTGCTATCCCTTCACCGAGCTCGCGGCCGACAAGTGGGACCTGCACACGCACGAGAACGTCGTCGGGTCACACCAGGACGGCGAGAAGATCGTGCTCGAACTCGACGACGGCAAGACGCTGTCGGCCGACATGCTGCTGGTGGCCACCGGCCGCATTGCGAACGGGGACCTGCTCGACGCCGAGCTTGCCAGGGTCGAGGTGGACGCCGACGGCATGGTGGTGGTCGACGAGTTCCAGCGCACCACGGCCCGCGGGATCTACGCGCTCGGGGACGTGTCGTCGGCTTACCAGCTCAAGCACGTCGCGAACCACGAGATGCGTGTGGTCCGGCATAACTTGCTCATCGACTGGGACGACACCGCGGCGATGGTGGCCTCCGATCACCGGTTCGTGCCGTCGGCGGTGTTCACGGACCCTCAGATCGCGACGGTTGGGCTCACCGAGGAGGAGGCCAGAGCGGCCGGATACGACGTCTCGGTGAAGGTGCAGAACTACGGCGACACCGCCTACGGCTGGGCGATGGAGGACCAGACCGGCATCGCCAAGGTGATCGGCGACCGGGCCACCGGCAAGATCCTAGGCGCGCACTTCATGGGCTACCAGGCGTCGTCGCTCATCCAGCCCATCATTCAAGCGATGAGCTTCGGGCAGACCGCCAAAGAGGTTGCGCACGGCCAGTATTGGATCCACCCGGCACTGTCGGAGGTCGTCGAGAACGCGCTGCTGGGCCTCGAGGACTAGCGGGCTGCCGGGGCTTCGAGGACTAGCGCGTCACTCGACGGCGGCGGTCCAGCGGTCTTCGACCCGCCCGAAGCGCCACACCGCCAGCGCGATCAACCAGGCGGCCACGAACAACCCGACGATCATGAAGCCAACGAACTCCAGGTCCAGCGATCCGATCGCCGCGATCGGCCCGGAATCGATGCCGAGGCGGTCAGCGAGCAGACCCGCGAGCACGATGATGCCGATGACCAGCGCGACGATCACGGACAGCACCGTCACCGTCAGGTTGTAGTAGACCTTGCGGACCGGGTGCAAGAACGCCCACCCGTAGGCCCGCGCCATGAAGATTCCGTCGAGCGCGTCGAACAGGCTCATGCCCGCCGCGAAGAGCACGGGCAACACCAGGATCGCGTACCAGGGCAGCGTGAAGGCGGCCGCCCCGGCGGCGAGCACCAGAAGGGCGACTTGCGTCGCGGTGTCGAAGCCGAGTCCCATCAGCAGCCCGACCGGGTAGAGGTGCCAGGGCTTGTTGACGCGCCGCATGACCCGCCCGAGCAGTCGGGCTAGGAACCCGCGCTGCGACAGTTGCCGTTCGAGTTCGGCCTCGTCGAGCTCGCCGGTGCGCATCTGGCGGAACACCTTCGCGATGCCGACGGCGGCGAACAAGTTGGTCAAGCCGATCAGGATGAGGAACGTTCCGGCGACGAGTGACCCGATCAATCCGAGCGTCTGCAACATCGGCGAGCCCTCGTCCTGCACGGGGCCGACGAGCGCCCGCACGCCGATGGCCAGCAGGAACGCCAGGCCGAACACCACGCTGGAGTGGCCGAGCGAGAACCAGAATCCGGCGGACAGCGACCGGGTGCCCTCTCCGACCAGCTTGCGGGTGGTGTTGTCGATCACCGCGATGTGGTCGGCGTCGAAGGCGTGCCGAACGCCCAACAGGTAGGCAGTGACGCCGAGGCCGATTCCGAACACACCCGCCGATCCGAGGGTGATGTGTTGGGGCGCAACGCCGAAGATCAGCACACCCCACCCGAACAGGTGCAGAAAGAGGACCACGGCACCGATCACCACGATCGACGTCCAGTCGGTCCGGTCGAAGCGGGGGGGCTTGGCGTCGGGTTCGGTGGCAGTGAACGAGGCGCTCATTCGGCCAACCGTATGCCCTCCGGAAACATCTGTCTAGCTGTTCAGATGTTCAGTCGTGCTCAGCTGTGCCGGGCACCGATCCAATGCAAGAGGTCGTGCACGATCTCGTCGTCGAGCCGGTAGTTCACCGTCCGACCCACCCGGGTGCTCGTCACCCAGCCCTGCTGACGCAGCACCCGCAGGGCCTGGGACACGGCATTTTCCGAGCGGCCCAGCGCAGCGGCCAGATCACCAACGCAGATACCCGGTGCCCTGTGCAGGCCTAGCAGGATCTCCAGCCGATTGGGATCGGACAGCAAATCGAAGCGCTGCGTCCAGCCGGTGGTGTCGACGTCGGCAAGCGCCGACGACGCACGTCGTACCACCGCCTGGTCACCGGGCTCCATACCTGCAATTTAGTCCACGGGTCGTCCGCCGAGCACGACATCGCGCACTAGCGGAACCCCGGGCCGGTAGGCCAGATGGACGTACGAGGGCGCATCGAGGCGAACGAAGTCGGCACGCTTGCCCGGGGCCAGCGCACCAATGTCGGCTCGTCGAAGGGCAGCGGCACCGCCGGCGGTCGCTGCCCACAACGCCTCGGCCGGGGTGAACTTCATGTCTCTGACGGCCACCGCGACGCAAAACGACATGCTGGTGGTGAACGAACTCCCAGGGTTGCAGTCGGTCGCGATCGCGACGGTGGCGCCGGCGTCGATCATGCGACGGGCGTCCGGCCAGGGCGCCCGGGTCGAGAATTCGGCTCCGGGCAGCAGCGTCGCAACCGTGGAGCCGGCCGCCAATGCGTCGATGTCCTCGTCGGAGACGTACGTGCAGTGATCCACCGATGCCGCCCCGAGCTCCACCGCCAGCCGAATCCCCGCGCTTGGTCCGAGCTGCCCGGCGTGCACGCGCAGTTGCAGTCCAGCGGCCGCACCGGCGGACAGGATGACGCGTGACTCGTCGACGTCGAACGCTCCGCGGTCGCAGAACACGTCGATCCATCGGGCGAACGGGGCACACGCGGCGAGCATCGGGCCGGTGACGAGCTCGACGTAGCCCTCGCGGTTGTCGCGGAACTCGGCGGGCACCACGTGGGCACCGAGAAACGTTGTTTCATCGGTGAATTGACGAGCCACGGCCAACGACCGCGCCTCGTCGGCCACGGTTAGGCCGTACCCACTCTTCGTTTCGAAGGTGGTCACCCCTGCACTGAGCAGTTCGCCGGCCAGCCGCTTGACCCCAGCGGTCAGCGTCGCGTCGTCGGCGGCGCGCGTGGCCGCCACGGTTGTCGCGATTCCGCCAGCTTCATAGGGTTCGCCGCTCATCCGGGCCGCGAACTCGGCTGACCGTTCGCCGGCGAACACCAAGTGGGCGTGGCTGTCGACGAAGCCGGGAATGACGCTCGAGCCTCCCCAGTCGACCCGCTCATCGGCGGCCGGTGCATCGGCCCGGCGACCCACCCATTCGATCGTGTCGCCTGCGACCAGCACCGCACCGTCGGAGACGATGCCAAGTGCGGTGCCATCGCCCTGGGTCGGATCATTGGTGACCAGTTCGGCGATACCCGTGTACAGCGTGCTCATGGATTGGCCTGCAACGCTTCTGGTGCAACGTCCATCAGGTCGCAGATGGCGGAGCGCAAGTCGGCGGCTACGTCGACGCGGACGTGGCGGCGGTTCGCCACGACGACCCGCCCGTCGATCACCACGTCGGTCACGTCTGCGGCCGATGCTGCGAACACCACCGTCTCCGGCGTCGCGTCACCTCCCGCGGTGCGTATCGAGTTCAGGTCGACGGCCACTAGATCCGCTCGATGGCCGACCCGGAACTGCCCCGCATCAGTCCACCCGAGCGCGTGCTGTCCGCCGACGGTCGCGGCGTGCAGCAGCGTCGGCGCCCCGATGATGCCGCGCTCCTGGCGCGCAAGCCGCTCATCGAGTTCGACGGCGCGGGCCTCCTCGAACAAGTCGATCACGGCGTGGCTGTCGGATCCGAGGCTGAACACGCCCTTCGTATCGAGAAGCGCAGGCGCCGGGCCGATTCCGTCGCCCAAGTCGCGCTCGGTGGTCGGGCAGAAGCACACCCCCGTCGCGGTGTCGTCCAAGTCGCCGATGTCTTGAGGGGTCAAGTGCGTGGCATGCACGGCGGTGGCCCGTGGTCCGAGCACACCTGCATCGCGCAGGACCGCCGTTGGGGTACGCCCATGCGCGGCAATGCACTGGTCGATTTCGGCTTGCTGTTCCGACGAGTGGACGTGCAGGGGCGTCTGGTGGGCCTCCGCCCATTCGACGACGGCGGGCATCTCGGCGACCGGGACCCCGCGCACGGAATGCAACGCCGCGCCGACGAGCACGTCCGGCCCCGATCGCGGGGCCGTTTGCACCTGCTGGTGCAGCGCCTCGACACGCTCGGACCAGCCCGCTCCGCTGCCGTCCCCGAAGCGTTGTTGAGCACCGTCGTTCAACGGCGTCCCGTCGGGAGCCGAACTGAGATAGCAGGTATCGAGCAACGTCAGGCGCAGGCCCGCCTCGGCAGCACCGTCGATCAGCGCGTGCCCCATCGCATTCGGGTCGGAATACCGACGGCCGCCAGCGTCGTGATGCAGGTAGTGGAACTCGCCGACCGAGGTGATTCCGGCAAGTGCCATCTCGGCGTAGACACCACGAGCCAACTGTCGGTAGCGGTCCGGATCGAGTCGGTCCGCCGCACGGTACATCAGCGCCCGCCAGGTCCAGAACGATCCCCGATCGCGTTCCGTCCGTGCCCTCAGCGCGCGGTGAAAGGCATGCGAATGTGCATTGCCCATCCCGGGTATCACCAAGCCGTACAGGCGATTCGACGTGGCGGCCGGGGCAGCGTTGGACCGTAGCGACGCAATCCGGCCGTCGACCACGGAAATCAGCACCCCGGAATCGACGGTATCCCCGCCGAGCCAGGCGTGCTCGCACCACCAGGTCGCGGCGGTCGTCATCGCGAAACCCAGTCGGCCATGACGTCGGCCAACGCCACCGCGCCTTGATTGCAGTCGTCGGGCTCGGCGTGTTCCTCGGGTGAGTGCGAAACGCCGGTCGGGTTGCGGACGAACAGCATCGCGGTCGGCACTTTGGCGGAGAGAATGCCTGCGTCGTGGCCGGCCTGGGTGGGCAGGACCGGGATGTCGCCGAGGCGGGCCAGCGCCCGCTGCAGGCGTGCGCGCGGCGCTTCGGGGAATTCCACAATGGGAGTGATGGATTCGGCTGTCACCTGCAGGTCGATACCGTCCTGGGTAGCGTGACCGCGCGCTTCGGCGCTGATCTGATCGACCAGCGCGGTCAGTGTCGCCTCGTCGGCCGCGCGGGCATCGAGCCAGGCCCGAATCCGCGATGGTATCGCGTTGGCTCCGTTGGGTGAGACGAGGACCTTCCCGAACGTGGCGACCGCCTTGTGCCGCGCGGCCGCGGTGCGCGCCGAGTGCACCGACGATGCAAACGCAAGCATCGGGTCGTGGCGGTCGACCAAACGCGTCGTGCCGGCGTGGTTCGCCGCACCACAGAAGGTGAACTCCCAACGCCCGTGGGGCCAGATCGAGGAAGCCACCGCGATCGGGCGGTCGACGAGATCGAGCGCACGGCCCTGCTCGACGTGGAGTTCGACGTACACGCCGACGCGGTCGGTCAGGGTGTCGTCGACACCGAGGCGCTCCGGGTTGCGCCCGGCGCGGGTGAGCGCCTCGGCGAGCGTGATGCCGTCGATGTCACGAAGCCCGCGGGCCCGGTCGGCGCTCAGCGCACCGGTCGACAGCTGCGACCCCACGCAGGCGACACCGAACCGTGCGCCCTCCTCGTCGGAGAACGCGGTGACGGCCACCGGGACCTTCGGATTCACACCTCGTTCACGCAGGATGTCGATTGCGGCGAAGGCGGACACGACACCGAGCGGCCCGTCGAACGCTCCCCCGTCGGGCACCGAATCCAGATGGGAGCCAGTGACGAAGGCGTTCCGCGGGTCGCCGGTCCATCCCGGCGGCATCCACCAGGCCCACAGGTTCCCGTTGCGGTCCTCCTCGACGTCCATTCCCCGCTCATCGGCGCAGCCGCGAAACCATTCGCGCAGCGTCAGGTCCGCATCGGACCAGGCGAACCGGCGATAGCCCCGGGTGTCCTTGTCCTGGCCGACGTCGAGGATGGCGGTCCACAGTGAATCGAATGCCGTCATTCGGTCTCCTGCATGGGAATTCGCACCCCCCGTTCGGCGGCGACCGCGATGGCGTGCTCGTATCCGGCGTCGGCGTGCCGGATGACGCCCATGCCGGGGTCGTTGGTCAGCACGCGTTCCAGCTTCTGGGCCGCCAGCGCGGTGCCGTCGGCGACGGAGACCTGGCCGGCGTGGATGGACCGGCCCATGCCGACGCCGCCACCGTGATGGATCGATACCCAGGTGGCACCGGAGGCGGTGCTCAGCAGTGCGTTGAGCAGCGGCCAGTCGGCGATCGCGTCCGAGCCGTCGATCATGGCTTCGGTTTCGCGGTACGGCGAGGCCACCGAACCCGAGTCGAGATGATCGCGGCCGATGACGATCGGAGCCGACACCTCACCGGAGGCGACCATCTCGTTGAACTTCAAACCCGCACGGTGTCGTTCGCCGTAGCCGAGCCAGCAGATGCGCGCTGGGAGCCCTTCGAACTCGACCCGCTCACCGGCCATGGTGATCCACCTCCGCAGGTGCTCGTTGTCGGGGAAGAGTTCGAGGATCGCCTTGTCGGTGGCGGCAATGTCCTTGGGGTCGCCGGACAGGGCGGCCCACCGGAACGGACCGAGGCCCTCCTCGAACTGCGGGCGAATGTAGGCGGGCACGAAGCCGGGGAAGTCGAATGCCCGGTCGTAACCGGCCTTTCGGGCCTCGTCGCGGATCGAGTTGCCGTAATCGAAGACCTCGGCGCCCTTGTCCAGGAATCCGACCATGGCGGCGACCTGCTTGGCCATCGATTCCTGAGCCTGCTCGGTGAAGTAGGCGGGGTCCTTCTCCGACATCTTCTTCATGTCGTCGAAGTCGATGCCAATGGGCAGGTAGGACAGCGGGTCGTGCGCAGACGTCTGGTCGGTGACGATGTCGATGGGCGCACCTCGTTCGAGCAACGCCGGAAACAGCTCCGCCGCGTTGCCGACCACGCCGATGGACAATGGCCGCTTAGCATCTCGCGCCTCAATGGCCAGAGCGACAGCGTCGTCGAGATCCTTGGCCTTGACGTCGAGATAGCGCTTGGCGATACGACGGTCGATGCGGGTGGCATCCACGTCGACGCAGATCGCGACACCGTCGTTCATGGTGACCGCCAGTGGCTGCGCGCCACCCATGCCGCCAACACCACCGGTGAGCGTGATGGTGCCGGCCAGGGTGCCACCGAACCGCTTCTTGGCGATCGCCCCGAAGGTTTCATAAGTGCCCTGCAGGATGCCCTGGGTGCCGATGTAGATCCATGATCCGGCCGTCATCTGGCCATACATGGTGAGCCCTTCGGCCTCCAGCTTGCGGAACTGCTCCCAGTTGGCCCAGTCGCCCACCAGGTTGGAGTTCGCGATCAGCACACGTGGCGCCCAGACGTTGGTCCGGAAGACCCCGACCGGCTTGCCGGACTGCACCAGCATGGTCTCGTCGTCTTCGAGACCGCGCAGCGTGCGAACGAGTGCATCAAAGGCGGGCCAGCTGCGCGCGGCTCGCCCGGTGCCACCGTAGACGACGAGCTCATCGGGATGCTCGGCGACTTCGGGGTCGAGATTGTTCATCAACATGCGCAGGACGGCTTCCTGTTGCCAACCCTTGCAAGAGATTTCGGTTCCGCGCGCAGCACGGACGGGACGGGGACCAGCGATTGTTGCCATGAGCGATGAAATCCTTAACGAGTGGTGCTTACTGTGCGCCGAGGCCTGCGCCGGCGAGCCACTTCTTGGCGATGTCGGAGAGGTTGGTGCCCTTGGCGGCTTCGGCATTCATCGAAATGAGGTCGGCGGTGGTCAGCTTCGCCGACACGTCGTCGAGCGTCTTGGTGACCGTGTCGTTCTGCTTGGCCGCCTTGATCAACGGCACTACGTTCTCGGCGGCGAACAACGACTTGTCGTCCTCGAGGGCGACGAGGTTGTTCGCAACGAGACCGGGGTCGGTGCTGAACAGATCTCCGGCTTGAATCTGACCGTTGGTCAGCGCCGTCATCGTCAGGGTGCCACCGGCGTCGAGCGGAACGAACTCCTTGAAGTTGAGCCCGTACACGTCACGGAGGCCGACCACGCCGTTGACCCGGGTCTTCCATTCCGGCGGTCCGCCGAGCACGAGTTCACCGGCGACCGGCGCGAGGTCCGAGATCTTCGTCAGCTTGTACTTGTCGGCGGTGGCCTTCGTCACCGCCAAGACGTCCTTGTCCTCCGCGGACGACGGCGTCAACATCGCGATCCCCTCCGGCAGCTTGGTCGCGAGCTCGGCCTGCACCGCGTCGGTCGTCGAGGCGGTCGACTTTTCGTCGAGGTACTTCAGTAGCGCACCGGAATACTCCGGAACCAGATCGATCGACCCGTCCTTGAGGGCCGCGATGTAGACCTCTCGGCTTCCGATGTTGAACTGTTCCTTGACTTCCACGCCTTTGGCCTGCAACGCCTGGGAGTAGATGCTTCCGATCAGCTGACTCTCGGTGAAGTCGGCGGAGCCGACGATGATTTGCGAACCCGAGGATCCGCTGTCGTTCCCGCCTCCAGAGAGCGGGTCACCGCCGCCACCACCACATGCGGACAGCGCGAGTATCGACGCGACGGCCAGGGCTGAGCGGATTGCGTTCTTCTTCATGATGCTTCTCCTACTGGTGTTGGGACGGTAGTGGCGACTGGTGACGTGGACTTGGACGCGGCGCGCCGCAACCCGGGCGAGATGATGAACCGGCCCAGCCCGGCAAAGCCGAACTCGAGCACGATGGCGAGGATCGCGACGAGCACAGCACCACCAGCCATTTCGCTGAAGTTCGCCGTCGCCCGGCCATCGAGAATGAACCGGCCGAGCCCCTGAAGTCCGAGGTACGCCGCGATGGTGGCGGTCGAAATGATCTGCAGCGTCGAGCTTCTGACCCCGGAGATCAACAGAGGCAACGCACACGGAAGTTGGACGCGCAACAGGATCTGACGCTTGGTGAACCCCATGCCGCGGGCCGCTCCCACCGCGTCCGGATCGGCGCTCTGAATGCCGGCGTACGTTCCGGTGAGAATCGGTGGAACGGCCAGGAGCACGAGCACAACGATGGTCGGCAGCACGTACACGGTCTTCCCGGTGACGACCGGCGCGATGATCAGGAAGAGCAGCACCAGCAGCCCCAGCGACGGCAACGCGCGCAAGGCGTTCGCCAACCCGGCGATCAGGGCTTCACCCCTTCCCGTGTAGCCGATGACGATTCCAAGTGGGACCGCGATGGCCAATGCGGCCAACAGCGCGATCACCGAGTACAGCAGGTGGTAGCCGATTTGGCTGGGGATGCCACCCGTACCCGTCCAGTTCGCCGGATCGGTGAACCAACCGAGAATGTTCACGACGTCACCGTCCTTTGCCGCCAAGGGGTTAGCAGCTTGTTCAACCAGATGATCAAGCCGTCGAAGACGACCGCGAGCACCACGCACAGGACGATCCCCGTGACGAGCGGAACGTACAGCCGAAGTTGAAACCCTTGCGTGAATAGCGATCCCAGCTGCGGGATGCCAAGCAGGGCTGCCATGGTGACGATGCTGACGTTGGACACGACCGCAACGCGCAGGCCCGCCGCAATCACGGGTACCGCGACGGGAAGCTCCACCAGGATCAGTCGCTGCCAGCCGCGATATCCCATCGCTTCAGCGGCCGCCACGGTGTCGTGCGGCACCGAGCTCAGCCCGTCGGCGACGACTCGCACCAGCAGCGCCAAAGTGTAAAGAGTAAGCGCGACAACGATGTTGATCGGATCGAGGATCTTGGTACCGAGCACTGCCGGCAGCAGGATGAACAACGCCAGAGACGGAATGGTGTAGAGCAGGCTGGTGGTGCCGACGATGGCCGCGTAACCGCGCCCCGAACGGTGGGCCCACCACCCGAGCGGTAACGCAAGGATGAGCCCGACGACCGTCGGTACCAGGGTCAGCCAGACGTGACTGATGGTGAGCTCGACGATGCGATCGATGTTGGACGAGATCCAGTTCATGCCGATTCGACCTCCCGCTGGGCAGACCTCGCGTCCTTGGCGCGTCTGATGGCGTCGATGACGTCGTGGTCGGTGGCGGTGCCGAGCAACACTCCGGACTCATCGGTGACCACACATCGCCCGCTGGGACTCGACAGCGCCGAGTTGAGTAGGTCTCGCAACGGAGCGCCCCGGCGCGCCGAGGTGGCACACAGGTTGACGTCGCTGGCTACGACCTGATCGCCACGCACGGTCGGGGTTTCGACCCAGCCGATCGGCGCATTGTTGGCGTCGACCGCCAGGATCCAGCGTCCGGACACCGCCGGAATCGTCGAAACCGCCTGGCCCACGGTGATGGTCGGCTCGTCCGTGAGCGTGAGCAGCTCATCCGAAGTGTGGAAACCGAGCGCCCGATAGCCTCGCGCGGAGCCGACGAAGTCGGCCACGAACACGTCATTCGGCGCCGCCAGCAGCTCGGCAGGAGTCGACGCCTGGGCCAGCGTTCCGCCCTCACGTAGCACCACGACCTGATCGCCAAGCTTGAGGGCTTCGTCGATGTCGTGCGTGACCATGACGATCGTCTTGGAAATGTCGGCTTGCAGGCGTAGAAACTCGTCCTGCAGCTGACTGCGAACTATGGGGTCGACGGCGCTGAACGGTTCGTCCATCAGCAGGAATGGCGGATCCGTTGCGAGCGCACGCGCGACTCCGACGCGCTGCTGTTGGCCACCGGAGAGTTGCCACGGATAGCGGCTGGCGAACTTCGCGTCGAGACCGACACGCTCCAGGAGTTCCATTGCCGCCGAACGCGTTTCCTTCTTGCCGCCGCCGAGCAATCGCGGCAAGGCGGCCACGTTGTCGACGACGGTGCGATGGGGAAACAAGCCGGCATTCTGGATGACGTAGCCGATTCTGCGGCGAAGCGTGACCCGGTCGAGGCTCTGGGTGTCGACACCGTCGAGTTCTATGGTCCCCGAACTCGGCTCGATCAGACGGTTGATCATGCGCATCGAGGTCGTCTTTCCACAGCCAGACGGACCGACCAGGGTGGTGATCTTGCCGTTGGGCGCCGAAAGGGTGAGTTTGTCGACGGCGACGGTGCCGTCGGGATACACCTTGGAGACGTTGTCGAATGTGATCATGACTGTCCTTGTGGCAGGCTGGATTTCGGAGAACTACTCAATCGGGCGGAGACGTCCGCCGTAGCGGTGACCAACATCCGGCCGTAGCGCTTCGCTTGCGAAGCGGTGAGCCGGTAACTCGGAATGACCAGGCTCAGCGCGGCGACGATTCGAGCCTGGGAATACACGGGGCAGGAGATCGCGGTGACGTCGGTCTCGACGCCGCGCTCAACGACGACATAGCCTTCGTCGGGGACCTTGCCCCGAAGCGCGTGGCCCGCCGCTGACGTGTCCAGCGGTACGGTGCGACCGACCCAGCTGGCGTGCCGGACCGAGTGCGTGCCCTCGACGATGCTGATGTACAGCGCGGTCGACGCGTGCCCTTCGACGCTGAGGTAGACGGACTCACCGGTCTCGGTGGCAAGCTCCTCCATCGCCGCCCCGGACAGGTCGATCAACGACTCGTCACTCAGTGCTTGGGCGCCGAGTTGGATGATGCGACTTCCGGGCCGATAGATGCCTGACTCGTCCTTGCTGACGAAGCCGGTGCTTTCGAGTGTGCGCAGCAGCCGCAGCGCGGTGCTTGGTGCAAGGTCGCAGTCCCTGGCGCTGTCGACGAGATTCGCGCCGCCGCGCTCGCAGATGGTCGCGAGCAAGGCAAGTGCTCGTTCGACAGTCCTGGTAGACGGTTCGGCCACCGTGACCTCCTTTCGTCGAGTCGGAATCTACGACCTCGACGTTTCAGGCAACGCACTCCATGTTTCCGTCAGATGAAATTCAGTTTCCGTCTAGTGGAAACATGGATCTTCGGTGATGATAGAGCCTGTCGCTCCCGCGCGATAGAGAAACCGAGGAGAAACTTCATGATCGTGCTGAACGGGACGGGCAGGATCGCCGACGTCGTCGCGCTCGCAGACCGGCGCGATCAGGTATCGGTAGCGCCGACGATCCTCGAGGCCGTCGCGCGCGTATACGAGCAGGCGGCCGAGCTCAGCACCCGATTCGCCACCTACGGCCGCACCACCGGAGTAGGCGCGAATCGCAGCACCCCGGTGCTGGCCAGTGACGAGGACTACGGGATGCGCCTGCTGCGCAGCCACGCGGCCGACGCCGGCGATCCACTCGACAACAGGACGGTTCGCGCGATGCTCGCGGTGCGACTCGTTCAACTGTGTGTGGCCGGAGCGGGGCTGGATCCGCGGATCCTGGGCGGGCTCGAGCGGATGCTCAACGATGACACCGTGCCGGAGCTGCTCCACTACGCATCGATCGGCACCGGTGACCTGGCGGCGCTCGCCGGAACCGCGCTGACGTTGATCGGCGAGCGGCCGGCCACGGGCCCGTTGACGCCGATGGAGCCCTGGGGGGCGGACAGCGCGCTGCCCTTCATGAGCAGCAGCGCACTGACCGTCGGCCGTAGTTGCCTCGCAGTGGCCGAACTGGCCAGACTCGAACGCGCATCGAGCGTGATCTACATGCTCAGCTTCCTCGCGCTCGACGGCAACCCGTCGGCGTTCTCGGCGGCAGCCGCACGGGCCGCGGCCGCGCCGCAGGTGGATGCGGTCGCTTCCCGATTGCGGTCGTTGTTCACCGACGCCGGGCGGCCCGATCACATCCCGGCACGCATCCAGGATCCGTACGGGCTGCGGGTCTACCCGGTCGCCCAGGCAAGTGTCGTCGCAACGCTGAATTCGCTTGTCGGGCAGCTGGAGCGGACGCTGAACACGGCGCAGGAGAATCCGCTGTTCGACCCCGAGGGTGACCAAGTGGTCCACCACGGCGCCTTCTACCAGGCGTCGTTGTCGCTCGAATTGGACGGCACCACCCTGGCGATGGCCTTGACCGCACCGATCACCCATTCCCGAATCCGAATGCTCAACGACCCGGAGACCAACGGCGGCAATGCCTTTCTGGCCGCCGCCCAGGACGGATCGTCCGGCCTGATGATGGTCGAATACGTCGCCGCGGGTGCGATCGCCGAAATCCGCGCGGCGGCGCAACCCGCGTCGGTCGGCACGCTCGTGCTGTCGAGGGGTATGGAGGAGGACGCCACTTTCGCCTCCCAGAGTGCGCTTCAACTCGAACGTTCGGTGGCGGCCTACCGGGTCCTGTTGTGCTGCGAACTGGTCGGGGCGGTACGCCTGCTGCGGCAACGTGGTCTGCACGACCGCTTCACAGGTGTCGCCGGCCAGGCCGTCGCGCTGGCCGCGAACCTGCCGTGGGACGACGACGACCGGGATCTCCGTGGCGACCTCGCGGCAGCGGGGGCGCTGCTCGACGACCTCGGCAGGCTGCTACCCGATGACTGACAACGTCACGCCAGTGGGCCGGTAACCGATTCGGCGGCTGCGACGAGTGCTCCGTCGCGCGCGAGCTCGAAGACCGCTTCGATTTCGGGGGCGAGGTGGCGGTCGGCGCCTGGGCCTGCCACCCGGGTACGCACGGCCTCCACGACGGCGCCGGTCGCCGGCGCCGGCGCCAGGGGCGCGCGCATGTCGATTCCCCGTGCCGCCGTGAGGACTTCGATGGCGAGCACGCGGGTGAGTCCGTCGATCGCCTTGCGGAGCTTGCGCGCCGCCGACCAGCCCATCGATACGTGGTCCTCCTGCATCGCCGAGGACGGAATGGAATCGACGCTCGCGGGTGCGGCCAATCGCTTGAGCTCCGAAACGATCGCGGCCTGGGTGTACTGGGCGATCATGTGGCCGCTATCGACACCGGGGTCGTCGGCGAGGAACGGGTTGAGCCCATGGCTGCGCGACGCGTCGAGGAATCGGTCTGTGCGCCGCTCACTGATGCTCGCCAGATCGGCGACCACGATGGCGAGGAAGTCGAGCACGTAGGCGACGGGCGCCCCGTGGAAGTTTCCGTTCGATTCGACCCGCCCGTCGAGGGTGACGACGGGGTTGTCGATGACGCTGGCCAGTTCCCAATTCGCGACGTTGCGGGCGTGCACCACCGTGTCGCGGGCGGCCCCTGCGACTTGAGGTGCGCACCGCAGCGAATACGCGTCCTGGACCAGGGTGCAGTCGGGCCCACTGTGGCTCGCGACGATGGGCGAATTGGCGAGGATCCGCAACATGTTCGCGGCCGCGACGGCCTGACCCGGTTGTGGCCGCAGCGCCTGGAGGTCTGGTGCGAAGACCTTGTCGGTGCCGAGCAGGCCCTCGACGCTCATCGCCGCCGACACGTCGGCCAGCACGAGCAGCCGATCGAGATCCGTCAGCGCCAACGCCAGCTGACCAAGCATGCCGTCGGTGCCGTTGATGAGTGCCAGGCCCTCCTTCTCGGCCAGCACGACCGGGGCGAGGCCGTGGGCGGCCAGCGCGTCCGCGGACGGGACGAGCTCACCGGCAGTGGTGCGGACGTGCCCCTCCCCCATGACCGCGAGTGCGACGTGAGCCAGCGGCGCCAGATCGCCGGAACAGCCGAGGCTGCCGTACTCGTGGACCACCGGTGTCAGGCCCGCGGACAGCAGCTTCGCATATGCCCCGGCGACTTCGGGCCGTATCCCGGTTCGACCGGTGGCCAGGGTCGACAATCGCAGGAGCATCATCGCGCGGACGACTTCCCGTTCGACCTCGGGCCCGGATCCGGCCGCGTGGGAGCGAATCAGGCTGCGTTGCAGCTTGGTTCGGAGCGCAGGGGGGATCTGGCGAGTGGCAAGCGCGCCGAAGCCGGTGGAAATTCCGTACGCAGGCGCGGGATCGTCGGCTAGCGCCTCGATGCGGGCGCGACTCGCGGCCATCGCAGCGAGGGCATCGTCCGCAAGCTCGACCGGGGCGTTCTCACGAGCCACGCGTACGACGTCGTGGACGGTAACGGGCGCGATGCCAAGGACAACGGGTGCGGGATTCACGAGGCAAGGCTCCAACTGTCGAGGGTCAACTAATCCAAGAATCCGTGCAGGAGGGCGGCGGAACCCCACACGTGGGCGGTCATCGATTCGGCGGCGCTGTCACCGTCACCGGCGAGAATCGCCATCACGATGGCTTCGTGCTGCTCGTCGGAGTGGGCGATGTTCCTTGGCAGCAGGGGAATGTGGTCGAGCATCTCGTTGAGGCGCATGCGGTTCTGGGCGACCATTTGCACCAGTGATGGGACGCCAGCCGCCTCGGCGATCGCCAGGTGCAGCCGCGAGTCGAGCCGTCGGTAGTCGTCGGTCGGCGTGCCGCGCACGTCGACCAACTTGGCCCACAGCGCCTCCCGCTCGGCCGCAGTCAGCGTCCGGCCCGCCGCCATCCGCGCGGCACCCACTTCGAGGATCTCCCGCAGCCGCAGCGCATCGTCGATATCGGCACGGCTGAACCGAATCCCGTCCGCACTGGGCGCAGGCAGTGCGTCGGCCAAGAAGGTTCCGCCATAGCGACCCCGGCGCGAAACCAGGTAGCCAGCCTCGGCGAGTGACTTGATCGCCTCGCGGACCGTATCGCGACTGACCCCGAGCCGGGTGGCGAGTTCCCTTTCCGGAGGTAGGGATTCACCCGGCGCCAGGAGGCCCAGTTTGATGGTCTCCAGCAGCCGGCCGACGGTGTCCTCGAAGGCGTTGCCGAGCCGCACCGGACGCAGCAAAGCCTCAGAGGTCGGCTGCGGGTCCGGCTCGGTCATGACGTTAGAGCGGTGTCACGTAGTGGCCGGTGATGCCGCCGTCGACCAGGAACGTCGACCCGGTGATGAACGAGGCGTCGTCGCTGGCCAGGAAGGCGACCGCGGCGGCCAATTCCTCGGGTTCGGCGAACCGCCCGATCGGCACGTGCACGAGGCGTCGCGCGGCGCGCTCCGGATCCTTCGCGAAGAGCTCCTGCAGCAGTGGGGTGTTCACGGGGCCGGGGCAGAGCGCGTTGACACGAATGCCCTGGCGCGCGTACTGGATTCCGAGTTCCCGCGACATCGCGAGCACGCCGCCCTTGGACGCTGTGTATGAGATCTGCGATGTCGCCGATCCGTTCACCGCCACGAACGACGCGGTGTTGACGATCGAACCCTTCTGCGCGGGCACCATGTGGCGCAGTGCGGCCTTACAGCAGAAGAACACCGACTTGAGGTTGATGTCCTGGACACGGTCCCACGCATCGATCCCGGTGACCTCGATCAGGTCGTCCTCGGGAGGGCTGATGCCGGCGTTGTTGAAGGCGATGTCGACGCCACCGTGCACCTCGACCGCGGTGTCGAACAATCGATCAACCGCAACCGGATCCGAGACGTCGACCTGAACGAAGGTCACGTTCAGGTCGTCCGCGACCGACTGGCCGGTGGTCGGATCCACGTCCCCGATGACGACGATGGCGCCTTCGGCTTGCATGCGCTTGACCGTTGCCAATCCGATGCCGCTCGCGCCGCCGGTGACGACGGCGACCTTGTCCTTCAGCCGCTGGCTCAGATCCATGTCTAGTTCTCTCCGATCGCAAAGAAGACGTTCTTGGTTTCCGTGAAGTGCAGCGGAGCATCCGGACCGAGTTCGCGTCCCAGTCCGGACTGCTTGAAGCCACCGAATGGCGTGGTGTAACGCACCGAGGAGTGCGAATTCACCGACAGATTCCCGGATTCCACGGCGCGCGACACCCGCAGCGCACGGGACAGGTTATCGGTCCATATCGAACCGGACAGCCCGTAGGCGGAGTCGTTGGCCAGCGCGATGGCGTCGGCCTCGTCATCGAACGGCAGCACCGTGACGACGGGCCCGAAGATCTCCTCGGTGACGGTGCGATCGGTGCGCTCGGGAGTGAGCACGGTGGGTGGGAACCAGTAGCCCGGCCCGGTGGGTGCGGACCCACGGAAGGCGACGGGCGCGTCGTCGGGCACGTACGCGGCGACCGACTCCCAGTGCGGCTTGGACACCAACGGTCCCATCTCGGTTCCCTTGACCGTGGGATCGCCTACCACCACGCCCTTGACCGCGGGTTCGAGCAACTCCATGAATCGTTCGTAGACGTTGCGCTGCACCAGGATCCGGCTGCGCGCGCAGCAGTCCTGGCCAGAGTTGTCGAACACGCCGTATGGCGCCGTCGCGGCGGCCTTCTCGAGGTCGCAGTCGTCGAACACGACGTTGGCGCTCTTGCCCCCGAGTTCGAGGGTCACCCGCTTCACCTGCGCAGCCGCACCGGCCATGACGCGGGTGCCGACCTCCGTCGAGCCGGTGAAGACGATCTTGCGGACGTCAGGATGGGTGACGAAGCGCTCGCCGATCACCGAGCCTCGGCCCGGCAGCACCTGGAACAGGTCGGGGTCGAGTCCGGACTCGACGGCCAACTCGCCCAACCGAATCGTGGTCAGCGGCGTCCATTCCGCCGGTTTGACCAGCACCGCGTTGCCCGCGGCGAGCGCGGGCGCGAACCCCCAAGAGGCGATCGTCATCGGGAAGTTCCACGGCGTGATGACGCCCACGACGCCCAGCGGCTCGTGGAACGTGACGTCGAGGCCGCCCGCCACCGGGATCTGCTTGCCCGCCATCCGTTCCGGGCTCGCCGAGTAGAACTGCAGCACGTCCCGGACGTGGCCGGCCTCCCACTCCGCATTGCCGATCGGGTGACCCGAGTTCGCCACCTCCAGCGCCGCGAGTTCGTCGACGTGTTCGCCGACGATCGCCGCGAACGCACGCAGTGCGCCCGCTCGCTCGGCCGGAGCGAGCTTGGCCCAACGCTTCTGGGCCGCGCCTGCGCGCGCGACGGCGTCGTCGACCGCTCCGACGTCGAGGTGGTCGATGGTGCGGATCACCTCTTCGGTCGCCGGATTGATCAGGGTCGTCATACTCACGCGGTCACTCTTTCTGTTGCATGGGTGCGCGCCGCGTCCACCACTGCGGCGAAGAGGCGCAGGTCGTCGAGTCGTTCCTCGGGATGCCATTGCACGGCCAACGTGAAGTTCGCCCCAGGCATTTCGACGGCTTCGATGACACCGTCGGCGCTATCCTGCGCGCTGATGATCAGACCTTGGCCCAGCTGGTCGATCGCCTGGTGGTGATAGCACTGCGCATCGGTGGACTCGCCGATCAAGGCCGCAAGCCGCGTACCCGGCACCGTACGAATGCCCGACGTGGTGAACACCGCGTTGCCCGCCTGATGTTTGGTGTGGCCCAGCACATTCGGTAGATGCTGATGCAGCGTCCCGCCAAGCGCGACGTTGAGCACCTGGGCGCCGCGACAGATGCCCAGCACCGGCAGCCCCCTGGCCAACGCGCCACGCACCAGGGCGAACTCGAACGCGTCACGGTCACCGGCCGGTTCGTCGGTGGTGGGGTCCCGATCCTGGCCGTAGGCAGCGGGGTCGACGTCGCGCCCACCGGTCAGCACCAACCCGTCGAGGCCGTCGAGCACCCGCCCGGCGATCGCTTGATCGACCGGCTGCGGGGGAAGCAATGTCGCGATGCCGCCGGCCCGGGTGACGCCCTCGACGTACATCGCGGGCAGGAAGCTGGCCCTCACGTCCCATATGCCGGTCTGCGCTTGCTGAAGGTAGGTCGTCAGGCCGATGACGGGGCTAAAGGCGTTCGAAGCCACGGCGCCTCTCCCAATCGGTGATCGACGAGTTGAACGCGTCGAGTTCGACGCGGGCGTAGTTCAGGTAGTGATCGACGACGTCGTCGCCGAAGGCCTCCCTGGCCACGGCCGAACCCTTGAACAAGGCGGTCGCCTCGGCCAGGGTCGTCGGAAGTCGTTCGGCGCCACTGGTATAGGCGTTGCCCTCAAGCGCATCCGGCAGCTCGAGCCCCTGATCGATGCCGTAGAGCCCGCCCGCGATGAGTGCCGCGACGGCCAGGTACTGGTTGACGTCACCACCCGGCGCCCGGCACTCCATGCGCATGCCGTGCCCGTGTCCGACCACCCGCAGTGAGCAGGTGCGGTTGTCCAGCCCCCACGCGACGGCGGTCGGGGCGAAGCTCCCGTCGACGAACCGCTTGTAGGAGTTGATGTTCGGCGCGTAGAAGAGGGTGAATTCGCGCATCGTGGCGAGCTGGCCTGCGATGAAGCTGCGGAACATCTTGGACATGCCGAGCGGATCGGAATCGTCGGCGAACACCGCAGTCCCGTCGGTCCCGCGGAACGAGATGTGGATGTGACAGCTGTTGCCTTCGCGCTCATCGAATTTCGCCATGAAGGTCAGGCTCTTGCCGTGCTGGTCGGCGATCTCCTTGGCGCCGTTCTTGTAGATGGTGTGGTTGTCACACGTCACCAGGGCGTCGTCGTAGCGGAATCCGATCTCCTGCTGACCGAGGTTGCACTCCCCCTTGACGCCCTCGCAGTACAGGCCGGCGCCTTCCATCCCGATGCGGATGTCGCGCAGCAATGGCTCCATGCGCGTCGACGCCAGCATCGCGTAGTCGATGTTGTAGTCGGTGCCGGGCGTCAGATTGCGGTAGTCGGCCTTCCAGGCATCGCGGTAGGTGGTGTCGAACACCATGAACTCGAGCTCGGTGGCCGCGACCGCACCCATGCCGCGTTCGGCGAGCCGGTCGAGCTGCGCGCGCAGGATGCCGCGCGGCGCCTGCGTGACGGGCTTGCCGTCGGTCCATGACAGATCGGCCATGACGAGCGCGCTGCCCGGCAGCCACGGCAGCAGCCGCAGCGTGGAGAAGTCGGGTGTCATGACCATGTCGCCGTATCCGGTCGCCCAACTCGAGATCGAATAACCGTCGACGGTGTTCATGTCGACGTCGACGGCGAGCAGGTAGTTGCAGCACTCGGCGCCGTGCGCGGCGACGTCATCGACGAAGAGCCGGGCCGATATGCGTTTGCCGGTCAATCGGCCCTGCATGTCCGTGAACGCCACGATCACGGTGTCTACGTCTCCTGCGGCGACAAGGCGCTCCAATTCGGTTTGCGACAACATCCCTTGCCGCATCCCTCGCGGACTCGCGGATCCTGCGTTCACAGGGCCTCCCTTGTCAGACATGTCGAAAAGTCAACCATTGGAGCTCGCGCCAACCGTCGATCCGGACCCACATTTACACAACTGTCACTGCCAAAGGTAGGACACCAGACCTTTGGCATTCTATTGTCCCTCTAGACCGGGGGGCCGCCGATAAGGAGAACACCGTGCCAGAGGGTCACGAAACACTCACCGAAGACGAAAGACACCTTGCCTCGCTGGGCTACACCCAGGAGCTGAACCGCTCTTGGTCCGGGTTCAGCAACTTCGCGATCTCGTTCTCGATCATCTCGATCCTGGCGGGCTGCTTCACGTCGTTCGGCCTCGGCTGGAACAACGGTGGACCGGCCGCGATCGCGTGGGGCTGGCCCATCGTGTCGGTCTTCATCCTGATCATCGGGCTATGCATGTCGGAGCTGGTCTCCGCGTACCCGACGTCTGGCGGCATCTACTGGTGGGCGAGCAAGCTCGGCGGAGCCAAGGCCGGCTTCTACACCGGCTGGCTGAACCTGATCGGCCTGATCGCCATCCTGGCGTCGGTGGCCTACGGCTGCGCGACGTTCCTGGACCTCACGCTGGGCACGTTCAGCGAGACTTGGCTGGCCGGGTACAGCCTGACCAGGACGTTCATCCTGTTCGTGATCATTCTCGCGATCTCGGCGCTCATCAACATCTTCTCGTCGCACCTGCTGGCCGTCATCAACAACATCTCGGTGTGGTGGCACGTCGCGGGCGCCGCGGCCGTCATCCTGATCCTGTTCCTGCTGCCCGAGCAGCACGCCAGCTTCGGTGACGTGTTCGCCAAGACCATCAACAACAGCGGAATGTTCGGCGGTGAGATGTCGGGGATCGGCGTGCTGCTGTTCGTGCTGCCGATCTCGGCGATCCTGACGCAGTACACGATCACCGGCTACGACGCGTCCGCCCACTTGTCGGAGGAGACCATGAGCGCCGCCGACGGAGCGGCCAAGGGCATCTGGCGGTCCATCTTCTATTCGGCGATCGGTGGCTGGATTCTGCTGCTGTCGTTCCTGTTCGCCGTCAACGACTCCGATGCGGTGTCGAAGGGCGGCGGCGCCGTCGTCGGGATCTTCAACCAGGCGCTCGACTCCCAGTGGGTTGCCGTCATCCTGTTGATCTCGACGGCGGGCCAGTTCTTCTGCACCACCGCGTGCCAGACCAGCGCGTCGCGCATGCTGTTCGCGTTCAGCCGGGACCGCGCCGTTCCGGGCCACCAGCTGTGGTCGAAGGTGAGCCAGCACAAGATTCCCGCCAACGGCGTGATCATCACCGCGGTGCTCGCGGCGACCATCACCCTGCCCGCGCTGGTCGAAGTCGACATCAACGGTGCACCGGTACCGATCGCGTTCTTCGCCGTCGTCTCGATCGGCGTCGTCGGGCTGTACCTGTGCTTCGCCGTACCGATCTACTACCGCTGGAAGGCCGGCGATTCCTTTCCGGTCGGCAAGTGGAACCTTCGCGGCCACCACAAGTGGATGGCGCCGGTCGCGATCGTCGAGATCGTCATCACCTCGATCATTGCGATGTTCCCAACGTCATCCGGCGGCGTGCCGTGGGGCGACGCCTTCGAGTGGAAGTTCGTCAACTACACCCCGCTGCTCGTCGGCGGCGTGCTGATCCTTCTGTATATCTACTGGCACGTGTCGGTGAAGAAGTGGTTCACCGGCCCCATCAAGCAGGTCGAGCTCACCGAGTCGGGCGAGGAAATCATCCTCGAGAACTGAACCCGTGGCAGCAGGCCGCCGAGGTCACCAGGTGCTGGTACGCAGCACGATCTCGGCGGCCAACTGCGCAGTGGACTCCTGCGCGTTGCGCCGGCCGAGTAGCTCGACCACTCGGTAGTCGCCGTAGACGTAGCGCTGGCTGGCCTTCGCGACGGCGCGGGCCGCAGGCGTGCTGACCAGCGCCGTGGTGTTGACCTCCACTGGCGGGCAGTGGTCGTCGCGCACGATCCCGGCCTGGTCGGCGACGCACGGGTGCCCGCGGTCGATGACGACCAGCCCGATGAAGCGGTCCAGCCTGGTGGCCGCCAGTTCCCAGGCCAGCTCGCCGCCGACGCGGTCGCCGACCAGCAGCGCCCAGCGGACATCCAGCGTGTCGAGGATTCCGACGACCGCCTTGGCGCTCAGCCGCGGATCGGGGCCGATGACTACAGTCCGCAGCGACGCGGTGTGGAGCCGCTGACAGACGGCGTCGTACGCGGCCGGACTCTGCTGCGCCGCGGCGAGCAGCACAACGACCGACCCCTTGTCGGGGCCCGACACGTCGATGGTCGCCGGGAACCCGTCGACGGTGACCATGGTCGAAGGCATTGAGCCACGTTAGCGCCCATGATCAGCTTCGGTACCGGTTTTCGGTCGTATCCGACCCCGAGTCCTCAGCGCGGTTCCAGCCGCTGCGCCTGTTTGCCTGCGACGTCCAGAAAGGTCTGCGGCAGTGTCCCTTTGACGGTGATCGTGGGATTGGCCGTGGGGAACGCGATCCCGAATACCGCAGAGTCGCCGACGTTCTCGAACGAGAAGTACACGCTGTTGCGCATACCGCCCAGAGTCATCGACTGCTCGTACGCCAGCGCGTCCCGTCGTGGCGTCTCGAGCCGGTCAGTGGTCACCGGAAGGCCTGGGGCACTTGGGTCGAAGAACGTCACGTACGCGGCGCAGCGGTCCGCCACGGCGGCCAACGCCTCGAGGTCAAGTCGCCACGACAGCACGGTCATCACCATGCGCGCCCCGTCGTAGGCGACGACGTACTTCTGCGCGCTGCCAGGGCCACGTTCGGCCGAAGCGGCGATCACCCGGGTCAACCCATCCGAGCAGCCCTCCGGACGGGACGGCATGGCAGGCGGGCCGCCCTGGCCGTCTTGCTGGCCGGCGTTCTCACTGATGCGGTCGTACTGGACGCCCGAGGGGAAGTCCGCGGCGGTGAGCGTGTCCCGTTCGAGCCGGGCCCCGCGCCAGGTCGCAGTCCCCTGGACGACGCCGGCGCAACCGCTGAGCGCGACGGCGAGCGCGATCGCCAGCGCTGCCCTACTCACGGCTCAGCCCCGTCGTGATGATCGGCCGCGGCGGCGGGCCGCCGTCCAGCAGATCCATCACGGCGTCGACGTCGAGGTGTGCGGCCAGCAGGTCGGCCATCAGGTCCAGCTGGCGATCGCGCGCCTGTGTCACGTCGACGTCGTCGGCGACCACGAATCCCGGTCGCCCGGTCGCCGCCTCGGTCAGCCAGGCACGACGTATGTCGTCATTGTCGAGCAGCCCGTGCCAGTGGGTGCCGAACACGACGCCGCGTCGCAGGCCCACGCCCAACCAGTCCGCCTCGGCACTCCGCGTCACCCGACCGTGATGGATCTCGTAGCCCCGCAGCGGCGTAGTCCCGTGTCCGTCCCAAACTTTCAACGTCTTGTCCGCGTCGAAGACGATGTCGGCATCGAGCAGGCCGAGCCCCTCGACGACGCCAGCCCCCGACTCCACCGGGTCGTCGATGACCCGGCACAGCATCTGGAATCCGCCACACACCCCGAGCAAGGGACGGCCCGCGGTCGCGTGCCCGACGATGCCGTCGGCCAGGCCGGTCTCGCGCAACCACGCGAGGTCGGCCACCGTGGACTTGCTGCCAGGCAGTACGACAACGTCGGCGTCGGGTAGGTCGGCGGGGTCGGTGACCCACCGCACCAGCACGCCCGGCTCACACGCCAGCGCCTCCACGTCCGTCGAGTTGGAGATGCGGGGCAGCCGGATGGCCGCCACCTTCAGCCACGCGTCCCCGCGCGGGGGTTGCGGTTCGCCGACGATGCGGTGCGGCTGCACGGACAGGGAATCCTCTGCGTCCAACCACATTTGGTCGGCGAACGGCACGACGCCGTACGTCGGCCTGCCGGTGAGCTCGGCCAGCTGTTCGAGTCCGGGAGCGAGCAGTGCGGGGTCGCCGCGGAACTTGTTGACCACGAAGCCCGCGATCAGTCGCTGATCGTCGGGCTCCAGCACCGCGACGGTGCCGAACAGATGTGCCAGCAGGCCGCCGCGGTCGATGTCGCCAACCAGCACCACGGGCAGCTCCGCCGCGCGGGCCAGTCCCATGTTCGCCAGATCGGTTGCGCGCAGGTTGATTTCCGCGGGTGACCCCGCCCCTTCACAGATGACGGCATCGAATTCGCGGCGCAGTGAGGACAGTTCGGCGTGCACGACCTCGGCCAGGTGGGCGCGGTGGGTGAAGTAGTCGGCGGCGCTGACCGACCCCGCGACCCGGCCGCGGACGACGAGCTGCGACGTCCGGTCCGACCCGGGCTTCAGCAGGACGGGGTTGAACCGGACGCTGGGCGCCAGCCCCGCCGCCCGGGCCTGCATCGCTTGCGCGCGGCCGATCTCGCCGCCGTCGGCCGTGACCGCCGAGTTGTTCGACATGTTCTGCGCCTTGAACGGTGCGACGCGAATTCCCTTGCGCGCCAGCAGCCGACACAGCCCAGCGACCACCATCGACTTGCCCGCGTCGGACGTGGTGCCTGCGATCAGCAGCGCGCCGCTCATGTTACTTCCGCAAGCGGGGAAGGTCTCACAGCTGGGTCAGGATGTCGGCGCCGTCGTCGGTGACCACCAGGGTGTGCTCGAACTGCGCGGTCCACTTCTTGTCGATTGTGGCGACGGTCCAGCCGTCGTCCCAGATCTCGTAGTCGAGCGCCCCGAGGTTGATCATCGGCTCGATGGTGAACGTCATCCCGGGTTCGAGGACCGTCTCGACGGCTGGCTGATCGTAGTGCAGCACGACGAGCCCGTTGTGGAACGTGGTGCCGATGCCATGCCCGGTGAAGTCGCGAACCACGTTGTATCCGAAGCGATTCGCGTACGACTCGATGACGCGACCGACGATGGACAACGCCCGACCCGGTTTGACCGCCTTGATGGCGCGCATGGTGGCCTCTTGGGTGCGTTCGACGAGCAGCCGGTGCTCGTCGGACACGTTGCCCGCCAGGAAGGTCGCGTTGGTGTCGCCGTGGACGCCGTCGCGGTAGGCGGTCACGTCGATGTTGACGATGTCGCCGTCCTCGATCACCGTCGAGTCCGGGATGCCGTGGCAGATGATCTCGTTGAGCGACGTGCAGCAGGACTTCGGGAAGCCCTTGTAGCCCAGCGTCGACGGGTAGGCGCCGTGGTCGAGCATGTAGTCGTGAGCGATGCGGTCGAGCTCGTCGGTGGTGACGCCGGGCGCGACGGCCTTGCCCGCTTCGGCCAGTGCGCCCGCCGCGATGCGTCCGGCAACCCGCATCTTCTCGATCACGTCCGGCGACTGAACCCAAGGCTCGCTGCCTTCGCGCACCGTCGGCTTCCACGCGTACTCGGGACGCGGAATCGACGTGGGTACCCGCAGGGTCGGGGACAGGTCGCCTGGGGACAGTGCGGTGCGAACGGCCATTGGACAAGCCTAAACGTCACTCGACCGATATGGCCGACAGCGCCGTGCGCACGCGCTGCGGCAGCGATCCACCGTGCCGCAGCCAGTCGTCGAGCGCGATGCGCACCGACGCCATCGCCAGCGCACCGATGAGCCGAGGGCGGGGATCGTCGGGCGCGAGGTCGGGCAGCCGGGGTGCCACCAGGTCGGCGATGGCCGACTCGTAGCCGACGTAGATCTGCAGCGTCCAGGCGCTGAGCACCGGCGACGACCGGGTGAGCGTGGCGAGGTCGCGGACCTGAGCGCTGATCGCATCGAATCCGTCGCCGAGGTCGCGAAACGCCGCCGCGACGGCTTCACGGGCCGACAACTCCGGCGGCTGGGCTGCGAGTTGCGCCGTGATGACGTCGAGCCAGTGCCTCGTCATACCGTCGGCGACCGCGTCCTCCTTGGAGGCGAAGTACCGGAAGAACGTGGCACGTCCTACTTCGGCCTCTGCGGCGATCCGCTCGACGGTAGTGCCTGCCAGCCCACCCTCGGCCACCAGCGCGGCCGCCGCCGCTGCGATGCGGTCACGGGTGGCTTGACGCTTGCGCACGTTCAGCGCGACGGATTCGCTCATTGTCTTGTAAGACTACGTCTCAAATGAGATTATGTCTCGTTATGAGCGAAGAACACGCCCGCAAGACGCTGGAAGCCTGGCAGTTCGTCCAGAAGATGATCGGCGACGTCACCGCGATCGTGCTCGCGGACGCACAGGACGAACGCGAACTGCTCGACGGGCTTCGGGTGGTGTCGCGGGTGACCGCGCTGTGCTCCGAACTGTCGGTCGAGGCCGACCAGGAACTGCCGTGGTTCTTCGACATGTGCTCCCCCACCCGCTTGATCGGCGGCCCCAACCCCGACGGCCGCTACCTGCTCGCGATGATCCGTGGCGACCGCCGCTACCGGATCACCGGGACCCGCGGCACGTCGGCCTACCTCGGCTTGCAGGTGCTCGCGGGCGCCGGGATGACACCGCGCCGGATGGCCGCCTATCTCAGCGACACCGACCTGAAGCTGGACGCGGGCTCCTTCACCGTGATCGTGGCCGCCGACGAGCCGTCCCCGGCCGAACTCGACGGCGCCCAGTGGCTGAAGATCCCCGCAGACGCGACGTCGATCGTCGTGCGCGAATACGTCGGTGATCCGGCCGACGAGATCCCCGCGACGCTCGACATCGAAACGCTTGACGCGGGTCCGCCCCAACCGCTGACGGATTCCGAAGTGGCCGAACAGTTCACCGCGATGGCGTGGACGCTGATGAAGCTGACGACGCTGCACCGCACCATCAAGCCGGAGTTGCTCGACCAACCCAACGTGCTGCTCACCGCCGAGGCCGCCGATCTCGGCTCGGCCGACACCACCCCAGACAACCTGTACATGATCGGCACGTTCGGACTCGCCGAGGACGAAACCCTGCTGCTGGAGATCACCCCACCCGACACCCGCTACTGGAACGTCACGTTGGAGAACATTTGGCACGAATGCATCGAGCCGCGACGCAGGCACAGTTCGGTCACCAACAAGGGCGTCACGCCGGACCCCGACGGAATCGTGCGGATCGCCATCGGCGCCAAGGACTTCGGGCACGGACACTGGCTCGACACCGCGGGCCACCACCGCGGCTTCGTGGTGCTGCGCTGGCTCGACAATCCCGCGGCCCCCGACGTCACGGTGAGCGTACGACGATGAACGCGGATCGGTTCGACCCGGACGTGCTCGTCGCGCAGGCCTGCGAGCTGGCGGGCAGCGACGACTTCGGTGCGCCCGACGGCTGGCGCGACGACCTCGCGCTGCTGGCCGACGGATTGGTCACCGAGGCACACCTGTCGGACCTGGGCGTCGAGATCGCCGTCATGGACCTCGTCGGCCCGCTGACCAACAGGCTGCGGATCACGCAGTGGCGCAAGGAGAATCCCGATATCGCCGCGGCGCCCATCGAGCGGCCCATCTTCATCGTCGGCCAGCCCCGCACCGGCACGACCATCCTCTTCGACCTGCTGGCCCAGGACCCCGACCTGCGGCCGCCGCTGACGTGGGAGGTCGACGCGCCGTGGCCGGTGCCGAGACCCGAGACGTACGGCACCGATCCCCGCATTGCGCAGATCCAGGCCAACCTCGAGATGTCCGAGCAGATCGTGCCCGGGCTTCTGACCCATCACCCGATGGGTGCGCTGCTCCCCCAGGAGTGCGTGCGCATCTGGGCCGGGCAGTTCTGCAGCATGATCTTTCCGGTGCAGTACCGACTGCCGACGTACTCGCGGTGGCTGTTGTATGACGCCGACCATCGCAACGCCTACCGCTACCACCGAATCTTCCTGCAGCACTTGCAGTCCGGTGTTTCCGGCCAATGGCTGCTGAAGTCGCCCGCACACCTGTGGCAGCTCGACACCCTGGTCGGCGAGTACCCCGACGCCGTGATCGTCCAGACCCACCGCGATCCGCTGAACGTCATCTCGTCAATCGCCGCCCTCACGCAACACGTGCGGCGGCTGGCGTCGGACCACAGCGACATCGGCGAGTGCGCCAGGCAGTCCTGCGAGGAGATCGTCGTCGGCCTCGAACGCTCGATGAAGGTGCGCGACTCCGGCGTGCTGGCCCCCGGTCAACTCATCGACGTCCAGTTCGCCGACTTCATCCTCGATCCGTTCGCCACCATCCGCGAGCTATACGTCGCCATGGGGCGCGAGCTGACGCCGCTCGCCGAGCAGCGCATGCGCGACTTCCTCGCCGCGCACCCCGGCGATGGCGGCGGCGCCAGGTACAGGTGGTCGGACACCGGGCTGGACGCCGACGAGGTGCGGGAACAGGTGGCCGGCTACCAGGCCCGGTTCGGGGTGCCCACCGAAGCGCTGAAGTGACCAAGGGCATCCAATCGATCTGCGGTAATGATGTTACCGTACGGCTGTGATCGATCCTGAACACCTGCTGAGCCGCTTGGGCATGCGAGACATCAAGGACACCGATGAACAGCTGATCATCGAGATGGACAACCGCCCCGACCTGACCAATGTCCGCGGCGCCATCCAAGGTGGCCTCGTTGCGACGCTCATCGACATCGCGGCGGGCCGGCTCGCGGGCAACGCCAGCGGGCATGGGCATGCGGTGACCACCGCGGACATGAACGTGCACTTCCTGGCGCCGATCATCGAGGGGCCGGCCCGCGCGGAGGCCACCATCGTGCGAGCGGGACGACGGCTGATCGTCACGTCGGTCGACGTGTTCGACGTGGGCCGCGGCCGGCTGGCGGCGAAGGCGACGCTGACCTTCGCGGTGCTCGAACAGCGCTAAACGTTGTCGGACATCGTGACTACGTTCTCAAGCCATGAGCATCGACGAGGTTGACGAGCAGTTCGCCGCGGGATTCGCCCAACGATTCGCCGACGCCTGGCGGACGCCCTCGATGGACACGTTCGAGGCGCTGTACAGCGACGAGATCGTGCTGCGCCAGCCGATGATGGGCACCCTGCGCGGCAAGCAGGCCTGCCGGGCGTCGTTTGAGCAGTTGTTCGCCCTGGTGCCCGACCTGCACGCCGACGTGCACCGAGTCGGCCACGGCAAGCGCGAGATGTTCATCGAATTCACGCTGAGCGGAACCTACGGGGGCAAGCCGATCAGCTGGGACGCGGTCGACCGGTTCACATTCACCAACGGGCTGATCGCTGAACGGGTTTCGTACTTCGACTCCGCGCCGCTGGTGGCCAAGCTCGTCGGCCGGCCACGCGGATGGAATCGGCTGGTGCGCACCGGGGCGCAACTGTTCAAGCGCTAGCTGCCGCGCTTCAACCAAGACTTGCGCCGGCCACGGATGTCGATCGAACAGCACACGCTGCGACCCGTGAGCACGACGTGGGGCGTGCCGTCGGCCGGCGCGTCCTTGCGGTGGTCGCGGGCGCTGCCCACGATCACCTCGACATCGTCGATCGACGCGCTCGCGCCGTCGGGCAGCCGAATCTCGACGGAGCCGAACTTCATGTCGAGCTCGATGACGACGATGGGTCCCGCAAAACGAGCGCGCGTCAGGTCGAGGTCCACCGAACCCATCCGGCGGTGGATGGCCAGCCGGGTCGGCACCGTCCACTCTCCTTGGCGCTTCAGCGATCCCATCACGCCGCGTAGCTCGACGCGGTCGGTCGCGGTGGTGACGATCGCGCCGGGTCCGGGCAGGTCGCCGACGAGTGCGTCGAGGTCCGAGTCCAGCCGGGCCGTGGATACCAGCACCGACCGTTCCTCGAACTCGTCGATGTCGATCAGGCCAAGCGCCACCGCGTTGTGCAGGCGGCGCAACGTGCCGTTGCGGTCGGCGTCGGAGATCCGCAACACGGCAGCGACGTCCGTCACGCTGTTGGTGCTCTCGTTGATGCTCGTCATGGCTGCTCCTTCAAGGAACAGGTTACTCAAGCCGGCTACTCAGGCCAGAAAGTCGGGCGGCAGTCCGTTGAGCATGTCCCTGCACATCCGCACCGCGTACTCCGAGCTCCCGCCGGCGACGATCAGGGCCGCGAAGGCCATGTCACCGCGATATCCGGCGAACCACGCGTGCGAACCGCCGTTGAACTCGGCCTCTCCGGTCTTGCCCCGGACGTCGCCGTTGCCGTTCAGATCCTTCGCCGTGCCGTTCGTCACGACGAGCTGCATCATGGGCCGCAGCGCGTCGACCATCTTGGGCGAGATGGGCGTACTGTCGCCGGTCGTCTCGGTGGGTCGGCCCTCGATCAGCTGCGGCACAGGGGTTTTGCCCGCGGCGACGGTAGCCGCGACCATCGCCATGCCGAACGGGCTCACCAGCACCTTGCCCTGGCCGAAGCCGTCCTCGGTGCGCTCGGCGAGGTCGACAGTCGGCGGCACCGATCCGGTCAGCGTCGTGATGCCGTCGATCTTGTAGTCGAGCCCGATCCCGTACTGGGCGGCGGCCGTCGTCAGCCCCTTCGGCGGCATCTTGCTGGCGAGTTCGGCGAACGTGGTGTTGCACGAGCTCGCGAACGCCCGCGACATCGGAACGGTGCCAAGGTCGAAGCCGCCGTAGTTCGGGACGACGCGCTGACCGATCTCGGCGGTGCCTGGGCAACCCAAAAGTGTGTTGGGCGTGGCCATGTCGCGGTCGATCGCGGCGCCGGCAGTGACGATCTTGAACGTCGACCCCGGCGGGTAGAGCCCGGTGGTGGCGGCGGATCCGTCGCCGTCGGCGGCGGCGTTCTGTGCGACCGCCAGAATCTCGCCCGTCGACGGCTTGATCGCGACGATCATCGCCTTCTTGCCGACCATGTTGACGGCGTCCTGGGCGGCGTTCTGCACCGCGCGGTCGAGGCTGATGGTCACCGACGGCGCTGGCGCACCGGCGACTTCGTTCAGTACGTCGACGTCGCCGCCGTTCTGATTGACGCTGACGACGCGCCAGCCCGCCTGACCGTCGAGTTCGTCGACCACGGACTTCTTGACCTGGCTGATGATCGCGGGCGCGAACCGGTCATCGGTGGGCAGCAGTTCGGCCTGCGGCGTGATGACCACGCCGGGCCGGTTGGCCAGCGCGGCCGACACCCGTTCGTGGTCGGCCTGCCGCAGCGTGATGAGGTCCAGTGCGCCCTTCGACGAGCTGGCCTGCTCAGCGAGCCGCTGCGGGTCCATGGTGTCGTCGAACGGCCGGAGTGCGTCGGCGACGGCCCTGGCGGTTGGCATCAGTTCACCCGCGGCGGTCTTCGCGTCGAGCGCGTAGTGGTAGAGGTATCCCGGCACCAGCACGTCGGTGCCGCCGCGCTCGTTCACCGACGCGCGGCGCGGTTGATCGGCCCGCAGCGCAAACGTCTGGTTGTCGCCAAGGTTGGGGTGCAATCCGGTTGCGCTCCAACGGACTTCCCACTTCCCCTCGTCGCGCATCATGTTGAGTTGGCCGTCGTAAGTCCAGATGCGGTTCTTCGGAAGGTGCCACGTGTAGCGGTACGCGACGCTGCCGGTGTCCTCGGCGTACTTGCTGCTCAACACCATGGCGTCGAGTCCGGTCGCCTGCAATCCGGACCAGGCTTGGTTGAGTGCGGCCCGCGCGTCGGCCGGATGGTCGCTGAGCTCGGCCGCCGATGCGGTGTCGCCCTTGGCGAGCGCGGCGAAGAAGGCCTGCGCCGTCGGTTCCGGGCCCAACGGCTTGGGCGTGCAGGCGCTGAGCAGTCCACCCGCTCCGACGACGACGGCGACGGTGAGCAGCCCAGTGACGCGCGTGACGAATGATGTTTGAGTTGCCATTGGGGCTGATGTTAGAAGCGGTGGCCACCAACCTGCCGTAGGCGCACCGAGATCAGCCCGTGATCCCGCCGAAATGGAATTCCCTGTCGTTGAGCCACGCACTCAACGACCGTGTGTGCTGTCTCGGCGTTTCGGCCTTGCGGCGTCAGGTCGGCGAGTGTCCCGTGGTTCGCTCGCCGACCGTCGCCCGGTGCCGGTTCGGTTAGTCGTCGCCGTCCGAGCCGTTGCTGCCGTTGCTGCCGTTCGCACCGTTACTGCCGTTCGCACCGTTGCCACCGGCGGCGCCGGGTTGTCCGCCCAGCCCGGTGCTCCCCCCGGCACCACCGGTGCCGCCCGTGGCGCCGCTGCCACCCGTACCGCCCGCACCGCCACTGCCCGCAAGGCCAGGCAGGCCCGGGACCTTGACGCCTGGGCCGGAGGGTTGGGTTACTACTGCATCGCCGGCGTCGCCGCCGTTTCCGCCGTTGCCGCCGGTGTCGCCGTTTCCGCCGCTGCCGCCACTGCCGCCAGTGCCGCCGGTCCCGCCGTTTCCGGTCAGCAATCCGCCGCGACCGCCGCTACCGCCGGAACCTCCCGTGGTTCCGTCGCCACCGGGTGCACCGACACCGCCTTCACCGCCGCTGCCGCCTATGCCACCGATTGCGAGGTCAAACTCGGTGCGACCACTGCCACCGTCACCGCCGTCGCCTCCGTCAGCGCCGACCCCGCCCGTACCGCCGTTTCCGCCGTTGCCGCCCACAGCAACGCCGCTCGTGCTAACGCCGTGGCCACCATCGCCACCGTTACCGCCAGGAGCGCCCGCTCCGCCGCTGCCGCCGTCGCCGCCGTTGCCGGCAACACCGGTGTTGTTGCCTAACACCTCGGCACGGCCACCGGTGCCTCCGGCGCCGCCTGCAACACCGGGTCCGCCGTCGTCGCCAGGGCCACCCTTACCTCCGATGGCGTCGCAGTCACCGCAGGAGGCGTTGCCGCCTCCACCACCGGGAGCGGCGGTGGTGCCATTCGGAGTGGGATTGACCCCGTTTGCTCCTGGCGCCCCCGCACCGCCTGCACCGCCGGCGCCGCCGTTGCCGATCAGCAATGCGGCGTTTCCGCCGTCACCGCCGGCCTGTCCGAGTGCGCCGGCCCCGCCCGCGCCGCCGTTGCCCAACAGCAGTCCGCCGTTGCCGCCGTTGCCACCGTTTCCGCCCGCTGGCCCGAGGCCGCCGACCCCGCCGGCCCCGCCGTTGCCGAAGAACAATCCGCCGTTGCCGCCGTTGCCGCCGTCGTGTCCGAGTGAGCCAGCCCCACCCGCGCCGCCGTTACCCCACAGCAGTCCGCCGTTGCCGCCGTCTTCGCCGAATCCACCGTCGAGACCGTTGCCGATCAACAAGCCACCAGGGCCGATCAGACCCAGGAAGGCCTGGCCGCCGGCCGGGCTCGCCGCCGCCAAGGCCCTCAACGCCGTCAGCGCCTCAGCACGGTCTCCTGTCCCCCCGGCTGGGTGGGCCGGCCTCAACGCCGCAGCGCCGCCGCCTGACCCGCCAACCGATGCCGCCGCCAACCGGATTGGGTTGGGCGCGAAGAAGTTTGGCCCAACAACGTGCCCGGTGGCGCCGCCGCTGAATACCGTTGCAGCGGCTGGTCCCCCGAGCTGACCGAACCCGCTGCCTGCATCGTTCCCGCCGATCCCGCTGTCGCCGGGTGCAATCAGGCCGAGCACCACCAACGGCGCTAGTGCGGCGTCTCCTCCCTCGGCGAGAGATGTATCCGACGCGGCCAGCACCGGTGCCGAGGACGAATCGCCGAACTGGGCGCTGGTGTCACCGGTACTCCCCGCGACGCCACCACCGACGACGAGCGCACCAACCGCCAGGGCGGCGGTGATCACAGACTTCTTCTTTGCCGCCGCGACCGTCGGCTGCGCGACGCGGACGCCAGGATTTGCGGCGTGGACCCCGGCCGCGTTCGGACCTACCCGACCGTCGTTGTCAGCGAGATGACGCGTCATGATTGATTCCTTTTTTGGGTTGGTTCGGCTTGTTTCGCCTCATTTGCTTGTGCGTTTGACGCTATTGGGCGCGGGCTGCCGTTAATTCGGGTGTTTCCCTATGAATTGCCCGTTGCGTGACTAGGGGTGCGGCCCCAAGCGGTATCGAGCCGTCGCCACATGGGCATCACCAACTCGGACCGTCCGACAACGCGGAACACCGCCGCGCGCTTCTCACCGAAATGAACTCAGAGGAAGCCGAGCGTGCGACGGTTGCCGCCGACGGACGGCTCGGGGTCGGTGGCCAGCGTGCCGACGAGCAGTTCGTGATAGACGTCGCGGAAGTCGACGGACCCCTTGAGATCACCGTCGTCCAGGTCAGTCAAGCTCGGCTGCTCGCCGTAGAAACCGCCCTGCACCGGCACGCCCGCCAGCAGGACGGGTCCGGCGGTGCCGTGGTCGGTGCCCTGCGATGCGTTGGCCGCCACGCGGCGGCCAAACTCGGAGTAGACCATCGCGACCACGTTGCGGCCGTAGCGGTCCTGGCTCATGTCACGCAGGAACGGCGTCAAGGCCGCATCGACGAGGCCAAGCAGCTGTTGTTGTGGACCGCGCTCGTCGGAATGCGTGTCGAAGCCGCCGAGCGCCACCATGTACACCCGAGTGGGGACGCCGGCCTTGACGCACTTGCCGACGACCGCGAGTCGATCGGCCAGCGGGTTCTCGCCCTGCCCGGGGCTGCCGGTCAAGCTCAAGCCGCCTGCGTTCGGATCGAGCGACAAGGTGGGATCGCCGGTGCCCAGGACCGGGGCCATCGCGGCACCGACGGTCTTCGTGGCTCGGTACGCGGAGCAGATCGCCGACATCTGCGACGTGTCGTCGGGGTCGTCGGTGCCCAGCGCCGACAACACGCCCTCGAGCGGCGCGGACACCGGTGAGGAATCCCCCATTAGGGCCGAGGCGGTCTGCTTCTCCCCGACCGCCATCACCGGTAGGACGGCGCCGACGTTGATCGCGCGCAGCGGGTCGTCGCCCGTCGCGTCGAGCCACCGTCCGATCCACCCGGTGGACACGGGCTCATCCGGTGAGGCCGTCTGCCAGATGTCCATGGATCTGAAGTGGCTACGGTCCGGCTTCGGGTAGGTGACCCCGCGGACGACCGCCAGCCGCTGTTCGCCCCACAGGCCCGCCAACCCCGTCATCGCCGGATTGAGCCCGAGTTCGCCGTCCAGCGGCAGGACCTCCGATGGCGCGTAGGCAAGTTCGGGTCGCGCATCGTGATATCGGTTGTCGGCGTATGGAATTACCGTGCTGAGGCCGTCATTGCCGCCGTAGAGGGTGACGATCACCAGGATGCCGGCATCGTCGGCGATCGGCGTGTGCTCACTGGCTCGCTGCAGCGCAGGCCAGCTCACCGCGGCGACACCACCCAGTAGGCCGGCCGCGCCGACGCCGGCACCTGCGATCAGGAACTTGCGACGGTTGATCTCGGTCATCTCGAATCTCCTTACGCAGTAAGGTATTCGGGGGCATTCACCGCGGCGGTGAACAATGCCGCAGGATTGCCGAGATACGGCTTCAGCGCCGCAGCGCTCCGGTCGGACCAGGCGCCGACGCCGATGAAGTAGCCGACCGCGTCGACGCGGTCGGCGATGGGCGCGCTCTCGACGGTGGAGAGGTTGCCTCGCTTGGCGAGTTCGGTTGCCGCCCAAGCCTGCGTGGTGATGCTCGCAGTTGACACCCAGACCCGACCGCGCGGCCAGCCCGAGACATCCGGCGGATAGAACGGCCGCTGTCCGAGCCCGGTCAGTAGCCCGTCGATGGCGTAGGCAACCTCCGGCGAATCGACCGGGATGGACAGTGTTCGGATCACTCCGATCAGCCACTCCGCGGGCGTGATGATGGAAGCCCCGCTGACGAACTCGGGGTCCAACAGGATCGCCTTCGTCAGCGCCTTGAGGTCGCGGTTGGGCCCATAGGCGTCGATGAGCCTCGCCAGCGTCGCCGACGAGGGTGAGGCATCCGAGGCGAGCTGCTGCCACAGCCGTGCCACAATGTGCGTCGCCGATGCGGGATGTCCGAGCACCGCATCGCAAAAGGCCGCTGCGTCAAGGCTTCCCGTCACACCCAGCACCGTCTTGTCAGCGGAGTCGTGCCTATCGGGCCGCACGGACGACCGCCCGACGTCGTCGGTCATCCATCCGCTCAGCGCCCTCGCACCTTCCCGCACGTCGTGCTCGGTGTACCCGCTTCCATGGCCGAGGGCGAAGAGTTCCATGAACTCGCGAGAGAGGTTCTCGTTTGGCGACGCGGCGACGTTGTCCTTGCCGTCCAGCCACGACAACATGGCGGCATCGGTCAGCATCGCGTACGCGAATTCGCGGAAGTCGCCGAGCTTCATCCTGCGCAGCTTCTCGTTCTGCGCGCCCATGTAGACGGCGAACCGCACCTTGGCCGCCGACGTTGCAAAGTGGTTGTGCCACAACCAGGTCAGCTTCTCGTGAATCGGCTCGTGGACGGAGATCATGCGGCTGAGCCACCAGTCGGCCAACCAGAGCATCTGGTCATCGACGGTACGGTTCCACCGGTCCATCGCCTCCTTGGTGGCATCCCCGCTGGGGTAGGGCGGCACCGGTGTCAGCGGCGGCATCGGCGTCGCGACGGCGCCGGGGTCGGTCTCGGGGTCCGCGTCGAGCAGTCCGTCGAGGTACCGCGACCAGTCCTGACCCACCACCGCATCCACCTTCGCGCCGGTGGTGCCGAAGCCGGTCCGGCGCAGCAAACGGGCGGTGGCGATCCACTGCGGTGACTGGGTCGACATCTGCCCGCCCCTACTCCGCCGACTCGAGCCGACACGGGGCCAAGATTTGCGCCCGCAAAGATGGCTTGCCGATGACACAAGGTGCCGGGCCGTTCACGTCGGTCAAGGAGTTTGCTGAAATCGCATCGTCGGTCGCAGTCGTTCGATACACGAAAACACCTCCTGACCAGCGGAAATAGTCTGATTTCAGCTAGAGGTTAAGTGATTTCGGCGCGCCCCGCAGCGCGAGCCCGAGGGCCCGCGTGCCGAGTCAGTCGAGCAACACCGTGGCGAAGGTGCCGACCTGTTCGAACCCGATGCGCGTGTACGTCGCGCGGGCGACGGTGTTGTAGTTGTTGACGTAGAGGCTGGCGGTGCGGCCACTTCTGACGACCGCGGCCGCCAACGCTGCGGTGCCCGCCGCGCCGAGCCCGCGGCCGCGCCAGTCCGGATGCACCCACACGCCCTGGATCTGTCCGACCGCCGGGGACTGCGACCCGACCTCGGCCTTGAACACCACCTGCCCGTGCTCGAACCGGGCCCAGGCGCGGCCCGCGGCGATGAGTCCCGCGACGCGCCGACGGTACCCGCGTCCACCGTCGCCGAGCCTCGGGTCGACCCCGACCTCGCCGATGAACATGTCGATGGCGGCGATCAGGTAGGCGTCGAGTTCGTCCATCCGCACGGGGCGGACCGCGGGGTCGACGGCGCACCGCGGCGCGACGTCCAACGTCATCAACGGCTGATGTTCGCGCACGTCACGCGCAGGGCCCCAAGCGGTTTCGAGCCGTCGCCACATGGGCATCACCAACTCGGACCGTCCGACCAACGAGGAACACCGCCGCGCGCTGCTCATCGCCTTGTCGGCGAACGCGTTCAGGTCACCGACCTCGCCTCGCAGCGGAATCAGGTTGGGCCCGGCGTAGCACAGCGACTCGCTGGGCTGTCTGCGCGTCCACAGTTCGCCGCCGATCGCGGTCGGATCGACTCCGTGGTCGGCGACCCGCGACGCCACCATGCAGGAGCCCACCGGGTCGTCGTCCAATACGCGGCGCACGACTGCGGCATCCCGCACTACCGTGACGCGTCGCTCGTCGGCGAGGCGAAACAGCGGAGGAGCCGACATGGGGACTCTTTCTGGCGACCTGGCGGGTGACCCCGCTCACAGGGTCAATGCTCAGCTTACGGTGACCACCGGGGAACCGCTTGCACTTGCCTGTGGACCAAGCTCTGTGTCCATCTGGCTGGCGATCTTCATCGCCTCTTCGATCAGCGTCTCGACGATCTGCTGCTCGGGCACTGTCTTGATGACCTCACCGCGAACGAAGATCTGGCCCTTGCCGTTGCCGGACGCAACGCCGAGATCGGCCTCGCGCGCCTCCCCCGGCCCGTTGACGACGCACCCCATCACGGCGACGCGCAGCGGGACTTCGAGTCCCTCGAGGCCGGCGGTGACTTCGTTGGCCAACTTGTAGACGTCCACCTGGGCTCGCCCACACGACGGACAGGACACGATCTCCAGTCCGCGAGGCCGCAAATTCAGCGACTCCAGGATCTGGTTGCCGACCTTGACCTCTTCGACCGGCGGCGCCGACAGCGACACCCGGATGGTGTCGCCGATGCCGCGGGACAGCAAGGCGCCGAACGCAACCGCCGACTTGATGGTGCCCTGGAACGCCGGCCCGGCCTCGGTGACGCCGAGGTGAAGCGGGTAGTCGCACTGCGCCGCCAACTGCTCGTAGGCGGCGACCATGATGACGGGATCGTTGTGCTTCACGCTGATCTTGATGTCGCCGAAGCCGTGCTCCTCGAACAGCGAGGCCTCCCACAACGCCGACTCCACCAACGCCTCGGGGGTGGCCTTGCCGTACTTCTTCATCAACCGCGGATCCAACGAGCCGGCGTTGACGCCGATGCGGATCGGGATGCCCGCCGCTCCGGCAGCCTTGGCGACCTCCTTGACCCGGCCGTCGAACTCCTTGATGTTGCCGGGGTTGACGCGCACCGCGGCGCAGCCCGCGTCGATGGCGGCGAAGATGTACTTCGGCTGGAAGTGGATGTCCGCGATCACCGGGATGTTCGCCTTCTTGGCGATCGTGGCCAGCGCGTCGGCGTCCTCCTGGCGCGGACAGGCGACGCGCACGATGTCACAGCCGGACGCCGTGAGCTCGGCGATCTGCTGCAGCGTGGCGTTGACGTCGTGGGTCTTGGTGGTGCACATCGACTGCACGGCGACGGGATAGTCGCTGCCGACGCCGACGTCGCGCACCATCAGCTGACGGGTCTTGCGCCGCGGCGCCAATACCGGCGGCGGTGGCGACGGGATGCCCAATCCGATGGACGTGGCCATGGTGTCTCCTATTGGAAGAGGCTGATGGGGTTGACCAGGTCGGCGGTGACGGTCAACAACATGTACGCGGCGCCCACGATCACGACGACGTAGGTGGCGGGCATCAACTTCATGTAGTCCACCGGCCCCGCGGGCAACAGCCCACGCGCCTTGCGGAGCATGTCGCGCACCTTCTCGTACGTCGCGACGGCCATGTGGCCGCCGTCCAACGGCAGCAGGGGCAGCAGGTTGAAGGCGCCGAGGACGAAGTTCAGCTGCGCAAGCAGGAACCAGAAGATCACCCACAGATCGGCCGCGACGGCCTCACCGCCGAGCCGGCTGGCACCGACCACGCTGATCGGCGTCTCCGGATCGCGCTCGCCGCCGCCGATCGAATGCACCAGCGCACCGATCTTCGTCGGGATCTTGAGGAGCGCCTCGCCCAGCTTCACGGAGAGCTCACCGGTGAAGGCGAACGTGGCGGGCACCGCGGACACCGGGTTGTACTGCGTCGGCTCGACCCTGGGGGTGCTTGCGCTGATGCCCACCGCTCCGACCGTGGCCGGCTCCGTGGCGTCCTTCGACGTGAACCGTTGGGTCTGCTGGACGGCCACGTTCAGCGTCAGCTGCTCGCCCTCGCGTTCCACGACGACGGGGACGGTGCCGCGCTGCGGCTGCAGGGCGGCGACGACCTCGTCGGGGCTGTTGACGTCCTTGCCGCCGATCTTCACGATCTGGTCGCCGGTGCGAATGCCGGCCAGCGCCGCGGGCCCGGGGTCCTGGCACGTGCCGTACTTGCCCCGCTCGAGCTCGGGCGCCACACACGACGTCTTGCTGACCACCGGCGTGGTGGGCGGGTTCAGGTCGGGCAGCCCCCACACGTTGGCGATGCCGTAGATGACGACGAGGCCGACGATGAAGTTCATGCCGGGCCCGGCGAAGAGCACCGCGACCCGCTTCCACGTCTTCTGCTTGTACATCGCGTAGGGCTCGTCTTCGGGCGCGACCTCGTCGACCGCCGTCATGCCCGCGATGTCGCAGAAGCCGCCGAGCGGGATGGCCTTCACGCCGTACTCCGTGTAGCCCAGCTTGTTGGGGCGCTTGGTCGACCACAGGGTCGGGCCGAAGCCGACGAAGTAGCGGCGCACCTTCATCCCGGTGGCGCGCGCCGCCCACATGTGACCGCACTCGTGCAACGCCACGGAGATCAAGATGCCCAGCGCAAGCAGCACCAGGCCTACTACGTACATCATCGAGTGGGAACTACCTCCTGTGCGACGGCACGTCGGGCCCGGTCGCGGGCCCAATCTTGCGCATCGAGTACGTCATCCACGGTAGCTGGTTCTTTGGCCCACTGATCTGAGGCGTGCAGCACGTCGGCGACGGTGCGCACGATGGCAGGGAATCGAATACGGCCCGCCAGGAACGCCGCGGCGGCCTCTTCGTTGGCGGCGTTGTACACCGCCGTCAGGCAGCCGCCACGGCTACCGGCCTGCCTGGCCAGGGCGACGGCGGGGAAGACGTCGTCGTCGAGGGGCTCGAACTCCCAGGTCGACGCGGTGGCGAAGTCGCAGGCCAGCGCCGCGCCGGCGACCCGCTCGGGCCAGCCGAGCGCCAGCGCGATGGGCAGCTTCATGTCCGGTGGGCTGGCCTGGGCGATGGTCGACCCGTCGGTGAACGTGACCATCGAGTGGACGATGGACTGCGGGTGGACGACGACGTCGATGCGGTCGTAGTCCACGCCGAACAGCAGGTGCGTCTCGATGAGCTCGAGGCCCTTGTTGACCAGTGACGCCGAGTTGAGCGTGTTCATCGGACCCATCGACCACGTCGGATGGGCACCGGCCTGCTCGGGGGTGACGTCCTCCAGGGCATCGGCCGACCAGCCGCGGAAGGGGCCGCCCGACGCGGTGAGCACGATCTTGGCGACCTCGTCGGCGGTGCCGCTGCGCAGGCATTGCGCCATGGCCGAGTGCTCGGAGTCGACGGGGACGATTTGGCCGGGTGCCGCGGCCTTGAGCACCAATGGCCCGCCCGCGACGAGCGACTCCTTGTTGGCCAGGGCGAGCCGGGCTCCGGAGGCAAGTGCGGCCAGCGTCGGGCGCAGGCCGAGTGCCCCGACCAGCGCATTGAGCACCACGTCAGCCTCGGTGTCCTCGATCAACCGGGTGACGGCTTCGTCGCCGGCATACGGCACGTCGCCGAGTTCGGCGGCGACGGCTGCGTCGGCGACCGCGACGTTGGTGACCCCGGTTTCGGCGCGCTGACGGGCCAGCAGTTCGGGGTTGCCGCCACCTGCGGCCAGCCCGACGACCTCGAAGCGGTCGGGGTTGGCGGCGACGACCTCCAGCGCCTGGGTACCGATCGACCCGGTGCTGCCCAGGATCAAGACCCGGAGTCGGCCGCTGCTCACGTGTCCATTGTGCCGTCAAGAGGCGGAATCCCGGCATCGGGACGAGTGAATTCTGCGGACGGTGTCGTGTGCGCGAGCTGGATGTGACGCATCTATGACGCGCCACGTCACGTGCCATCCGTGACCGAGCTCACCGCGAATCCCCGATGTCAGAGCCGAGGGCGGCACCCGCGTCGTCCCAGAAACATTGGAGTCGAAGTCATGAAATCAAGTCACCGCAAGGCCGTTGCAGCGGCGGGTCTGAGTGCGATCGCGGTGCTCGGCCTTTCCGCGTGTTCGAGCGATATGTCCACGGAGGCCTCCAGCAGCTCGGCTGCCACCTCGTCGAGTTCGGCGATGACCGCCGCGCCGGCGATGCCGTCGGCAAGCGCGATGGGCGATCCCGCCGCCGATCTGGTCGGCACCGGCTGCGCCGGATACGCCAAGACCGTCCCGTCCGGACCCGGTTCCGTCACGGGCATGGCACAGGATCCGGTCGCCGTCGCCGCGTCCAACAACCCCGTGCTGACGACGCTGACGTCGGCGCTGTCCGGGAAGCTCAATCCGAACGTGAACCTGGTCGACACGCTCAACAGCAATCCCGGCCTGACGGTGTTCGCGCCGACCGACGACGCGTTCGCCAAGATCGACCCGGCCACGATCGAGAAGCTGAAGACCGACTCCGACCTGCTGACCAAGATCCTGACCTACCACGTGGTCGAAGGCCAAGCCAGCCCAACCGCGGTCGTCGGCGATCGCACGACGCTGGAGGGCGGCACCGTGACCGTCACCGGCGCAGGCCCGGAGCTCAAGATCAACGACGCCGGCCTGGTCTGCGGTGGCGTCAAGACCGCGAACGCCACGGTCTACATGATCGACACCGTGTTGATGCCGCCCGCGATGTAGGTCACCGTCCACCGCGAGCAGACGCAAAATGCCCTGAATCGCGCTGATTCAGGGCATTTTGCTGGGCCCCCGCTTGCGGGGACTGCTCACGCAAGAAAGAGAGCACCCAGCAATGACCACACTGATCCTCATTGGCTTCATCGGCGGGCTGATCACCGGAATTTCCCCGTGCATCCTGCCCGTCCTGCCCGTCATCTTCTTCTCGGGCACGCAGAGTGCGCGCGCCTCCGAACCGCAACCGGAAGGCGGCGACGGCGCGGTCGCCATCAAGACCCCGCCCAAGCGCACGCTGTCGGACACCCTGCGGCCCTACCGCGTGATCGCGGGTTTGGTGCTCAGCTTCAGCGTCGTGACGCTGCTCGGCTCGGCCTTGCTCTCGCTGCTACACCTGCCCCAGGACGCGATCCGCTGGGTCGCGCTGGTCGCGCTGGTGGCGATCGGGCTCGGGCTGATGTTCCCGCAGTTCGAGGCGCTACTGGAGAAGCCGTTCTCACGGCTACCGCAGAAGCAGTTCGGTTCCGGCCGAAGCGGATTCGGATTGGGGTTGGCCCTCGGCGTGCTGTACGTCCCGTGCGCCGGACCGGTGCTGGCCGCGATCGTCGTCGCCGGCGCGACAGGAACCATCGGCCTGTCCACCGTGGCGCTGACGCTGTCGTTCGCGGTGGGCGCCGCCCTGCCGTTGTTGTTCTTCGCCCTGGCCGGGCAACGGGTTGCTGAGCGGGTAGCGGCATTCCGGCGGCGGCAGCGTGAAATCCGCGTCGTCGCAGGCCTCGTCACGATCCTGCTCGCCGTCGGATTGGTGTTCAACCTGCCCGCCGTGCTGCAGCGCGCCATCCCCGACTACACGAGCGGCCTGCAGAGGCAGGTCGGCGGCGAGGAACAACTACGCGAACTGAACCTGGGCGGCCTCGTCAACGAGCAGAACGCCGAACTGTCGAACTGCTCCGACGGCGGCCCCGAACTCCAGAGCTGCGGAACGGCCCCCGACATCAAGGGCATCACCAAGTGGCTCAACACCCCCGGAAACGCGGCGGTCGACCTGAAGTCGTTGCGCGGCAAGGTCGTATTGATCGACTTCTGGGCATATTCCTGCATCAACTGCCAACGCGCGATTCCGCACGTCGTCGGGTGGTATGACGCCTACCGCGACAAGGGTTTCGAGGTCATCGGGGTGCACACGCCGGAGTACGCCTTCGAGAAGGAGGAGGCCAACGTCGTCAGCGGCGCAAAGGATCTCGGCATCACCTACCCGATCGCCATGGACAACGGCTTCTCGACGTGGACCAACTATCGCAACCGGTACTGGCCCGCCGAGTACCTCATCGACCAGCAGGGCACGGTGCGTCACGTCAAGTTCGGCGAGGGCGGCTACGACGACACGGAACGGCTTATCCGCCAACTACTTTCAGAAGGCGACGCGGAGCTACCACCCGCCACCGAGGCACAGGACACGACTCCCACGGAGCAGCTCACTCCAGAGACGTACTTCAGCGTCGGCAAGGAGGTGAACTACGGTGGCCAGGGCGCCTACGACCAGGGCACCCGGACATTCGAATTCCCGGCACGACTCGCCGACGACAGCTTCGCGTTGCGTGGCCCGTGGGCGCTGGACTACCAGGGCGTCACGGCGCAGGCAGACGGTGCTGCCATCGCGCTGAACTACCACGCCCGCAACGTGAATCTGGTGGTCGGCGGCACGGGCACCGTGACCGTGACGAGGGCTGGCCAGACCACCAGCATCTTCGTCAGCGGGCCGCCCAACCTGCGTCAGCTCGTCACGAATGACGACGACGGCAACGGCAGCGTGGAAGTTGCGCTGTCCAAGGGCTTGCAGGCGTTCTCGTTCACCTACGGCTGACGAGGCGCGAAGCGGGCCGACGGATCCGCGGTGGCTTCGATCTTCAGGATCCGGCCATCGCGGATCGTCAGCACCACCACGGCGAACAACCGCCCCTCGGCGAAGGCCAGCAGCACGGGCTCTCCCGGCGCACCGACGACCAACGTCGCACCCGGTCCCAGGTAGCGCAGCAGGTTGGTGGCGACGTCGTGCGGCCCATGGTTGACCTGCGGCGGCGGCGCCGGATCGGCGAGCACGGTGCCGACTCCCCACACCGCGGGATCGAGCACGGACGCCAGCGCCGCAAGGTCGCCGTTGGCGCATGCGGCGATGAACGCGTCGGTGACGCGCTGATGTTCGTCGGGAGCTACGGCGGCGGGTCGCGGACCGGCACCCCTGAACTTGGCCCGGCCACGACGGGCGAGTTGTCGGCACGTGCCCACGGGTCTTCCGACGGTCTCGGCGATCTCGTCGAACGGCAGCGCGAACACGTCGTGCAGTACGAAGGCCACCCGCTCCCCCGGGCTGAGTAGGCGAAGTGTCTCCATGAGGGCGTGGCTGACTTCGTCGTCGAGGGTCACGCGGTCGGCGGGATCGGCGGCGACGGGGACGTCGTGATCCGGTGGCAGGCTCGTCTCGTGCCGGGTTCGCGCCGACCTGAGTTGGTCGAGGCACAGCCGTCCCGCCACCACCGTGAGCCAGCCCCGTTCGTCGTCGACGTCGTCCGTTCGGGAAAGCCGCAGGAATGCCTCCTGCGCGACGTCCTCGGCCTCCCCGACGTCGCCGAGCATCTGATACCCGAGGTTGACGAGGTAGGCGTGGTGGTCGCGCCAGGCAGCGCTCAGCTCGGTCATGGTGATACGACGAAACGGCGGCCGGAAAAGTTACGCGTTGGGATTCGTAACTTTCTGGATGGCTGCCCCGTCCTTGATGACATGTTCACGATTCTCGTCACAGGCGCCACCGGCAACGTCGGCCGCCCCCTCGTCACCCACCTCACCGCCGCGGGCGCCGACGTCCGAGCGGTCACCCGCAATCCCGACGACACGGGCCTTCCTCCGGAGGTCGCCGTCTACCGTTCCGCCGTCGACGCGCTATCCGGGTGCGACGCGGTGTTCCTCAACTCGCGTGCGCTCGGGGAGGCGCTGGCCGACACCGTCGAGGCGGCGCGTGCAGCTGGCGTGCGGCGACTCGTCGCGCTGTCGGCCATCAACGCCGACGACGACTTCTCCCGTCAGCCGTCGCGGGTCCGCGGCGACCGCAACAAGGAGGTCGACGAGCTCGCCGCCGGTTCGGGGCTGGAGTGGGTCAGCCTGCGGCCCAGCGTGTTCGCGTCCAACTTCGGCGGGATGTGGGGTGCACAGCTCCGGGCCGGCGACGTGGTCAGCGGGCCGTACGCGACCGCGTCCACCGCACCGATCGCCGACGGCGACGTCTCCGCCGTGGCGGCCCGCGCGCTGCTGACCGATGACCTGGTGGGCCAACGCATCCCGATGACAGGGCCTCAGTCACTCACCAACGCCGAGCTCGTCGAGACGGTCGGTGCGGTGCTCGGCCGCACGCTCGAGTATCACGAGGTTCCGCCGGAGTTGGTCCGCCAACGGTTCATCGGCATCGGGTTTCCCCCGGCGTTCGCCGACGCCTACATGGGACTGCTGCTCGAGACGGTGGGACGACCGGCACTGGTCACCCACGACGTCGAGAAGATCCTCGAGCGCCCGGCGACGCCCTTCGCCGCGTGGGTGTCCGACCATCGTCAAATGTTCACCGATTAACAAGGGAGTCAACACATGTCGAGTACAACCAATCCCAGCCCGCCCGCGTGGCTGAAGCAGATGAACAAACTGGTGCTCGCCTTGGGGCGCATCGGCGTCCCCGCTGGCCCGTCGCAAGTGCTGACGGTGCCCGGGCGCAAGTCGGGGCAGCCGCGCAGGACGCCGATGACGCCGTTCGACCACGAGGGCGGGCTCTACACCGTGGCCGGCTATCCGGGGGCCGACTGGGCGGCCAACGCGCGGGCCGCCGGCGAGGGCACACTGACCCGCGGCCGCCGCTCACGCCGCGTCCGGATCGTGGAGCTTTCCGCAGCCGAATCCGGGCCAATACTACGGTCTTTCGCCGTCAAGGTGCCCGTCGGTGTCGGGTTCGCCAAGCGCAGCGGGCTGGTGGTCGACGGCACGCCCGACGAATTCGAGGCGCTGGCCGGACGCCTTGCGGTGTTCCGGTTCGATCCGATTCATCCACGGGGGTAGTTGCACTAGTCTGGCGCCGTGACCGAGCCCGACGCGACCGCTTACGCGGCGCAGATTCTGGACCCGAATGAGGCCACCGATCGTGCGGCGTTGGAGCGGTTGCGAGCGGACCCCGGGATCGAGTTCCTCGACCACCGCGACGCACAGCTATCAGGTCTGCGCAGTCTTCGTCCGGCGCCCGATGAAGAGTTGCTGGCCGAACCAGGTCGGTGGGCTTACTACCCGTGGCGGCGCACCGTCGTTGCGGTGCTGGGCCCGCGCGGGTTTCGAGCACTACGACTTGATCGCAACAGAAACAACATCACCACTCAAGAACAGGCCCGGTTCAACTCGCTGACCATCGGAGTCGCTGGTCTTAGTGTCGGCCACGTCATCGCTCATACCCTGGCGTTGCAGGGATTGTGTGGTGGACTTCGGCTGGCTGATTTCGATCACCTGGAACTGTCGAATCTGAATCGGGTACCGGCCACGGTGTTCGACCTCGGGTTCAACAAAGCTCACGTGACAGCACGCAGGATCGCTGAGCTTGACCCCTACCTCGTCGTGGAAGTGTTCGACGCCGGGCTCACCGTCGACACGGTCGACCCATTCCTGGATGGACTCGACGTCGTCGTCGAAGAGTGCGATTCGCTCGACATGAAGGCTCTCCTGCGCATCGGCGCTCGTGACCGGCACATTCCAGTGGTGATGGCTACCAGTGACCGTGGAATAGTCGATGTAGAACGTTTCGATCAGGAACCTGAGCGTCCGATCCTGCATGGACTCCTGGGCCAGCTGGATGTCGGCCTGTTGCCTGGCATGAGTAGTCGGGAAAAGATCCCCCACATGCTGCGCCACCTCGAGGCTGAACGAATATCGCCCCGCGCGGCCGCATCTCTCATCGAGGTTGACCGGTCGCTGTCGACCTGGCCCCAGTTGGCATCCGACGTCGTCGTCGGCGCCTCGGCATTGGCCGAAGCCGTGCGCAGAATAGGTCTGGGTGAAACCCTACGATCTGGTCGGTGCCGCATCGATATTGGTTGGGCGCTCGACCAACTCACCGAGCCCGAGATGGCCCAGCGGCGTCCCGCTCCCGAAGTCGAGCACACCAACGCCCCGGTGCCTTCGACGGCGGACGACACCATCATCACTGCCGCTATGCGCGCACCGTCTGGCGGAAACCACCAGCCCTGGCGTATCGACGCGGAACCGACCAAGGTCACCATCAGCGTTGCCGCAGAACACAAGTCAACGATGGACGCCGGTTTCCGTGGCAGCGCTGTCGCATTGGGCGCAGCCCTGTTCAACGTCAGAGTCGCCGCTGCCGCCCGCGGAATGCTCGGTCCGGTGAGCATTGTTGAGGACGTGGACGGATCCCCGCTACGGGCCACCATGACCTTCGAGGACGGCAGCGACCCTGCCCTTGCCGATCTGTACGAACCGATGCTTGCGCGCGAGACCAACCGCCATCACGGAACGCCTCAAACGCTTGACGACGAGACGATCAAGTTACTCACCGCCGCCGCCGAGTGGCAGGGGGCGCAGCTGCATCTGCTCACCGGGCAAGCCGATCTTGCTCGGGCCGCAGCGATTTTCGGTGCAGCCGACCGCATCCGGTTCTTGACGCCGCAGCTGCACACAGAGCTGGTCACAGAGCTCCGCTGGCCCGGCGATCCCGACCCCGACACCGGAATCGACATACGCACTCTCGAACTCGATGCCGCCGACGTGGCGTTGCTTGATGTCTTGCGCCGGCCTGACGTCATGGCTCACCTGGCGGAATGGAACGCCGGCAGCGCGCTGGGCGACGACATGCGCGACCGCGTCCTCGCCAGCTCCGCGCTGGCGGTGATCACCGTAACCGGAGATAGTCTCGGCGACTACGCGAGGGGAGGGTCAGCCGTTGAGGCGGTATGGATCCTCGCGCAGCGCGAAGGCCTCAGCGTTCAGCCGTTGTCACCTGTGTTCTTGCATGCTCGCAGTACCGCCGATCTCAACGAGTTGTCGGAGCGCTTTGCCGACGAATTAGGGCAGTTGCAAGGCGATTTCGTGCGCCTCACCGGAATTGATCCCGAGGAAGCCATCGTGCTGGTGCTGCGGTTCACCGCCGCACCGCCGGCGTCAGTACCGAGCCGTCGCACTCTGAGCCGAGTCCGTGTGCAGCAGCAGGTCGAATGGCTGTCGCCGTGAACGGCATACCCGTTGCTCGGTAAGCTTCGAACTTGATCGGCGTGCGTAGCGCTATCCCAGGAGGAAGACGTGGTTCAGGTTCAGGTCCCTTCGGGCGATGGGCTCACGTCACTGCCCCTGCCGCCGGTGAACCCGATGCCTTTTCGGCAGCGCGTCTCGGCAGTGAGGGAATTCAGCACGGGGACGGAGCGGCTGCGTGATGCCGGCGGACCAGTTACCGCCTTCACGTTGGGGCCGCGCTGGCTAATGCCTCCGATGGTGCTGGCGACGTCGCCGGGTGCTATTCGCGACGTCCTGAGCACCAAAGATGACTCCGTTGACAAGACGACCCCGGTCTTCGACCAGATGCGCCGCATCATCGGCGCCAACCTGGCCACTCTCCCTTTCGAGCCGTGGAAGTCGCGTCGGCGCACCCTACAACCCGTGTTCACCAAGCAGCGTGTGAACGAGTTCGGTGGTCACATGGCGCAGGCGGCGCAGGCGGTGTACGAGGGGTGGCGCGAGGATGCTGACGTCGATTTGGACGCCGAGTGCCGCACGCTGACCTTGCGCGCACTTGGCCGATCGGTGCTCGGGCTCGACCTGGAGGAGCCGGGCAACGAGGTCGCCGAGCCGTTGCGAGTCGCGTTGACCTATGCGATCAGGCGCGCGACGCGCCCGCTGCGCGCTCCACGTTGGTTGCCGACACCGGCGCGTCGGCGTGCGCGCGCGGCGAGCGCCAAACTGCACGCTTTGACGCAGAAGATTTTGCGTGAGTGTCGCGCGGATCCGACGCGAGTTGCGCCGCTGGTGAGGGCACTGATCGCCGCCGAGGATCCGGAAACCGGAAATCGGTTGTCCGACGAGGAGATTTGCGACGAGCTGATCATATTTCTGTTCGCCGGCCACGACACCACCGCAACGACCTTGACGTATGCCCTGTGGTCGTTGGGTCATCACGCCGACTACCAGGACCGCGTCGCGGCAGAAGTTGCGGCACTACCGGATCGGCCGCTAACGCCCGACGACATTCCGCAGCTGGGCTACACCGTGCAGGTGATCCGGGAGTCGCTTCGGCTGTGCCCGCCAGCGCCCACCGGGACGCGCATGGCGTGCCGCGACATCGAAGTAGGCGGGTATCTGGTGCCGAAAGGCACCATGGTCGTGGTCGGGAGAATGGCCGTACAGCGCGATCCGACACTCTGGGACGACCCGCTTCGCTTCGACCCCAACCGGTTTAGCCCCGAGAACTTCACGGCCCTCGATCGCTGGAAGTACCTGCCGTTCGGCGGCGGACCGCGGTCGTGCATTGGCGACCACTTCGCCATGCTCGAAGTCACACTCGCCTTGGCGACCATCGTTCGTGGAGTCGAAATCCGTTCTCTTGATGACGAATTCCCGCTTGCATTACATTTCACCATGATTGCCGGTGGTCCGATCCGTGCCCAGGTTCGACCGCGTCGCTAGCACGCGGCGCGGGCCAGCTCAGGCTTGGCCGGTGGTGTTGAGATCGCCGTCGGTTCCGGTGAGGTGTTCGGTGAAGAAAGTGATGATGCGCCGCCACGCGTCTTCGGCCTCGGGCTCGGAGTAGGACATCCCGGCGATGCCGGCGACGAGGCGAATCGGAGCGGGCACAGCGTGGTCGTTCATGAAGCTATGGCCGACGTGGGGGTATTCCCTAACGTCATGTGCCACCTGGCCACCTGCGAGCACAGCCTCAAGCCTGGCTGCGGTGCCACGCGCCACAATGGGGTCTTTGGCGCCGAAGCTGGCCACGACCGGGCAGGATTGCTGGAGTTTTTCGACGTCCTTGGGAAGGACGGCATAGCTGGGTGCGGCCGCGTCGAACAGGCCGCTGGGGGCCAGTTGTAAACAGAATCCTGCGCCCATGCAGAAGCCCGCCAGGCCGACTTTTCCGGTGCACCGGGCGTCGGCGATGAGGTGTTCGCGGGCGGCAAGCAGGTCGCCGTAGGCGGCGCCGCGGCCGGTGAAGTGCGCGCGGATGGTGCTGATCATGCATTTGATCTTGGGGCCGTGGCTGTCGTAGAGCGCGGGTGCTAGTGCCAGATAGCCGCTGGCGGCAAAGCGGTCGGTGATCCGTTTCAGGTCGGTTGTCATGCCGAGAACGTCTTGGACGACCACGACGCCGGGCCAAGGGCCCTCGCCTTCAGGGATGGCGAGATGGCCGGAAACGTGGCCTTCAGCAGCCGGATAGGTGATATCTGGCATCGAGTGTCACCGTTGATTCTTTGGTAGAGGAGGGCTGGCGGGGACGTCGTCGAGCAGCGCTGCATGAGCGGTGGGATCGAGGGGATGCGGTCTGGGCAAACACCGCGCTTGACGCAAGAGCGCAAGCGGGTGCATGCAATGCCTCCATATCGATGCCCCGAACAATACAGCAGTATTGTGCCTTGGTCCCCGGCGGAACTGGCTGAGCCGCTCGCCGCCGTCAGACAAGATGTTTGGCTTGCCCCGGACGCTGCTGCCATGTCCCATCGGCGACCGACTGAGCGATCTCCCGGATGCGTCGCTGCGACCTGATCCAACCGCGTACGCGCTCGGTGCACTGCTCGTTTCCGTCGCGCTTGATCACGATCACCCACGGCCCTGAAGGATCCTTGGGAAGCTAGGCAGCGTTCTAGTGCTGTCCGCCGGTCCCCCTCAGCTGTTGCGCGACACGCTCGAGGAATTCGTCGACTTCGCCTGCGTGGTAACCGCGCCGTCCGAATGGAGGCTTCGAGAAGGCCCATTCGTCGACCTCGACGGCCGTCAGTCCACCCACCGCGTGCGGGTTTCTGAGCGTTTGTTCGACAAGGGTGAGGAACGCGTCGACTTCCTCTTCGTAGTAGCTCTTGCCGATCAGCGGCCTAGAGAACGCGACGCTGCTCACGTCGTCGGCGGTCAGTTCGTCGTATGACGCCCTCGGCTGCTCCTGGTCCATCACCGAATCGTTGCAGCCACCAGCCGCCGCTGCAGCGAATCGCGCACACCACCAACAGCTATATGGTCCGGACGGTCCCTCCGTCGACGATGACGTCGGCACCGACGATCGACGACGCGGCGTCCGAGACCAGGAACCCGACGACTTCGGCGACCTCCTCGGGTCGCGCCGGGCGGCCCAGCGGGATGCCACCGAGCGAGTCCATCAACGACTGCAATGCTGCGGACTCGTCGGATCCGCTCGCCGCCGCAATCCGTTCGACCAGCGCATCGGCTGCTTCGGTCTGGATGAAACCCGGCGACACGGTGTTCACGCGAATCCCCTTGGGGGCCAGTTCGTTCGCCAGTCCCTTGCTGTACGTGCGCAGCGCGGCCTTGGCGGCTGCGTATCCGAGTGTGCCGTCGTACAGCGGCATGCGGCTCTGGATTGAAGCCGTGTGGACGATCGCACCGCTGCCGGCGGCGATCATCTCGGGCACCAGCGCGCGGTCGAGCCGTACCGCGCCGAGCAGGTTCAGTTGCAGCTCGGCGAGCCAATGCTCGTCGGTCATCATCGCGAATCCGCCTGCCGGCGTGCTCGATCCGCCCGCGACGTGGACCAGGATCTGCGCACCGCCACGCTCGGCGACGTGCTGTGCCACGGTGTCGGTGCCCGCGCGAGTCGTGATGTCGGCCGCGACGAAGTCGACCGACGGATCAGCGTCCGGTCGGTTGCGTGCGACCACGGTGGTCGATGCACCCGCCGCGCGCAGTCGCGCGACCACCGCGGCGCCCGCACCCTTGCTTCCGCCCGTGACCACCGCGTGGCGTCCTTCGAGGTTCATCGGTTCGTCCCTTCGCGATCGGACCGGAACACCGGCCAACACAGGTCGGTCACCCATCGCGACGAGTCGTCGGTGTCCCAGGAGAAGACCTGGTAGTACTCGCGCAGCGGAGCCTCGACGCTGATCTCGTGCTGCGTCGCGTAGTCGCCGAGTTGGGTGTAGGCAAGATCGACGTCGTCGTGCGGTCCGTGGTGTTCGACCACGACGAGTTCGGCTGCAGGCACCACGAATTGGTCGATCCGGCCGGTGGGCACGACGGCACCCTCGACGGGCACGAACACCGTCGCGGGCCCGCGGTCGCGCGCGAAGACGTCGAAGCCGTACAACCCAGCGGGCGGTCCGGTCCGGGTGAGGGCCTGCTCGTCGACCGCGACCAGCAGTTCGGTCACCGCGCCAAAGAACCACTCGGGCAACTCGTCGCGATCGACGTCGGCGTGCACGGCGATCGACGGCACGGCGGGAACGCTGCGATGTCGTACTTGCGGCCCATCGACCGGCGGGTCGAGGATCGCGCGCAACGCCGCGACGGCGGCGCGGGTCTCGGCCAGCTGCGCTTCGAGCCTGCCGAGGTGCGCTGTGATCGCCGTGTTGCGGTCATCGGGGCCGACGGCCAACACCGACTTCACGTCGGCCACCGGCATGTCGAGCTCCCGCAGCCGGCGCACCACCTGCGCGGTGGGTACCTGCTCGCGCGTGTAGTAGCGGTAGCCGGTGACCGGGTCGATTCGATGCGGAACGACGAGGCCGACGTCGTGGTAGTGCCTTAACGTCTTGACGCTCAGTTGCGTCATACGGGAGAAGTCGCCGATCGAGAGCATGCAGTCAGTGTGGAGTCTCCCGCTGCGGGAGAGTCAAGCCTCAACCCGTGAGGTACGCCTCGACGCCCCGCACGACTGCGGCCGCATACTCCGCCTGGCCCTGCGGACTGGTCATGCGGGCCGCATCGTCGGCGTTGCGCATGTTGCCCAACTCGACCAGTACGGCGGGATAGTCGGCGAGGTTGAGCCCGGCGAGGTCGGCCCGCCCGTACAGCCCGTTCGACCCGATGTAGGTCGACGGAGCCAGGCCGGATGCGACCAACTGGTCACGCATCACGTTGGCCAACCGCATCGCCGCGCCGGACTGCGCGTCGTTCAGCGGCGGGCTCGAGTAGTTGACGTGAAAGCCGTGACCGGACGCCGGTCCCCCGTCACCGTGGATGCTGACGATCGCGTCGGGATGCGCCGCGTTCGCGGTCGCGGCCCGCTGATCGACGCACGGCGCTGGCCCGGTGTCGTCGGTGCGGGTCAACACCACGTTGGCGCCGAGTTGGGCGAGTTGGCTGCGGATCACGGACACCACGTCCCACGTGAACGTGTGCTCGGGAAAACCGTCGTTGGTGGACGTTCCGGTGGTCTGGCAGTCCTTGGTGCCGCCGCGGCCGTTGGGCACCTGGCGGGTGAGCGCACCGTCGACGGAGGCACCGTGGCCGGCGTCGAGGACGACGGTCTTGCCCGCGAGGTCAGCGGCTTCCGCGTGCGGGGCGGGCCCGGCCAGCAGCCCGCCCCCGGCCAACAGGACGATCGCCACCAGCACCGAGGCACGCACCGCGAAAGGCTAGCAAGGCCTGCATCAGGCGGCCGCCGGACCCGTCGCGCGCTGGACGACCACGTCACCCGATCCCGTCCGCGCGTGCACGACGAGCGTCTCGTCACCCTCGGCGGGTCCGTCTGACTGCGCCAAGGTGTTGCGCACCGCGCCCGAGCGGGTCCTCAGATCCAGTTGCGCGGCAGTGCCTTCCGCGATGCCGACCGCGACCTCGCCGCTGCCGGTCTGCGCGGAGATGTTGCCCCTGACCGCGGCGGAGACGGTGACGTCGCCCGACGCCGTCTGGGCGCTGAGGCGGCCCGCCAACCTGCCGACCACGAGCGAACCGCTGGCCGCGCGGAACTTGACGTCGCCATCGAGTTCCCCAAAGGACGCATCGCCCGACGCGGTCGACACGGACACCGAGTCCTTGGCGGCGTGCACGGTGATGCCGCCAGAAGCCGTGTCCGCCTTGAGGTTTCCTAGCACAGACCCGACTGACAGGTCACCGCTGGCGGTGGCGAACTTGCAGTCGCCGTACTCGCCGTCGGCGGTGATTTGCGCCGACGCGGCCGAGGCGTCCAGCCGCGAGCCCGACGGCAGCGCGATGTCGACGACCACCGCTCCCCTGCGCGGAAAGGAGAAGCCGCGGCCGCTCGCCACCGCGAGGGTGCCGTTCTTGAAGTCGACGCGGACCTGTTCGGCGGCCTTGACGTCGTGAGGCCGTGACTCGTCGCGCGGCCGAACCTCGACGACCGTGTCGGCGCGTTCACTGGCGATGAGTCTGACGGCACCGGCGGAGATCTCCACCGTCGCGGTAATGGGTTGCGGTGTATCGAAAGTGGGCATCATTCCTCCAGTTGTTGTGTTGTTGTTTCTTCGTGGCTAACGGACCCAGCCGCTGAAGTGCGTGCTGGAATCGCCCGGTGGTCGTCGGGGCCGACCGGCGCCGAGCGCCGCCGACACGGCACGGACCAGCCAGGCGTTCACCGACAGCCCGTCGCCTCGCGCAGCCGCGTCCACGCGGGTCCGCACGTTCTCCGGCAGCCGCAGCGTGACGCGCCAAGTGCCGCCTTCGTCCTCGGGTTCGCCGACCGGGACTGCAGGCACGTCGGGCAGTTCCGACGGACCCGCATCGACGGTGAATTCGGGATCGCGCCCGCGGAGCCGCACCTCGACCGAGCCGGGCGCGAGGTCGCGGGTGATCATCTCCGCCGCCTCGGACAGCGCCTCGAGCATGGCCAGGCGGATGGCCGACTCCAACGGCGCGGTCAACCTTTCGGCCAGCGCTTGCGCGTCGGGTCCCCCGGCGGCGGCTGCGACGCTCAGTTCGTGGCGTACCGCGTCGACGTACGGTTGCAAGTCCATGGTGTCATGGTGACATCACTTTGACGTCATGGCAAGTGTCATTCTGACGCCGTCGGCGTCAGCGGCTCAAATCGGCTGGTGGGAAGTGTTCGATCCAGTGCCGCGCGATGTCGACCCGGCGCGCAATCCACACCTTGTCGTGCTGTTGCACGTGGTCGAGAAAGCGTTCCAGCGCCGCGATGCGCGCCGGACGCCCGACGATCCGACAGTGCAGTCCGATCGACAGCATCTTCGGTGCACCTGCCGCGCCTTCGGCGTAGAGCACGTCGAACGCATCCCGCAGATACGTGAAGAAGTCGGTGCCGCTGGGGAATCCGCTGGGCGAGACGTACTTCATGTCGTTGGTGTCCAGCGTGTACGGCACCACCAGGTGGTCCTGGCCTGCGACGTGCGTCCAGTAAGGGAGATCGTCGGCGTACGAGTCGGAGTCGTACAGGAAACCACCGTGCTCGACGATGAGCCTGCGGGTCTGGGGGGAGTCCCGGCCGGTGTACCAGCCCAGCGGCGCCGACCCGGTCAACTCGGTCATGACGCGGACCGCTTCGGCCAAGTGTTCGCGCTCGACCTCGGGTTCGACGAGCTGGTAACTGAGCCAACGCAATCCGTGGCAGGCCAGTTCGTCGCCGCGCGCGGTGAATGCGGCGACCGCCTCCGGGTTGCGGGCCAGCGCCGTGGCGACCCCGAAGATGGTCAGCGGCAGGTCTCGCCGGTCGAACAGCCGCAGCACCCGCCAGAGCCCGGCCCGGGAGCCGTACTCGTAGAGCGATTCCACGCTCATGTGTCGATTCGGGAATGCCTGCGCCCCAACCACATCGGAGAGAAACGTCTCGGACTCCTGGTCGCCGTGCAGAACGTTGCGCTCGCCGCCCTCCTCGTAGTTGAGCACGAACTGCAACGCGACGTTGGCGCCGCCCGGCCAGCAGGGATCGGGTGGGACGGGGCCGTACCCGACCATGTCGCGTGCGTAGTCCTCAGTGCTCACGCGTTGAATTCTGACAGCGGATCACCGTACTTTCGCGATGACGGTCTCGGCGAAGCGTTCGATGGGCGCGCGGAAGGATGCGACGTCGGTGGGATCGACGCCCTCGGCCCCCATCCACGGGGCCGCCATGACGGCCGTGATGCCGATGTCCTCCGCGCGTTTGTAGAGGTCGGCGCTCGGTATCTCCATCAGCGCCAGCATGATCTCGAACGGTTCGTCGGCCCGCCCGTACTCGCGGCGCAGCGCGTGGAGCCGCTCGACGTAGGGCACTGCGGCATCCCAGGTGTAGGCCGTGCCGACCCAACCGTCGCACAGTCGCGCGGCCCGGCGCAGCGCCGCATCCGACTCGCCACCGGACATGATCGGCACGGGTCCAGGAGGATGGGGCTCGAGCATCAGTTCCGGCACCTGGTAGTGCTCACCGCTCCACGACACCCAGCCGCCCTGCCACAGCGCACGCAGCGCGGGGATCATCTCGTTGAGCCGCTTGCCGCGGTTCTCGAACGGCTGGCCAAGCAGGTCGAATTCCTCCCGCATCCAGCCGGCCCCGACCGTCAGCGCCACCCGGCCCTCGGAGATGACGGCCGCGGTGGCGACCTGCTTGGCCACTTCGAGCAGCGGACGCGACGGCGCGATGTAGACGGCATTGGTGAAGCGCAGCCGACTGGTGGTGGCCGCCATCGCGCCGATCATCACCCAGGAATCGGGCCATGCCGTCTCCGGTTCCCATGGCGGCTTGTCCGCGCCCGACGGGTAGGGCGAGCTGAGCTCCCGCGGATAGATCAGGTGGTCGGCGCAGATCATCCCGTCGAATCCGGTTTCGTCCAGCATGCGCGTGACGGCCAATGCGTCCGCGGTGTCGAGGAAGGCCGTACCGGACCAGAATTGCATTCCCTCACACTGCCGCATCGCGAGGTCTCAGGTGATCGGTTCTACCTCAGCTGGAGGCCGCCGTCGATCGGCAGCGTGACACCGGTCAGGAACCGGCCCGACGGGCCGCACAGGTACACCATCGCGTCGCTGACGTCTACGAGGTCGACGACCGGGATGGGCAACACCGGCTGCTGGCCAACGCCGAACCCGCCGGTCTCCTCGACGAAGCGGCCGGCCGCCTCGTTGATGACCATCGGGGTCGGCACTCCGCCGGGATGCACCGAGTTGACGCGAATGTTCTTCTCCGCCAACGACGTCGCGAAGTAGCGCATCAGGCCCACGACACCGTGCTTGGCGGCGTTGTACCCCGCCGCTCCGGCGCTCATCGTGTCGAAGCCCGGACTGATCGACTTGAGTCCGGCCGCCGAGCTGGTGATGACGATCGCCCCGCCGTCGCCGTGCTGCAGCATCGCGGGCAGCGCCGCCTCGACCGTGTAGTACACGCCGTTGAGCATCACGTCGATGGCGTCGACGAACGTGGCGGGCTCGCGCCGCCGATCACCGATCCCGGTCAGGATCCCCGCGTTGGCGAGCACGAAGTCGATCCGCCCGAACGCCTCGACGCCCTTGGCCACGGCTGACTTCAGGGCCTCGAGGTCGCGGACGTCACCCTGCTCGGCGACGATGCGCCTGCCGGTCTTCTCGACCAGGTTGACGGTCTCGTCGAGATCCTCTGGAGTCGCCATGGGGTATCCGACGCTGGCGATCTGGTCGCAGAGGTCGAACGCGATGATGTCGGCGCCCTCTTCGGCGAACCGGACGGCGTGTGCGCGGCCCTGGCCCCGCGCGGCGCCGGTGATGAACGCGACCTTGCCCTCGAATGGCTGTGACACGACGATCACCCTAGTCAAGCCGTCCGCTGCCACTGCATCGGCTACGACGGCACGTCGTATGCCAGAATGTGGCCAGTTGACACTCACCACCCGAGGAGCAGCCGTGGCCAACACCGAGGTCGAGCGACACACCGGCGTCGACGTCGAGGAAGTGCCCTCCGCGAACTGGGGCTGGTCCAAGGAGAACCACCGCCTGCTTCAGATCTGCGGCATCCTCTCCGGGATCTTCATGCTGTGCATGCTGCGCGGTAACCACGTGGGCCGCGTCGAGGACGTCTTCCTCATCTTCTTCGCCGTCGTGATCTTCTTCATCGTCGGGCGCGACTGGTGGCTGCGCCGCCGCGGGTGGACCCGCTAGCTAGCGCGCCGCCGCCAACGGTAGGACCGCACCGACTTCGGTGAGGTGCTCGGAAAATCCGGCGGCCCTGCGGATATCGACGAAGGCCTGCACCATTGCGTCGGTCATCTCGTGCGGATCATCGGTGGTCAGATCGTCGGTCAACACCGAGATGCTCAACTGGTCGACGTAGCTCCACACGGTGATGTTCATGCCACTGCCGACCACCAGCGGGCCCACCGAGTAGATCTCGCTGATCGTCGCGCCGCTGAAGTGTCCGCGTTCGCGTGGACCGGGCACGTTGGAGACGGTCAAGTTCATGATCGCGCTGGACCCCATCCGCTTGGACTGCCAGCGGAAGGCCGAAGGTGCAATCGCCGGCGGCAGGTAGTTCATCCACGCCGGGATCAGGCTGGGGCCGAGCAGCTGGTGGTTCTCCTTCGCGATCCGCGTCGACGTGGCGGTCAAGCTGACGCGCTCGAGCGGATCGTCGCGGTGGATGGGCAGCGACGGTGTCAGGTAGGTGAATTCGTTGCCCACCAACCGATCCAGGTTGCCGTAGTTGATCGGCACCCCAGCGATCAGCGGTGACTCCGCAGCCCCGTCGTAGCGCAGCGAGAGCTCGCGTAGCGCACCCGCCGCCGTCGCCAGCACGACGTCGTTGAGCGTGACGCCGAGCGCCTTCGCGACCTCCTTGACGTCGGCGAGCGCCAGCGGCGCGGTCGCGAACCGGCGAACGGGCGACACCACGTGGTTGATGAACGACGGCGGCGGCGCGAAGTTCGACGCCAGTTCTGGGTGCTTGCCACGCTCCTTTCCCCGACGACGCACGCGCGTCACACCACGGCCCGTCTCGGCGACGAGCCCGGGCAGCCGGCGCAGCTGACGCACGTGGTCCCGGACCGCGGCCCTCAGCAGTCCGATCGTGGTGCGCTCGGCGTCTTCGGTGCGAATGGCGGTCGACGGAAGCTCCGGCGGGTCCGGCTGGATGGCCCAGCCCATCTGATTCGCCGACGCGACGCCGTCGGCCAGCACGTGGTGCACCTTGTGGATGACGGCGATCCGGTCACCCGTGAGCCCCTCGGCGACGTACATCTCCCACAGCGGGCGGTTTCGGTCCAGCGGTGTGCCGGCGAGCTCGCCGATGAGGTGGTCGAGTTCGCGACGGCCGCCCGGCGCGGGCACCGTTACCTGCCGCACGTGGTAGTCGAAGTCGAGCTCGGCGTTCTCGATCCACATCGGGTGGTGCAGCTTGAACGGAATGTTCACCAACTGGTACCGCAGCGGCCGAAGCGCCAGCAACCGGGGCTCCGCAATCTCGCGGAACATCTCGAAGGTGAACCCGCCGTCGAGTCCGGAGACATCGAGGATCCCGATCTTCATCGTGTGCATGTGGATCTGCGGCGCCTCGCTGTACAGCAAGAGGGCATCGACACCGTTGAGTCGCCTCACTGGACCTCCCCTCGCCGCGTGGCGCAGCTCGATTTGACTCCCCCCAGGGGACCTAGCCGACCACTTCGACCAAACCGTCACAAGCCGAGCCGGTGGACGTCACAGCCGGGCGTGACATTCTTCGTTGACTTTGTAAGCCTTGGTGCCATGAGTCTCGTCGCGGGCCGCGGGCCGTTCGGACAGGATCCAGCCGGCTGGTTCACCCCGCCGGTGCCGGCCCAGCCGGTCTACGTCGAACTGCACCCCCGCCGCATTCAGGCGCTGGTGGACGGCCAACCGGTGATCGACACCGAGCGGGCGTTGATGGTGCACCGGCTCGGCCAGCCGCTCAGCTACGCGTTTCCGGCCGACGAGGTCGGGCAGCTGCCGCACGAGCCGGTTCCGGAAGCCCCCGGATTCGTCCGCGTGCCCTGGGATGCGGTGGACGCGTGGGTCGAGGAGGGTCGGCGGCTGGTGCACTATCCGCCGAACCCGTATCACCGGGTCGACTGCCGCCCCACCTCGCGGGGCCTGCGCGTCTCAGTCGGCGATGTCGTTCTCGTCGACACCAGCGACACGGTCATCGTGTTCGAAACATCGCTGGAGCCAAGGCTCTACGTGGCACCAGCCCTAGTCCGGATGGATGTGCTGAGGCCGTCCGAGACGTCGAGCTACTGCAACTACAAGGGGACGGCGACGTACTGGACCGCCGCCGTCGGGGACCTCGTCGTCGAGGACGTGGCGTGGAGCTACCCGGAGCCGCTGCCCGAGACCACGCCCATCGGGGGCTTCCTGAGCTTCGACGCGACCCGGTGCGACGTCATCGCCGAGTTGCCGAGCGCCGACGGCGCCTCGTCGTGTGGCTGCGAGGTCTGAGTCGGTCGGGCCTGCCCCACACGGGTTGGCAGCAAAACGGTCTCGCGAAATAGACGAATGCCAAGAGTCTCAAATCCCTGCCTTATCACGGGCATCGGGATGAACGCGCAGATCGACCGTCATTGGGCTGTGGTCGCTGTGTTTAATCCACTCGGCATAAGCGCCTACCGAGACAGTTTCGATCGCATCGGGCGGCGACACGAAGGTGTAGTCGATGTGGTAGGTGGTTTCGGCGTTCTTCATCCACCAGAGAGTCTCAAAACACACGGCATACGAGAGTCTCGAAAGTCAGTCACGATTGCAGCATTGAACTGGGAGTTTGTGTGACATCCTGTGCCAGTGTCCACGGGGTACGCACCTACGGGCGTGGTGACGTTCCTGTTCACCGACATTGAGGGTTCGACCCGTCGGTGGGAAACAGATGCGGAGTCGATGCGGGCGGACCTGTCGAAGCACGATCAGGTGTTGCGCACGGTGATCGACGCCCACGATGGTTTCATGTTCAAACACACCGGCGATGGTGTGTGCGCCGCGTTCGCGTCGCCGAAATCTGCTGTAGATGCTGCAGTAGACGCACAGCGTGCACTGGAGTTACCCGTGCGGATGGGACTGGCGACCGGCGAGGCCGAACTGCGCGACAGTGACTACTTCGGAGCAGTGCTCAACCGGGCTGCGCGGGTAATGGCTGCCGGGCACGGCGGTCAGGTCCTGCTGGCCGACTCGACAGCGATACTTCTCAGTGAAGTCGATCTGGTCGATTTGGGACCGCGCCGTTTGCGTGATGTGTCAGCGCCGGTGGGGTTGTTCCAGGTCCGAGCGCCCAGCCTCCAGACGGACTTTCCGCCACTACGGGCGCTGGATACGAGTCCGGGAAATTTGCGACCAGGGACCGCGAGCCTGATCGGACGCGAGACCGAGGTCACCGAGGTCCAAGCCGCAGTGCGCACACATCGGTTGGTGACCCTGACCGGAGTCGGCGGGGTCGGCAAGACGCGCCTCGCATTGGAAGTCGCGGCACAACTGAACGATGAGTTCCCCGACGGGGTTTGGGTTTTCGAGCTTGCGGCGGTTACTGATCCCGCAGCGGTGCCCGACGCGGTCGCGGCGGTCTTGGGCATCACTCAGCAGCCGGGTAAAAGCGTGACCGAGTCGGTGGCCGCCGCGCTGGAGGGCAGAGTCCGGCTGTTGGTGTTGGACAACTGCGAGCACCTGCGCGACGCAGTCGCCGATCTCGTCGAGGCCATCCTCGCGCGCTCTCCCACTGTGAAGGTTTTGGCGACCAGCCGCGAAGGTTTGGGGGCTGCTGACGAGCAGCTGTGGCTGGTGTCCTCACTGGACGTTGACGCCGGTGCCGACTCGGCTGCGGTGACACTGTTCATCGAGCGCGCCCGTAGCGTGGCGCAGCGGTTCTCTTTGGCCACAACTGATCAGACGGCGGCGGTCATCGAGATTTGCCGCCGCCTCGACGGTATCCCGTTGGCCATCGAGCTGGCCGCAGCGCGTCTGCTCTCGATGACGGTCATCGAGCTGCGGGATCGCCTCGATGACCGGTTCCGCCTGCTGGTCGGGTCTCGGCGCGGGCTAGAACGTCACCAAACACTACGCCACGCGGTGGCATGGTCATATGACCATCTGAACGATGTCGAAAAGTCTCTACTGGCAAGGTGTTCGGTGTTCGCTGGCGGGTTCGACCTCCCCGCCGCATGCGCCGTCGCCAATTCTGGTGACGACCTCGCCACACTGGATCTGCTGGATGCGCTCGTGCGCAAGTCGCTTGTAGTCACCGATCGGACGTCGGAGCAGACCCGGTTTTCGATGTTGGAGACGATTCGCCAGTTCGTCGAAGAACAACTCATTGGTCGCGGTGAAGCCACCGAGGTCCGGACCGCCCATGCTCGCTACTTCGCCGAGCGTGAAACAGACATCATGGCCGTGTGGGACAGCCCCCGACAGCGCGAGGCCTACGACTGGTTCACCGCCGAGCTGGCCAATTTGCGCGCCGCCTTTCGGTGGGCCGCTGACCACGGCGAGCTCGACGTGGCCATCCCGATCGCGGTATACGCGACAGTACTTGGCGCTCTAACCGAGAATTACGAGCCGATAGCCTGGGCCGAAGAGCTGATCGAACCTGTCCGCGCCGTCGACCATCCCCGGCTGGGGGACCTGTACGAAGTGGCGACACGTTGCCAAATGTTGGGACGTGTCGAAGAAGCCGTCCGCTACGGCGACGCCGGGAAAATCGTTGTAGAACGCAGCGGCTACGACGCGCTATCGGGTTTCGAGAGTTGGCTTGTCGGTGTGAATGTCAGGCAGGGGATCGCCCAGCCCGAAATCGAATGGATACGTGGCCTGCTTGCACGCGGTCACGACCCTTACGCAGTGACCAGGACCGCACTGGTGTTGGGACTGATGAGGGCCGGTTCGCACGCAGAGGCGATGGCCACCGCCAAAGGACTGATTGACGCCGCTAACGCCTTGTCAAACCCGTGGGCGCACTCACATGCACTTCTCACTTGCGGCATCGCCTGTCTCGATGCCGATCCCGTCGGCGCACGTAACGCTTTGCGCGAGGGCCTGCTGATCGCCCAACACAGCGGAAACCACTACAACGAAACCCACCTCGTGACCGTCCTTGGTCGTCTCGAGGCCCAACACGGCGAGCCGCTGACCGCACTCGACTATCTCAATCTCGCCATCCGCAACTATCACGATTCCGGAAATGTCCTAGTCATGTGTGTACCGCTAACTGTCCTAGCGACGCTTCTTCAAGAGTTGGGACGTGAAAAACAAGCCGCCACCATTTCGGGCTATTCAGTCAATCCCTTTACCGCATCGTGGCTCCCCGAGATCGGCTCAGGGGTCGCCCACCTGCGCGAGGCCCTCGGCGAATCCGCCTACGAATCACTGGCGGGCCAAGGCGAGACCATGAGCACCGCCGAGATCGTGATATACGCCTACGAGCAGATCGACCAGGCCCGAGCAGAACTCAATGCTGTCTCGAAATAGACCACATTCGAGACACCGACTTCTGCGACCCGCATATCCGTATCACCCGAGGTGATGCCGTCTCTGAAGTCCGTCTCAGAAGTGCTCAGCTTAAGACTTGGCGGGCGAGTAGTTGGGGCGCCCCAGCCCCAGTGCGTGCTGAGCGATCATGTTGCGGAACACCTCCAGCGTGCCGCCGTAGATGCCCGTCGGACCCGCGAGCCGGAAGACGTACTCGACGCCACCGTCGTCGGCGGCGCCCTCGGTGCCCACCGGGAGGCTGGCCGCGGAGCCCAGCAGGTCCATCAGGTCGGGGGTCACGTCGCGCATGGTCTGCGCGATGGCGACGCGACCGAACATCTCCGGAGTGCTCATCGCCGCCTCCATGCGTGCGATGCCGACGCCTAGCCGCAGCTTCACCGCGTCGTCGTCGAGGAGGCGGTGGCCCGTCTCGTCCTCGGTCGCAACGACCGCGGCGACGTGGTCGACCGCCTCGGCCATCACGTTGATGTGTTCGGTCATCACGGCGATCTTCTCCAGGCCGTCGGAGCCGCGCTCGTACGTTCCATGTTCGGCGTCGAGGGCCTGCCGCAGGACCGCCCAGCCGCCATGGACGTCACCGACGCGGTAGCGGTCCGGGATCCGGACGTCGCTGTAGTAGGTGATGTTGGTGCGGTCGCCGTCGACGGTGCGGATGCCCTGGATCTCGACGCCCGGCGTATCCAAGGGCACCAGGAACATGGTCAGGCTCTTGTGCTTTGGCTCGTTCGGGTCGGTGTTGGTGATGAGGAAGACGTAGTGCGCGTTGTGCGCGTTGGACGTGAACATCTTGGAACCGTTGATGATCCAGTGATCACCGTCGCGTACGGCTCGGGTCTTGCACGTCGCGATGTCGGAGCCGCCATCCGGCTCGGTGTACCCGAGGCACAGTCGCGTTCGGCCCGCGAGCACGCCGGGTAGCACCTCGTTGGCCAGGTCGGGCGCGGCGAACTGCGCGACCGACTTCGCCACCATCGCCGTCGTCCCCCAGTGGAACCACGGGGTGTGCGCCCGGCTGATCTCGAGCTCCCAGATCCGGCGGCGCACCGCGTTGAATCCGCCTTCGGCTGCGGTCTTCCAGTCCGATTCCAGGTATCCCGCGCCGCCCAACGCCAGATGTACCTCCTCGTCGAAGTTCTCACCCGTCTCGCGGTCGCGCCGGATCACCTCGTCGGTCACCAGCTCGGCGAGGAACGACCTCAGCTCTTGCTGGAACTCCTGGTCCTCGTCGGACAGGGCCACTCGGGAGAAGTCCACGTCAGATGCTCCGTCCCGCTTGGGCTTCCCGAGCACAGACGAGCTCGGCGATCCGTTTGGCGCTGGCTGCGGGATCGCCGCCGGCCAACGCCCAGCCCCTGGCCCGCAGCAGGTACGCCGACGAGGCTGCCTCCGCCGAGACCCCGAGACCGCCCTGAACGTGGACGGCCGTGGTGGCAGCCCTTGGCGCCTCGTGGGCCATGAAGACGAACGCGGACGCCGCGAGCTCGGGCCGTTCGTCGGGCTCGTTGTCCAGGAACCACGCGGCGCGACGGGCGAGATTGCGGCCGCCTTCGACGGTGATCGCGACGTTCGCCAACGGGTGCGAGATCCCCTGCAAGGTGGCGATGGGCACACCGAGCGTGTACCGGGTCTTGGCGAATTCGGCCGCCGCAAGCATGGTGGCCTCCACAAGGCCGGTCAGGGCCGCAGCCATCAACACTCGCCATTCATCCAGAGCCCGTTGGTAACTCGCGACGGCTTCGGCACCGCTGGCGAGCACTAGCCGGTGATCGGCGGACGCCGGGTCGACCCAGGCCATCGGGAGCCGGCCGATGTTGTCTACCTTCGTCGGCCTGGTGTCGAAGGACAGTCGGACAACGTCGTCGCCCTCGCGGATCACGACGTGGTCGGCTACCGCCCCCGCCGGGATCAGCCGCTTGCCGCCACGACCGTCGACCCGGGGGTCGAGACAGGCGACCTGCTCACCGTTGATCAGTGCGGCCGACTGCGCGTCGTCACCCAGTGCACCCAGTGCGGCGAGCAGCCGGGTGGCGCAGACGTGGTCGATCCAGGGCACCGGGGCGATCGCCCGGCCCACCTCCTCGGCGACCAGCGTCAGGTCGACCAGCGTCGCGCCGTCGCCGCCGACGGCGTCGGGCAACGCCATCGTCGTGGCGCCCGTGACGCACAGTCGCTCCCAGAGACTCTTGTCGAAGCCGGAACCCTCTGCGGCCCAAACCGTCTCGATGCCGCACTGGGTCTTGAAGAACTGTCGATACGCGGACTGAAGGTCGTTGTGGTCCTCCGACAGGCTGTAATCCAGCCTGCGCAACTCAAATCGATCCATCGGCGCGCTCCGCTGTTCCCGCTGCCATCACGGCAACTCCTACAGCGAGCGTGACATTTCCTCACTATTTTGTAAAGTCGCGCCGCCGATCCTCGACGGCCAGGCGGCGGCGACGGCGAGGCCTGCGATGACGAAGCAGGCGACCGCGTAGGAGAGCGTGCCGGTGGGCGTGCCGTCGCCTGTCACTCCGTCGACCGCCCCGAAGTAGGCGGGCAGTGCGCTGAGCCAGAGCAGAGCCAGCACACCCAGGTACAGGGGTCCGAAGAGCTGGACGAAGGGGTTCGCGGCGACTGGTCGCTCGTCGAGCCGCCGGCGCACTAGCACCGGGACGGCGACGATTGCGAAGAGGGCCAGGTAGCCGGCGAACACGACCGCCTGCGCGGTGGTGTTGGGCTCGTCACCGCCGAACACCGACGAGGGCACGGACAAGATCCCCACGCCGACCACCACGAGCGCGCCGGCGACCAGGGTGCGCCACGTCAGGCTCACGCCAGTGAAGCGGCGGCCGGCTTCGACGTGACGACCGACGAGCAGCATCGTCAGGAAGGTCAGCACCGCGGGCCCCAGCGTGGCGAAGATGACCACGCTCGTCATCGGTACGGAACTGAAGAACGGATGATTGAGCGGGTTGTCGGTGTTCCACTGCCACCAACGCAGTTGGGGCCCAAGCTGATCGAAGACCTCGTAGAAGCAGTGATGGACGAACCCGACACAGACGGCGCCGACCACGATGCCGTGCCTGCGGAACGTGCCGAGGCTACGCACGATCTCGAAGGCCAGGGTCGTGACGGCCGGATACAGCGCAACGATGTAGAGCGGCAGCCGTTCGTAGAGGAACTGAACGGTGAAGACGTTGTGGTCGAACACCACGCCGATCTGGTCCTGGATGCCGAAGACGTCCGGGAAGTACAGCGGTATCTCGGTGACGAGCAGGTACACGATCGAGCCGACCCACAGCACCAGGTTGGTCGGATCGCCCTCCCGCCGCAGTCTGCGAATGGCCCACCACAGCGCCAGCACCGCGCCGAACACCATCATCGCCTCGAGTACCGGCAGAGTCCAGTTGGTCAGCGCCAGCGGATTGCGGAGGTGAATCACCGAAGGTGCGTCGTGGCAGGTGAATCCGCCCAACTCACCGGCGATCCGATCGAACGTCTCGTTGCATTGCGACATGGGCTCGACCTCAGCCCGCCACGGTGGAGCCGTACCAGTGGGCGACGTCGCATCCCTCGTCCCACCGTGTGAACCACTCGTCGGCGAACCGTGGCAGCCGGTCCTCGGCCGGATCGTGGAACGGCGTCTGACTCAGCAGCACCCGCACACCGGCGACGAGCTTCTGACTGAGCGGGACCCCCGCGAACGCGGGCGGCCCCGCATCGGCTTCGTCGCGCCCGGACGGGCGCAGCTTGCGCATCGACTGCCGAATTCCGTACGACGGCAGCAGGGTACGTGCGTCCACCTGACGATCCTCGAACGGCACGTGCTCGTTGACGCCGTCGGCGATGACCTCCATCACCCGCAGCATGTGCTTGACGACGCCGGGTAGCGCGCGGATCCGGTACCACCGCTTGCCGACCACCGCGTCGTAGATGACCAACGCAGAGCTGCGGTGCTCGACCTCCTCGACGAAGTGCCAGAGGAACAACGACGCGACCCGGTCGTCCCCGGGCCGGAACAGCACGTCGGAGTTGTCGAGCATCAACTTGAAGCTCGGGGTGAACGTCGCCTCGAGGTCGGCGACGTAGGCCAGCCGGAACTCCAACGACCTGGTGGCGGTGACCTCGTCGAACAGCGCCAAGCTGTCGTCGAACGCCTTCTGCAGCCCCGGATACCGCTTGATCAGCGCCATCACGTGCTTGCGGTGCGACGCCGAATGCTGGGCCTCCTGACGCAGGAACGCCGTCGCCTCCTCGGCGACCGCGGGGTCGGTGATCAGCGGCTTGGCCTCCGTCACGGCCGCGACGATCATCTGCTCGAACCCGATGGCGAGGATCGACGTGGCGTTCATCGAGAAGGAGAACGCGGGATTGCGCGGGTTCCAGACGAACGGCACGTCGTCGGTGAAGTCGAACCGCGGCCGTCGCACCTGAAGGTCCGTCATGGGTCCACCCCTTCGCCGTAGTGATTACACACCATTACAGATTGTGTAACTTCTGAATGATCGACCACCGAGCGCATAGAGTCAAGGAATGGGACGCAAGGGTTGGGCCGGATCGCCGCCCGCCGACGACGACGAGGCGCGCAAGCGCATCATCGACGCCACCTTGCACTGCATCGAACGACGCGGCACGGCGCAGACGACGCTGTCGAACGTCGCTGACACGCTTGGCATTACCCGGCGCACCATCTACCGCTACTTCTCGGGCACGGACGACCTCTTCGCCTCCGTCGCCGAGGTCGCACTCGGGGGCTTCGTCGCCCGCATCGAGGCCGTCACCGCCGAATTGGACGTCACCGAGCAGCTGATCGAAGTGGTGGCCTACATCATCGAGCAGCTCCCCCACGAGCCTCAGCTGACCCTGCTGCTCGCCAACGACCACACCCACCTGTTCAGCCGCCGCATGTTGATGCCCGACGAGATCGCCCGCTGTCGGGCCACCCTTCAACACACTCACATCGACTGGGCGGCAATGGGCTACACCGAGGAGACGCTCGACGAGCTCGTCGAATTCCTGCTGCGCATCATTCAGTCGATGGTGATCGCCCCACGCGAACCCGCTCGGTCCGGCACCGAACTCCGCGCGTTTCTGCGCCGGTGGATCACACCGGCAATCTCTTGAGCAGGCGGCTGACCCGATCCGACACGTACACAGAGACCAGCCCGTTGAAGAAGTCGACGCGAAGCCGAGTCAGCTTGGAACTCTTGATCTTCCACTGGCCGCCACTCTTGACGTACGTCTCGTGGTAGTGACCGTACCCGCGCATGTTCACCCCGGGAGCCATCCGCACGACGTCCTCCAGCGCCCAGACTCCCCTGGCGGTCGTCTCCGAGGTCAGTTCGATTTCAGGTGCGTGCACCTGATGCGCGGTGACTTGTGAGGGCTTTCCGAGCGTCTTGCGGAGGAAGGCGATGAACTCGTCGGCGCCCTCGATGACCTTGCCGCCCGCTTCGGACGTGTCACTGAGGAAGTCATCAGTGAAGATGGCGCGCCACGCGGTCCAGTCCTTGGTGTCGAGCAACCGGCAGTACCGCGCCTTGAGCTGCTTGAGCGACTCAATCTCCATCAACCTCGAAGCGTCATCCACTAGTCGAGCGTGACACTTTCGCACGACTCTGTAAAGCTAGTGCCATGGGCATCGTGACCACCAGTTCGGAGACCGCGTTCACTCAGTCCGCAGAGGAGGTCTACGACTTCGTCACCAACCCGGCGAACTGGACCAAGACGTATCCCGGGAGCGCGCACATCGAGGGGCTGCCCGACGAGTTACCCCTCAAGGTGGGTGACACGTGGACCGAAGCGGGCCCAGCGGGCGACCGGATCTTCACCTGGCACCTCGCGATTGCGATGAGGCCGAGAATGTTCGTCTTCAACTCGGTCGGACGGCTCGGCCATGACCGCGACGGCAATGGCGGCATGGAAGGCCGCATGACCATCCAGTATCAGTTCACCCGACCACGTGCGGACATCACGCTGTTTACCAGGACGATGACGATCGAGGCGTACAAGGGCGTCGCCATGCCGGACAAGTTCTTTCAGATCGTCAACCCTGCCAACATCGACGACTACCACGCCGCCGTCGCACGGGAACTCGCCGCCGCCGCTACCTGAGGGGCGGGTGGAGGGCGCGTCGCAGTGCATCGCCCTGCATCGCGAAGAGCCGCTGGCTGAGCTCCCAGTCCGGCAGCAGTGAGTCGAACCCGTGGCACGTCCCGGGGATCACGTGCAGTTCGGTCGCCACCCCCATTCGCAGCAGAGTCGTCGCGTAGCCGATGGCCTCGTCGCGCAGCGGGTCCAACTCCGAGCAGGAGATGAAGGCGCTCGGCACGCCGCTGAGGTCGCCCGCACGGGCGGGCACGGCCTCCGCAGGCACCGGTGCCCCACCCGAATAGTGTTGCCACATCGCACTACACGCGGGCCCATCGAACCCCGGCGTAGTGAGGAATTCCTCCTTCGACGGCGTCGAGCGGTCGTCGAGTACGGGCTGGTGCAGTAGCTGGAACACCACCGGTGGCGCCTGGCCCCGTGCGGAATGCTGGGCCAACAGCGCGGCCAACGCTCCCCCGGCGCTGTTGCCCGCCACGGCGACTCTGGCCGCGTCGACCCACCGCAGCACGGCCAGCGCGTCGTCCAGGCCTGCGGGATAGGGGTTTTCGGGTGCCAGGCGGTATTCGAACGAGACGACGGTGCACTGGGCGCGCCGGGCGAGTTCGGTGCACTGGCGATGGTCGATGTCGAGGTTGCCCAGCACGAACGCACCCGAGTGGCAGTAGACGACCACGGGCGCGGGTTCTGCTCCGCCGTGGTAGATCCGGACCGGAATCGTATGCGAACCCGCCGGGACGGCGTCGTCGACGATGTCCACACCGGTGGTGTCGAGCGCTTCGACGGCGTCGGCCCTGCGCTCGTTCAGGGCCTGCCGCAAGACATTGATGCTGTTGGCGGACAAGTCGGTTCGTGCCTCCGCGAACGGGTGCAGCGCCGGGTGAAGCCGAGCGGTCAACGTTTCGTCACTCACGGGGCGTCGAAGGCGTAGTCACCGCGCTTGAACCGCCGGGTCATGGTCCAGAACACCCGCGCACTGCGCGGCCACTGGGTCACTACGCGACCGTTGGCGGCCCGAAAATAGTTGCTGCACCGCGTGGTCCACACCGTGCCCTCCATCCACCGGTCGATCTTGGCGAGGAAGTCGGTCATCGCGTGCGGATGCACCGCCACGTATCGCTTGCCCTTGCGCCGCATGTACTTCAGCATCCGCACGACGTAGTTGGCCTGCGCCTCGAGCATGAAGATCACGCTGTTGGAGCCGACGTTGGTGTTCGGGCCGTACAGCATGAAGAAGTTCGGGAAGCCGGGCACCGCCATGCCCATGTAGGCGTGGGCGCCGTCGTGCCAGGTGTCGCGCAGTGAGACGCCGTGCTCGCCGACCACGTCGACCTGCCCGAGGTAGTCGGCTGCGGCGTACCCGGTGGCACACACGACGAGATCGACGTCGAGCTCGGTGCCGTCCTCGGTCACCAGCGCGCGGCTGCGCAATGCCTTTGCGGGACTGGAGATCACCTCGACGTTCCCCTGCGTCAGCGCCGGAACGAAGTCCGAGGAGAACACCAGGCGCTTGCAGCCCATTGGATGGTCGGGGGTGAGCTTGTCGCGCAGCGCGGGATCGTCGACGGTGGCCTCGAGGTGCTTCAAGGCGATGGCCTTGAACTCCTGGGTCTTGTCGCTGCCGTTCTCGATCACCGAGATGTTGCGCTCGCTGCGCAGCCACATCCTGGTTCGGTGGACCTTCTTGGCAAGCGGAACGTGTGCGAAGACCCACTTCTCGCGGTCTGTGTAGGGCCGGTCTGGCTTCGGCAGAATCCACGTCGGCGACCGTTGCACCGAGTACACCTGCTTGGCCACCTTCGCCAGTTCCGGAAGGACCTGGGACGCAGTGGAACCGGTGCCGAGCACGGCGACGCGGGCGTCCTCCAGCGGCACGGAGTGGTCCCATCGCGAGGTGTGCATCACCGTACCCGCGAACGGCTCCTCCTCCAGAAGCACAGGCATCACGGGCTGAGCGAACAGCCCGACCGCGGAGACCACGACGTCGAACACGTGGCACTCGCCGGTCGACGTGGTCAGCTGCCACGTATCGGTGGCGGAATCCCATGCCACCGAGGCGATCTCCGTGTTCAGCACGAGATGCGGGCCGAGTCGGTAGCGCTCGGCACACTGCTCGAAGTAGCTCAGGATCTCCGGCTGGCCCGACCATAGCCGCGACCAGCCGGGGTTGAGGTGGAACGAGAACGAGTAGAGGTGGCTCTTCACGTCGCAGGCGAGCCCGGGATAGGTGTTGATCCGCCACGTTCCGCCGACGCCGTCCTCGCGGTCGAAGATGGTGAAGTCGCGAAAGCCGGCCTTCTGCAGGAAGATCCCGAGGGCCAGCCCACCGGGTCCCGCGCCGATGATCCCGACGGACAACTTCTTCGACACGTTTCTCATCCGATCTGGAGGCTCTGGCCGCCATCGACCACGAGCTCGGATCCCGTGATGAAGGACGCGTGCTCGGACACCAGGAACGCCACCGCGTCGGCCACCTCAGCGGGCTTGCCCAGCCGGCCGCTGAACGCACGCTCGACGAGCCGGCTCTGTGTGGCCGGGTCGAGCATGGGAGTTTCGATGGGCCCGGGAAACACTGCGTTGACCCTGATTCCGGCTGGCGCGAGTTCGGCGGCCGCAATTTGCGTCAGACCGCGCAGCGCCCACTTCGACGACCCGTAGGCGGCGTGGTTGGGAAACGGCCGAATCGCACCCGTACTGCAGGTGTTCACGACGGCGGCCCCATCGGCGCGCCGGAGCTGCTCGAGAGCCGCCTGGATGCCGAGGAACGGGCCGAGGCAGTTGACGCGCCAACTGCCCTCGAACCCGGCGACGGTTTCGTCGGCGAGCGAGGCGCGGTGCAACACCCCCGCGTTGTTGACCAGCGAGGTGAGCGCCCCGAACCGCTCGACGGCGACGGCGACGGCATATTGCCACTGTTCAGCCGAGGTCACGTCGAGCGGGACCGCGATGACGCCATCGCCGAATCCTTCGACACTGGCGCTCAATTCGTCGGCGAGCAGGTCGCATGCCGCCACCCGCACCCCGTCGTCGGCGAGCCGTTTGACTATCGCGGCGCCCTGGCCACGGGCGGCTCCGGTGACCAACGCGACACGATCGCCCATCAGCTGTACCCCTTCGCCGCGGGGTTGCTCGAAGCGTCGGCCGATCCGGTCGCCTCACGCAAGTGGTCGGCGGCGCCGCGGCGAAGCGCCTGCGACTCCGAGGCCAGGGTGATCATTCGAAAGCCCCTTTGCGCCATGATGTTTCCGATCTTCCCGTCGCCCGCGTGCACGCCCGCGATCAGGCCTGCAGCCGACGCCACCGTGGCGACGCGCACCATGGCGTTGACGACCGCCGGTTCCGTCCACGCCTGCGCCAGTCCGTACCCCATCGAGATCGCCAGGTCGGCGGGGCCGACGTAGAGCCCGGCCAGTCCCCCGACCGCGGCGATCTCGTCGAGTGCCGCCAAGCCGCGGGCGGTTTCGATCATCACGAACACGCTGGCCCGCGCCTCGAGTGCGGCCGGGTCGTGGCCGAGGCTGGCCCGCAGCGGCCCGAAGCTGCGCACCCCGTCGGGCGCATAGCGGGTGGCGGCCACCGCGGCGGCCGCCTGTTCCGCGGACTCGACCATCGCGACGATGACCGCGTCCGCGCCCGCGTCGAGCACGCGGCCGATGGGCGCCGCCTCCGCCGTCGGCAGTCGGACCGCGGTGGCGATCGGAACGTGCTCGAGCCGACGGATCAACCGAGCGGCATCGGCATCGCCGAGATACCCGTGCTGCACGTCGAATCCGACGTATCCGTATCCGGCGCGGGCGAACTCCTCGGGGCCGATGTCGGTGGGGCCGACGACCCAGCCACCCCAAACCGGCCCCGGCTCCGCGAAGGCCGCCTGCAGCCTGCTCGCGCTCGTCATGGAACCAGCGCGATCTTGACGCGCTGCGGCGTTGGCCGGCAAGCGAGTTCGAATGCGGACTGGACGTCGGACACGCTGATGGTGTGCGTCAGGTAGGCGGGCAACAGGTCGGGATGCGCCCTGGCGAAGTCGTCGGCGAGGGCGAGCACGCGGCGTCGGTCGAGCGTCACACCCGACTTCAGCGTCAGGTTGTTGCGCAACATGATGCGCATGCTGATCGGGTAGCTGTCGTCGTCGGGCACTCCGAAGTAGAACACGGTGCCCCCGAAGGCCGCGGCCTCCACCGCGTGGCCCAGCGTCGCCACCTGATGTCCGACGGCCTCGATCACCACGTCGGGCTTGTCGGTGGCCGCGAGGTGCCGCACCCATCGGTCGCTGGTGGCGCGCACGACCGTGTCCACCCCGAACGCACTGGCCACGGCGGTGCGGTCGACCGGGTCCACCCCGGTGACGCGCGCGGCACCCGCGGCCTTGGCGACGTACGAGAACAGCAGCCCGATTGACCCCTGCCCGATGACGGCGACGTGGCGTCCGGTCAGGTCGGGCAGCTGCTCGACGGCGTACAGCACGCAAGCCAGCGGTTGCAGAGCCACGGCATGCTGCGGGGTCAGGGCTGAGTCGTAGTGCGCCAACCCGTTTCCGTCGGCCACCACGCGCTCCATGAGCCCGTCGAAGCCAGATGCCCACCCGACGACGCGGTCGCCGCGCTGGTGCTCGGGATGTCTGCTCGCGATGACCTCGCCCGCGATTTCGTGGATCGGGAAGCCATCCATCTCGGCGGCGCTGGATCCGGTGTCGCCAGGCAGCTTGCCCTGGGTTCCGCGGAAGCCGGGAAGGTCGCTACCACACACGCCGGCGGCCAGAAACTGCAGCAGCACGTGGCCTTCGGCCAGCGACTCGGGTGAGGGATCCGGAAGTTCGCGTCGCTCAAAGGTGTACGGCGCGACGAGGCGATAGGACCACATCGTCAGACGCCCTCCACCTGGACTCCAACAGGGACACTGCTCCAGCCCCACTGAAAGCTCGAAGGCGGTCGGTCCGCGGCGGCATGGTCGACCTCGAAGTCGGGCACCCGCTTGAGCCACTCCGTCACCATGATCGCGATCTCGAGCCGCGCCAGGTGCACACCGAGGCAGAAGTGCTGGCCGCGCCCGAAGGCGAGCAGCCGCTCGATGGGCCGGTTCCAGACGAACTCGTCGGCGTCCGGGTACTCTCGCTCGTCGCGGGCCGCCGAGCCGAGCAGCGTGATGATCCGTTGCCCGGGCTCGATGGTGGTGTCGTGGACGGTGAACGGCTTGCGCACCGTGCGCGCAAACCATTGCGCCGGTGCGCAATAGCGGATCATCTCCTCGCGCGCGACGGGTACGTTGGCCTCGAGGTCCGCGCGCACCGCGGCGAGTTGGTCGGGATGCTGGGCCAGCTCCCAGAGTCCGTGGGCGACGATCTTGGGCACCGTCTCGGTGCCTCCGATGAACACCCCGAGCATCTGAACGGCGGCCTCGAGGTCGGACAGCGGCGACCCGTCGGGCAGCCGGTAGGCCAGCAGGCCGTCGACGATCGGCAGCGGCTCGCCGTCCGACTGGGCCCGTCTGCGCTCGACGATCGGTGTCAGGTACTCCAGGTAGCCGGGCCTGGCGTTGGCCACCTCCACCCCGCTGCCGGGCTGTGCCTGGCTGCCCGCGTTAACGGTGGCGAGCACGTCGGCGGCGAGATCGGCTGGCAGTCCGACCAATTCGCAGACGATCGAGGCGGCGACGATGCCGCCGTAGTCCTGGGTGAGGTCGAAGCGGCCCTGCGGCAACAGCACGTCGAGGCGCTCGTTGGCCAACGTACGAATCCGGTCGGCCAGCGTGGTCACCGGCTTCGGTCGCAGTTGGCTGGACGTGCAGCGACGGACGTCCTCGTACAACGGCGAGTCGAAGTTCGCGTGAAACGGCAACGGGTGCAGGGGCGGATCGGGCACCGGCCCGTGGTTGTGGTGCGCCAGGACCGTCGCTGCGGGCAGCGTGCCCTCCGATGCGACGAAGGTGCCGTCGGCCAGGGCCAGCACGTCCCAGATGTCGGCGAACCGCGACAACGCGTACGTGTCCCACGCGGGGACGTAGTACACGGGGTGTTCGTCACGAAGCGTGCGGTAGTACGGCAATGGGTCAGCCATCACCGCCGGGTCGAACGGATCGTACGAGAATTCCTGAGCCACGGTGTTTCTCATGCTTCGCTCACAGTAGCGGGGATGGCGGCAGCGCTTGCAGGATTGAGTCCTCCCACCCGTCTCGCAAGGCAGGCGCGACGCTCATCCACGTCACGATCTCGGCGGGCGGACTGTCCTTCCACGACGGGTAGTGATTCTCGAAGCAGTCCCAGTCGCCCTCGAGGGCCCAGTAGTGGATGACCTCGTTGAAGCGGAACGTCGTGATGAACGAACCGAGCCACCGCTTGCCGGTGCGCTCCGACCACGGCACGTACAGCCGCTCGAGTTCCCGGATGTAGTCGTCCTGACGGCCCGGCTTGGTCTGCATCACCTCTTGGATCACCAGCCCCGCCTTGAAGCCGGACTCGGTGAGTTGGGCGAGCGTCTTGTTGCTCGCCCCGGCGTACATGATGCGGCCCTCGCCCGAGCCGCCGGTGTCGGACATGTACGACGCCCACGCCGACGCCGGCGCACGGTGGCTGCCGCCCGGCGCCTGGGCCTTGCCGATGCGGGCGTAGTCGGAGAAGCCGTCGAGCTCCCAGATGATCGTGACCTGCGGCCAGTGCCCGTTGTAGGACGTGGACTCCCACAGCGCGAACAGCCGCGCGCCGAGCTCCTCCATCATCGGGTGGTAGACCTCGCCGAATTCCTTCAGGAACCGGTCGCTACCTCCCGACCCGAGCGAAATGGTCTCGTGCAGGTAGAGCAGGGTGTGGCCGTGGTATTTCTTCATGCTCATGACGGTTGACCATGCGCGACACTCGTCGCGCGCACGTCGCACGTGGTTGACACTGGCACGTACGGAGCGTGACACTTATGGCGTGTTTTGTAAAGGTGCGCCACAATGCTAATCGGAGCTGAGCAGATGACCTTGACGCCGTTGGCCAACGGCTTCTGCTTCGGCGAGGGTCCCCGATGGTTCGAGGGCCTGTTGTGGTTCTCCGACATGCTCGGCGAGGCGGTGCACACCGTCACGCTGACCGGCGCCACCACCACGCTCTCCCTGCCGGGGCATGCTCCGTCCGGGCTCGGCTTCCGGCCCGACGGCGCGCTGCTGATCGCGTCGACCGAGCGACGTGAGGTGCTGCGCTACGACGGCGAAACGGTCACCACCATCGCCGAACTGGGACCGATGGTGCCCGCCAATCTCGGCGACATGGTGATCGACGAGCTCGGGCGGGCCTACGTGGGTTCGCAAGCCCGCGAGGGCGGGGTCATCGTGCGCATCGACCCCGACGACACCGCGACCGTCGTCGCCGACGCCCTTGACTTCCCCAACGGCATGGTCGTCACCCCGGACCAGAGCACCCTCATCGTCGCCGAGTCCACCGGACGCCGACTGAGCGCGTTCACCATCGCCGCCGACGGCGGATTGACCGATCGGCGGGTCTTCGCCGACGGGCTCGACGGACCACCGGACGGCATCGCGATCGACGCCGAGGGCGGTGTGTGGACGTCGATGGTGCTGGCCAATCAGTTCGAACGCATCGTCGAGGGTGGCGAGGTGACGGATCGCATCGCCGTCGGTGACCGGATGGCGATCGCCTGCGCGCTCGGCGGCCCCGAGGGCAAGACGCTCTTCCTGCTCACGAGCGCCGACGCCTACCCCGAGCGGATGGTCGGCACCAAGTCGTCGCGCGTCGACGCGGTGACCGTCGACGTGGCCGCACCCGGGGTGTGGTGAGGTGTCCGACTCGTACTACGAACTCATCGACACCGACGGCGAGCATGGTGAGAAGTTCGTCGCCAGCGATCTCGTGCGCAGCACGTGGACGGCGGCCATTCAACACGGTGCGCCGCCTTCGGCGCTGCTGGTGCGGGCGCTGGAGCGGTGCGAGCACCGTGAGGACACTCGGCTGAGCCGCGTACTCATCGACCTGCTCGGACCAGTGCCCGCCGAGGGCGACCTGTGGGTGCGATCGAAGGTCGAACGTCCCGGCAAGAGAATCGAATTGGTCTCCGCCGAACTCCTCGCCCAAGGCCCCGACGGAACGCCGCGACCGGTGGCCCGGGCCAGCGGATGGCGCTTGCAGACGTTGGACACCAGCGCACTCGTACACGCCGGCGCGACGCCGTTGCGTCCGCTGTCGGAGGCCGTCAACCGTAATCTGGCGAAGGACTGGGACCGCAACTACGTGCACAGCGTCGACTGGCGGTGGCTGACCGAGCCGTTCAGTCCCGGCCCTGGCGAGTCGTGGATCAAGCCGCTCGTCGACCTCGTCAAGGGCGAGTCGATGACGCCGTTGGAACGCCTGTTCTCGGTGGCCGACGACGCCAACGGCATCGGCACGAAGATCGACATCCGAAAGTGGACGTTCATGAACACCGACCTCGTCGTGCACGTGCACCGCCTTCCTCAGGGCGAATGGATCGGCATCCGCGCCGAGACGCACTACGGGCCTGATGGCGTCGGCACCACGATCGGGACGTTGTTCGACGAAGTCGACGCCGTCGGCAGCATTCAGGAGTCAGTGCTGCTCCGGCCGCGCTAGCGACGGGCGTCCAACTCCGCGAGCACCTCGTCGGTGTGCTCGCCAAGCGACGGCGCCCCGGCGCGCGGCACCCACGGGGTGCCGAGGAAGTCGGCTGGCGTGGCGACCATCGGTGTGGACGAATCGCCGTCCGGCACGTAGACGATGCCACCGGACTCGTGAAACTGGGCGTCGGCCAACACGTCGTCCATCGAGTTGATGGGCGACCAGAAGAAATCCGGTTCTGCGGCAAAGACTTCCGCCCACTCCTCGAGCGTCTTGGACGCGAAGATGGCATCAAGCTCGCCGATCAGTTCGGAAGCGTTGGTGGCCCTGGCGCGGGCAGTGTCGAACCTGGGGTCGGTCAGCCACTGGAGCCTGCCCACCGCCCGGCACAGCGGCGGCCAGTGCCGGTCGCCCTGTAGGCCGACGATCCAGAACGCCCGCCCGTCGGCGGCGGTGTAGTTGTTCATGCACGGGTTGCCCATGTGCTCGCGTTGGCCGATGGCCACCGAATGTCCGGTCTGCAGCAGCGTGTTCAGGTCGAAGCTGGTGGTGTAGGCGCCCTGCCGGTACAGCGACGTCGTCACCAACTGACCGACGCCGGTGCCGGCGCGCGACACCAATGCCGCACACACCGCCGCCACCAACGTCATGGCCGCCGAGTGATCGCCCATGCCGCCGCGCTGGAACGGCGGGGTGTCACCGGGACGCGTCAACAGACTCGCGATGCCGCCACGCGCCCAGAAGGCCGCCACGTCGTAGGCGGGTCGATCGGCGTCCGGGCCGTCGAGGCCGTAGCCGGTGATCAACCCGTAGACCAGCGCAGGGTTGAGCGCCGAAACGGAGTCGAAGTCCAGCCCGAGCCGCTTGAGTGCGCCTGGGCGCAGGTTCGTTACGAAGACGTCCGCGTCACCGAGCAATTCGGTTGCGGCGGAGCGGCCTTCGTCAGTCGCGAGGTCGAGCACTACGCTTCGCTTGCCCCGGTTGTCCATGTCGAACGGTGGGTTCGCCTCCGGACCGAGGCCGAGCATCCGGCCGAACGTGCGGGCCGGATCCCCCGCAGGAGGTTCGATCTTGACGACGTCGGCGCCCCAGTCGGCGAGTATCCCGCCCGCCGCAGGCGCAGCCACCCACACCCCGAGTTCGACGACCTTGATTCCTTCGACGGGTCCGGGCACGTCGGCCACCTTCCGATTTATGCGTTTGCTTTACAATATTCGATATTTTTGTAAAGCTATGGCGTTCGCGGTCAACGAAGTCAAGCCTAGGGAGGCAGCACGTGGCCATGCGGGTGCCCCCGGCGATCGGATTGACCGCACACCTCTTGCAAGGGGTGCAACGCGTCGCGACCGACGCCGTCGCGGGCTCCGCTAGGGCGATGCCACGCTCCGTCGCAGACCTCGATGCCGACTACCTCTCGCGACTGCTGGGCCGCACCGTCACCTCGGTATTGGTGATCGGCGGCGATGCCGGGACGTCGTCGCGCACCCGACTGGCGCTGACCGGTCGAGACGTACCCGACTCGGTCTTCGTCAAGATGCCCGCCCGAACCGCGGCCACCCGGTTGATGGGCGAACTCGGCAGGCTCGGCGAGACGGAAGTGCGCTTCTACGCGGCACTCTCCGCAGAACTGAGCGGCGTCCCGAGGTCTTACGGGTCGGCATTCGACGGACTGACGGGCCGCTACGTGCTGGTGCTGGAGGACCTGCCCGCCGATGAGTGCGAGTTCCTCGACACGCTGCACCCGATCGGCCCCGACAAGGCCAGTCTGCTCGTCGAACTGCTGGCCCGCCTGCACGCGAGGTTCTGGAATCGCGTGCCCGGCTGGGTCTACTCCGCTTCAGGGGACGACACGACGCTGCTCGTCGGGTCGCTGCTCAAAACCTCGTCCCGCAAGCTCGCCGAGCGCACGTCCATCCCCGCCGACGACAGCCGCTTCCTCGCCGAGAACTACCGCGCCGTCGCGGCGTTGACCGACGCAGCACCCCACACCGTCATGCACGGCGACGCCCACCCCGGCAACGTCTACTTCCGCAACGGCGAGGCGGGTCTACTGGACTGGCAGGCCGTGCGGCGCGGGCACCCCGGCCGCGAACTGTCCTACAGCCTGATCACCGGGATGGCCACCGAGGACCGCCAAACCCATCAGCGTGCGTTGCTCGACGTGTACCGAGGCGCGCTTGCCGCGGCGGGCGGCCCCGAGCTCGACCGCGAGGACCTCTGGCGCCGGTACCGCCAAGCCGCGCAGTACGCGTACACGGCGGCCGTGATCACCGCCGGGATGGGCGGCATGCAGGACGAGGGCATCGCGCTGGAGGGTGTGCGACGGGGCGTCGCGGCCCTCGAAGACCTGGACACGGTGTCCGTGCTGCGGAGCTACCTGTGACGGATTTGGGCCGCGCCGATACCTTCATCGCAGGTTGCGCGGCCTACGATAATTCGAAGGACAACACCCGTCGTCATTTCGTGAGGCACTGGACGTGAACGAACCGCTACCCGCCAGCCGGGTCACCGCCGACGCCGGCGAGGACTCGTCGACGCGAAATCGGATTCTCGCCGCCACCACGGAGGTGCTGGCGCGCAGCGGTCAGACCAAGCTGAGCCTGTCCGAGGTGGCCTTGCAGGCCGGGGTGTCGAGGCCGACGCTGTACCGCTGGTTCTCCTCGAAGCAGGAACTGCTCGACGGGTTCGGCCGCTACGAACGCGACATGTTCGACACGGGCGTCAGCGAGGCGACGGCCGGACTGCGTGGTACCGAAAAGCTGGACGCCGCACTTCAATTCATCGTCGCGTACCAGCAGTCATACTCGGGCGTGCGGTTGATCGACATCGAGCCGGAGGTGGTCATCGCACAGCTGGAGCGGGTGATTCCCGTGATGCGCGCGCGGCTGCTGCGGCTCATGTCCGGCCCCAACGCCGCCGTCAAGGCCGCGACCGCGATCCGAGTGGCCATCGCGCACTACATCGTGCGCAGCGACGACGGCGACCAGTTCCTTGCGCAGCTGCGTCACGCCGTCGGCATCAAGTAGTTAGTTCATCTCAATTTGGCCCAAGGGGCTGACACTGGCGCGCCAATTTGTAAAGCTGAGCACATGACTAGCGTGCAGGACGAAACGGGTGTGTTGGCCGGCGACGAGCGGATGCTGATCGACGGTGAATTGCAACATACTTCCAGTGGTGCCACCTTCGACGTCATCCATCCGGCCAGCGAACAGGTGGCGGGTCAGGCGACCGACGGCACCGTCGCCGACATCGAGCGTGCGGTCGGGGCGGCGCGGCGCGCGTTCGACGAGACCGACTGGTCACGCGATCTGGACTTCCGCTACCACTGCCTGATCCAGTTGCACGAAGCGTTGGAGCGCAACAAGGAGCGGCTGCGACGCGTGCTGATCACCGAGGTCGGGTGTCCGGTCACGGTGTCGGGCTCCCAGATCGAAAGCCCGATCGAGGAAGTCAAGCATTGGGCCGACCATGGTAAGGCGTTCGAATACCTCGTCGACACCGGCGTACACCCGACGCAGATGGGTCCGGCGCGGCGCAAGATCCACTACGAGCCCGTTGGCGTGGTCGGCGCGATCACCCCGTGGAACGTGCCGTTCTACCTCAACGTCGCCGAGACGGTGCCCGCGCTGATGGCGGGCAACACCGTCGTCCTGAAGCCGGCCCAGCTGACGCCGTGGTCCGGCAGTGAATACGGACGCATCGTGGCCGAGGAGACCGACATCCCGGCAGGCGTATTCAACGTCGTGGTGTCCAATGCCAATGAGGTCGGAGCGGCGTTGTCGGCCGATCCGCGCGTCGACATGATCACCTTCACCGGGTCGACGGCAACGGGACGCGCAATCCTGGCCGCAGGCGCGCCGACGGTCAAGAAGACGCTGCTCGAACTCGGTGGCAAGTCGGCCCACATCGTGCTCGACGACGCGGACTTCAACTCGGCGCTGCCGATGGCCGCGATGATGGCGTGCGTGATGTCGGGCCAGTCCTGCATCCTGCCCTCCCGAATCCTGTTGCCGCGCAGTCGCTATGAGGAGGGCCTGGAGATCCTCAAGGGCATGATGGAGGGCTTCCCCGTCGGCGACCCGTGGACCCCGGGCAACATGCAGGGCCCACAGATCAGCGAGCCCCAGCGTCAGAAGGTGCTCGGCCTGATCCGTTCCGGCATCGACTCCGGCGCGCGACTGGTCACCGGCGGCGGCATCCCCGAGGGACTGCCCGTCGGCTACTACGTGCAGCCGACGCTGCTCGCCGACGTCGACCCGGATTCCCAAGTGGCCCAGGAGGAAATCTTTGGGCCGGTGCTGGCGGTCACGCCGTACGACACCGACGACGAGGCCGTCGCGATCGCCAACAACTCCATCTACGGACTCTCGGGCGAGGTGTCCGGCGGTGACGTCGACCGCGCGTTCGCGGTGGCCACCCGCATGCGCACTGGCAACGTCACGATCAACGGCAAGAGCCACTTCGGCATCACCAGCCCATTCGGCGGCACCAAGCAAAGCGGCCTGGGTTACCGCAACGGCGAAGAGGGCTACAAGGAGTACCTCGAGGCCAAGACCATCGGCATGCCCGAATGAGCGACGAATCGGACATCACCGCGCTGCTGTACCGCTACGCCCGGGCCGTCGACACCAAGGACTGGGAGCTCTACCGATCGGTGTTCACCGACAACGCCGTCATCGACTACTCGTCCAATGGCATTCCGGCGGGGTCGCGGGACGACATCGCGGACTTCCTGAGCCAGGCGTTCACGGCCATTCCAATGTCGATGCACTACATCACCAACGTCGAGGTGGATGTGGACGGCGACACGGCAACGGTGCGGGCGATGTTCTACAACCCGACGCAGCTGCCCGGGTTCTCGGAGTTGAGCTCCTTCGGCGGCTACTACTTCCACGACCTGGTGCGCACCGCCGACGGATGGCGCAGCCGCAACTTGCGCGAGGAAGCGGTGTGGTCGGTCAACGGTCCCGGCGGCTAGTCCGCATCCGCCGAGACTGCAGAGAGATCGCGTTTGTTCGCAAAATCGTGATCTCACCGCAGTTTCGACGACGGAGTTGGAGCCCGGGCCGGGCGGCTGACGCCTACTTCTTCCGGTGACTGCCCCGGCGTGCGCGCCAGTCCGGGTCGGGTCCGGAGGTGGCGATGACAATCTCACCGTCGTGTTCGAGCAGTTCGGCACCCGGCGAGACCTCGGCAATGAGGCGTGCGAATTCCGCGCGGAACACTTCGGCGGCCTCGGTGCCCGCGGAAAGAAGCTCGGCATCGTAGAACCACAACGTGCCCGAGGCGGGGTCCCGCGACGTGAAATCTATGCGGGCGGAGAAGATTCCCGGGGTGTCCGTGTTGCCGAAGCTGAGAATGACCTGTTGCTCGTGAATCACGCTCGCCACGTAGAACCCGGGCTCGCCGTCGGGCACGGCCCGCTCCCAGCGTCGTTCAATCGCGTCGATCACCCGTTGCGCGGACGTCGATGTGGTGAACGCGTACACCTTCGCAAAGACGTCCCGGTCATGGAGCACTTGACGCGTTTTCCTGAGCACCGCCGAGAGGTGCGGTCGCAGCAGCAGGATGCGGACGACGAATGCGATCGCCAGCACGCTCGCAACGACGATGCCGAGACCGATGAGGATGGTCACGGCGTCCACGAGTCGCTCCCCTCGATCAGCCCTCGGCGGCGAGTTGCCCGCAGGCCGCGGCGATTTCCCGGCCTCGCGTGTCGCGGACGGTACATGACACACCCCGCTCGCGGACCCGCTTGACGAACTCCCGCTCCACCGGCTTGGGGCTCGCGTCCCACTCGCTGCCGGGAGTCGGGTTGAGCGGAATCAGGTTGACGTGCACCAGCGGCCCCAGCGCCCCGTGCAAGCGCTTGCCGAGCAGGTCGGCCCGCCAGGGTTGATCGTTGACGTCGCGGATCAACGCGTACTCGATGGACACCCGTCGTCCCGTGACGTCGGCGTAATACCTTGCGGCATCGAGGGCTTCGGCCACGTTCCACCGGTTGTTGACCGGCACCAGCGTGTCGCGGAGCTCATCGTCGGGAGCGTGCAGGGACAGCGCGAGCGTGACGCCGAGGTGCTCGTCGGCGAGCTTGCGGATCGCGGGGGCCAGCCCGACGGTCGATACCGTCACCGACCGCGCGGAGATGCCGAAGCCGTGCGGCGGCGCGGCGGTGATGCGGCGCACGGCGGCGAGCACGCGGTTGTAGTTGGCCAGCGGTTCGCCCATGCCCATGAATACGACGTTGGACAACCGGCCGTGATCGCGGTCTCGCAACTCCATCGCTGCGGCACGCACCTGCTCGAGGATCTCGGCCGTCGACAGGTTGCGGGTCAGCCCACCCTGCCCCGTCGCACAGAATGGGCACGCCATGCCACACCCCGCCTGCGACGAGATGCACACCGTGTTGCGCTGCGGGTAGCGCATCAGCACTGACTCGAGCGTCGTGCCGTCGATCGCTCGCCACAGCATCTTTCGCGTCTCACCGGCGTCGCATTCGATCTCGCGCACCGCGTCGAGCAGCCGCGGGAACAACGCGTCGGCGACCTGTTCGCGTAGCGCGGCGGGCAGATCGGTCATCTGCTGCGGATCGGCGATCAGCCGGCCGTAGTACTGGTTGGCCAGTTGCTTGCCCCGAAACGCGGGCAGCCCCAGGTCCGCGACGGCGGCCGCGCCGCCCTCGTCGTCGAGGTCGGCGAAGTGCCGCGGCGGCATACCCCGGCGCGGCGCCTCGAAAACCAGAGGTAGAGAGGTTGCCATGATTCTGCGTCAGTATCTCACCCGTGCATGGCGGAAATTGAATGGCGACGACGGGCGTTGGTCGCAACGATGGGAACCATGGCCCTGCCCCCGATGCCCCTGCGGACAGCGTCGAATCTGACGTTCTTCTATGCGCTTGGGTATCCCATTGGCGCACTTGCTGTTTCAGCGATGTCGCCAATGGCAGTGCTGGTATTCCGGTTCGGGTTGGCTGGCATGATCCTGGCCGGCTGGGCACTCATCTCCCGTGTGACGTGGCCCACTGGACGCACCTTGGCTCACGTACTGGTCGCCGGTCTGCTCACCAATGCGCTGCAGTTCATCTGCCTGTATCTGGCACTGCTGCATGGGGCGCCCGCGGTGCTGGGCGCGGTGATCATTTCGATGAATCCCGTGGTGACCGCCGTGCTGGCGACGGTGTTCCTCGGCGAGGGCATGACTTGGACCCGTGTCGGCGCGCTGATCCTCGGCGTCCTGGCCGTGCTGGCCGCCTGCGCGGGACGGCTGATGACCATCGGTGGAGTCGACACCGTCGTGCTCCTGCTGCTCGTCGCACTTCTCGCCATCGCCGCCGGTGGTGTTTACCAGCAGAAGTTCTGCTCCGGCGTGGACTTCCGGGCGACCGCGGCGCTGCAAAACGGAGTGGCCCTGCTACCCGTCGCGGTGCTGGCCACTGTCATGCCGTTCACGGTGGCCGATCCGTGGAAGGCGGCAGGCGCCGTCGCGGCCGTCGTCCTGCTCAACGCCACCCTGTGCATGACGCTTTACGTCCGCGCGATCAACAACTTCGGCGCCGCCGCCGTCGCGATGCTGTTCGCCGTCATCCCCGCGGTAGCGGGCGTCTTGTCGTGGCTGATGTTGGGTCAGCGGCCGGATGTCGGGATCGCGGTCGGCCTAGTGGTGGGCGCGGCGGCGTGCTGGCTGAACGCGCGGTCACGCCGGCCGGCTCCCCTGCAAGCCGTTACGCCAGCAGCGTGAGCACGATCCAGGTCGCAACGGCCGACGGCAGCACCGAGTCGAGGCGGTCCATCAGGCCACCGTGGCCCGGTAGCAGCGTCCCCATGTCCTTGATGCCCAGGTCGCGCTTGACCTGAGACTCGATGAGATCGCCGAGGGTTCCGGTGATCACCAGCATGAGGCCGAGCGGCACACCCACCCACGCCGGCTTGTCCAGCAGGAAGGTCACGGCCAGCACCGCGGCAGCGGTGCCACAGATCAGCGACCCCGCGAAGCCCTCCCACGACTTCTTGGGGCTGATCGCGGGCACCATCGGATGCTTGCCGAACAGCACGCCCGCCGTGTAGCCGCCGATGTCGGAGAACACGACGCCGACCATCAGGCACAGCACCCGCGCACCACCGTCGTCGGGATAGACCAGCAGCGTGCCGAACGCGCCGAACAGCGGGATCCAGGCGGCCAGGAAGACCGTCGCGGAGATGTCGCGCAGATAGTTGACCGGCGCGTCCTTCAGACCACCCGACAGCAGCCGCCAGATCATGCACACGACGACGGTGCCGCCGAAACTGCCCAGTGCCCCGGCCACGCCGAGCGGCCACGTCAGCCAGACCATGGCCTGGCCGCCGATCAGCAGCGGAATCACCGGTATCGCATAGCCCGCCGTGCGCAGTCGCCGGACCACCTCGTGGGTGGCCAGCGCCATCGCCGCGGCAACGACGCCGATCCACACGTACGGGACGAAGATCAGGATGGCGATCACGCCGAAGCCCAGCACCGCGCCAACGGCGATGGCCGCGGGCAGGTCGCGCCCGGCCCGGGACGCCTTCTTCTGCGGCTCGGCGGTGTCGCCAGCGCCGTCGGCGGGTGCGGTGTCGGGGTCTGCCACTGTGCTCGTTTCTGAAGGTCTGGTCTCCGGCGACCTAGACCTCCAGCAGCTCGCCTTCTTTGTTCTTGACGAGATCGTCGATCTGCGTGGTGTACGTCTGAGTCGCCTTGTCGAGTTCCTTCTCGGCCCGGCCAACCTCGTCCTCGCCCGCCTCGCCGTCCTTCTTGATGCGAGCCAGCTCTTCCATGGCCTTGCGCCGGACGTTGCGCACCGTCACCTTGGCATCCTCGCCCTTGGACTTCGCCTGCTTGACCAGATCGCGGCGCCGCTCCTCGGTCAGCTGGGGAATCGAGATACGGATGACGTTGCCGTCATTGCTCGGGTTGACGCCGAGGTCGGAGTTGCGGATGGCCTCCTCGATGCTGCGCAACTGGCTTGCCTCATAAGGCTTGATGACGACGAGCCGGGCCTCGGGCACGTTGATGCTGGAGAGTTGAGTGATCGGCGTCGGCGAGCCGTAGTAGTCGACCCTGACCCGATTGAACATGCCGGGGTTGGCGCGACCAGTCCGGATGGACGCGAGGTCGTCGCGCGCGACGCCCACCGCCTTCTCCATCTTCTCCTCGGCATCGAAGAGGGTTTCGTCGATCACGGTCGTTTCTCCCGTCGCTGTCGCTCGCCCGGCCACCAACCGTCAATCGGTGGTGACAAGTGTTCCGATCTTCTCACCTGCGACCGCACGCGCGATGTTTCCATCGGTGAGCAGGTTGAACACCAGAATCGGCATGTTGTTGTCCATGCAGAGGCTGAAGGCGGTGGCGTCGGCAACCTGAAGTCCGCGGTCGATGACCTCACGGTGTGTGATCGCGGTCAGCAGTTCGGCGTCCGGGTTCGTGCGTGGGTCGGCGGTGTACACGCCGTCGACCGCCTTGGCCATCAGCACCACCTCGGCGCCGATCTCCAGGGCGCGCTGCGCGGCCGTGGTGTCGGTGGAGAAGTACGGCAAGCCCATGCCCGCACCGAAGATCACGACGCGACCCTTTTCGAGGTGCCTGCGTGCGCGCAGCGGGATGTACGGCTCCGCGACCTGTCCCATCGTGATGGCGGTCTGCACTCGGGTGTCGATGCCTTCCTTCTGCAGAAAGTCCTGCAGCGCAAGGCTGTTCATCACGGTGCCGAGCATGCCCATGTAGTCCGAGCGGGTGCGTTCCATGCCGCGCTGCTGCAGTTGCGCACCTCGGAAGAAGTTGCCTCCGCCGATGACGACGGCCACCTGGGCACCGCTGCGGACCACTTCGGCGATCTGGCGGGCGACCAGCGCCACGACGTCGGGGTCCAGGCCCACCTGACCACCGCCGAACATCTCGCCGCCCAGTTTGAGCACCACGCGGGAGTACATCGGTCGGATCGGGGTGCTCTGGCTGGCTCCGCCTTCGTCAGGCACCGCCATCGTGGCTCCCTTCGGGTCCTCGCACGAGACTGCCATCCATTACTTGGCGAGGATGGCAACCCCAATCCTGCCAAACTGCGAGAACGCGGTGACGGACGGGTAGCTACGCGTGGAGATCGACCCTGTTCAGGTCGCGCGAAGGACGTCAGCCCAGGTGCGCCGAGAGCAGCCAGGCGGGGATGGACATGCGGCCGTTGCCTTCGTCCACGATGGCCTGCCCGGCGAAGTCCTCGAACCCGGCGATGGCCCCGACGGCCACGTTGGCGTGAATGCGGGCGGGCCGGACGTCGTCGATGACCCAGTACTTGCCCACCACGTCACGCAGTTCCTGCTCGGTGACCGGGTTCGCGGGGCCACCCGGCATGGAGTTCCGATCGAAGACCAGGACGAAGTACGACGCGCCCGGCGCGGCGGCCCGAACGATCGACTGCTGGTAGCCCTCGCGCAGCTCGACCGGCATGGAGTGGAACAGCGTCGAATCCACGATGGTGCCGAAGCGGTCGTCGTATCCGGTGAATGCGCTGATGTCGGCCACGTCGAAGCTGGCGTTGGTCAGGCCGCGCTTGGCGGCCTCTGCACGCGCGAGCTCGATGGCGGTGGGCGACTGGTCGAGGCCCACGGTGGTGAAGCCTTGCTCGGCGAGCGCGAGTGCAGTCGCAGCCTCACCGCAGCCGGCGTCGAGCACGTCGCCGTGGAACTTGCCCGCCGCGATCAAGGCGGCGATCTCGGGCTGCGGCTCACCGATGCTCCACGGCGGTCGGGCTCCGGGGCCCGACGGCAGCTCCGGAGCCTCACCGCGGTAGGCGGCGTCGAACATCACGTTCATCTCTTCGGTGGGGTTCGTCATGCCTCCTGTTTATCAATTTGGTTGATATGTGTCAAGATACTTGACATGGACGAAGGCGTAGACGAGCCGTTGGGCTACCTGCTGCACAGGGTGGCGACGTCCCTGCGCGCAGAAGTCACCACGATGGCGCTCGATCCTGCGGGCCTGTCGTTCCCGCAATACATCTGCATGCGGATCCTGTCGAGAACGCCCGGCCAGTCCAACGCCGACCTGGCGCGCGACGTGATGGTGTCACCGCAGGCGATGAACATGGTGGTCCGCGGGCTGCAAGACCGTGGCCTAGTGACGCGGCCCGAAACCGTCGCGTCCGGGCGTTCGCGACCGGCGGAGCTGAGCCGCGATGGTCACGCACTCCTGGAACGCATCGACGTCGGCGTCCGCGAAGCCGAACGCCGCGTGCTCGACCCACTGACGCCGTCGCAACGCGCCGAGTTCAAGAAGCTGCTGGCGGCGCTGGGCTGACCGTCACGCCGTGCGCACCGGCGGCGGGCTCCACCGACCGTCGAGCACCTCGGGCCTTGGCGCCGCCTCGTAACCGAGCGTGTGCAGGTCGTCGGACAGTGTGCTCACGGGTCGCCTCCGGGTCCGGGCCCTGTGGACTCAAGGCCAGAACACCGAAGGCTACCCGGGCGACGCCGCGTTCAGTGATGCGAGTGGCACGCCTTCGGAGGCGACGGCGGGATGTCGAGTGCCGGGTTTCCGTCGAAGAAGCCGATGGGCTTGAGGTGGAATCCCGTGTACGCACAAGGCATCACCGGCCAGTCCTCCGGCCGCACCACGTGGTGCGCGCCGAGGGTGTACCAGAGCACCACGTCGGTGTCCTCCAGTGGAGCGTCGTCGGCGATGAACTCCGGCAGGCCCTGCGCGTCGGCGGACTGGTACATGTAGTCCCCCGCCGCGAACTTCTCGGACTCTTCGTACTTGGTCACCCATAGGTTGTGCTGCACGAAGCGGGCGCGGTCGTAGATGTGTGAGCCCTCCTGCACCATGACGGGCACGATCTCCTTCGGCACCAGTTTGTATGCCACCGGACTGCCGAGTTCGTTCTTCTTCGACGGATTGGTGATCTTCCAGTACCGGCCCGTCTTCCAGTCCCAGTCCCGCGCACCCTCGGCTTCGGAGGCCACCAACGTGTCCTGGGTGATCCACGCGTTGTGGTGCGGGTTGAGCGCCGGGTCGGGCTCCGGGATCGAATCCACTTCGTACACACTGTTTCCCGGCCCGTCGACGCTCATGTCGAGCCGGAAGTTGAAGAAGTGCTGGTGATTCGGTCCGTAGATGCCCGGAGCGACGAGCTTGCCCCAGCGCGGAACCTCGCCGTCCTCGACGGCGCCGGTGGTGAGCACGCCGGACAGCTTGACCTCGACCTCGATCGACGCGTCGTTGTAGAAGTACCAGAAGAACCCGTACTCGTAGTTGCCGACCGTGCAGATCATCGAGACGACGAGTCGCCGGGAACGCCGGACCTCGACCTCTTCGGTGCGGAAGTCGGTGTGCTTCCAGGAGATCCCGTAGTCCTCCTCGTGCATGCAGATCGCGTTGGGGATGATGACCGCGTTGCCGCTCGAGTCGTTGACCGTGGCATCGAAGTACTGAATCTCTCCCAGACAGTCGCAGCCAAGTGTCAGCGGGTTGGCCGAGAAGCCCATCCCGACCTCACCCATGTCGAAGACGTTCTTGTTCCAGTGCGTCGGTGACGTATCGCCATAGGGCACCACCATTTCCGACAACGAGCCGCGGTACATGATGGGCCGCGTTTCGCCACGGTCGGTGTAGGTGACCTCGTGCAGCGTGATGCCCTCCCGCGGGTTGAAGCCGATCCGCAGCGACCACTTCTGCCACGTAACGTGCCAGCCGTCGACGGTGAAGCTGGGCCCGTCGGGCTGGGTGATCTCGATGGGCTTCACGTCGGAACGGAACTCGGTGAACGCCGGCCGGTTGTTCTCGTCGAACATGAACTTCGGGTCGTAGTTGCCCGCCGTCGGTGGAAGCGGCACGACACCGTGATCCTCGATGTCGATGATCTCCATCTTGTCCAGGTCGAACGTGACGATCAGGCCTTCGACCGGGCGGGCATAGCCGTGCTCGGACGGCGCCGCCCGCATGAACGTCAGCGGACGGCACACCAGCGCCGAGTTGTCGTAGTGGTCCTGCGCGCCGTAATAGCCTGCGGGCCATGGGTCGATCATCGCGAGGCTGAAGTCGGTGACGCCGCGTTTGCGCATCGCCTCCTGCCACCGCGGATCCTCACGGACCGTCTCCTCGACCCCGGTCATGTGCTCGACCAGATACGAGGGGAACCGGCCGGGTATCGCCTTCCACGACACGATCATCCGCGCTCCGAGGTCCACGACCGCCTCGTAGACCAACTTGGCGCCCGCGTCGTACATCGAGACGAACGCACACCGCGGCACGTCGACCGCGCCCTCGAACGTCAGCGTCGCGGTCTTGGCCGGCTCCGCCAGCTGGATCATCACGAACTTCAGTGTCGGCGTTGAGTATTCGGATGTCGTGATGACTGCCGCGGCTGACTCGATCTCCGCGCCGGTCAGCGGGTCGAGCGGGTAGTAGGTCTTGTCCTCGGTAGCGGCCGCCTGAAGGGTGGTGCTGTCCAATGTCATTTCGATCAAGCCTCTTGTTTCTTATTTCGTCGATTCACTTGTGTTTAGATCGAGCACGGCAAGATGCGCCAACGCGTCTTCGGCACTGGTCTTGTGTGCAGACCGCCTGCCGAAGAAGTAGACGACCACGCCGAGGAGCACCATGCCCACGGCGATGCTGCCCACCCACTTCATCCACTCGGCGTCGCCCACCCCTGAGCTCGTGAGCCAGGACTTGGCGAACGAGTAGTAGACGCCGGCGATGGTGCCCAACGAGCCGATGATGACCGTGATCCACACCCCGACCATGCCGCCGGGAATGCGCCAGAACGTCTCGTTGGCGTAGCGGTCGGCGTACTTCTTGCGCGCGATGATGACCGGGATCAGGAAGAAGAACCCGGAGATCAACCAGACGGTCGAGAGGCCACCCTGAAGGAAGATCGTCACGTTGGCCATGCTGGCCTGTGAGTACAACGCCACCAGGATTATCGATGAGAGCACGCCCTGGATGAGGATGGCCGTCACGGGGTTGCGGGTACGCGGGTTGAGGTGGGTGAAGATGCGCGGCAGGTGGCGCTCGAGGCCCGAGACGAAGATCAACCGGGAGTACGTCACCTGGTAGGACATCAACGCGACGAAGACGATCACCGCCAGGACGACGGCCCCGACCTCCATCACGCCCGCGGGGGCGGCCGTGCCCAGCATGCCGATCACACCGGTCACCGGGTTGATCTCGCTGGTGGGCAGCGCCATCATGGTGCCAAGCGTGGTCAACAAGTAGATGACCACCAGGGCTATCGAGCCCCAGATGACCATCTTCGGCCCGCTCTTGCGTACCGACAGGAACTCCGCACCCATGTTGTACGGCGTCTCGACGCCCAGCAGGTACAGCAGCACGGTGCCGTACAGGAAACCTGCGCCTGCGAAGTCGGGCACCGTAGCTGCGTGCGCATCGAACGGTGTGGCCGAACCGTTCTTCGCTGCGTAGACCACGCCCGAGATGAAGATGACTGCCGTCAACACCCCGTAGACGATGAAGACCGTGTTCATGATCTTCTGGTTCGCAGCGAGTTTCGCCAGCGCGAGACCGATGACGCCCCACAGGATCATCACCTGCAAGACGATGCTGATCACCGGACCCAGCTCCGCGTGGAAGGCCAGAAGCAGGAACTGCACGATGATCGCGGGTGACGACGCGGCGTTGAGGATCACCGGGATCCACGACAGGTAGCCACCGACGAAGCCCCAGGTCTCACCCATGGTGCGGGTGGCCCAGATGTACACGCCGCCTTCACCCGGCCACAGGTTGCCGAGCTCGGCAACCGCCATACCCGCGGGCACAAGGAACGTCAGGATGCCCAGAACCCACATCGGGATCGCGGTCCAGCCGCCCGCCGCCATCACCGATGAGCCGGTGATCCAGCAGATGATGAACACGTAGGTGGCCGTGAGGCCGAACGTGGTCATCACCTTGGGGAACACCTGCTCCGGGACGAGCTCGGTGGTCATTAGTTTGTCGCGGCCGGCCGACCGCGACGCTTCGAGTTCTTGTGTCATTGCTTCTTCCAATCGGTTCGAGTTCTGGCGCGGACTCGGCTAGTTGACGATTTGTCCGTCTTTCATGCGGATGACGCGGCTCGCTTCGTCGGCGACCGTGGGGTCGTGGGTGCTGGCGACGACGGTGACGCCAAGCGTCGAACACAGGTCACGCAGCATGCGCACCACCGTCTCCCCCGTGCGGTGATCCAGATTCGCGGTCGGCTCGTCGGCGAGCACCAGTGTCGGGTTGCTGATCAACGACCGCGCGATGGCGGTGCGTTGCTGCTCGCCGCCGGACATCTTGGTCGGCTGGTGGTTGATCCGATGACCCAGTCCCACCAATTCGAGCAACTCGATCGCCCGCTTGCGCAAGGCTTTTCGGTCGAACGGCTCGAACATCAGCGGCAGCTCCACGTTCTCGACCGCGGACAGGAACGGAATCAGGTTGTAGCTCTGGAAGATGAACCCGATCGTGTCGTGGCGTAACGCCGCGTACTGGCTCTCGGTCAGCTTCGAGGTGTCCTTACCCGCGACCTTGACGCTGCCCTTCGTCGGCCGGTCCAGGCCTCCGATGATGTTGAGCAGCGTCGACTTTCCGCTGCCGCTCGGGCCCATCAGGCAGACGAACTCGCCTGGCATCACCTGGAGTTCGGCTGCGACCAGAGCCTTGACCACCTCGTCGCCGAGCTTGTGCAGCTTCCACACGTCGGATATTTCGATGACCGGCGCCGGCGCCTCCGCGGTGGTGGCCGCGGTGGTTTCGGCATCCTCGTCGGTATCTTGTACGGCCGTCATGTCTAACCTCCACTCGAGAGCGAACGGATGGGTGGGCGCGACGCTGCGTTCCACGTGGGCACGATGCTGGTGGCGACTGCCGCGACGATGCTGACTCCCACCGCGATCGCCGAGCCGAGCAACAGGCCCGACGCGGCAACGCCCGTCGCAACGAAACCCATTGCATCCAAGACGAATCCCGTGATGACGGCGAGCGCGACGCCAGCCAGCGCACCCAGAACGGCCGCAACCACCGGTTCGACCAGCAGGGCGGCGATCACCGGCTTGCGCGGGATCCCGTTCGCGCCGAGGACTCCTAGTTCACGGGTGCGGTGGGCCACCGTCCTGGTGGTGGCGACCGCCACCTCCACGACACCGACCAACAGCACCGTGACGGCGATGAGCACGAGTGCACGCCCGATCTCGTCGGCATGTCCGAGCGAAGCCGACTGCGCGCGGATTCCTTCGGACATCCCGAACACGATGACCACGAGGAAGGCGCCGGTGGCCGTGGTCACCACGGGAAGCACCATTTCGCCGATGCGACGCCGTGCCGACAACCAGCCGTATGCGAGTCCCTTCGTCAGCACTAGCGGCCTCCCAGAAGGTCGACGGGACGTTGTTGCAGCAGCCGGTGCACGGGCACTAGCGCGCCGACGATCGCCATCGCCGGCAAGAATGCAGCCACCATCGCGGATGCCTGGAGCCAGGCCATCGGCGTCGCAATGCCCGGAATCACCAGTGCCACAGCGGCTCCCGCGCCGAGCACGCCGACGAGATAGGCGACCACGAAGACGATGCCCGACTCGACGAGGAAGAAGTACAGCACTTCGTCGGCCAAACCGATGCTGGCCATGATGCCGAACTCACGCTTGCGCTCGGCCACCGCGGCCAGAAACGACGACAACGCGATGATGAACCCCAGCACCAGGCCGATCATCGAGATCAAGCCGAGCGTGCTGCTGGTGACCTGGCCGGAGAACAGGGCCGAGAACTTTCCCTCGAATGTGAGCGGACCCGTACCCCCGACGGTGTCGTAGATCAGCCCGGCGCCAGCGGGATCCGGTGCCACCGACGGATCCGTCGTATCGGGCAGGCCGACGGCGGCGCCGAACGTCGGACCGAGCGTGCGACGCTTCTCGTCACCGGCCGGCGCGAAGATGGTCCACCACCCGTGCTCGCCGACGACGCTTGCAGCCAGCCCGCTCGCCACCGACATGCTCTGGCCACTACCCGTGACGGTGACCAAGAGACTCTGCCCCCCGACCACCACGCGGTCTCCGTCCGACACCCCCAGCCGGGCGGCCAGCCCCGAGCCCAAAATTGCTTGACCGCTGGCGATTTCGTCGCTTCCGCGCAACGAGACCTTCGTTCCGTTGAGGTCCGTGACGCCGGACAGCGTTCGCACCGCTCGCCAGCCGTCGGGCACGACGAACTCCGGTGCGGGGCCGCCGGCGACGAGCGCCTGCACGTCGGCGTCGTACTGCACGCCGGCCGCGGGGACGGCCCAAAGCTGGGCGCCGCCGAGTACGTCGGTGACGGAGTCGGCTCCTGTGATCGCGAAACTCGACGAGATGGTGCGCACGATCACCACACAACCGATCGCCAGCGCGATGCCGAGCACGGACAGCGCAAACCGTTCGGGACGACGGCGAATGTTCGCCAGCGCGAACCGGACGAGGCACGCGAACGTGTTGCCCGAGGTTGCGGTGGCGATCGCCGGTGATCGAACGGTTGTGGGCGCGGGGGTCTCCACACAAAGGATGGTGGAATCGCCGTGTTTCGCCAATGGCGACTGTGCGTGTCGGCCGCGTTAACTAGCACGGGTTTCGATTACGGCGCAGTGTCACGCAGGCAACGGATTTCGTTGCCCAATCATCCGTTCGGTTCGAATGGTGTTGATGACCACCGTCATTGGCCGTCGGAATGCGCAGCGGTCAGGCGCCGAGCAAGGGGAACGGGCGAGCCTCTTCGAGTTCGTACGCGAGCTCCAGAAGCCTCGCCTCCTGCCCCACCGTCGTGGCGAACATCATCCCGACGGGCAGCCCGTCGGTCGACAGCGCGAGTGGTAGCGAGATTGCCGGGTCGCCCGTCGCGTTCTGTAGTGGCGTGAACCCCACCCAGTCGATCAACCGGTCGATGATCTGGTCGTAGTCGGCCATCGGGTCGAGATGCCCGATCGGCGGGGTCACGCCGGAAAGCGTCGGGTTGAGCACGACGTCGTACTGCTCACCCAGACGCGCGGTGATCCGGCGCGTGCGCGCCAACCTCACGATCGCCGACGGAACGCGGTGGAGCCGCCGCGCCGCCGACCGCTCCAGCCCTCTGCTGAGGTTGTCGAGCCTCGATGCATCGAACGTGGGGCCGAACGTGCGGCGGCCGCCCCGTATCAGCGCGAACGCCAAGAACGCCCAATAGAGCAGGAAGTCGTCCTTGAACTGTGCTGGCACGGGATTGTCGATGGTCGTCACGCGATGGCCGAGCTCCTCGAGCAGCGCCGCCGTCTTCAGCGTCAGCTCCGTGACCTCGGGACTCGCCGTGCGTGCCACCGACTGGGTGCACACCGCGATGCGCAGCCGGGCCTTGCCGGGCGCTGTGACGTCACCGATGCGGGGCAGCTTGGGATTGTGGTGGATGCGTTCCATCTCGCGGTAGAACGCCGCGGTGTCACGCACCGAGCGGGTGACGACGCCGTTGGCCACGATGAGCAACGGCATCGCCCGGGTCTCCTTGTCGACCGGCAGCCGCCCCCGCGATGGTTTCAGCCCGACGAGCCCGTTGCACGCGGCGGGGATGCGGATCGAGCCGCCGCCGTCGTTCGCATGGGCGATGGGCACCACGCCGGACGCCACGAAGACGCCCGCCCCCGACGATGATGCTCCTGACGAATACGCCGGATCCCATGGATTGCGGACCGGTCCGAGCCGAGGATGTTCTGCCGAACCGCTGAACCCGAACTCCGACATACGAGTTCGGCCGAGCGGCATCAGCCCCGTCGCCAGGAAGTCACGGGCGAAGTCGCCGTCCGCTACGCCAGGGTGCGGCTCCCACGCGTCGGTGCCCTGCATCATTGGCATGCTCTCGACCGCGACGTTGTCCTTGACGAAGGTCGGGATGCCGTCGAAGTACCCCCCGTACGGTCGCTTGGCCGCTGCGCGGAGGCGCGCCCGGTCGAACGCGTCGTACGCCATCCCGTTCAGGTCTGGGTTGACCCGCTCAGTGCGGGCGATGGCCGCCTCGACCAGTTCGGCCGCGGACACCGCACCCGAGGCCAGTGCTTCGACGAGCCCGACCGCGTCGAGCTCGCCCAGCGCGTCGTCGGTGAATGCGGATATGCGTGCCATGGCCCGACGGTAGCAACGCCAGCGCCTGCAAATTGCCGATTAGGGGCTGGTTGACGACGTGCGGCGGGCGCCTTCGACCAGCGCTTCCGCCGCTCGGCTGGCTTTCTTCAGATCGTCGGCTGACACCTGCTGATGCGTATAGGCGACCTTGGTCTTCACGTTCAGCAGTGTCCGCAAGTGCGTCTCCATGCTGGCCTCGGCCTTCTTCAGTAGTGCGATCGCTTCATTGTGGTTCTCGCCCGTCGCATGAAGTCCTAGCCGGGCGCAACAAATGACGTCTGCGGCTGCAATTCCTGCGTCGACCAACAAGTCGACCGCCGCGTTCGGCATGTCGTGCTCCTGGGCGAGCGTCGCGGCATCCTGGAACTCGATCGCCTTCTTCAACCGGCCGGTACGGATCGCGTTCGTACAGTCCCTGGTTCGTCCCGTCATTTGCTTCTCGATTCCTTCGACCCCTGCCGTAGCTGCTTCACGAGCCAGGCGCGCGACCCAGCCACCGTGAGGCCTTGGTCCACCACATCGCGCAGCAATGGCTCGTCAACTGCTCCCCGCAACTCGTCGACCGTGTACTCAAGGACGCGCGCATCATTGCCCGTCCACCTCGTGGCCGCGGCCCCAAGCTCATTGACTTGGTCGGCCCACAAGTGGTCGAGGATCCCGCCATCGCGAACGAGAAAGATGTCGAGGTCGCTGTCCACGGTCATGTCGCCGCGAGCCGCCGACCCAAATACCGCGGCATACACCGGCGCAGGATCCCAGGCTTCGAGGTGTTTCTCGAGGCGGGATAGGAACGTGCCTCCGAGCCGAGCGAGTGCCCGAATTGGATCCGCCGCAAGGTGATCGGTATTGAGCCGATACGTGAACGCATTACCCACGCGATCGGCACTGACGATGCCCTGAAGGACCAAGCGCGTCAACACCTTGCGTATGCCTTCCTCGGAGTAGTCGTTGAGGACACGCCGGATCTGGCCCGCGGTGAACGCGGCATCGTGCGCTGCCAGGACGGCTAGTACATCGCCATCAAGCGTGGGCGTCACGGTCGCGAACGGCCGGTTGAATTGCACGGCAGCGCTCCTTGCCCAACTAATGTTGATCTAAGCGTACTATAGTTGGGCTACACCAACAATAGTTGGTAACCGATGCAGCGAACAAGATGCACGAAAGCCCCGCACTTCCGCGATTACCGGAAGCTACGGGGCCGTCGTGTTACGTCGTTAGGGCTGTCCGACCTCGAACCGAGCGAACCGGGTCACGGTCATTCCGGCGTCGTCGAGCACACCCTGGACGGTCTTCTTGTCCTCCGTCAGCGCCGGCTGCTCGAGCAGCACGACGTCCTTGAAGAACCCGACGAGCCTGCCCTCGATGATCTTCGGCAGCGCCTGCTCGGGCTTGCCTTCCTCGCGGGCGGTCTCCTCGGCGACGCGGCGCTCGCTGGCAACGAGCTCCTCCGGCACGTCGGCCTTCGTCAGGTACTTCGCCTTCATCGCCGCGACCTGCTGTGCGATGACGCGCGCGATGTCGGCGTTACCGCCGGTGTACTCCACCAGCACGCCAACGGCCGGCGGCAGATCCGATGCCCGCTTGTGCAGGTAGGTCGAGACCTCACCGTCGAAGTACGCCACGCGGCGCAGTTCGAGCTTCTCGCCGATCTTGGCCGACAGGTCCGCAATGGCCTGCTCGACGGTGCTGTCACCGGCCGGGGCCGCCTTCAGCGCGTCGACGTCGCCGGCCTTGGCTGCCGCGGCAGCCGCGACGACCAAATCGGCCAGCGCCTGGAACTCCGCGTTCTTGGCGACGAAGTCGGTCTCGGAGTTCAGCTCGATCAGCGCGCCGCCCTTGGCTGCCACCAGCCCTTCGGCCGTGGCCCGCTCGGCGCGCTTGCCGACATCCTTGGCGCCCTTGATGCGGAGCAGTTCAACGGCCTTGTCAAAGTCGCCGTCGGCCTCGACAAGCGCGTTCTTACAGGCCAGCATCCCGGAGCCGGTGAGCTCCCGGAGCCGCTTGACGTCGGCAGCGGTGTAATTCGCCACTTTCAACCTCTCTTGAATTGGTCAGGAAGACTCAGGAGCGGGGGTTTCGGTCGGGGCTTCGGGCTCGGCGGCACCGTTGGTGGCTGGGGTCGCCGCTCCCGCGGTGGCACCGGCCAGCAGTTCCTGCTCCCACTCGGCGAGCGGCTCCGCACCCTCGGCCGCGGGCTTGTCGCTGCCCGCTCCGGAACGTGCCTGCAGGCCCTCCGCGACGGCGGACGCGATCACCTTGGTGAGCAGCGCGGCCGAACGGATGGCGTCGTCGTTACCCGGGATCGGGTAGTTGACCTGGTCGGGGTCGCAGTTGGTATCCAGGATCGCGATGACCGGGATGCCCAGCTTGATGGCCTCGCTGACGGCGAGGTGCTCCTTGTTGGTGTCGACGACCCAAATGGCCGACGGAACCTTGGCCATGTCGCGGATACCACCGAGGCTGCGCTCGAGCTTGTTCTTCTCGCGGGTCAGCATCAAGATTTCCTTCTTGGTGCGCCCCTCGAAGCCGCCCGTCTGCTCCATGCCCTCGAGTTCCTTCAGGCGCTGCAGGCGCTTGTGGACCGTCGAGAAGTTGGTGAGCATGCCACCCAGCCAGCGCTGGTTCACGTACGGCATGCCGACGCGGGTCGCCTCGTCGGCGATGGACTCCTGCGCCTGCTTCTTGGTGCCGACGAACATGATGCTGCCACCGTGGGCGACGGTTTCCTTGACGAACTCGTACGCCTGGTCGATGTAGGTCAGCGTCTGCTGCAGGTCGATGATGTAGATGCCGTTGCGGTCGGTGAAGATGAACCGCTTCATCTTGGGGTTCCAGCGACGGGTCTGATGCCCGAAGTGGGTGCCGCTGTCAAGCAGCTGCTTCATGGTCACGACGGCCATGTTTTGCCCAGCTTTCATTGTCGGTTGTCGTCCGGCGTCGGGTGATGCCGAACCCTGGCGTCTGCTGCGTGCCGGACCCATCCTGAGACGAGACCGCCGGCATGCGAGTGCAACCCTGGAGGAACGGGGCTGCGGTGCAGGCGCGCGAAGTCAACCCGCTGATGCGGATTGCGGGACTCAGTTTACACCGTTGACATGCATGCTTTGACCACGCCGCGATCCACAGTGGCGTCCCCGTCCACAGATGGGTCCGCTCCCCTTCCCCGGTGGCCCGCGGCGGGCTGAACTGGGCCGATGAGGATCGTGGCCGCGCTGGCCATCCTGGTGCTGGTAAGTACGCCACCGGTCCACGCCGACACCGGTCGGCTCGCCTGGCCACTACACCCACGTCCGGCGGTGCTACGCACGTTCGATGCTCCCGATCCAGACTGGCAGCACGGGCATCGCGGCGTCGACCTGTCGGGCGCGCCTGGGCAAGGCGTGCATGCCGCGGCCCCCGGGACCGTGGTGTTCGCGGGGCGGCTCGCGAACCGGCCGGTGATCTCGATCGCCCACCCCGGCGGGCTGCGCACCAGCTACGAACCCGTCGACGCACTGGTACGCACTGGGCAACTCGTCGACGTTGGCGCCACGATCGGCACGCTGGTCGCGGGGCATTCCGGCTGCGGGGCTGCCGCGTGTCTGCACTGGGGTGCCATGTGGGGTGCTGCGGCCCGCGCGGACTACGTCGACCCCCTGAGGTTGGTGGTCTCGACGCCGATCCGGCTCAAGCCGTTGAGCGGTTAGGCGCGGGGGTGGGCCTGATCGTGCACCGCGCGCAGCCGCGCCACCGTCACGTGCGTGTAGAGCTGCGTGGTCGCCAACGACGAGTGGCCCAGCAGTTCCTGCACGACCCGCAGGTCGGCTCCGCCTTCGAGCAGATGCGTCGCCGCGCTGTGCCGCAACCCGTGCGGACCGATGTCGGGTGCCCCGTCGACGGCGGCCATCGTCTGGTGCACCACCGTGCGGGCCTGACGCGGATCGAGCCGCTTTCCGCGGGCGCCAAGCAGCAGCGCGGGCCCCGAGTCCGCGGTCGCCAGCTCCGGACGAGCGTCGGCCAGCCACGCGGTCAACGCCCGTTGCGCGGGCTCGCCGTACGGCACGGTGCGCTGCTTGTTGCCCTTGCCAAGCACCCGCAGCAGCCGCCGCGACGCGTCGACGTCATCGGTGTCGAGCCCGCACAACTCGCTGACGCGTATCCCGGTGGCATAGAGCAACTCGACGATCAGCCGGTCCCGCAAGGCAAGCGGATCACCTTGCTGTGCACCGGAATTGGCGGCATTCATGGCGTCCAGCGCCTGATCTTCGCGCAGCACCGACGGCAGCGTCCGACGCGCCTTGGGCACTTGCAGCCGGGTCGCCGGGTCGCCGTCGATCAAACCGGCGCGCGACGCCCAGGCCGTGAACGTCTTGACCGCGGAGGTGCGCCGCGCCAGCGTCGTGCGGGCGGCCCCGGCCGACGCTTGCGCCGCCAACCACGACCGCAGCAGCGGCACCGACAGCCCCGCCAGGGACGCCTCCGGGGCCCGCTCGGACAGGAACGCGAACAGCGACCGCAGGTCACCGAGATAGGCGCGGCGGGTGTGCTCGGAGCGGCCTCGCTGCAGCGCGAGGAACTCGTCGAACTCCTCGAGCACCACGTCGAACTGGACCGCCATCCCCCTACGGTCGCAGGCCCCGCCCGCGATGTGGCCTAGGCGGGCCGCGTGTGTCGGGTCAGGCGGGCACTGGGCTGGGTGGGCTGACCTCGACGAGCATCTTGCCGATGTTGGCTCCGGTGAACAGTCCGTTGAGCGCGTCGACGCAGGACTCGAGGCCCTTGAAGACGGTCTCGCGGTGCGCGAGCAGACCGTCTTGCTCCCAGCCGCGCAGCGCGTCGAAGGCCTCGTCGAAGCGGCCCCACTCGTCGAGCGCGTTGAACCCCTGCATCGATGCGGTCCTGGCCAGCAGGTTCACGTAGTTGGCCGGGCCGGGGTGCTCACCGGTGAGGTAGCTGGAGATGACGCCGCACAGCACCACCCTGGCCTTGGCGGCGAGCCGACCGAGCACCGCGTCGAGGACGGGTCCGCCCACGTTGTCGAAGTAGACGTCGACACCCTTCGGGCAGTGCTGCTTCAACGCGGCCGCGAGGTCGGCTTCCTTGTAGTCGATGCAGGCGTCGAACCCGAAGTCCTCGACCACCGCGCGGCACTTCTCCGGACCACCGGCGATGCCGACCACGCGGGCACCCGCGATCCTCGCGATCTGACCAGCCACCGAACCCGTCGCGCCCGCGGCGGCGGACACCACCACCGTCTCCCCCGCCTTGGGCTTGCCGACGCCGGTCATACCGAAGTACGCGGTGGCTCCGGTCGGGCCGTAGATCGACATCACCGCCAGTTGGTCGGTCAACCCGACGACGGGTGTGGCGAACACATCGTCGCGAATGATCGAGTAGTCCTGGAAGCCCGTCAGCGTGGTGACGACGTCGCCGACGGCATAGGCGTCGCACCGCGATTCGACGACCTCGCCGATGCCGGCTGCCCGAATCACGTCGCCGAGCTCCACCGGCGGCAGGTAGCCGGGTTGCCCGTCGAGCCACGTGCGCGCGGCGGCGTCCATCCCGACGTAGGTGGTGCGGAGCAACGCCTCGCCGTCGGCGGGCTCGGGCGCAGGCACGCTGACCAGCTCAGTGTCATCGGGGGCAACGAGCCCAGTCGGGCGGCGGCGCAACAGGATCTGGCGGTTCAACCGATCGGGCACGACCCGAAGCTACCGAAGGACGGGGGCCGCCGACGCCGAATCAGGAACCGACGCGTCGCAAGGCGTCGGGAGTCAGGTCGGCCAGCGTCGGATACCCGTCGATGCCCATGATGAGATCCGCCTCGGCGAGCAGCGATCGCAGCACGTGCACGACCCCATCGGTGCCGGCGAGTGCCATCCCGTAGGCGTAGGGCCTTCCGACGCCGACGGCCGTCGCCCCGAGCGCCAGTGCCTTCACGATGTCCGCGCCGGTGCGGATGCCCGAGTCGAACAGCACCGGCACCGGACCCGCGGCCTCGACGACGGCGGGCAGGCAGTCGATGGCGGGGATGCCGCCGTTGGCCTGGCGGCCGCCGTGGTTGGAGCAGTAGATGCCGTCGACGCCGCCGTCGATGGCCCGGCGCGCGTCGTCGGGATGTTGGATGCCCTTGACGAGCAGCGGCAGCTTGGTCAGCGAGCGGAGCCAGGGCAGGTCGGCCCACGACAGCGAGTTGCCGAACGTCGACACCCACTTCAGGATCGCGGGCTGCATGTTCTCCTCCGGCGGCTGCGGCAATCCGTCGCGGAACACGGGGTCGCTGGTGTAGTTCGCCAGACACTTCCCACGGAGCTGCGGGAAGTTCGACGTCGACAGGTCACGCGGTCGCCAGCCCGGCACCCACGTATCGAGCGTGACGACGATGCCCTTGAACCCGGCCGCCTCCGCCCGCTGAACGAAACTGGCCGCGAGGTCGCGATCCGCCGGCGTGTACAGCTGGAAGAAGCCGGGTGTCTCGCCGAACTCGGCGGCGACGTCCTCGAGCGGATCGGCCGTCAGCGTCGACACCACCATCGGCACACCGGTACGCGCCGCCGCCCTGGCCGCCGCGAGGTCCCCGTGCCCGTCCCGCTCGCAGATCCCCATAACGCCGATCGGTGCCATGAACACCGGCGAGGGCAGCGTGAGCCCGAACAGGTCGACGGAGAGGTCGCGCTCCTTGGCGCCGACGAACATCCGTGGCATCAGCCCCCACTGGTCGAATGCGGACACGTTGACGCGTTGGGTGCGTTCGTCGCCCGCGCCGCCCGCGACGTAGGACCACACCGACGGCGACATCGCCGCCTGCGCTCTGGCCTCGAGGTCCGCGAACGCCATCGGCAGCGACGGCACGACACCGGACAGGCCTTGCAGGTAGATCTCTAGCTGATAGTCACCGAACGCCATGGGCTAAGCGTGCCAGCCCGGGGTCAGCCTTCGGTGCCGGATTCCGCTTTCGCCAGTTCGGCCTTCCATTGGCGGAAGGTCTCCTCGGTGCGGCCGCGGCGCCAGTAGCCGGAGATGGACGCCCACTTGGCCTCGACGCCGCGTTCCTTGCGGACGTAGGCGCGGAGGTTGTGCATGACGGTCTGGGCCTCGCCGTGGATGAACACCTGGACCTGACCGGGCAGCCACGCGGACTCCTTGACCTCCGCGACGAGCGGCGCGTGGTCGCCGGCCTGGTCCTCGGGCACCAGGTCGGCGCGCCCGCCGCGGTAGATCCAGCGGATCTCGACGCCGTTGGGCGCCTTGAGCGGCAACTCGTCGTCGGGTCCGGCGACCTCGATGAAGGCCTTGCCAATCGCATTGGGCGGCAACGCTTCCAGTGCCGCACTCAGCGCGGGCAGGCCAGCCTCGTCGCCGGCCAGCAGGTGCCAGTCGGCGGCCGGGTCCGGTGCGTAGGCCCCGCTGGGCCCCATGAGGTACGCCGGGTTGCCGGGCTGCAACGCGGCGGCCCACGGTCCTGCGACACCGTGTTCGCCGTGCACGACGAAGTCGATCGCGATCTCCCGGCGCGCGGGATCGGCGTGGCGGACGGTGTAGGTACGCACCACGGGCCGCTGGCCCTCGGGGAGTTCGTTGAAGCTGTCGAGGGTCAGCGGTTGCGGAAGCGCCGCGACGTCGACGTCGTCGCCGACGATGGCGATCTTGACGTACGAGTCGGTGAAGTCGTTGGGCGCGAACGTGTCGAAACCGCTGCCGCCCAGCACGACTCGGATCATGTGGGGGGTCAGCTGTTCGCTGCGGATCACCTCGAAGGTGTGAATCGGACGGCCTGCCACGCGTACCTCCTGGTAATCGGCCAACCTCACCGACTATACGAGTGGCTCAGCACCCGTGGCGGGCTACCGCCAGCCGCCGTCCGGCGGACGGGCCAACACGCCTGCCGCGAACTTCGGCTGCCAGTCGGTGGTCAGCAGCGCGCCGAAGTTGTCCTGGATGTCGTCGTGGTTGGCGGTGTCCAGGTCCCGGATGGAGTAGATGAAGATCGGTCCGCTGAAGCCCGTGTCCGCCAGCCCGGCCATCACGTCGACGATCTGCTTGGCCTGCTCCTCCTGGCTGACGCCCTCGTCGGTGGCACTCGCGGTCGGCGCACCCGTTTCGGTCATCCAGATCTTCAGGTCGCCATCGCCATGCACGGTCATGATGTCGTGCACGCGGGCGACGTCCGACCAGCCGTGGTACGGGTCCGCCGCGATCCCGCCGGGGAATACGTACGGGTGCATGGCGATCGCGTCGAAGTAGTCCTTCGCGCCGGCGATGTACATGTCGTTGACGAAGTTCGGCGGAGCGTCGACGCCGACCGCGGGGCTGAGTCCGGCGGCGATCACGGTGGCGTTCGGCTGCACCAACTTGATCGCCGGATAGGCCGCCTTCAACAGTGCGACGTAGCCGGCTGGGCGGCCGGCGCTGAACCCGAAGAACCGTGGCAGGTTCGGCTCGTTCCAGATCTCCCAGTCGGAGATCCGGGCCTGGTATCGCTTGACGACGGCGGTGACGAAGTCGGCGTAGTCGGCGGCGTTGATGGGCGGGTGGCTGAACGACGTGCCCGGCTCCCTGGCCCAATCCGGGGTGTTGGTGATGAGGCCGAGCACCTTGAGGCCGCGGCTGCGGGCGCCGTTGATCCAGCGGTCGGCGTAGGCCCAGTCGAACTTTCCCTGGACGGGTTCGATGAAGTGCCAGTCGATGTGCACGCGCAGCCACTGCGCGCCGGTCTTGGCGGCCGCATCCAATTCGCGGTCCGCGTCCTCCGCGCTCATCCAGATCTGCGGGGCCCCGACGGCGAAGCCGTACCCGCCGGGAGGGGTGACGACGGGCTCGGGCGCTTCGCGGCAGCTCGCCAGACCCAGTACGACGACCAGCAGAAGCACCACGGCCAACGGGCCAACGCGCCTGCCCGCATCGTGGTTCACGCGGCAAACCTACCGGAGGACGCGTCGCCGCCGACCCGCCCAGCTAGCGCCGCGCCAGTTTCCACATACCTTCGGTGCGCATCACCAACCCCTCCAACTCGAGCGTCGCCAGCGGTCCCAGCACCTGCGTCGGCGGCAGGCCCGAGGCCACGGCGACCTCATCGACGGTGCGAGCACCGCGCGCTGGCAACGCGTCGTACACCCGCACCACGTTTGGCTCGAGGCCGTCCAGTGGTGAAGTCGGCCGACCGGGCTCGGTGGCCAGTTCACCGATGCGGCCGACCAGTTCGACGATCTCCTCGGACCTTGTGACGAGAGTGGCTCCGTTGCGCACCAGCACGTGGCATCCCGTCGACGCCGACGACGTCACCGGCCCCGGCACCGCGCATACCGGTCGGTTCAACGCCTCGGCCCACGCGGCGGTGCTGGCGGCTCCGCTGCGCAACCCGGCCTCGACGACCACCGTGGCGCCGCTCAACACAGCCACGAGACGGTTACGGGTGAGGAACCGGTGCCGCGCCGGCCGCACGCCCGGCGGGTACTCGGTGACGACGAGTCCGTGCTTGGCGATGCGGTGCAACAGCGCGGAGTGTCCCGAGGGATAGGGCACGTCGATGCCACCCGCCAGCACGGCCACCGTGATCCCGTCGGCCGCCAGTGCGGCCCGATGGGCGACGCCGTCGATGCCGTAGGCGGCGCCGGAGATCACCGCGACGTCCCGCTCCACCAGACCGGTGGCGAGGTCCGCGGTCACGTGTTCGCCGTAGGCCGTCGACGCTCGCGTGCCGACGAGCGCGCAGCTGCGTTCCGCGACGTCGGCCAGCCGCTCGGGACCCACCACCCACAACACCAGCGGCGGGTGGCCTTCGGGACGCTTCGTCCTGTCAACGTTGGCGAACTGCATGAACGGCCCCTCCGGCCAGTCGTCGTCACCCTGCACGATCAACCGTCCACCCATCCGCTTCAGGATGGCGACATCCTCAGCGGCACAGTCGACGTCACGGCGCGCCTCGGTGCGGCTCAACAGTTTGTCGTCCTTGACGTCTCTGCGCTTGACGAGGCTGGCTGCCTCCACGGCGCCGACGTTCGCCACCAGCACCGCCAATTCGGGGCAGGGCGGCTCGGCGACCCTGGAGAGGTACGCCCACGCGAGGAGCTCGTCGTCGGTCATCGGGCACCTCCCGCCTGCCGGAAGCTCAGCGCCGTCGTGACATCGTCGAGGTTCGGCGACTCGCGGCCGGCCAAGTCGCACAAGCTCCAGGCGACGCGCAACGTGCGGTCGACGCCCCGGATGCTGAGCACGCCGCGGTCGAGTGAGGTGCGCAGCGGTGCCATCACTGCGTGTGGCGGGCGAAACCGCCTGCGCAGCAATGGTCCACTGACTTCGGCATTGGTGCGGACGCCGTACGGCGCCCACCGCAGCGCGGCGGCTTGCCGCGCCCCCTCCACCCTGCCGCGAACAGTGGCCGTCGACTCGCCGTGTTCGGCATTGATGGCACCCGAGCGGACGGGGTCCATCACGACGCGCAGGTCGACGCGGTCGAGCAGCGGACCCGACAGCTTTCCGAGATACCTGCGCTTCTCGGCCGCCGCACATCGACAGTCGCGCGGGTCGGCGGGCGCACACGGACACGGGTTCGCGGCGAGCACGAGTTGGAATCGAGCCGGGTAGCGCGCCACTCCGTCACGGCGGGCGAGCCGGATCTCACCGTCCTCCAACGGCGTTCGCAACGCCTCGAGCGCGCTGACGCCGATCTCGGCGCATTCGTCGAGGAACAACACTCCGCGATGGGCGCGGCTGACCGCTCCCGGTCTGGCCATCCCTGACCCCCCGCCGACCAGTGATGCGACGCTGGACGTGTGGTGCGGCGCCACGAACGGTGGCCGGGTGATCAACGGTGCGTCGGCGGTCAGGAGGCCCGCCACCGAATGGATCGCGGTGACCTCCAACGCCTCGTCGGACGTGAGCGCGGGAAGCAACCCTGGAAGCCGCTGCGCCAGCATGGTTTTCCCGATGCCAGGAGGTCCGGTCAGCATCAGGTGATGAGCGCCGGCCGCCGCCACCTCGACCGCGAACCGGGCGTGGGACTGACCAACGACGTCGGCGAGTTCGGCCACCGGTTCGGGCTCCGACGACGCGGTGGGCACCTCGCATTCGAGCGCCGCCTTGCCATTCAGCCACGCCTGCAGTTGGCTCAGCCTGCGTACGCCCCACACTTCGATGCCATCGATCAGGCTGGCCTCGGCGACGTTCTCCATGGGCACGACGACCGCCGGCCAACCGTCCCGCTTGGCGGCCAGCACCGCGGGCAGCACGCCCTTGACCGGTCGGACGCGGCCGTCGAGCGCGAGTTCGCCCAACAGCACGGTCTTCTCCAGCCGCGGCCACGTCCGCTTGTGTTGTGCCGACAACACCGCGCAGGCCAGCGCCAGGTCGTACACGGAACCGACCTTGGGCAGCGTGGCCGGCGACAACGCGAGCGTCAGCCGCGCCATCGGCCACTCGTTGCCGCAGTTGGTGATCGCCGCGCGCACGCGGTCCCGTGACTCCTGTAGCGCCGCGTCGGGCAACCCGACCAGATGCACACCGGGTAGCCCCGAAGTGATGTCGGCCTCGATCTCGACGAGCTCGGCATCCAACCCACGCACGGCCACGGAGAAGGCCCGACCCAGCGCCATCACCCCACCCCCTGGATGTGGGTGAGCTCCGGGGTCGGCGCACGCCCGATGCGCACGCCGACGACGTCGATGCGCACCTGCGCCCAGCTGCCGTCGTGGTTGGCCAGCCACAACCCCGCCAGCCGACGCAGCCGACGCACCTTCTGCGGGGTGACGGCCTGTGCCACGCCGCCGAACTGATCGGTGGTGCGTGTCTTCACCTCGACGAACACGACCGTCCGTGCGTCGGGGTCGGCGGCGACCACGTCGAGCTCGCCCCACCGGCAGCGCCAGTTGCGGTCGATCACCCGCAGTCCGAGGGCCGTCAAGTGGTCGACCGCGAGTTGCTCACCGAGGGCGCCGATTTCGGCCCGGGTCCAGGACTCTGTCATGGCCCCACCCTGAACGGCAGAGCCGTCACGTCAGGTGCAGTGACCCCCGGTTGTCCACAGTCGGCGCTTCATCCACAGCACGTTCATGGTCGCGCCGGACTGAGCGCCGCCACCAGCGGTCCCAGCCGCATCGCCGCGTTGCGCGCGACGACGCCAATGGGTGTAGCAGGCACTATGAGCCGCGACCCCGCGCCCATCCAGCGTTGGCGAGGAGCGACGAGCCGGCGGTGCTGCTGCTCGTACGCACGCAATGCCGTTGCCGGATCGGTTGGGTGTGCGGCGATGACTTCGGCAAGTGTTGCGGCGCCGGCAATCGCGAGGCTCGATCCCTCCCCGAACAACGACACGCAGGATGCGGCGTCGCCGAGCAGCACGATCCGTCCGTTCGCCCATCGGTCGAGCCGAACGCGACTGACGGCGTCGAAGTACACGTCCTCGGCCGTGCGCACCCGATCGAGCAACTCGGGCACTCGCCATCCCATGCCCGCGTAGGTCGCGCACACGATTTCCCGATGGCGAGCGGTATCGCGATGGTCGACGCCCCGCAGTTCGGGGCTACGGAAGATGAAGGCGGCGATGCCCCGGCCTGTCGCGGGGTGAACGGCAACGGCGCGGCCAGCGGTGTTGTGGATCAGCACGGTGTGACCGTCAACCTCTTCGGCGAGGTCCACCGTGGCGACGTACAGGCTCATGTGCTCGATGAACCCGGTCCCGAACGCCAATTCTCGCACCCGCGAATGCAACCCGTCAGCACCCACCACGAGGTCGAAGCGGCCCGGCGGCGCGTTCTCGAAGGTGACGGCGACCCCGTCACCGTCGTCATCCAGGGCGGTGACGGTGTCGCCGTATCGGTACTCCGCGAGGTCCCGCCCGGCCTCGCTCAACGTCGCGGCTAGCTCGCTCCTGGGAATCTCGATGCCGTGTCCGAGTTGCATTGGCACCCAACCGATTCGGCGTCCGCCGGCGTCCACCGCGCTCATCTTGGTCGAATGCGTCGCCGCGGCCCGCAGCTGCGGAAGCACTCCCATCCGCTCGGCGACGCCGTAGGCCGGACCGCGCACGTCGACCGGGCTGCCGCTGGAGCGATTGCCGACGGCCCGTTCGACCACCGTCACTTCCATTCCGTGGCGCGCCAGCCAATACGCCGCCGTCGACCCAGCCACCCCGGCCCCGACCACCAACACGTTCCGCACGGACATCGCGACACCTCCTGCACTCAATGCATATTTGCACTCAATGCAGTTATACACTCGATGCATGTCAGAGGAAACCGGTTCACTACGGGAGCGCAAACGGGAGCGCACGCACCAGGCGATCATCGATGCCGCGCTCGAACTATTCGCCACGAAGGGCTACGACGGCACCACCGTGGCGGACATCGCCGACGCCGCCGACATCGGCACCCGCACGTTCTTCACCTACTTCGCCAGCAAGGACGAGTTGCTGTTTCCCGGAGCCGACGCCCGCGTGCTGGCGGTCGTCGAGGCGATCGAGCACCGGGGGCGACGCGACCGTCCGGCCGACGTCCTGCTCCGCGCGTTGCAGTCGGTCATCGAGGCAGGCCACGAGTTCGCCGACACGCAAGGCGCACTGCGGTTCCGGCTCATCCAGACCGTGCCTGCCGTGCGCGGCCGGGCCCTGCAACTGCAGCTCGAGGCGCAACGCGATATCGCGCGCCGTCTGCGTGCGGCGTACCCCGACGAGCTCGACGACATCACGGCGGGGGCCATCGTGGGCGCGTTCGTCGGCGCCGTCACTGGTGCGGTACAGGCGATGGTCGACGCCGGCGGGGCCGGCGATTCCGACGCGGTACGACGGGCCGCCGACGTCGCCCTGCGCCCCTGGCAGAGCCAAGGCGCGACGAGGCCTACCCCATCGTCTCGAGCAGCGTCGCGAGCTGGGTCGGTGACATCGTGATGCCGCACTGGCTGCGCATGTCCTTCAACGGCGCCGCGATGCCGTTGAGTTCGAGGAACTCGCCTGGATGCGAGGTGAAGTAGGCCCGCACGTTGGTTCGCGCGACGTCGGTGGGCTGCGAGGCCGCCGCCGTCAATACGTCGTTCGCGCCCGGGTGGGCGTCGAGGAAACCACCCGCCGCGCCGAGCACGCCGCTTGCCGTCGTGGCCAACGCGCTCGCGGTACACGGCGCGGCATTGGCCGCCGGCATCGCGACCGTGCCGGCCACGACGGCCCCAAGCGCAGCGGCGGACAGTGCAGCCACGAGGCGGCGAGCAGACGTTTCAATCAGTTTCATTGCGCAATTCCCCAACGTTAGTGGTTCGACACCCGAGCACACAGCCAATGGTCAGCATCATTTCAAGGTCGAATCCACGCCGCGACCCGTTCGGGGAATCCACCACGACGCGCTAGGGGGTGACCTCGACGGACGGGGACCGGCGACACGTGTTCGAGGTATATGTTGGCTAGGCAATCCTCAGTTGAGCGGCGCCAGGACGAACGGCGCGGAAAGGACACCGTCGATGCGATTCCCTTGGAGTCGGCTGGCAGTTCTACTGGCCGTGCTGGCCCTCGTCGTCGGCCTGACGTCGTGCTCGTCGGACTCCGAGAAGTCCGATGCCCTGCTGATCTACAACGCGCAGCACGAGTCGCTGACCAAGGAATGGATCGACGCGTTCACCAAGGAGACCGGGATCAAGGTCGAGTACCGCCAGGGCGGCGACACCGAGCTCGGCAACCAGCTCATCGCCGAGGGCGCCTCGTCCCCGGCCGACGTGTTCCTCACCGAGAACTCCCCCGCGATGGCCGCGGTCGAGAAAGCCGGGCTGTTCGCCGACCTCGACCAGGCCACCATCGCGCAGGTGCCGCCGCAGTACCGCCCCACGACCGGGAAGTGGACCGGCGTCGCGGCCCGCACGACCGTCTTCGCCTACAACAGGACCAAGCTCACCGAGGCGCAGCTGCCGAAGTCGATCATGGATCTGGAGAAGCCGGAGTGGAAGGGCCGCTGGGGCGCCCCGCCCGTCAAACCCGACTTCCAGGCCATCGTCGCGGCGATGCTGCAGCTGACCGGTGAACCGGCCACCGCGCAGTGGCTGGCAGGCATGAAGACGAACGCGGAGATCTTCTCCGACAACATCGCCACACTGCGCGCCGTGAACGACGGTCAGGTCGAGGGCGGCGTCATCTACCACTACTACTGGTTCCGCGATCAGGCCAAGACCAAGGAGATCAGCGCCAACACCGCGCTGCACTACTTCAAGAACGAGGACCCGGGCGCGTTCGTCTCGATCTCGGGTGGCGGAATCCTGAACTCCAGCAAGAAGAAGGACCAGGCCCAGAAGTTCCTGACGTTCATCACCAGCAAGGCCGGCCAGGAAGTGCTGGAGAACGGCACGTCGTTCGAATACCCCGTCGCCAGCGACGTGCCCGCCAACAAGGCCCTCGTTCCGCTCGACCAACTCCAGGCGCCCGCCGTCAACCCGTCCGATCTCGACTCGCAGAAGGTCACCGACCTGATGACGAAGGCCGGCCTGCTCTAGATGGGTTACTAGGTGGTCACCGCTGAGACGACACCGGCCGCGGCCCCGACCGCCGCGACCGGAAGTGCACGGCCGGGCCCGGTGGTCAGCGCGGGTGTCGCGCTCCTGGTCGCTGCGACGTTCGTACCCCTGGGGTACGTCGCATGGTCGATGGCGTCACTCGGGCCCGGTCCGGTCTACGAGCTACTCGCGCGGCCGCGCGTCGGTGAACTGCTCGTCAACACCGTCGGCCTCGTCGTCGTGACGGTGCCGCTGTGCCTCCTGCTCGGCGTCGGTACCGCCTGGCTGGTCGAACGCACCGACCTGCCGGGCCGCTCGGTCTGGCGTCCGCTCTTCGTCGCACCGCTCGCGGTCCCCGCTTTCATCAACAGCTACGCGTGGGTGAGCGTCATCCCCACGCTGCACGGCTTCTGGGCGGGGGTGCTGGTGGCGACAATGTCGTACTTCCCCTTCGCCTACGTGCCGGTGGCCGCCACGCTGCGCCGCCTCGATCCCGCGATCGAGGAATCCGCCCGCGCGCTCGGGTCGAGCCCGCGTGCCGTCTTCTGGCGGATCGTGCTCCCCCAACTCCGGCTCGCCATCCTCGGCGGCGGACTGCTCATCGGCGTCCACCTGCTGGCCGAGTACGGTGCGTTCGCGATGCTGCGCTTCTCGACGTTCACCACGGCGATCTTCGAGCAGTTTCAGGCCACGTTCAACGGGGCGGCGGGCAGCACCCTCGCGGGCGTCCTCGTGCTGCTGTGCCTGGTGCTCATCGTCGGCGAGAGCGCCGCCCGCGGCAACGCTCGCTACGCCAGGATCGGCTCCGGTGCGCAACGCGGTTCGACACCACATCACCTGGGCGCCATGGCCATTCCGGCGAATCTGGCGCTCGCGGCGCTCGCGGCGCTGGCCCTCGGCGTGCCCGTGTGGACCATCGCGCGATGGCTCTGGATCGGCGGCGTGCAGGCCTGGGCGTCGGGCGACGTGCTGACCTCGACGGCGCAGACGGTGATGCTCGCTGCCGCGGCCGCTGCGCTGACCACGGTGCTGGCCTTCCCCTTCGCGTGGGTGGCGGTGCGCTACAGCGGGTTCTTCGCCCGCTTCGTGGAGGGCTCGAACTTCGTCACTAGCTCGATGCCGGGCATCGTCACCGCGCTGGCCCTGGTCACCGTGGCCATCCGGTACCTGCCCCCGCTCTATCAGACGGTGTTCCTGGTGCTGGCCGCCTACGTGCTGATGTTCCTCCCCCGTGCAATGGTGAACCTGAGATCGGGCCTGGCGCAGGTGCCGCCCGGGCTCGAGGAGGCCTCCCGGTCGCTGGGGGTTTCGCCGACGTGGACGTTCCTGCGCGTGACGTTGCGGCTCACCGCCCCCGCCGCCGCCGCGGGCGCGTCGCTCGTATTCGTCGCCGTCGCAACGGAACTGACGGCGACGCTGCTGCTGGCTCCGACCGGCACCAACACGTTGGCGATGAGGTTCTGGTCGCTGTCCAGTGAGCTCGACTACGCGGGCGCGTCACCGTACGCGTTCCTGGTCGTCGCTCTGTCGGTACCCGTCACGGTGGTGTTGTTCAGACAGTCGACCAAGGCGGCCGCGCTATGAGCCGCACCAGGGGTGACAACGCGCTCGAGATCGCCGGACTGGCCAAGTCGTTCGGCGGCCAGGAGGTGTTGCACGGGGTCGACCTACAGGTGCCCGCGGGCACCATCACCGCCGTCGTCGGCGCGTCGGGCTGCGGCAAGACGACCCTGTTGCGACTGGTCGCGGGCTTCGAAACACCCGACGCGGGAACCATTTCCATCGCCGGGCGACAGGTCGCGGCGCAGGGCAAGTGCGCACCCGCGCACCGCCGCGACGTCGGCTACGTCGCCCAGGACGGCGCGCTCTTCCCGCATCTCACCGTCGGTGCGAACATCGCCTACGGGCTGCCCCGCGGCGGCCGCGATGCCACCGCCCGGGTGGCGGAGCTGCTGCGGACCGTGTCGCTCGACGAGTCCTACGCCAAGCGCCGACCCCACGAGCTCTCCGGCGGCCAGCAGCAGCGCGTCGCGCTCGCCCGCGCGCTGGCCCGCAAGCCAGCACTGATGTTGCTCGACGAGCCCTTCAGCGCACTGGACACCGGGTTGCGGGCGTCGACCCGCAAGGCCGTCGCGGCACTGCTGTCCGAGGCCGGCGTGACCACGCTGCTCGTCACGCACGACCAGGAAGAGGCCCTGTCGATCGCCGACCAGGTGGCCGTGATGCGCGCCGGACGGTTCACCAAAGTCGGTACGCCGCAAGGCGTTTACCTCGACCCCGACGACCGGTTCACCGCCGAGTTCCTCGGCGACTGCGTGCTGTTGCCGTGCACCGTCACCGCCGGTACGGCGCAATGCGCGCTGGGCGTGCTACCGGTGCGCAACACCGACGTCATCGGTTCCGCGACGCTCATGCTGCGCCCGGAGCAGCTAGTGGCAACGACCGTCGCCGACGACGACAAGGGCAGCGGCGTGGCCACCGTGTTGGCCTCGGAGTTCCGCGGCCACGACGTGCTTCTGACGGTCGACCTCGGCGCGGACCTCGCACCGATCACCGTCCGCCAGCACAGCGTCGCCCCGCCCGCCGTGGACGCGAAGGTCCGCATCCAAGTGAACGGCACCGCCGTCGTCTTTGGCGAATCGAATCGATGATGTTCGACCGGCTCGTCGAGCACCTCGCGTCGTTCGGCGACCAGGTCGCGGTGCTCACCGAGGACGACCGCCTCAGCTACGCCGAACTCGCCGCGCGGGTGGCTCACCGGTCCACCGCATTCGGCAGCCGACGCCGGCTGGTGATGGTCGAAACCCGCAACGACGTCGACACGTTGGTGAGCTACCTCGGCGCGCTCGCGGGCCGCCACGTGGTGCTGCCACTGCCCGCGGGCGTCGACCACCCGTCGATCATCGACGTCTACCAGCCGGACACGCTCGTTCGCGACGGCGTCACCGAACGCCGCCACCGCGCCCACCACGACCTCCATTCCGAGCTCGCACTGCTGCTGTCGACGTCGGGCAGCACGGGCTCCCCGAAGCTGGTGCGACTGTCACGTGCCAACCTGACCGCCAACGCCAAGGCCATCGCCAGCTACCTCGACATCCGGCCCACCGACCGGGCGGCGACGACGTTGCCGATGTCGTACTGCTACGGGCTGTCAGTGATCCACAGCCACCTGTTGCGCGGGGCGGGGCTGATCCTCACCGACCACTCGGTGGTCGACGACGGCTTCTGGGACCTGTTGCGGCGGAACGCGGGAACGACATTCGCTGGCGTCCCGCACACGTTCGACCTGCTCGACCGCATCGGCTTCGACGAGATGTCGCTGCCCCACCTGCGCTACGTCACCCAGGCCGGCGGACGGCTCGCACCCGAGGCCGTCCGACGGTTCGCCTCGCTCGGACGGGCGCCGGGCTGGCAGTTGTTCGTCATGTACGGCGCGACCGAGGCGACGGCCCGGATGGCCTATCTCCCACCGGAACTCGCCCACACTCATCCGGGCTCCATCGGGGTTCCGATACCGGGTGGGTCGTTCACCCTGGAACCTGTCGACGGCATGCCAGCCGACGTCGGCGAGCTGGTGTACCGAGGCGACAACGTGATGCTTGGCTACGCGCAGACGCCTGCCGACCTGGCGCTCGGACGGACCGTCGATGAACTCCGCACCGGTGACATCGCCCGCCGCGATCCGGACGGGATGTACGAGGTCGTCGGCCGCAGTGGCCGTTTCGTCAAGTTGTACGGGTTGCGGATCGACCTGCAGCACATCGAGGCGCAGCTGCAGGGCCAAGGCGTGGCCGCGAGCTGCACCGACGGCGACGGACTCCTGCTGGTGGCCGCCGAGCGAGCAGACGGTAGCGACGTGGCGCGGTTGGCGTCGGACGCTTCGGGTCTGCCGCGCGCCGCGATCCGGGTGGTCGACGTCGAGGACGTGCCGCGGCTCCCGTCCGGCAAGCCGGACTACCAGGCCGTGCGCGAACTCGCCGCCAACCGCGCGGCCGACCCCGAAACCCTCGACCTGCGTGGCCTGTTCGCCGACGTGTTGCAACTCGACCCCTCGTCCATCAGCCCGGAACAGAGCTTCGTCGACCTCGGCGGCAACTCGCTGTCCTACGTCGCGATGTCGGTGCGGCTCGAGCGCGCGCTCGGCCACCTTCCCGTCGACTGGCAACGGCTTCCGTTGCGCGAACTGCAGGTTGCCTCGCGGCCCCGACGGTGGTGGGGGGCGACGCTCGAGACCAGCGTCGCACTGCGCGCCATCGCCATCGTGTTGGTCGCCGGGTCGCACGCCGAGCTCTGGGTGCTGTGGGGCGGGGCGCACGTATTGCTGGGCGTGGCAGGCTACAACTTCGGCCGGTTCTGCCTCACCCCGTTGCCGCGCCGCGAGCGCGCCCGCCACCTGCGCAACACCATCGCGTGGATCGCCGTGCCCGCGGTGCTGTGGATCGCGTTCGCACTGATCGCCACCAACGACTACGCCGCGACGAATCTGCTACTGGCCAACAAGTTCCTTGGTCCCGACGACAGCATGACGGCGGGCCGACTATGGTTCGTCGAGGCGGTGGTGTGGATCCTGGTCGTGCTGGCGCTGGTGTGCTGGACGCCGATCGGCGACCGGTGGGAACGTCAGCGGCCCTTCGCGTTTGCGGCGGCGTTCCTGGCGCTCGGGCTGGCGATGCGCTACGACGTGTTCGGCTTCGGGCTGGGCCACGACGCGTGGTTCACGGTGCTGGCCTTCTGGTTCTTCGCGATCGGTTGGGCGGCGGCCAAGTCGTCGACGGTGTGGCAGCGCCTCGCGGTGACGGCCGTGCTGGCCATCGGCATCGTCGGCTACTTCGGCCAACCGGGCCGGGAGACGCTGGTGTTCGTGGGGTTGACGCTGCTGATCTGGTTGCCCGCCATCCGCTGCCCGTCAGCGCTGACCGTGGTCGCCGGTCTGGTGGCCGAGGCCTCGCTGTTCATCTACCTGACGCACTACCAGGTGTATCCGCTGTTCGGCGAGCACAAGCTGGTCGGGGTCGCCGCGGCGGTCGTCGTCGGAATCGTGCTGACGCAACTGCTGACCATGCTGCGCAAGTTGATTCGCACCCGCGCGCACCGCCCGGTCAGGACGGCGACTGCTCCCGCTCCGCTATGAGCCCCTCCTGAGCCAAGGTCGCCGTGACGGCGCCGTCGGCACCGATCAAGCTGCCGGTGACCACACCGCGCCCGCGCGCGGCCGCCGGTGAGCGCAACTCCAGCACGTTCCATCGATCGGCCCGTATCGGCCGATGAAACCAGATCGACGAGTCGGTGGTGCCGCTGCGGTGAGTGCGCGCCTTCATCGAGTGGCCGTGCACGGCCAGCGCGGGATCGATCATGTACACGTCGCAGACGTAGGCGGCGATGATGGTGTGCAGCAACGGCTCCGCAGGCATGGCTGCCGTCACACGCCACCACATCCGACGCACGAACTCGCCCGAGGTGCGGTCGTCGTCGATTCGGATGTCGAGCTCGTCCAACGGCATCGACGGCGCGGGCCCCGCGGGACCCGTTCGGGCCAGCGCCTCGGGGTCGCCGGGAAGTGCAACGCCGAGCCCGTGTTCGGGGCCTGGCATGGCGGCCGAGAACGACACGCTTGCCGTGGTGAGCAGCCGGCCATCCTGCCGGGACTCGATCCGGCGTGCGGCCGCGGTGCGCCCGTCGTACACCGACTCGACGGCGTAGGAGACCTCGTCGCTCGCCTCGCCGCCCCGCAGGAACTGCAGATGCATGTTGGTGGGCACCTTGGCCGGATCGACGGTCCGGCACGCGGCGGCCAGGCTCTGCGCCATGAATTGACCGCCGAAGGATCGCTTGCCTGCCGGTCCACTGGCCGGGCCGATCCAGGTGCGCTCGTCGGGGCCTGCACGCAGGTCGAAGAGCCCCAGCAGGGCGCTCACGCCACCGTCCCCGATGCGAAGAGTTCGGCGAGCTCCGCGTCGCCGAGCCCGAGGTTCGTGCGCAACACGTCGGCGGTGTGATCACCGAGCGCCGGCGCCGCCACCGCCTTCGGGTAGGTGCCGTCGATGGACAGCGGCAGGCCCGGCGCCAGGTACTCGCCGATGCGCGGCTGATCCAAGGTCGTGAACAACGCGTTGTCGGTCACCTTGGCGTCGGTCACGACGTCGGCGAAGGTGCGGTAGCGCTCCCACAGGATCGACGTGCTCGACAGGGCGGCCGCCACCTCGGCGCCGGTGTGGCCGGTGAACCATACGGTGAAGAGTCCGGTGAGTGCGTCGCGATGACGGTAGCGGTCCCCCTCGTCGGTGAAGTCGGCACCGAGCGTCTCCCCCAGCGCGGCAACCGCTTTCGCCGTTCCAGTCAGTTCCGTCAAGTCCCGGAAGTGACGGCCCGTGAGTGCGACGATCATGAACGAGACCCCGTCCCCGCTGCTGAACTGCTGACCGTACTGCCCGAAGATCGAGTTGCCGATCCGCTCGCGCGGTGTGCCGTTCACCATCACCTCGGTGAGGAAGCTGAGGTTGCCCGCCGTCGCGAGCGCCACGTTCTCCAGCGGGATGCTGATCCGCTGGCCGTCGCCGGTGGCGTCGCGGTGGCGCAGTGCAGCGGTGACGGCCAGCGCGGCGTAGATGCCACACGCCACGTCCCACGCGGGCAGCACGTGGTTGACCGGAACGTCGAGGCTTGCGGGACCGGTGACGAGCGGGAAGCCCAGCCCCGCGTTCACGGTGTAGTCGACGCCCGTGCCGCCGTCCGCACGCCCCGAGATCTCGACGTGGATGAGATCGGGCCGCAACGCCACCAGCGTCTCGTACGAATGCCATTGCCGCCCAGCGACGTTGGTGATGAGGATGCCGCTGTCCGCGATGAGCCGCTGAATCAACTCCTGGCCCTCGCTGGACCGCACGTCGACGGCCACCGAACGCTTGCCCTTGTTCAGCCCGGCCCAGTAGATGGACTCGCCGTCGTCGGTGACCGGCCAGCGGTGGTAGTCGGCGGCGCCGCCCACCGGGTCGACACGGATCACCTCCGCCCCGAGCTGGGCGAGCGTCATTCCGGCCAGCGGCACCGCCACGAAGCTCGAGATCTCGATGATCCGCACTCCAGCGAGCGGTCTGATGGCATCCGTTGAAGTCACCGGCTCACGATATTGGCTAGCGGCGCGGGTGCTCCGCTCACCCCTCGACGACGACGGCGCGGTCCCCCGAACCGGTCAGCAGCATGCCGCGATCCCCGTCGACGACCACCCCGCGCAGGTACGTCGTGTACGGGGTCGCGCCGTCGTAGATCTCGTTGCGGACCTCCTCCGCCAGCACCGACCGACCGTCGGCCACCCACTGGTAGCGGCAGCGGCTCTCGGTCTCACCCTGGCCGAGGTCCTCGGAGAGGTACTCCAACTCCACGCCGGACGGCCGGTCGATGCCCAACGCCGCGAGCACCGAGTCGGGCCCCCAACCCGACAACGTGATCCGCCGCGTCGCCTCCGGGGGCAGCGTGTGCTCGCCCGCCTCGACGAACCGGGCCAGTCGCCAGCCGTCGTCGATTCGGCGCAGCGCGATGCGCCTGCCCGCAGGCACGAGCTCCACGACGAGCACGTCGGCGGCGACGTGGACGGCGCGCGCCGACGTCACCTCACCGAGGGTCCTTGCCCCGTCGCGCAACCCGGCGAGGTCCCACGGCCGCACCCGACCATCGAGGTCGTCGGCGAGCAGGGCCGTCACCGCGTGCGACACCCCGTTGCGGAGCTGCCGCGGCGTCTGATCTTCCAGCGCAGCAACGACTTCCGGTTCGACGTGAACGGGAAACATCCGTCAGACGAGCTCGATGGCGTCCGCGATCGAATCCAACACCCGGCTCGGCCGGAACGGATACCGTTCGATGTCGGCAAGCTTGGTCGACCCGGTGAGCACCAGAATGGTCTCGAGTCCCGCCTCGATGCCTGCGACCACGTCGGTGTCCATTCGGTCACCGACCATCATCGTGCTCTCCGAGTGCGCCTCGATGCGATTCAGCGCGCTGCGGAACATCATGGGGTTCGGCTTGCCGACGAAGTACGGCTCCCGACCGGTGGCCTTCGTGATGAGCGCCGCGACCGACCCGGTGGCGGGAGTCGGACCCTCGGCCGACGGACCGGTCACGTCCGGGTTGGTCGCGATGAAGCGCGCACCGTCACCGATGAGTCGGATGGCCTTGGTGATCGCCTCGAACGAGTACGTCCGCGTCTCGCCGAGCACCACGAAGTCGGGACCGGTGTCGGTCAGCGTGTAGCCGACCTCGTGCAGCGCCGTCGTCAGACCTGCCTCGCCGATCACGTAGGCCGAGCCGCCCGGCAACTGATCGTGCAGGAACGTCGCCGTCGCCAGGGCCGAAGTCCAGATCGCCTCCTCCGGCACCGTCAGCCCGGAGCGGGCCAGCCGGGCCGCTAGGTCGCGCGGGGTGAAGATCGAGTTGTTGGTCAGCACCAGGAACGGGCGCTTCTTCTCCGCGAGCCGCTGCAGAAAGTCAGCCGCGCCCGGCAGGGCACGTTCCTCGTGCACCAGGACGCCATCCATGTCGGTCAGCCAGCACTGAGCCTTGTCTCGCACGGGACCATCCTTCCAAGCCGACCGGCCCAATGTCAGCGAACGACCACCGACGACGGTGTCCGCGGGTCACCGAGCATGTCCCGGTGCGACGGCGGCCGGCGTCCACCCTCGTCGGTGATGCCGTACCGCTGCCCGAGTTCGGCGCCGATCAGCGTCTGCCCGCTGAGTTCCAGCAGCGCAGGATCCCGATAGAGCGCGTCGATCAGCCGCCCCGTGAACTCGGGGGTCTCGGCGTGCTCGGCGGTCTTGGCCAACGCCTCGGGGTGACCGTCGAACGCGGAGGTGAACTTCTCCGTCAAGAGGATCCCCATCCAGATGGAGATGGTGGCGACGCCCGTGCCGGCGAAGTCGACGGCCATGTCGGCGGCGAGCTTGTCGATGCCCGCCTTCTGCGCTCCGTAGGCCGGTCCATGCATGTAGCAGACCGAGCCCGGCGACGACGTGAACGCGATCAGCCCATGCTCCTGGCCAACCATCAGCGGGGCCGCGCACCAGGACGCTACGTACGACGATCGCAGCCCGACGTCGAGGACGTCTGCAAGCGCAAGTGGCTTCTCCCAGAACGGCTTCGGGTCGACCAGGTCGTCATGGATGGCCGCGGCGTTGTTGACCAGCAGGTCGAGTGCGCCGCTTTCGTCGCGCACCCGGTCGAACAGTCTCGCCACGTCGGCGTCGTCGCGGTGATCGACCACCACCGGAATGCCACCGTCGCCACCGTCGGTCACCGTCCGGCCAGTCAGGTAGACCCGCCAGCCCGAACTCAGCAACGCGGTCGCGATGCCGCGGCCCGCGCCACGGCTGGCGCCCGTTACGACGGCGACGGGGGTTCGGGCGTCGGTCATCAGTGGGTCAGTCGGGTAGCCGCAGTTCGGGCTTCTCGACCTCTTCGATGTTGACGTCCTTGAAGGTGATCACCCGAACCTGCTTGACGAAGCGGGCCGGCCGGTACATGTCCCACACCCACGCGTCGGCCAACCGGAGCTCGAAGTACACCTCACCGTCGGAGTTGCGCGGTACCAACTCGACGCTGTTGGCCAGGTAGAACCGCCGCTCGGTCTCCACGACATAGCTGAACTGGCCCACGATGTCCTTGTATTCGCGGTACAGCGAGAGCTCCATCTCGGTTTCGTACTTCTCGAGATCTTCGGCACTCATCTAGTCAGCGGTCCTCTGGTCGACGTCATCTGGGGCCATCTTTCCTCACCCGTACTCCCTACGCTGCTCCGACTCCGGATCCGACGGATCGTCGACCCACTCGGGGACCTCGCGGACCACGACCTCGGTCCGGCCACCCGCCCGACGCACGTTCACGAACGAATACCGGTGCTCGCTACACGGCCCCAATTCGGCCAGGGCCGCGGTGTGCGTCGGCGTGCAGTAGCCCTTGTGCAGGGCGAAGCCGTAGCCCGGGTGGTCCTGTTCCATCGCGACCATCAGCCGGTCGCGGCTGACCTTCGCCAGCACGCTGGCCGCGGCGATGCACGCCGCCGCCGCGTCTCCGCCGATCACCGGCAGCGACGGCATGGGCAACCCGGGCACCCGGAACCCGTCGGAGAGCACGTACCCCGGCTTCAGCGGAAGCCCGGCCACGGCGCGTCGCATGCCCTCGATGTTGGCGACGTGCACGCCGCGCCGGTCGACCTCGGTGGATGGGATGAACACCACGTGGTAGGCCAGCGCATAGCGGCGAATCAGCGGAAAGAGCCGCTCGCGTTCCTTCTCGGTGAGCTTCTTCGAGTCGTCGAGCGCGGAGAGGCTCTCCAACCTGTTCGGGCCCAACACGCACGAGGCGACCACCAGCGGCCCGGCACAGGCGCCGCGGCCGACCTCGTCGACCCCGGCCACCGGCCCCAGACCGTTGCGGTAGAGCGCGGATTCGATGGTGCGCAGGCCCGAGGACTTGCGGATCACCGTTCTCGGCGGCCAAGTCGCTGGCACAACACTCCTACTGGCTGGAAGTCATTGCTGCGGGTTGAACGTGGTGACGCCGCCCCACCGGCCCGGCGGCCAGGCGATGAACCGCGCCTTCCCGATGACGTTGTCGACCGGCACCGTCCCCGTCGTGGGGTCACCGGTGCACCAGACGCCGGACTGCACGGACGCGGGATCGTTGGCGCAGTGCATCCGTGAGTCGGCGGAATGGGTGCGGTTGTCCCCCATCACCCACAGCCGGCCGTCGGGTACCTTCACGGGCCCGAACTCGTTGCCAAGGCACGTGGCGTAGGGATTGGTTTGTTCGACGTTCATCGTCGTGTAGTTGAGGTACGGCTCGTCGAGTTTCTTGCCGTCGACGGTCAAGCCGGTCGTGTAACGGCACTCGACGGTCTGGCCGCCGACCGCGATCACGCGCTTGACGAGATCGTTCTCGTCGGGCGGCACGAAGCCGATGAACGAGAGCGCGTTCTGCATCCACCGGACCGCGGTGTTGTCGGAGCGGATCGACTTGTAGCCGACGCTCCAGGACGGCGGGCCCTTGAACACGACGACGTCGCCGGGCTCCGGCGACGAGAACCGATAGGTGAGCTTGTCGACCATGATGCGGTCACCGACGCAGCCTGAGCAGCCGTGCAGCGTCGGCTCCATCGACTCGGATGGGATCAGGTACGGCCGCGCGACGAACGTCAGCATGACGTAGTAGAGCACCACCGCGATGACGACCAGGAGCACCGTCTCGCTGGTGAGCGCGGTCAGCACCGTGCGCAGCGCGGACTTCGGTTTGCGGGGCGCATCCTCGGTGGTCCCGTCCGAACCGTCCGTTGTGGCGGCGTCGGAGGATTCGTCGGCGTCGGCGGCAACTGCGGCCGCGTCGGCGTCGTCACGGGATTCGGTCACGGCTTCACCCTAGCGAGCGCGCCGGACGGGGCGCTGGGTCAGCGCTTTTCCTTGATCTTGGCCTTCTTGCCGCGCAGCTCGCGCAGGTAGTACAGCTTCGCCCGGCGGACGTCACCACGGGTGACGACGTCGATGTGGTCGATGTTGGGCGAGTGCACCGGGAAGGTCCGCTCGACGCCAACGCCGTAGCTCTCCTTGCGCACGGTGAACGTCTCGCGAACGCCACCGCCCTGGCGGCGCAGCACGACGCCCTTGAAGACCTGGATGCGCTCCTTGGACCCCTCGATGACCTTGACGTGGACATTGACGGTGTCGCCGGGGCTGAAGACCGGGATGTCGTCGCGCAGCGACGCCTGATCGATGAAGTCCAGCGTGTTCATCGGTGACACTTCCTTGTTGGTCGCGGCTCGGTCTCCTGCGTCGGGTGCGACGCGTCGCCGAGCCCGTTGTCTTCGGTAACTTTGGGGTGTATCTCGCAGCAGACGCGGCGCGTCGTGCGCAGACAACTGGTCAATTGTGCCAGATGGCCCCCCGTGCGACGAAATCGCGCTTGCAGGGTCGCCGTTGGGCTGGTGGAAACGACCCCGACAACGTGCGCACGACTCGCCGAGCCCAAGGCGCGTCACAGCCACCAAGCAGTTAGTCTAGGCGGACGGGGTCGCGGGCCGATGGTGACATCACAGCTCGATTCACGCCCTATCTCGGCACTACGCCTACGAGGAGGGCCATGCACCGCCGGCCATCAAAACTGCTGATGGTCAGTGCCGCAGCGTTCGCGGTCGCGACGGTGGTCGCAGGGTGCGAGGCGAAGGTCTACGGCACGCCACCCGCACCTCCCGGCGCCCCCCAACTCACCGTCGTCGCCCCGCTCGGCAGCATGGCTCCGCTTCCCGAGGCGCCACCCGACGACCCCGTCGCCGCCTTCACCGGGCTGGCCGACCGCGAACGTCTGGCCACCGCCGAGGCGTCCAAGTCCGGCGCCGACATCACCGTCGCCATCCTCGACCGCAACACCGACCAACTGGTCACCAACGGCAGCGGCGGCACCATCGCCATCGCCTCGGTGGTCAAGCTGTTCATCGCCGACGACCTGCTACTGCAGGTGGCCAAGGGTCAGACGGTGTTGTCGCCGGACGACCGCAAGATGCTCGACGTCATGCTGCGGTCCTCCGACGACAGTGCCGCCGAAGTCTTCTGGAATCGCAGCGGTGGCAGCGCGATCATCAACCGAGTCGTCGCCCGCTATGGGCTTGGTTCGACGCGCCCGCCGGGCAACGGGCGGTGGTTCAACACCATCAGCACGGTGTCGGACCTGGTGCGCTACTACGACATGATGATGGCCGGCACCGGCGGGTTGCCGCCCGAGCAGGCCAGCATCATCCTGTCCAATCTGGCGGCGTCGACACCGATGGCGATCGACGGGATGATGCCCGGCGGCGTCTACCCGCAGCGCTTCGGCATTCCGGACGGTCTGTACGCCGAACCCGTTGCCGTCAAACAGGGTTGGATGTGCTGCATCGGCGCCGACTGGATGCACCTGTCCACCGGTGTGATCGGGCCCGAACGCCGCTACATCATGGCGATCAGCTCGATGCAGCCCACCGGCGACTCGTCGGTCGCGCGCGACACCATCACCCAGGCCGTGAAGACCATGTTCCCCGGCGGGCACATCTAGCCCACCCAGCTAGTCGAGCAGATCGGGCCTGCGCTCGCGGGTGCGCTCGAGCGCCTGCTCCCGCCGCCAGGCGGCCACCTTGGCGTGGTCGCCCGACAGCAGCACCGGCGGCACGTCGAGCCCCCGCCAACTCGGCGGGCGGGTATAGCTCGGCCCCTCTAGCAGCCCATCGGAATGCGAATCGTCCAGGTGGGAAACGGGATTGCCGAGCACGTTGGGGAGTAGCCGCACGACGGCCTCGACCATCACCAGCACCGCGGACTCGCCGCCCGCAAGTACGTAGTCGCCGATCGACACCTCCTCCACCCGCATGCGGCGGGCGGCGTCGTCGACCACGCGTTGGTCGATGCCCTCGTAACGGCCGCAGGCGAATGCCAGGTGGTCTTCGCCGCCCCAGCGTTGGGCATCGGCCTGGGTGAACAACCGCCCCGCCGGGGTGGGGACCACCAGAAGCGTTTCGTCGGAACACACCTCGTCGAGCGCGGCGCCCCAGATCGGCGCCGTCATCACCATTCCGGGCCCGCCGCCATAGGGTGCGTCGTCGACCGCCTTGTGCACGTCGTGGGTCCAGCGGCGCAGATCGTGCACGGCGAGCTCGACGATGCCCGCTTCGATGGCCTTGCCCGGCAACGCTTGTCGCAGTGGCGCGAGGTAGTCCGGGAAGATGGTGACGACGTCTATGCGCATGTCACTCCAACTCCAGGAGGCCCTCTGGCGGGTCGATGTCGACGATCCCGTCGTCCAGCGAAACCGCCGTGACGATCGCCTCGACGAACGGCACCAATAGCTCGGCCGCGCCGTCGCGTTTCACCGCCAGCAGTTCACCACCAGGAGTGTGAAGCACCTCGGCGACGACGCCGACGACGTCACCACCGACCGTCCGCACGGTCAACCCCTCCAACTGGTGGTCGTAGAACTCGTCGGGGTCCTCGATCGGGGGAAGCTCGGTGGCGTCGACGACGAACAGCGTGCCCCGCAGCGCGTCGGCGGCGTCCCGGCTCGCAACGCCGGATAGCCGGACGAGCAGTCGGCCGCCATGCGGGCGCGCGGCATCGACGACGAAGTTGCGTTCGGCGCCGCCGCGACTTGGCTTGCCGCGCAGCGTGTTACCGGGAGTGAAGCGGGCTTCGGGGTCGTCGGTGCGAACGTCGACGACGACCTCACCGCCGATGCCGTGAGCCTTGACCACCCGCCCGACGACGAGATCCATGGGGATTACTGGTCGGTGTCCACCACGTCGACGCGGATGCCTCGGCCGCCGATGCCGGCGACCAGCGTGCGCAGCGCGGTCGCCGTGCGTCCGCCGCGGCCGATGACCTTGCCCAGGTCGTCGGGGTGCACGTGCACCTCGACGGTCCGCCCGCGACGGCTGGTCACCATGTCGACGCGGACGTCGTCAGGATTGTCGACGATTCCCCGAACGAGATGCTCGACGGCGTCGACGACGACGGAGCTCATTCGGCAGGCGCAGCGTCGGCGGGCGCGTCAGCCGCCTCAGCCTCGGCTGCGGGCTCCGCAGGCGCCTCGTCGGCGGATTCGGCAGCCTCTGCTGCCTCTTCCTTCTTGGTCTTCTTCTTCTTCAGCTGCGTCGCCGCACCGGTGGGTGCCTCGTCAGCGGCGGCCAGCGCGGCGTTGAACAGGTCCAGCTTGGACGGCTTGGGCTCCTTGACCCTCAGCGTGCCCTCGGTGCCGGGCAGGCCCTTGAACTTCTGCCAATCGCCGGTGATCTTGAGCAGCGCCAACACGGGCTCGGTGGGCTGAGCGCCAACGCCCAACCAGTACTGCGCACGCTCCGAGTCGATCTCGATGAGGCTCGGATCTTCCTTCGGGTGGTACCGGCCGATGACCTCGATGGACCGACCGTCACGGCGATTGCGCGCGTCGGCGATCGCGATGCGGTACTGGGGGTTGCGAATCTTGCCGAGCCGAGTGAGCTTGATCTTGACAGCCATGGTGCAGCCACTTCTCCTGTTGCGTTTGCCACGCTGCAATTCAGCGATAGGGGCGGACGTGCCCGTATCCGGTTTTGCCTTACGTGTGTGACCGCCGCGCAGCGCATCGAGCGAATCGAACCGTGTCGCGCGGTAGACAGTCGCCCATTGTGCCAGAGCGTGCAGGTCGTAGGGAAATCGCCGACGATGGCCCTCGACCGTGCCGTTTCGTACGCGACACGCCGCGCAGGGCGTATCGAATCGCACAATCGCGGCCTTCGGGGCGCCGGTGGTTTCGTGCCTAGCCGCTTCGGGCCACGGTCCACTACACCGTGGGTTTCGGCGAGCTCAGCTCGTCGAACGCCGAACACACCCTGGGCTCAGACGATGCGGTCGAAGCACTTCGTCTCGACGCGCCGCGTCATGCGCCAGCCTGCGTCGGTGCGGATGAACTCGTCGTCGTACCAGAGCCCACAGAACAGGATCTGCCCGTCTTCGGAGAGCTTCATCGGGTTGAAGCAGATGATGCGTGACGTGGCGGTGTCGCCGGTGATCGTCACGTCGAAGTTGCCGATCAGGTGCGAGTACGCCGGGAAGTTGGGCAGCACCTCCGCCAGCCACTTCTTGACGTCCGGGAACTGGCCGTCGATGCCGCCCATGGCCCGGTAGTCGATGTAGGCGTCGTCGGTGAAGACGTGGTCGAGGTCGTCGAACTGGCGCTTGTCGATCGCCGTGGAGTAGTCGACCAACAGCTGCTGCAGTTCCAGACGGTCGGAGATCTCTTCGAGGCTCAGCACGCCTTCGATTGAACACCGTCGGCGACCGTCAGGCTTGCGGACCCTCCGCCGGCGGCCAGTGCTCCCCCGGTGACGCCTCACCGGGCTCGGTGTGGTCCCCGCGCGACAACGGCACCCACTGCTCGCTTGGGGCCGGCTGCTTCGACGACGGGAAGTCGCGGAGCTTGCCCGAGGGATTGGCGTCCCACTTGGCGAACGTCAGCGGGGTCTGCAGCCACGCATGCAACAGGTTGTAGGTCGCCTCCAACGAATCCAAGTGGGTGCGCTCCCAGCCGTGGCTGCCGTCGAGTCCGAAGCCCACCAGCGCCGCCCGCGTGCCCGCGCCCGCCTCGATGGCCGCGGCGGCGTCGGACCGGTAGTAGCGGAAGACGTCCCGCGCATACGGAATGCCGTGCTTGTCTGCGAGGCGGCACAGCTTGCGGGTCAGGTGGTAGTCGAACGGCCCATGCAGGTCCGCCATCGGGATGGTCACGCCGTCCTCGATGGAGTGCTGCCCTGGCGCACACACCGCGTTGTCCACCGAGACGAGTTCCGCGACGTCGGGTGGGAGTCCGTGGCTGGCGCCGTGGCCGACCTCCTCGGTGATGGTGACCATGATGGTGCTGCGGTGCGGCAGCAGGAGCTTTCCCTCGGCGGAGTTCTTGGCCAGCGCGAGCGCTACCGCGACGCCTGCCTTGCCGTCGAGGTGGCGCGAGACGATGAACCCGTCTTCGGTGAGTTCGGGGCTGGTGATGAACGCGACGAAGTCGCCGACCTGCAGGCCGAGGTCCTCGAGCTCGGCGCGCGAGGACACCCTTCGGTCGACGCGGACCTCGACGTGTTCCCAGTCCGTCGGCTGGGTGTCGATCTCGTCGCCGAAGGCGTGCCCGCTGGCCTTGAGCGGCATGACCGTTCCGGTGATGAAAGCCTCGGGATCGTCGGCGAAGATCCGCACCCGCGCCCCCGTGGCGAACCGTGCGGAGAACGTGCCGACGGGAATCAGCTCAAGCCTGCCGTTGTCCTTCAGCTGGCGCACCATGCAGCCGATGGTGTCGGCGTGGACCACCAGCGCCCTGTCGATGGTGGCCGAATCGCCCGGCAGCTCGGCGGTCAGCGCCCCGCGGCGGGTCAGTTTGAACGGCACGCCGACGTCGTCGAGGATGTCGCCGATCAGTTGCATCACCGCATCGGTACGGCCCGACGGGCTCGGGGTCTGCAGCAGCGCGAGCAGGGTGTCGATCATCCAGGCCCGGTCGGCCTCGGGCATTGCCGCACGTTCGGACAAGGCGCCTCCCTTCTGAAGCGTTGAGCCGGTCAGGCCTGATCCAGCGGAACAGGCTGCCAGGCCCATGGTGTCGCGGCGGTACGGGGGAACAGCAGGTCGACGAAGGCCTTTGCGGTGGGGCGTGGTTCGTGGTTCGCCAACCCGGGCCGCTCGTTGGCCTCGATGAAGACGTAGGCGTCTCCCTCGACCGAGGGGACCATGAGGTCGATGCCGGTGACTGGGATGCCGATGGCGTCCGCCGCGTCGACGGCCACCTGCACGAGCTTGGGATTGACGTCGTCGGTGACGTCGCGGATGGTTCCGCCGGTGTGCAGGTTCGCCGTGCGCCGGACCACCAGCCGCTCGTTGCTCGGCAGCACGTCGTCGAGGCGCCAGCCTCCGTCGCGCACGGTGGCCTCGGTGAGGTCGTCGACGGGGATCGTCGACTCACCGTGCGTGGCCGCCGCACGCCTTCGGCTCTGCGCCTCGACGAGCTGCCTGATCGTGTGCGTGCCACTCCCGATCACTTCCGGCGGTCGGCGGACCGCGGCGGCGATCACCTTTCCGTTGATGACGACGAGGCGCAGATCCTCACCCTCGCAACGCTCTTCGATGATGACGTCGGGACAGTGCTTGGCGGCCAACGCGAGCGCCCGATCGAGGTCGTCCGGCTCCGACACGCCGACGGTGATGCCCGCGCCCTGCTCACCACGCGCCGGCTTCACCACCACCGAGCCCACCTCCCGCATGAACTCGTAGTCCTCGTCGGTGAACGTGGCGTTCTGGCCGCGCGGCACGTTGATGCCCGCGTCGGACACCACCTTGCGGGCCACGCGCTTGTCGTCGCAGCGGCTCATCGCGACCGCATTGGTCAACTCGGACAACGACTCCCGGGTGACCACGCTGGTCCCGCCATGGGTCAGCCGGAGGTAACCGCCCCTGCCGTCGAGCACCTCGACGGTGATCCCGCGCATGATCGCCTCGTCGGCGATGATCCGTGCGTACGGATTGAGCTCGGCGAGCCCCTCGGCTTCCTGTATCGGTGCGAAGAGCTTCTCGTTGATGGCGTTCTTGCGCTTGATGCCAAGCGGGGCGACGCGCTCGAAGCCCATTCGCTCGTAGAGCGCGATGGCACCTTCGTTGTCGTGCAGCACCGACAAGTCCATCTGTGCACGCCCGCGCCGCACGAACTCCTCGATCAGTGACCTGACCAACAGCCCGCCCACGCCAGGGCGGGACAACGTCGGGTCGACCGCCAAGCACCAGAGGCTCGATCCGTTGTCGGGATCGCCGAAGAGTTGCGCGTGATCGATGCCGGTGACGGTGCCCACGACCGCACCCGTGTCATCGTCCGTCGCGACGAGATAGACCATGTGGGGTTCGTTCTGACAGTTGCTCCACATCAGCTCGACGTCGGCGGGAACCATGCGGCACTGCACGTAGATCTGGTTGGTCGCCGCACAATCGTCGATCGACTGAACCGGCCGGACCGAAAGCCCTGGCACGTCGGCCGGCTGGTAGTCACCTGGCCGCGCGAAATCCAGTCGATAGGTGAAGCTCGGGTCGATGAAGAATTCGTGCGGATGCAGCGCGACGAAGACGTGCGGGGCATCGAGGTACATCCCGATGTCGCGACGTCCGCTGGCCTCGGCGCGAAGCGCGTTGCCGAACTGATCGGAGTCGTCGAAGGTCTGGCCGAAGACCAGCCGCCCCCAGCCGAGGTCCTGAATGACACCCGTTGCGGGCTCCGCCTTCGACGTCATCACGGAACGAGCCCGTCGACGTGGCGGGCGAGCCACAGTTCGAGTAGCCCCAACTGCCACAACGGGTTTCCGCGCAGCGGCGTGAGGTTCCCGTTGGGGTCGGCGAGCAGTCCGTCGACGGCCTCCGCCGTGAACAGACCACGGTTGCGCGCCGCCCCGCCGTGCAGGGCGTCGCGGACCAGGTCGAGGTACGGGCCCGCGAGGTGTTTGAGTGCGGGCACCGGGAAGTACCCCTTTGGCCGGTCGATGACCTCGTGCGGAATGACCTTGCGGGCAGCTTCCTTCAACACGCCCTTGCCGCCGTAGGCCGTCTTCAGTTCGGGCGGACAGGTCGCCGCCAGCTCGACGAGCTCGTGGTCGAGGAACGGCACCCGGCCCTCGAGCCCCCAGGCCATCGTCATGTTGTCGACCCGCTTGACCGGGTCGTCGACCAACATCACCGTGGTGTCCAGCCGCAGCGCCCGATCGGTGGCCGTCGCGGCACCCGGATGCGCGAAGTGCTCCAGCGCGAAGTCACCCGCTACGTCGTCGTCGAGCCTCCAGCGCGGCTGCAGGAGCCCGTTGAGCGCGGCGTGGTCGCGATCGAAGAACGCGGTGCGATACCTGGACAAGGCGTCCGCGGCGCTGTCGTCTCTGGCGTGCGCCATCGGCGGATACCAGTGGTAGCCGGCGAAGATCTCGTCGGCGCCCTGGCCGGACTGCACCACCTTGACGTGCTTGCTGACCTCCTCGGACAGCAGATAGAACGCCACGCAGTCGTGGCTGATCATCGGCTCGCTCATCGCCCCGATCGCGTCGGACAGGGCGGGCAGCATGCGTGCGGAGTCGATGCGGATCTGATGGTGGTCGGTGCCGTAGTGGCGGGCAATGACGTCGGAGTACTTGAACTCGTCGCCCTCCTCGCCGCCCGCCGCCTCGAAGCCGATCGAGAAGGTCGCCAGCCCGTGCTGCCCGGCCTCCGCGAGCAGCCCGACGATCAGGCTGGAGTCGAGCCCACCCGACAGCAGACAACCGACGGGTACGTCGGCGACGAGCCTGCGTTCCACCGCGGTGCGCAGCGAGGCGAGCACCGCGTCCTCCCAGTCCCGCTCCGACCAGCCTGCGCGATCGGCCGATCGTTCGAGAACCGGCTCCCAGTAGGTCTTCTCGGTGCGCCTGCCATCCGGTTCGATGCGCATGATCGTGCCGGGCGAGAGCTTGCGCACGCCGCGAAGGATCGTGCGAGGGGCGGGCACGACGGAGTGAAAGGAGAGATAGTGGTGCAGCGCCACCGGGTCGAGCTCGGTGTCCACCCCGCCAGCCGCCAGCAGGGCGGGCAGCGACGAGGCGAACCTGAAGGCGCCTCCCCCGTGCGCGTCCTCGACGTCTGACCAGTACAACGGCTTGACGCCGAGCCGGTCGCGGGCAAGCACCACTGCGCCGGAATCCATCTCGGCGATGGCGAAGGCGAACATGCCCTTGAGGTGGTCGACCACCTGCTCGCCCCACTCGCGGTAGCCCTTGAGCACGACCTCGGTGTCGCTGTGCGAGAAGAAGCGATAGCCCTTCCCGAGCAGCTGCTGACGCAGCTCCGGGTAGTTGTAGATGCATCCGTTGAACGCGACGGTGAGCCCGAGGTCGGGATCGTGCATCGGTTGGTGACCGTGACTGGACAAGTCGATGATGGCGAGCCTGCGATGGCCGAAGGCGACGCCCTCGCGAGCCCAGACCCCGCTGCTGTCGGGACCCCGCGCGACCATGGTGTCGGTCATGGCCGCCACCGCCGTCAGGTCGGCCGGGCGTCCACGCGCAATCTCCCCCGCGATGCCGCACATGTCTTGGAGCTCCTCACGTCGACCGGCTGCCTCCCGCGAGTAGCCGCAGCACGAGCTCCTCAAACCACAAGATCAAGCCAAGTGGCGCAGCGCACAGGAAGAGCTCACGAGCTAGGCCCAGTAGGCTCGGCGGCCATGGTCAGACGATTCCTGGGGATCGCCGCCGTATCCGCGGCCGCCCTTCTCATCGCCACGCTGCCTACCGCCACGCCGATCGCGTCGGCGGACACCGACGTCGCGTCCGTCGGGACGGTTCCGATGCCGGACGGCCCGGCGCCGTCGTGGATCGTCGCGGACCTGGACACCGGCCAGATCCTCGCGGGCCGCGACCAGTACGTGACCCATGCGCCCGCGAGCACCATCAAGACGCTGCTGGCCCTGGTCGCCATCGATGAGCTGCCGTTGGACGCGACGGTGGTCGCCAACGAAGCCGACGCCAAGGTGGAGTGCAACTGCGCGGGGGTGAAGGCCGGCCGGACCTACACCACGCAGCAGTTGCTCGACGGGCTGCTGCTCGTGTCGGGCAATGACGCCGCCAACACGCTGGCGCACATGCTCGGCGGTAGCGACGTCGCGGTGACGAAGATGAACGCGAAGGCGGCGGCGCTCGGTGCGACGGCCACCCGGGCCGGATCGCCGTCGGGACTCAACGGTCCCGGCATCGACGGCTACACCACCCCGCACGATCTGGCCGTCATCTTCCGTGCGGCCTTGGCCACCCCGGTATTCGCGGCCATCACGTCGGCACCCGCCGCGCCGTTCCCCGGCGAAACCGGACCGGTCAACCTCGTCAATCAGGACGAGATGCTGTTCCGCTATCCGGGCATGCTCGGCGGCAAGACCGGATTCACCGACGTCGCGCGCAAGACCTTCGTCGGTGCCGCGCAGCGCGACGGCAGGCGGCTGGTGATCGCCATGATGTACGGGTTGATCAAGGAGGGCGGGCCGACGTACTGGGATCAGGCCACCGCACTGCTGGATTGGGGCTTCGCTCAGGACCGGTCGGCCAGCATCGGCGCGCTGTAGCCGTCAGGCAGCGGAGCTCCGCGTCGAGTTCTGCACACGGGTTGCGTCACGCGGCGTGCAGCGACCCTGGTGCAGAAATGGGCGACCCCCGACGGCTGTAGCCCGATGGAGACCTGATCGCGCACTGACTGAGTCCTGTGCGCCATACGCTCGCTCATCGTGCGAAGACTGTGCGCGGCGATGGTGCTCGCGCTGAGCGCCGTCATGGCCGCGCCGGTCGCCGCGGCGCAGCCCGACGTCCAGCCGGCGGGCTCGGTCGTCGCCGCCCCACCCGACGGCCCCGCGCAGGCCTGGCTGGTCGCGGACCTCGACAGCGGCGCAGTGCTCGCATCGAAGGACCCGTCCGGGTCGTACGCCCCGGCCAGCACCATCAAGGTGTTGTTGGCCATGGTGGTGCTGGACAATCTCAATCCGAACTCCTACGCGCGGGCCAACCAGAGCCACACCCAGGTCGAGTGTTCGTGCGTGGGGCTAGTGCCTGGGCAGGCCTACACGACCACACAGCTGCTCGCCGCGCTGTTGATGGTGTCCGGCAACGACGCCGCCAACATGCTCGCCGACATGCTGGGCGGGCAACGGGTCGCAGTGGCCGCGATGAACGCCAAGGCCGCCCAACTCGGCGCGCGCAATACTCGCGCCTCGTCCCCGTCCGGGCTTGACGGGCCGGGCTGGGAAACCACCACCACCCCACACGATCTCGCGGTGCTGTACCGACAGGCGCTGAAGTATCCGCTGATCGCCCAGATCTTTCAGACCCAGTCGACGACCTTCCCCGACAAGGACGGCAGCCCCCGGAAACTGGCCGCACAGAACGAGCTGCTCACCCGCTATCCGGGTGACTTCGCAGGCAAGACCGGCTTCACGAACCTCGCCCGCAATACGCTCGTCACTGCCGCACAACGCAATGGGCGCCGCCTGGTGGTCGTGCTGATGTACGGCACTGGCGATCTGTACGGCCAGGCGATCGGACTGTTCGACTGGGGCTTTAGCCAACAGCGTTGAGCGGCCACTCCGCGAACGCGCGAACCGGGAACGTGCCGAAGCCCTCGACCGCGGGCGGCGCCGCGGTGAACCGTGTGCCGGCCGGCGGCAGCGCGCCGAGGTTGGTCAGGTGCTCGACGACGTGGACACCCGCGCCGAGCAGCAGTGTGTGCGCAGGCCTTTCGCCGCCGGATTCGGTGTCGTCGATGTTGACCGAGTCGATTCCCACCAGCGCCGCTCCGGCATCGATGAGATGTTGGGCGCCCGCCGCGGTCAGGAACGGCGCGCCGACACCGTAGCCGGGAGTGCCGAAGTGCTCGTCCCAGCCGGTGTGTAGCAGCACCGCCGCGCCGCGCACGTCGCGATCGGCCAGGGTCTCCGCTTGGATGCCCCGCCGCCCGGCGTCCCACGAATCCGCGAGGTGGAATACCTCGGCACGCAGCCCCACCAGCGTCGACAGGTCGAGCCCGGCGAGGTCGGGCCCGTCGGCGTAGCGATGAAACGGCGAGTCCAGATAGGTGCCGGTGTTGCCGATCATCGTGATGACGTCCATGGCGAACTCCGTGCCGGGGGCGTACTTCGCGCGGGAGTCCGCGCGGGTCAGATGCGGCGTGATCACCGGGGCGGGCAGCCCCGGATAGGTCACCAGGCCCGCTCGGATCGGGTGACTGAGGTCGACGACCCGAACCGCCGGACCGGTCTCGGCGACCGCCACCCCGCGGCTCCCGCGGTGCGGTTCCTCGACGATCCGCAGCCCGCGGAGCTCGACGGTGTCGACGAGCGCGAGCCCGAGGTGCGCGACGAGCAGCCGCCCGATGGTCGCCTCGTCGACGTCGGCCGAGGGTAGGTCGAGCCGAAACGCGGTGCCGGTCAGGTCTCCCCCGTTGGCGAATCGAATCTCGAAGTCGAAGTGCGCGCGATGATCCTTCATGGCGTGAAGCGTAAGTCCGAAAAGGGAGCGCCCCAAAGCCATCCACATCGAAGTAAGGTCACCCTAATTTGCGACGGACGTGGTCCGCGCGCGACCTGAGGGGAGCGACCTTGACCGACCACCGCGACGTCTCGCTGATCGTCGCCTTCGGCACCGACATGGGCAACTCCGAAGATGCCGCCATGACGTTCGCCGAGGGCGCCGCAGAAATCGGCATCGAGGTCGAGGCCATCGAGCTCAACCAGGTCGAACTCGCCGACCTGCAGAACGCGACCCACTTCGTCGTGGTCTGCTCGACGTTCGGGGAGGGTGAGTTCCCCGACAACGCGCTGCTGTTCTGGGAGGGGCTCAGCGCCGACGCCGCCGACCGGCTCGAACACCTGAGCTTCGCGGTACTCGCGCTCGGCGACACTTCGTACGAACTCTTCTGCAACGCAGGCAAACTCCTCGACGAGCGGCTCGAGGCCCTCGGCGCCACCCGGCTCGTCGAGCGCATCGACGTCGACGGGTTCTACGAACAGCCGGCCAAGGCGTGGACCACCGACGTCGTCAAGCTGTTGGCCGCAACGCACGCCAATCCCGCTCCGGCGGTCGCGGTGTCCGCTCCCGAAACACCTGCACCGCGCGACCGAAACCAACCCGTCGATGCCCGGCTGACCGTCAACCGACCGCTCAACTCCTCGGAGTCCGACAAGGAGGTCCGCCACTACGAAGTGGACCTGGGTGGCACCGGAATCACCTATCACGCAGGCGATTCCATCGCCGTGCACGCCACCAACGACCCCATGCTCGTCGATGCGCTGCTGGCCGAACTCGGCGTCGGATCCGATCACGTGATGGCCGACCACGACGAGCCCCTCGGAGTGCTGCTCACCACGCACCTGGAGATCCGCAGTCCGTCGCGAGCGCTGCAGGCGCTGGTGGCGTCCCGAACCCATGACGCGGAGGCCAAGGTTGCGCTGACCGGTGAAGTCGCGGCACCGGGTTCGTGGGCGTACGGCAAGGACGTGCTCGACCTCATCAGACTGGCCGACGTGACCGTCGACGAGGTGGTGGACACGCTGCGGCCCTTGCAGTTCCGCGACTACTCGATCGCGTCGAGCCCGCTGGCGCATCCCGATCACGTGCACCTGACGGTGGCGACCGTGCGATACGCATCCGGGGACCGCCGACATAGTGGAGTCGCGTCGACGTTCCTCGCCGAGCGCGGCGACACGCTACGGGTACACCTGCGGCCGAACCACACGTTCCGGCTGCCCGCCGCCGACGTACCGATCATCATGATCGGACCGGGCACCGGCATCGCACCGTTCCGCGCCTTCCTGCAGGAACGCCGAGCCACCGCGGCGACGGGACGGTCGTGGCTGTTCTTCGGCGACCGGCGCCGCGCGACCGACTTCCTCTACGGCGACGAACTCGAAGAGTTCGCGAAGTCGGGCACCCTGACCAAGCTGGACCTCGCGTTCTCGCGCGATCGCACGGACGGTTCCAAAGAGTATGTGCAGCAACGCATGCGCGAACACGGGGCCGAGCTCTTCGGCTGGCTCTCCGACGGTGCGTACCTGTACGTATGCGGTGACGAGAAGCGCATGGCCAAGGACGTCGACGCGACGTTGCGCGACATCGTGGCGGGCTGCGGCGGAATGGACGCGGCCGCCTCGCACGCATACGTCAACGACCTCATCAAGACGCACCGCTACGTCCGCGACGTGTACTGACCGCAGCGCTGGCATCCTGGACTGGTGGACCGCCTCGCAGTCATCGCATCCGAGTCCGAGCGGCTGGCCGACGTGCTGGCCGGCACCGATCCGAGTCGTCGCTGCCCAACCTGTCCGGACTGGGATGCATCAGACCTGCTGTGGCACCTGACCGAGGTCCACTACTTCTGGGCCGAGATCCTGTCCCGACCAGTGCACAGTGAGTCCGAACTCCCCGACGTCGAACGTGCCAAACCGGCGCGCCCCACAGGGACGACCGACCTGCTTGCACTGCGCGCGCAGGCGACGACGGCACTCGTCGGCCAGCTGGCCGAGCTCGACGACTCGGTGCCGTGTTGGTCGTGGTGGCCACCCGATCAGACCGTCGGCTTCACCCGCCGCATGCAGACCTACGAAGCAACGGTGCACCGGGTGGACGCCGAGTTGACGGCGGGCCTGCCCGTCAGTCCGATCGCCAAGGACGTAGCGGCAGGCGCGATCGATCACGCCGTGGACGTGATGTGGGGCTGGAAACCCGATGACGCGACCTACCGCGCCCAGTGCGTCGTGCAGTTCGTCGCGACCGACACCGACCAGCGCTGGCTCGTCGAAGTCGGCAGTTGGACCGGAACTGGCGGCGACGCCGAGGCTCCGATGGCGGTGCGGGCGACCCACGGCGACCCGACCGCGACCGTCAGCGCGCCGGTCGAGGAGCTGGCCCTTTGGGCGTGGACGCGCGGCGGCACCGCCGACGTAACAGGTCAGCCGGAGTCGGCGGCAGCCGTGCAAGCGTTGATCGCACAGGGCATGCAGTAGCCCCGGTCCTTCGGCGAGCTCAGCGGAAGACCTTGCCCCGCAACAGAACAAGCTCCGGGTTGGCGACGACGTCGGCTCCGGCCCTTGGATCGTCGGCGTAGCAGACCAGGTCGGCCGAGGCGCCATGCTCGAGCGCGGGGCGGCCCAGCCACGCCCTGGCGTCCCAGCACGCCGCGCCAAGGGCCGCCGTCGGGCTCATCCCGATTCGCTTGAGTGCATCGACCTCGTCGGCGATGCGCCCGTGGGCGACCATGCTGCCCGCGTCGGTGCCCGCGTAGATCGGCACCCCGGCGTCGTGCGCGGCGGCCACGCGCTGATCACCCGACGCGTAGAGGTCCCGCATGTGCTTGGCGTACGTCGGGTACTTGCCTGCGGCGTCGGCGATGCCGGGAAAGTTCTCGATGTTGATGAGCGTCGGAACCAGGGCCGTCCCGTGCTCGATCATCATGGCGATGACGTCGTCGGTGATGCCGGTGCCGTGCTCGATGCAGTCGATGCCCGCCGCAATCAAGCCGGGCAACGCGTCCTCGCCGAAGACGTGAGCGGTCACCCGGGCCCCCTCGGCGTGGGCCGCGGCGATGGCGTCGACGAGCACGTCGTCGGACCACAGCGGCGCGAGATCGCCTACGCCGCGGTCGATCCAGTCGCCGACGAGCTTGACCCAACCGTCACCCCAGCGGGCCTGCTCGGCGACCGCCGCGGGCAGCTGCGACTCGTCCTCTATCTCGATCGGCAACCCGGGGCTGTACCGCTTCGGCCGGGCCAGGTGCCGACCGGCCCGGATGATGCGGGGCAGGTCGTCGCGGTCGTCGAAGCTGCGGGTGTCGGTGGGCGACCCGGCGTCCCGGAGCAGCAGCGCCCCCACGTCGCGCTCCGTCTCGGCCTGGGCGATGGCCTCGTCGAGCTCCGTTGGGCCGTGGTCGCCGAGCCCGACGTGGCAGTGCGCGTCCACCAGCCCAGGCACGATCCAGCCACCTTCGAACACGGTGTCGGCGTTCGCAATTGGCTCCGCACTCAAGACACCGTTGACTATCCACCACTCGACGGGCTCCCCATCGGGGAGTCCGCGGCCGCGGACGTGCAGGCGCAAAGTTACTTCTGTCCGGGGAACTTCAGCTTGGACAGGTCGATGTCGGCGAGCCCCGGCGGCAACTCGTCGAGCCCCTTGGGCATGTTCGACAGGTCGGGGAAGCCAGCGGGAAGGCCTCCGCCCACGCCGAGCGGATTCGCCACCTTCGGCGGCGTCGGCCCGCGACCGCCCTTCTTCTTGCCTGCCTGCTTGTTCTTGCCCTTGGCGGCCTTGCTCTTGGAACTCTTGCGGCCGAACGGCATTCCCATCTGTCCGGCCATCTGCGACATCATCTTGCGGGCGTCGAAGAACCGGTCGACGAGCGAGTTGACCTCGGACACCGCCACCCCGGAGCCGTTGGCGATGCGGAGCCGGCGCGACGCATTGATGATCTTTGGGTCGGCCCGCTCCGCAGGCGTCATGCCGCGGATGATGGCCTGCACCCGGTCGAGTTGGCTGTCGTCGACGGCCGCGAGCGCATCCTTCATCTGACCGGCACCGGGCAGCATGCCGAGCAGGTTGCCGATGGGGCCCATCTTGCGGATCGCCAGCATCTGCTCGAGGAAGTCCTCGAGCGTGAGCTCACCGGACCCGATCTTCGCGGCGGCGGCTTCGGCCTGCTCGGCGTCGAAGTGCTGCTCGGCCTGTTCGATGAGGCTCAGCACGTCACCCATGCCGAGGATGCGGCTGGCCATCCGGTCGGGATGGAAGACGTCGAAGTCCTCGAGCTTCTCGCCGGTGGACGCGAACAGGATCGGCACGCCGGTGACTTCGCGCACGGACAGCGCCGCGCCGCCGCGGGCGTCGCCGTCGAGCTTGGTCAGCACCACGCCGGTGAAGCCGACGCCCTCGCGGAACGCCTCGGCGGTGGTCACGGCGTCCTGGCCGATCATCGCGTCGAGGACGAAGATGACCTCGTCGGGATCGACGGCGGCTCGGATGGCGCCGGCCTGGCTCATCAACTCCTCGTCGATGCCGAGCCGGCCCGCGGTGTCGACGATCACGACGTCGAAGTGCTTGGCCTTGGCTTCGGCGAGACCTGCGGCGGCGACCGCGACGGGGTCACCCGCCGTCATCTCGTCGATGGTGCCGCCGCTTGGCGAAACACCGGGGTGGGGCGCGAACACCTGCACGCCCGCGCGCTGACCGACGATCTGCAGCTGGTTGACCGCGCCGGGACGCTGGAGGTCGCAGGCCACCAGCAGCGGGGTGTGGTCCTGGTCCTTCAGCCACTTCGCGAGCTTGCCGGCCAGCGTCGTCTTACCGGAGCCCTGCAGACCGGCAAGCATGATGACGGTCGGTGGCGTCTTGGCGAACGCCAGTTGCCTGGTCTGCCCGCCGAGGATGCCGACGAGTTCCTCGTTGACGATCTTGACGACCTGCTGCGCCGGGTTCAGCGCACCGGAGACCTCGGCCCCCTTGGCGCGGTCCTTGATGCGCGCGACGAACGCCCGCACCACCGGAAGCGAAACGTCCGCCTCGAGCAGGGCGAGCCGGATCTCCCGGCTGGTCGCGTCGATGTCGGCGTCGGTCAGCCGACCCTTGCCCCGAAGCCCCGAGAGGGCTCCGGTCAACCGGTCGGAGAGGGATTCAAACACCGGTCAAGCGTAGCGGTCCCTGCTCGCCAGGGACGGCCTGGATGCTGGTCACCGCCATCGAGTAGCTGCTGTAGTGGTCGCGGTCATAGGTGCGAAGCGACTGGTCCATGATGATCATGAACCAAATCATCAAGGCGACGAAGACGATGATGAGCGCGGTGAACACGTAGCCGACCACCAGCCCCGCGATGGCCAGCCCGCGCCCCTCGTCGCCGGTGCGCTTGATCTGCGACAGCGAGACGTGGCCGCACACGATGGCCATCGGGGGGAAGGTGAACGCCGCCACCAGCGCCACGATCGCCCACGCGTTGGTCTGGCGTGGCGGAGGCGGCGGGTAACCGGGATAGCCGGGAGGGCCGGGGTAATACGTCATCTGCAGATTATGAAGCAGGCCTGCGTCACGGGAGTCCCGAGCTCAGCGCCGACAGTAGGACCACGTAGAAGACCACCGCGAGCAAGAAGAGCGCGGTGCCGACGTAGCCGAGCACGACTCCGGCGATCGCCAGCCCCTTGCCGTCCTCGCCGGAGTGCTTGAGCTGCGACAGCGCGATGTGCCCGAAGACGATCCCCAGCGGCGCGAACACCAGCGCCGACACCAGCGCCGCGATCGCCATCGAGTTCGTCGGCGCGGCCTGCCGGTACCTGGGGGCACCGAAGGCCTGAACCGGGGGGAACGGCACGCTGGGCTGCGGTGCCACTTGCGGTGCCGGGCTGAACCTCTGGCCGACGACGTCGAAACCCCAGCACACCATGCAGCCGAGGCCAATGACGATGTACCACGCCGCGGCGCTGACGAACCAGATCGCACCTTCGCCGAGCGCGTCCCAGAACGTTCCCGAGTTGTAGGCAAATGCGAGCAGGATCGACACGATCAACGCCGGGACGAGACCGACCAGCCACAGCGGATGGCGGCGGCGTGAGATGCCCCAGGCGACCACGAAGAGGAACGTCGTCGAATTGACCAGCCACGACAGCGGCGTGGTGAGCGACGACGACGGCACGAAGATGTACAACGCGTAGGAGCCGATGTCGATGACCGTCGCGAGAATCCCCATGCCGAGTGCGGCCGGCTTCCTCATCGGCGTGATCGCACGCAAGTAGACGACCACGACGAAGCCGACGTCGATGAGCAGCGAAATCCCCAGCGACGTCGCGTTGTTCAACGCACTCGACTCGGCCAGGAACGGGACGAACTGCACCGCACCGTTACGTGCGACCGCGACGACGATCGCAACGCCGAGCAGGCACGCGCTGATCAACGTCTCGCGGCCGGCATTGGACGGCGGGCCGAGCCGTTCAGCGGGTGCGTTCACGGGCAGGATCATCGCACGCGGCCGTCAGCTGGCCTCCGAAACCGACTTGGGCGGCGCCGGGGCGGGCAGCATCGCGTAGAGGTCGCGCTCCAATTCGGCACGCGCCGAAGCATGGTCGGCGTTCGCGTCACCGGCGACAAGCGCAGGTACGACGAGGCCGAACGCGTCGACCACCGATGACCCCAGCGTCGTGACCTTCGCCCATACGATGTCGAGTCCGTCCCGCTCGATGACGGCGGTGAGTCGGGCCAACAGCCCGGGACGGTCGATGCTGCGGATCTGCAGCACGAACTCGCCTGGCGCGCTGCCGTCGAACCAAAGCACGCGAGGAGGAGCGGGAACGCGGCTGATCGGCACTGCGGCCGGAATCTCGCCTGCGCGCGTCGTATTGATCGCCGCCGCGTCGCGGTCACGACGCTCGAGCGACTCGATCACGTCGAGGTCTCCACCGAGGGCCAGCATGAACTGCTGACGGAGCAGTTCCGGTGGCGGCGGCGCACCGAAGTGCGGCGACACCACGAAGGTGTTGATCGCCACGCCCTCGTGGCTGCTCACCGACGCGGAGTGCACCCGCAACGAGTTCAACGCGAGCACTCCGGCCGCCTTCGAGAGCAGGCCCCTGCGGTCGGGCGCGATCATCGTGACGGCGAACACGTGCGCGCTGTCGGACGGCACCAGCTCGACGTGCACCCCTCCGTCGGCGGCCATCGAAAGATACTGCGGCTCAATGGGGTCGGGGTGCGGCAGCGGTTCGCCCGCCATCACCAAACGGCACCGCCGGACCAGGTCGCCGATGAGCGAGGCCTTCCAGTCGCCCCACACCCCCGGCCCGGTGGCCAGCGCATCCGCCTCTGCCAGCACGTGCAGCAGTTCCAGCAGCGTCGAATCGCCGCCCAGTGCATCGACGACCGATGCGATGATCTTGGGGTCCTGCAGGTCTCGGCGCGTCGCGGTGTCGGGCAGCAGCAGGTGGAAGCGGACGATCTTCGACAGCACCTCCACGTCGGACGGCCACAGCCCGAGTCGCGTGCCGATCTGGGTGGCCAGGTCCGCCCCGATGTCGCTATGGTCGCCGCCCCGGCCCTTGCCGATGTCGTGGCACAACGCGCCGAGCAACAACAGGTCGGGCCGCGACACCCTCGTCGTGAATGCGCTTGCCCGCGAGACCGTTTCAACCAAGTGCCGGTCGACGGTCCAGATGTGGATCACGTCTCGCGGCGGAAGGTCGCGCACCGCACCCCATTCCGGGAAGAGCCTGCCCCACAGCCCCGTTCGATCCAGCGCCTCCACGGTAGCGACGGTGGCGGGGCCTGCGGCCAACATCACCAGCAGGTCCTTCAGCGCTTGCCGGGGCCACGGCGCGCGCAGCTCCGGTGCCGCCTCGGCCAGCCTGCTCAGGGTCGAGGCGGCCATCGGCAGCCCGGTGTTGGCCGACGCCGCGGCGACGCGCAGGATCAGGCCCGGATCGCGCTCGGGCCGCGCGTCGCGGGCGAGGATGACCTCGCCGCCGAATTCGATCACCCCTTCGTCGAGCGGCCGCCGCACGGGCCTGCGCAGCGCTGCGAAGCCACGGCGCGGCAACGCATTTGCGGACGTGCGCAGCCCGGCGTCGACGTAGTAGCTGATGGTGCGCGCGGCGTCACTGAGCACGCGCGCCAAGTCGAACCGGTCGCCGATGTGCAAGGAGGCGCCGATCTCGTCGGCGAACTGGGCGAGCAGCATCTCACGGCCCTTGCGCGAGACACGGTGTAGTTCGGTGCGGACGTTCAGCAGCGCCAGGTGCGAATCGCCAAGCGTCCCCATGGGCGAGGCCAGCGACCGGCTGGGATATCCGTCGGCCAGTTGGGCGATGGCCAGGGCGTTGAGGAGTTGAACGTCACGCAGGCCGCCGCGGCCGTTCTTGAGATCGGGTTCGGCACGGTGGGCGATCTGACCGCTGCGCTCCCACCGAGCGTTGGTGTGCGCGACGAGTTCCTCGAAGCGCGAGGCGATGCCGGTGCGCCACTGACGGCGCGCGCCGCCAACCAGCAGCGTCGACAGGTCGGAGTCGCCCGCGATGTGCCTGGCGTCGAGCATCGCGAGCCCCGCCGAGATGTCTTCGCCCGCGACCTTCAACGCCTCGGGCACCGTCCGGACACTGTGGTCGATCGGAATGTTGGCGTCCCACAACGGATACCAGAGCAGTTCGGCGACCTGAGTGACCACGTCCCGCGGCATGTTGTCGTGCACTAGCGTCAGATCGAGGTCGGAGTACGGCAGCAGTTCGCCGCGCCCCAGCCCACCGGTGGCCACGATGGCGAACCCGCTGGTTGCGGTGACGCCGATCTCGGTCGCCTTGGTGGTCAACCAGAACTCGTGTAGATCGAGCAGCGCGTCCCGCAGTGCCGCGGAGTCCAACTGTCGCGAGCCACTGAGCAGTTGTCCTGCGGCCGTGGCCAAGTCGTTGGCGGGCCGGGACGAGCCCGCCGCCGGCGCCTCCCAACGAGAGGCCCCGGCGGCGGGATCTGGTGTCTGCTTTGTCATCTCGGTCCTCTCCCGGCTTGGGTGTCGATGCGTACTCGTTGTGCGCCGGGAGACGACGTCAGATCACGTGAGCATCAAATGGCGTCGGTCCCCCGCTCACCGGTGCGTACACGCACGACGGTGTCGACGGGGCTGACCCACACCTTGCCGTCACCGATCTTGCCGGTGCGTGCCGCTTGGACGATGACGTCCACCACCTTGTCGACGGCGGAGTCATCGACCAGGACCTCGACCCGCACCTTCGGCACGAAGTCGACGGAGTACTCCGCACCGCGGTACACCTCGGTGTGGCCCTTCTGACGGCCGTAGCCCTGCACCTCGCTGACGGTCATTCCGAGGATGCCCGTCTGCTCGAGCCCGGTCTTGACGTCTTCGAGTGTGAACGGCTTGACGATCGCAGTGATCAGCTTCATTTAGTCGATCCCTTCCAAGGCACTGTGAGTTTTTCCCGATCAGGCGAGTTCGTAAGCGGTCTCGGCGTGTTCGGCCTCATCGATGCCGGAGGCCTCGTCCTCGTCGCTAACCCGTAGCCCGACCGTGTACTTCACGATCAGGGCAACGATAGTCGTACCAATTGCCGAGTACAGCAGAACTGCACCTGCACCGACGGCCTGGCGCCACAGCTGATCGAACCCACCGCCGTAGAACAGACCAGCTACGGCGTTGTACGTCTCTGGCGCCGCCACCAAACCGATCATCAGGGTGCCGATCAGACCGCCGACCAAGTGAACGCCGACCACGTCGAGCGAGTCGTCGAAGCCGAGCTTGTACTTCAGCCCGACGGCGAGCGCACACACCGAGCCGGCAACAACACCGATCACGAGGGCGCCGACGACGTTCACCGAACCGCAGGACGGGGTGATCGCGACCAGGCCGGCGACGATGCCCGACGCCGCACCAAGGGTGGTGGCGTGACCGTCACGGATGCGCTCCGTGGCCAACCAGGCCAGCATGGCCGCCGCAGTCGCGATGGTCGTCGTGATGAAGGTCGCACCCGCGGTGCCGTTGGAGCTGGTGGCAGAACCTGCGTTGAAGCCGTACCAACCGAACCACAGCAGACCCGCGCCAAGCATGACGAACGGCAGGTTGTGCGGTCGAATCGCCGCACCCGGCCAGCCCTTGCGCTTGCCGAGGATGATCGCGAGCACCAGGCCCGCGGTACCGGCGTTGATGTGGACCGCGGTACCACCCGCGAAGTCGATCGCGGCCAAACCGAAGGCGCCGTCTCGTGTCGAGGACAAGTTGGCGATCCAGCCACCCTTGGCAGCGGTGATGCCGTCGAACGCGAACACCCAGTGCGCCACCGGGAAGTAGACGACCGTCGCCCAGAGACCGGCGAACAGCAGCCAGCCGCCGAACTTCATGCGGTCGGCGACCGCGCCGGAGATCAGCGCCACCGTGATGATGGCGAACATCAACTGGAACGCGACGAACACCGTGGCGGGCATGCCGCCGACGAGCGGAATGTTCACCGCATCGGCTGCCGCGACTCCGGCTGAGGGATCGGCCTCGATGGCGGCCTTGAAGTTGCCACCGATCAGACCCTTCAGCCCGAAGAACTGAGTGGGGTCGCCGACGAGGTTGAACTTGTCGTCGCCGAACGCCATCGAGTAGCCGTACAGCACCCACAGCACCGTTATGACACCCATGGCGCTGATGCTCATCATGAGCATGTTGAGCACGCCTCTGGCGCGCACCATGCCGCCGTAGAAGAAGGCGAGCCCTGGCGTCATCAACAGAACGAGTGCAGAGCTCGCCAGCATCCATGCGGTGTCACCGGTATTCGGTTCACCCAACAACGGGAATGCATCCACTCGCAGTTTCCTCCTTTGCCCATGCCACGGTTAGGCACCGTTGACCTAGGGCAGAACAATGCTGAGTGGTTGTTTCACCGACGACGCGCTGATGTTTCGCTCGTGTGAACGGATGGAGCGATTTCGTTTCGTCGACGTTAACTGCCTAGTCGTCGCTCGGGCGGGCGCGCCAGATGCAGCCGTCAGCCGAGCAGCGCGTCGACGAACGCCGCGGGCTCGAACGGAGCCAAGTCGTCCGGCCCCTCGCCGAGCCCGACGAGCTTCACGGGTAGTCCGAGTTCCTGCTGGACGCGGAAGACGATCCCGCCCTTGGCGGTTCCGTCGAGCTTGGTCAGCACGACACCCGTGAGCTCGACGACGTCGGCGAACACCCTGGCCTGCGCGAGGCCGTTCTGCCCGATCGTCGCGTCGAGCACCAGCAACACCTCGTCGACCGCGGCGCGTTTGCTCACCACCCGCTTGACCTTGCCCAACTCGTCCATCAGGCCCGTCTTGGTGTGCAGCCTGCCCGCCGTGTCGATGACGACGACGTCGGCGCCCGTGGCAATTCCCTTGTCGACGGCGTCGAACGCGACCGACGCCGGGTCGGCGCCCTCGGGGCCACGCACCACCTCCGCGCCGACGCGGGCACCCCAGCTCTGCAGCTGGTCGGCGGCGGCGGCCCGGAACGTGTCGGCCGCGCCGAGCACGACGCGACGGCCGTCGGCGACGAGCACGCGAGCCAACTTGCCGACGGTGGTCGTCTTGCCGGTGCCGTTGACCCCGACCACCAGAAGCACCGACGGCTTGTCGTCGTGCGGCAGCGCCTTGATGGAGCGGTCGAGGTCGGGCCGCAACTCGGAGATGAGCACGTCGCGCAGCACGGTGCGGGCGTCGACTTCGGTCCGCACGTTGCTGCTGGCCATCCCGGCCCGCAGCGCGACGATGACCGATTGAGTCACGACGGGTCCGAGGTCGGCGATCAGCAGTGTGTCCTCGATTTCATCCCACGACTCGTCGTCGAGGACACCGCCCCCGAGCAGGCCCAGAACACTGCGGCCGAGGGTGTTCTGGGACTTCGCCAATCGGCCGCGCAGCCGCTCCAGGCGGCCCTCCGGAGGAGCGATGGATCCGACATCAGGCGCCGTGGGCGCGATCTCGTCGGTGGCCGGCGCGACGGCCACCGGTTCGGCGGTCGGCTCGGGCTCGGGCTCGGGTAGTCGAACATCGGAGATCGGGCGCTTCGGGGCGTCTCGCGGGATTTCTGCGTCATCCCCGACGGTAGGCAACCCGCTGGTGTCGAGCCGCTCCGGCGGTTGGGTTCGTTCCTTGGGGAGCGAAGGGGCCGTGGATTGTGTGAAGGTGATGGTCGACGAGGCCGCGTAGCCGCCGGACCGATCGATCGGTGTGGCACTGTCAGGCTGCGACAAGCTGATCTGGCGTCGTCGGTAGCGCACCAGGCCGAGGATCAGCGCAGCGACAACCAGAACGGCGACGACCGCGAGTGCGATCCACAATCCTTGCGACACCTGCCCATTGTCTCAGGGCAGGGTGAGGTGACACTCCACCCCGTCGGTCCCCACCCCATCGTCGAGCAGATCCGGGCCCGCAAGCGCCGCCACATCGACGTCTGCCTCGACGACGACGTGGACTTTCAGACCGTCACCACCGGGTTGGAACGCGTGCGGCTGCCGTACAACGCGCTGACGCAGACGAGCCTCGCCGACGTCGACGTCGAGACCACGTTCCTCGGCGCACGGTTGCGCGCCCCGCTGCTCATCGGCGCGATGACCGGAGGCGCCGAACTGTCGGCCGTCATCAACCGCAACCTGGCCGCGGCGGCGCAACGGCTCGGCGTCGGCATGATGCTGGGGTCGCAGCGCGTCATGCTCGACGACCCGTCGGCAGCGGCGAGCTTCGACGTGCGCGACGTCGCACCGGACGTGCTGTTGATCGGCAACGTCGGGCTGGCCCAACTGTCGATGGAGGCGCTGCCGAACATCGTCGCGGCGTTGGACCGCGTTGGCGCCAATGCTCTTGCCGTGCACACCAATCCGCTTCAGGAGGCCGTGCAGCACGGCGGTGACACCGACTTCATTGGGTCGATCGCCCGGTTGCGCGAGGTCGCCGCGGCGATCGAGTACCCGGTGATGCTGAAGGAGGTCGGGCACGGCATCGGGGCGAGCGCGGCCGCCCAGCTGGTCGACTGTCCGCTGGCTGCGATCGACGTCGCGGGCGCGGGCGGGACGTCGTGGGCCCGCGTCGAACAGCTCGTCCACTACGGGCACGTGCCGCATCCCGCACTGGCCGAGTGGGGCATCCCCACCGTCCAGGCCCTGCGCGAGGTGCGCACGGTGTTGCCCGACGTCCCCGTCGTTGCGTCGGGCGGCATCCGCAGCGGCATGGACGCGGCCAAGGCGCTCGCACTGGGCGCCGCCGCAGTCGGCGTCGCCCGGCCGCTGCTCGCGCCAGCCATCGAATCGGTTGGAGCCGTTGAGGATTGGTTGGAGCGCTTCATCTTCGAATTACGCGTCTGCCTGCACGGCAGCGGGGCCGCCGACCTGGCCGGGCTCCAGCACCTCGGGGTGACCGACGCCTAGCTAGGTGGTGCTGGAAACCAGTTCATGGCCCCGCATGCGTTGCGAGATCACCGTCGTGATGCCGTCGTCGCGCATCGTGACGCCGTAGAGCGCGTCGGCCACTTCCATCGTGGCCTTCTGATGCGTGATGACGATGAGCTGGGAGACCTCGCGCAGTTGCTCGAAGAGGCTGATGAGCCTGCGCAGGTTGACGTCGTCCAACGCGGCCTCGACCTCGTCCATCACGTAGAACGGCGAGGGGCGGGCGCGGAAGATGGCGACCAGCATGGCCACCGCCGTCAGTGACTTCTCGCCACCGGACAGCAGCGAGAGCCGCTTGATCTTCTTGCCCGGCGGCCGGGCCTCCACCTCGATGCCCGTGGTCAGCATGTCGTCGGGGTTGGTCAGCAGCAGCCTGCCCTCGCCGCCGGGGAACAGCGTGGCGAACACCTGGGTGAACTCCCGCTCCACGTCGGCGAAGGCCTCGGCGAACACCTGCAGGATGCGGTCGTCGACATCGGCGATGACGTCGAGCAGGTCCTTGCGTGCGGCCTTGACGTCCTCCAGCTGAGTCGACAGGAAGTTGTAGCGCTCCTCCAGAGCGGCGAACTCCTCGAGCGCCAGCGGGTTGACCCGGCCCAGTTCGGCGAGCTCGCGTTCGGCCTTCTTGGCGCGCCGCTCCTGGGTTGGCCGGTCGTACGCCATCGGTGCAGGTGCGGTGACCTGTTCCCCGCGTTCCTTCGCCTGTTCGTACTCGGCGAGTTCGAGCTCGGTCGGAGGCAGCGCGACGTGGGGACCGTACTCTTCGATCAGATCGGCGGCGGCCATGCCGAACTGCTCAAGCGCGTGCTGTTCGAGCTGCTCGATACGAAGGGCCGCTTGGGCTTTGGCGACTTCGTCACGGTGCAGTGCATCGGTGAGCGCGGCGATCCTGGCGGAGAGCTCCGCTGCTTCCTCGCGCACCTTGGCCAGCGCCTCGGTGCGAAGTCGCCGCTCGGCGGCCAGTTCGTCCCGGGTTCGCGAAGCAACGGCCACCGTGGCGCTCAGCTTTGCCGCAACGAGCCGGCCCGACTCGGCCACCGCCGCGGCGACAGCAGCGGCGAGCTCGCGGGCTTCCCTCGCCCGCTGCGCGCGCAGCCTGGCCTCGCGTTCGGCGGCCGCGGATCGGCGCAGCGAATCCGCCCGGCCCCGAACGGCGTTCGCGCGCTCCTCGGCGGTGCGCACCGCCAGTCGCGCCTCCACCTCGGCGGCCCTGGCCGCCTCGGCGGCGGACACCATGTCCTGACGGTCGGTGGGCGACGCCTCGAACGTCGGAGCCTGCTGCGCGTTTTGCAGCCGGGTCTCGAGCTCGGTCAACTCGTCGACCGTGCCCGTCCGGCTGGTCTCCAGCTCGTCGCGCTGGGCCGTCAACCGCTGCCATTCCTCCTCGGCGGCGCGGGCGTCCTGGCCAAGTCGACCCAGCTGCTCGTAGATCGACGAGATCGCGGCGTCGGACTCGTTGAGCGCGGCGAGCGCCTCCTCGGCCGCGCCCTGACGGGCAGCCTGCTCGGTGAGCGCCCCCGACAACGCGGCCGTCATCTCTCCGACCTGCCGTTCGGAGGCCTGCAGTTCCGCGCGCGCCTTCTCGATCTCCGAGGTGATCTCCAGCGTGCTCGGCTTGCGATCGGAGCCACCGTTGACCCAGCCGGCCCCCACCAGGTCCCCGTCGGCGGTGACGGCCTTGAGCTGCCTGCGCCCGGCCACCAGGTCGAGCGCCGCGGCGAGGTCTGCGACGACGACCACTCCTGCGAGCATCGCGCCGAGCGCTCCGCGCAGCCGAGCGGGCGCGTCGACGAGGTCGAGCGCCCACACCGCCCCTTCGGGCAGCGGGTCTCGTTGCGCCGCAACGGCTTCTGGCCAGTCGCCGAGCACGATCGCGGCACGTCCACCATCGGCCGCCTTCAGCGCGGCCACGGCCGACCGGGCGGCGCCGAAGTCGTCGGCAGCCAACGCTTCGGCGGCCGAGCCAAGCACTGCCGCCACGGCGACCTCGTATCCGGGTCGCACCCGGACCAGCGTCGCGACCGAGCCGAAGAGCCCCGGGCCGTTGTGGTTCTTCTGCAGCCAAGCTGCGCCGTCGCGCCGGTCCAGCCCGACGGCCAATGCGTCGATGCGGGCCCGCAGACCGGCCACCTGCCGCTCGGCGCCGCGCTCGCCCGCCTGCAGCTCGGCGACCCGCTCGTCGGCCAACCGCAACGCAGTCACCGAGCGGTCGTGCTGCTCGTCGAGCCCGGCCTCGCCGGCGTCGAGCGCACCCACCCGCCCTTGGACCGTCTCGAACTCGGCGTGGGCCTGCTGCGCGCGGGCGGCGGACTCCTCGATGCCGACGGACAGCCGCGCCACACTCTCGTCGATCGACTCGACGCGGGTGCGCATGGTGTCGACCTGGCCCGCCAACCGAGCCAGGCCTTCCCGCCGGTCGGCCTCGGCCCGCACGGCTGCGAGATGCGCGCGTTCGGACTCGGCGGCGAGCCGATCAGCCTCGGCCAGTTCGGCGCGCGTGGCCTCGAGGCGGCTCCGCGACTCACTGAGCTCCGTCAGCAGGTCGCGCTCGTGCTCGGCGACCTGTTCGGCTTCGGCCTCGAGCGCATCGGGGTCGGCGCCCGAGGACGATTCCACGTCGGCGTCGAACAGCTGGGTTCGTTCGGCGGCGATGCGCACCGTCGCGCTGACCCGCTCGGCCAGCGCGGACAACCGGAACCACATCTGCTGCGCGGCTTCGGCGCGCCCCGACAAGCCGGACACCGCCGACTCGTGGCTGGTGAGCTCGATCGTGGCTTGCTCCAGCCGAGCCGCGAATTCGTCGTGCTCGTGGCGCAGCGTGTGCTCGGCGTGGTCGGTGTCGTTGAATTCCGCCTGCCGGGTCATCAGGTCGTCGGCAGCGAGCCGCAGCCGGGCGTCGCGCAGGTCAGCCTGGATGGTTTGGGCGCGGCGAGCCATCTCGGCTTGGCGACCCAGCGGCTTGAGCTGGCGGCGCAACTCGGTGGTGAGGTCGTTCAGTCGATTGAGGTTGGCCTGCATCGAGTCGAGCTTGCGGACCGCCTTCTCCTTGCGCTTGCGGTGCTTGAGCACGCCCGCAGCTTCTTCGATGAACGCACGACGATCCTCCGGGCGGGACTCCAGAATCTCCGCGAGCTTGCCCTGCCCGACGATGACGTGCATCTCGCGACCGATGCCGGAGTCGCTCAGTAGCTCCTGCACGTCCATCAAACGGCAACTGCTGCCGTTGATCTCGTACTCGCCTGCACCGTCGCGGAACATCCGCCGGGTGATCGACACCTCGGAGTACTCAATCGGCAGCGCGTTGTCGGAGTTGTCGATGGTCAGCGTCACCTCGGCGCGTCCGAGGGGCGCCCGCGACGACGTGCCAGCGAAGATGACGTCCTCCATCTTGCCGCCGCGCAGGGTCTTGGCGCCCTGCTCGCCCATCACCCACGTGAGGGCGTCGACGACGTTGGACTTGCCCGATCCGTTGGGCCCGACCACGCACGTGATGCCGGGCTCGAAGCGCAGAGTCGTCGGCGAGGCGAAGGACTTGAAGCCCTTCAGCGTCAGACTCTTGAGATGCATGACGAGCCACACTACCGGCCGGGTCGCTACCTCTCGGCGAACCCGTCCATCGCGTCGCCCGCGTCGGACCAGTCGGCGATCACGCGGTCGACGTGCCCCGGAGTGCCGCCGCCTTGCAGCAGGTCGAGCAGGCGCTGACACGAGGCGCGCGAACCCTGGGCGACGACGTGCACGCGACCGTCCGGCTTGTTGGTGGCGAAGCCGGTCAGGCCGAGCTCCAGGGCCCGCGCTCGCGTCCACCACCGGAAGCCCACGCCCTGCACGTGACCGTGCACCCAGGCCGACAGCCTGACGTCAGGTTCCACCACTGTCGACCACCTCGAAGGTCACCTCCGTGCCCGACTTCACCGTTCGTCCGACCGTGCACACCTTGTCGATGGACCGGTTGACGATGGTGAGCAGCTTCGTCACCTCGTCAGCCGTCAGCCCCGACAGGTCGACCTCGAGGCGTTCCTCGATGAGCGGGTAGCGCTCCTGCTCCCGGTCAGCGGGTCCGGAGACCTTCACGGTGGCCTGGTAGTCGTCGCCGAGGCGGCTGCGCAGCGGATGGTCGCTGCTCATACCGCTGCACGCGGCCAAGGCGATCTTCAGCAGTTCCCCCGGCGTGAAGACGCCCTCGACGTCCTCGGAACCCACCAGCACCTCGGCGCCGCGCGAACTGCGGCCGGTGTAGCGGCGGACTCCGGTCCGCTCGACCCATAGCTCTGTCATGGTGTCCTTTCTTCCGCGAGCGCGCGTGTTTGCACGCGACACGCCGTGTCAGAACATACAAACGCGCGCGCTCGCACGATGTTCCAGTCAATCGCGCGGCGGCGGCTGACGTGGTTTCGGTTGGCAGCGTGGGCAGTAGTACGACGAGCGCGTCATGAACTTGTCCCGACGCATCACCGCACCGCAGCGCCCGCACGGCAAGCCTTCACGCCCGTACGCGTCCAGCGAGCGGTCGAAGTATCCCGACTCTCCGTTGACGTTGACGTACAGCGAGTCGAAGGAGGTGCCACCCTGACCGAGCGCGTCCTTCATGACGGCCGCGGCATGGTCGAGGAGCGACGCGAGTTTCGGCGTGGACAGGGTTTCGGCGATCCTGGCCCCGTTGACCTTCGCGCGCCACAGCGACTCGTCGGCGTAGATGTTGCCGATCCCGGAGACCACGGACTGGTCGAGCAGCTGACGCTTGATCTCGGAGTGCTTGCGCCGCAACACCTTCACCACCGCGTCGCGGTCGAATCGGGGGTCCAACGGGTCGCGGGCGATGTGCGCGACGGGCGCGGGTACCTCGCTGCCGTCGACGGTGACGAGGTCCGTCAGCATCCACCCGCCGAACGTGCGTTGGTCGACGAAGCTCATCGCGGTGCCGTCGTCGAGCAGCGTCGCGATGCGGAGGTGCTCGGTCTTGGCGACGTCACCGAGCAGCATCTGCCCGCTCATCCCGAGGTGCACCACGAGGGCGTCGCCACTGTCGAGGGTGAGCCACAGATACTTTCCGCGCCGGCCGGTTCCGGTGATGCGGGTGTCCAGCAGTCGCGCGGTGAGGTCGGCGGGGCCCGCCTCGTGCCTACGTACCGCCCGCGGGTGGTGCACGCGCACCGCGGTGATCGTGTGGTCGACGACGTGGCTGGCGAGCCCACGCCGCACGACCTCGACTTCCGGAAGTTCGGGCATCGACGCTCAGGCGTCCGCGTCGGTGGTGGCCTCGAGCGCGGCGTAGGCCGCTGCGGCGGCCTGCTGCTCGGCCTCCTTCTTGGTGCGGCCCTCCCCCGCTCCGTAGTCGACGTCGTTGACGACGGCCCGAGCGGTGAACTGCTTGTCGTGCTCGGGACCCGTCGAGGTGATCGTGTACGACGGCACGCCGATGCGACGCGCGGCGGCGAGTTCTTGCAGGCTGGTCTTCCAGTCCAGTCCGGCGCCGAGGCTTGCCGCGGTGTCGAGCAGCTCGCCGAACAGTCGGATGATGACCTCCTGCGCGACTTCGTGGCCGTCCTGCACGTAGGTGGCCCCGAGCAGCGATTCGAGTCCGTCGGCCAACAGGTTGGACTTCTGAGCGCCGCCGCTGGCGACCTCGCCGCGGCCGAGCAGCAGGTAGGCCCCCAGCCCGTCGTCGGTGAGGTCCCGCGCAATCTGCGCCAGCGCTTGAGTGTTGACGACGGCGGACTTGAGCTTGGCCAACTCGCCCTCGGTGCGGTCGGGGTACTTGGTGAAGATCTCCGCCGTCACCACCAGGCCGAGCACGGCGTCGCCAAGGAACTCCAGCCGCTCGTTCGTCGGAAGGCCGCCGTTCTCGTAGGCGTAGCTGCGATGCGTGAGCGCAACGGTCAGCAGCTCATCGGGCAGGTCCACTCCCAGCGCCTTCAACAGCGGCGTGCGGTCGATGGTCACGAATGGTCACCCGAACCGTCGGGCACCTGTTCTGGAGGCACCAGTTTGGACAGCTTGGCCCACCGCGGATCGATGACGTCGTGGTGATGGTCTGGCTCCGCGGTGGCCAGGGGAACTCCGCACTCGGGGCACAGCCCTGGACAGTCGTCCCGGCACAGCGGCGAGAAGGGCAGCGCCAACCCGACGGCGTCGACGATCGTCTGTTCGAGATCGATCCCGTCGCCCTCACGGTCGGAGAAGACGTGGCCGACCTCGCCTTCCTCGGTGGTGGCCTCGGTGTCGCTGCCCGGGTAGGCGAACAGCTCGGTGATGTCGACGTCGACGTGTCCCGTGAGCGGCGTCAGGCAGCGTGCGCACTCGCCGCTGGTCGGCGACGACACGGTTCCGGTGACCAGCACGCCCTCCGACACCGACTCGAGTCGCAGGTCGAGGTCCAGTTCGGCGCCCTGCGCGATGCCGAGGAGCTCGACGCCGATGCGCCGGGGTGCGGGCACCGTCTCGTGCAGAGTGCGCATCGAGCCTGGTCGTCGTCCGAGCCGGGTGATGTCGATGACGAGAGGCGATCGTGGGCCGCGCGATGCACCGTGGGTCGCCATGCGGCAATCCTACGACCGGCGTGGGATGCCTCCCAGCCAGCGTCAGCGCTGTGCGTAGTCGTGGGTTCCGGCGGCGGTGCGCAGCTGGTGTCGTCCGCGCCCGACCGAGCGCAGCGTTCCGTTGAGGTAGTCCTCGAACTCGGCGAGCTTGTTGTCGACGTAGATGTCGCATTCGCCGCGGAGCCGGTCGGCCTCGGCGTGGGCCGAATCGATCAGGCGGGTGGCCTCGGAGGTCGCGGTCGCGACGATCTCGGTCTGCGCCACCAGGCGCTGCTGCTCCTTGATGCCCTCCTGAACGGCCTTCTCGTAGGACAGGTTTCCGTTCTCGATGAGCCGGTCGGCCTCGGACTTGGCGCGTCCGGCGCTGGCCTCGTACTCGCGCTTGGCGGTGGCGGCCAGCCGCTCGGCCTCGTTGCGGGCTTCGCCGACCATCCGCTCGCTGTGCTGGCGCGCCTCGGCGACCATCCGGTCGGCCTGACCCTTGGCGTCGGCCAGGATCCGGTCGGCCTCGGCCCGGGAGTGGTTGACCAGCGAGTCTGCCTCCGTGGTGGCGGTGGCAACCATCGAGTCGGCGTGTTCCTTGGCCTCGCGAAGCATGCCGTCGCGGGCGTCGAGCACGTCTTGGGCGTCGTCGAGCTCGCCGGGGATGGCGTCCTTGATGTCGTCGATCAGTTCGAGCACGTCGCCACGGGGCACCATGCACCCAGCGGTCATCGGCACGCCGCGGGCTTCCTCCACGATTGCGCCGAGCTCGTCGAGCGCCTCAAATACTCGGTACACGGCAACACCCTCCAGGCCTAGTTGACGGTTACCAGTGTGCCTGGTGTTACGCCTGTGACAGGGGTGACGCGCCGGTGTGTCGCAAACCCGTCAGACGGCTTGAGTGTGCCGATTCATACGTCGATCACGGCGTGTCGCGGATGAAACCGCACACGCCGCGACGTGATGGGACGCCTCAGTCGGTCTTGTTCAGCTTCTCCGCCAACCGGCGGTTGACGGGTTCGGGTAGCAACTCCGAGACGTCACCGCCGAGCGCGGCGACTTCCTTGGCCAGCGACGACGACACGAAGGAGTACCGGGGCGAGGTCGCGACGAAGAACGTGTCGACACCCGCGACGTGTTTGTTCATCTGCGCCATCTGCAGCTCGTACTCGAAGTCCTGGCCGGTGCGCAGACCCTTGACGATGGCCGTGAGCCCCCGCGACTTGACGAAGTCGACGACCAGGCCCGAGCCGGATTCGACCCGCAGATTCGTCAGGTGCGCGCAGGCCTCCTCGATCATGGCGATGCGCTCGGCAGGCGTGAACATGCCTGCCTTGTTGGGATTCACCAGCACCGCGACGACGACCTCGTCGAACTGGGCTGAGGCACGCTCGAACACGTCAATGTGGCCGAGAGTCACCGGGTCGAACGATCCAGGGCATACCGCGCCGCTCATGGTGGTGCAGGTTACGCGACTACGGCGTGCTCACGTGCGCTCATCGCCGCCCACCACGCCGAATTCGCCGAATTCGAGCCGCGTGTCGCCGTAGCGACGCACCTGCCATGCCGACCAGCCGTCCGGCCAGGCGAGCTCGGGACCCGACGCGGCCCGCTCGATCACCGCGACCGCGCCCGGCGCCACCCAACCGTGCCCACCGAGCGTGGCCAGCACGGACTCGACCTCGGCGACGGGCACGTCGTAGGGCGGGTCGGCGAACACCACGTCGGCCGGTGTTGCGGCACCGCCCGCGAGCACCGCCGCGACGGCAGCGCAGCGCACGACGGCCCCGTCGACACCGAGACCTTCGACGTTCGCCGTGATGACCGCCGCGGCGCGCCGGTCGGATTCGACGAACAAGGCAGCCGCTGCTCCCCGCGAAAGTGCCTCCAGCCCAAGCGCTCCCGATCCAGCGTAGAGGTCGAGCACCGCGATGCCGGAGAAGTCGACGTTCGCGGCCAATACGTTGAACAGCGCTTCCCGCACGCGATCGGTGGTGGGCCGAGTGCCCTTGCCGGAGCGGCCCTGCGGCACCGCGATTCGGCGGCCTCCGAGTTCGCCGCCGATGATGCGGGTCAGCTGATCACCACCAGCAAGTCACCGCCCTCGACCTGAGCGGTGGCCGCGACTGCGACGCGTTCGACTTTGCCCGCGTTGGGTGCGGTGATCGCGGCCTCCATCTTCATGGCCTCGATGCTGGCGATGGTCTGGCCGGCAGATACCTCGTCGCCCACGGACACGTTGACGGTGACGACGCCCGCGAACGGTGCGGCGACGTGGTTGGGGTTGGCCCGGTCGGCCTTCTCCGCGACGGGAACGTCGCTCGCGATGGACAAATCGCGCACCAACACCGGCCGGAGCTGGCCGTTGATGATGCACATCACGGTGCGCATGCCGCGGTCGTCGGCGTCGGAGATGGCCTCGAGGCCGATGATGAGTTCGACGCCGCGGTCGATCTGGATTCGGTGCTCGTCGCCGTGACGCAACCCGTAGAAGAACTGGTTGCCGGACAGGCGCGACGTGTCGCCGTACGTCTCGCGGTGCGCCTCGAACTCCTTGGTCGGGCCGGGGAACAGCAGCCGGTTGAGTGCGGCCTGACGGCCGCGGCCCGGCTCTGCCAACGCCGCCTCGTCCTCGGCGGTGAGCGCCTGGGTCGGCTTCGCCGGTGCCCGCCCGGCCAGCGCCTTGGTCCGCAGCGGTTCGGGCCAGCCACCCGGAGGGTCACCCAATTCGCCGCGCAGGAACCCGATCACGGAGTCGGGAATGTCGAACTTCTCCGGATCGGCCGCGAACTCGTCCGCCGTCGCGCCGGCGCCGACCAACGCGAGCGCGAGGTCTCCGACGACCTTGCTCGACGGCGTGACCTTCACCAGGTGACCGAGTACGCGGTCAGCCCCCGCATACGCGTTCTCGACCTCCTCGAACCGGTTTCCCATCCCCAGCGCGATCGCCTGCTGGCGCAGGTTGCTCAGCTGACCACCGGGAATCTCGTGCTCGTAGACCCGGCCGGTCGGCGCGGGAAGCCCGGATTCGAAGGGCGCGTACACCTTTCGCAGCGCCTCCCAGTACGGCTCGAGGTCGCAGACGGCACGTAGCGACAGTCCGGTGTCGTACCTGGTGTGCGCGGCCGCGGCGACGATGGAGCTCAACGCCGGCTGGCTGGTGGTGCCCGCCAGTGGGGCGGCGGCACCGTCGACCGCGCTGGCCCCGGCCTGCCAGGCGGCGGTATAGGTGGCCAGCTGTCCGCCGGGGGTGTCGTGGGTGTGCACGTGCACGGGCAGGTCGAACCGACTGCGCAGCGCGGTGACCAACGTGGTCGCCGCAGGCGGTCGCAGCAGCCCGGCCATGTCCTTGATCGCCAGCACGTGCGCGCCCGCATCGACGATCTGCTCGGCGAGCTTGAGGTAGTAGTCCAGGGTGTAGAGCGTCTCGGCGGGGTCAGACAGGTCGCCGGTGTAGCTCATCGCGACTTCCGCTATCGCAGAACCGGATTCGCGGACCGCGTCGATGGCGGGACGCATCGACTCGACGTTGTTCAGCGCATCGAAGATGCGGTAGATGTCGATGCCCGTCGCGGTGGCCTCCTCGACGAACGCCGACGTGACCACCTCCGGGTACGGGGTGTAGCCGACCGTGTTGCGGCCCCGAAGCAGCATCTGCAGGCAGACGTTCGGCACCGCCTCGCGTAGCGCCGCCAGCCGTTCCCAGGGGTCTTCCTTCAGAAACCGAAGGGCCACATCGTAAGTCGCGCCACCCCAGCACTCGATCGACAGCAGCTCCGGCGTCATCCTGGCGATGTACGGCGCGATCGTCAGCAGGCCGGACGTGCGCACCCTGGTGGCGAGCAGCGACTGGTGCGCGTCTCGGAAGGTGGTGTCGGTGACGCCGACCGCCGGCGAATCCCGCAGCCACGCCGCGAAGCCCTCGGGTCCCAGCTCGGTCAGGCGCTGCTTGCTTCCTGGCGGCGGCGTCGACTCGAGGTCGAGCTCGGGCAGCTTGTCCTGCGGGTACACCCTCGCCTGACCGCCGTAGGGCGTGTTGACGGTGACCTCGGCGAGGTAGTTGAGGATCTTCGTGCCGCGGTCGGCGGGGATGTGCGCGGTGAGCAGATGCGGCCGCTCGTCGATGAACGACGTGGTGACGCGGCCAGCACGGAAGTCGGGGTCGTCGACCACGGCCTGTAGGAACGGGATGTTCGTGGAGACTCCGCGAATGCGGAATTCGGCCAGAGCCCGTCGCGCGCGGGTCGCCGCGACGGAGAAGTCGCGGCCCCGGGTGGTCAACTTCACCAGCATGGAGTCGAAGTGCGCACTGATCTCGGCGCCCAGGGTCGTACCCCCGTCGAGCCGGATGCCCGCACCGCCGGGCGAGCGGTAGCCGGTGATCCGGCCGGTGTCGGGCCGGAAGCCGTTGCCCGGGTCCTCGGTGGTGATGCGGCACTGCATTGCGGCGCCGCGCACCTGCAACGCGTCCTGGCTCAGCCCGAGATCGGCCAGCGTCTCGCCCGCCGCGATCCGCAGCTGGGAGGCCACCAGGTCGACGTCCGTGATCTCCTCGGTGACCGTGTGCTCGACCTGGATTCGGGGGTTCATCTCGATGAACACGTGGTTGCCGCGCTCGTCGAGCAGGAACTCCACCGTGCCCGCGCAGGTGTAGTCGATCTGCCTGGCGAACGCCACGGCGTCGGCGCACATCCGGTCTCGCAGCTCGGCTGGCAGGTTCGGCGCGGGCGCGAGCTCGATCACCTTCTGGTGCCTGCGCTGCACGCTGCAGTCCCGTTCGAACAGGTGGATGACGTTGCCCTGGGCGTCGGCGAGGATCTGCACCTCGATGTGGCGCGGATTCACGACGGCCTGTTCGAGGTAGACCGTCGCATCACCGAACGCCGACTCTGCCTCGCGGCTGGCGGCCTCGATCGCCTCGGCGAGCGCCTCGGGTTCGGCCACCCGCCTCATCCCCCGGCCCCCACCTCCCGACACCGCCTTCACGAACAACGGGAAGTGCATGTTGGCGCTGGCGGCGACGAGCTCGTCGACCGAGGCCGACGGCGCCGACGAGGCCAGCACCGGCAGGCCCGCCTCCTTTGCGGCGGCGATCGCGCGGGCCTTGTTGCCCGTCAGTTCCAACACGTGCGCACCCGGGCCGACGAACGTGATGCCCGCTTCGGCACACGCCGCGGCCAACTCGGGGTTCTCCGAAAGGAATCCGTAGCCGGGATACACGGCGTCGGCGCCCGCGTGCTTCGCGACGCGGATGATCTCGTCGACGGACAGGTAGGCGCGGACCGGACGGCCCAACTCGCCGATCTGGTAGGACTCGTCGGCCTTGAGCCGATGCGACGAATTGCGATCCTCGTGGGCGTAGACCGCGACGGTCGAGATGCCCATCTCGAAGGCAGCACGGAACGCGCGGATCGCGATCTCTCCGCGGTTGGCGACGAGCAGCTTAGAAATCACGGGTAACCCTAACAAGCCGAATTTCTAGATCAGCGTCGACCAATAGTTCCAGAACCGCTCCAGGATCATCAGGATCAAGGCGGTGAACCACAGCGCCACGATCGACCACCGCCACTGGTACAGCACGCGGGCGACGACGTTGCCCGCCAGCGGTTGCAGCGCGACCGACGCGACGACGCACAGCAGTGGAATGGTCACCGTCCACACCACCATGCAGTACGGGCACAGCGCACCGATGTGGTAGAGGCTCTGGAAGATCAGCCAGTGCACGAAAACGGTGCCGAGCAGCGTGCCGATCGCCAGCCCTACCCAATACCACCGCGGCAGAGCCACTTTGAACACCGCGAGCACACCGGTCACCACCACGACGGTGAAGCCGACGATGCCGAGCAGCGAGTTGGGGAACCCGAAGGCCGACGCCTGCGGCGTAACCATCACCGACCCGCAGGACAGCACCGGGTTGATGCTGCACGACGGCACGTAGGACGGGTCGATCAGCAGTTCGATCTTCTCGACGGTCAACGTGATCGACGCAGTGAGGCCGACCACGCCTGCGATCAGCACCCAGATCGCGCTGGCCCGCTTGACCCGCACCGCCGACCGGCCCTCCGGCGCGGGCGCCGACGGGTCGGTACTGGGCGCGGCGACGGTCACGGTGTGGCGGGGGCCGGGGCGGGCGGCACGGGAGCGGCCGGGGGTGCGGGAGCGGCCGGAGCGGCGCTCAGCCCTGGCACGTCGCCGACGATCTCCTTGATCTTCGCGACGAGATCCGCGGGCTTCGCTTGGGCGCTATACGGGAAGTCCTGGCCGTTGATCTTGATCGTCGGAGTGGCCTGGACGTTGTTCGCCCCGGCCAATCCCTCGACCAGACCCAGGTAGCGGCCGTTGTTGATGCACTCGGGCACCTTGCCCACCACCCCGGCCTGGCGGGCGGTCTCGATCAGCTGCTCGTTGGTGGGGAAGACCGTGCCCGTCTCGCTGGGCTGCTGGGCGTACAGCGCGGCATGGAATCGGCGGAAGACCTGCTTGTCCGGGGTCGTGTCCTCGTCGGCGACGCAGTAGGCCGCGGCGCCAGCGCGCGACGAGTAGTTCTTGGTCGCAGGCGAATCGAGGATCGCCACCATGTAGTAGTCGGTGGCGATGACCCCGTTGTCGATCAGCTGTTTGATCGTCGAGCCGAAGTCGGCTTCGAACTGGCGGCACACCGGGCACAGGAAGTCCTCGTACACCGACAGCACGACCTTGGGTTCGGTGGTGCCCTCCTTGGTGATCACCTTGCTCGACGCCACCCGGATGGACCTCGACTCGCCCGATTCCGGCTTCTCCTTGCCGGAGAGCACGATGTAGCCGACGAGGGCGACGGCGAAGATCACGACGACCGCGGTGAGCCCGATCTGGATGAGCATGTTGCGCCTGCGGTCGGCAGCCTTCAGGTCGTAGCTGGCAGTCTTCTTGGGTTTCGTGGCCACGGCAACAGGGTACCGGCGCGCCGCAGCGGGTCTTTAGCGACTCTCAGCCGCGGGTCAAATGAGCCCGGAGTGCGGAAACCAGTTCGGAGGTGGCGCTCGCGCTGGCGCCGCCGAGTGGGAAGAAGTTCGTGAACCCGTGGATCAGCGACCCGAAGTGGCGGTGATCCACCGGCACACCCGCCGCGGCGAGCGCCTCCGCGTACTGGGTGCCCTCGTCGCGCAGGGGGTCGAACCCACCCGTCGCCACCAACGCCGGTGGCAGCCCGGAGAAGTCGTCGGCCAGCAGCGGTGAGACCCGCGGGTCCGATCCCTCTACTGCCCCGGCGCCGACGTACCGGGCGCGGCACCAGTCCATGTCCGCCTTGGTGAGGAAGTACCCGTCGGCGAACAAGGTCGAGGAGCGGGTGTGGCTGCCGGCCGAGAAATTGGTGACCGGGTAGATCAGCAACTGCAACGCCGGAATTGGAAACCCGTCGTTGCGGGCCAGCTGGGACGTGACGGCGGCCAAGTTGCCTCCCGCGCTGTCGCCGCCCACCGCGACGCGGTTGGGGTCGGCCCCCAATGCGGCCGCGTGGTCGGTGGCCCACCGGTACGCGGCGTAGGCGTCCTCGGCGGCCGCGGGCGCCGGGTGCTCGGGCGCGCGCCGATAGTCCACCGACAACACGTGCATCGCCGCGTCGCGACAGATCAGCCGGCACAGCGCGTCGTGGGTCTCGATGTCGCCGAGCACGAATCCGCCGCCGTGATAGAAGACGAGCAGCGGCTCCGACCCCGTGGAGTTGACCGGCGTGTAGTGGCGCGCCCGAAGGTCACCCGCGGCGCCCGACACGGTGAGGTCCTCGACGCCGACGGCGATGGGGGCGTCGAGGATGCCGGCCAGCGTGCGCAGCTGCGTGCGCGCCACCGCGACGTCGCTGCTCGCGACGAATCCGCCGCCCGACAACCGCAGCAGCGCGAGCAGGAACTGCAACGTGGTGTCCATGGTGTTGCCGTCGACGGTGACGGTCCGTCTGCCCAGGAGCAACCGTTTGACGAGGTCCGGGATCCGCGGGATGAGCCGCAGCGTGATGCCACTGCCCACGTTGAGCACCGCAAGCCGGGCGCGCCCGGGTCTGCCCGCCACCCGATGCTCCGGCAGGGCGGCGGATGGACGGGCCAGTGAAGTCTTGGTCGTCGCGACTGGTTCACTCACGGTCACGACGCTAGTTGGGCAGCTGGCCGCGAGTCGACCGTTTCGTGGCACCGCCCCGCCGGTGGAGGGCGCGAGGGTGGCTAGTCACGCTCGCGTAATATCTCCATCCGCAAGCCGGTGAACCCCGAGCGGACTGTGAATGACGTCGACGTGTTCGGTTCCCGATCCCACGCACGTGCGACGACACAGAGTAGGTGACATGACCTCGGTGGCAGCGATTCCCAACGTGGCCCTCCACGACGACAACGCGATCCCGGCGCTCGGCATCGGCGTCGGCGAGCTCTCCGACGCAGAGACCGAGCGTGCGGTGGCCGCGGCGCTGGAGATCGGCGTGCGACTGATCGACACCGCGTCGGCCTACGGCAACGAGGCGGCGGTGGGGCGGGCGATCGCGGCGTCGGGGATTCCGCGCGCCGAGGTCTTCGTCACCACCAAGCTGGCCACTGAAGACCAGGGTTTCCAGGCCGCCCAGGACGCCATCAAGGCCAGCCTCGAGCGCCTCGGCCTGGACTACGTCGACCTGTATCTGATCCACTGGCCTGCCGGCAACGCAGGCAAGTACGTCGACAGCTGGGGCGGACTGATGAAGGCCAAGCAGGACGGCCACACGAAGTCGATCGGGGTATGCAACTTCACGCCGGAGGACCTCTCCAACGTCATCGACCTGTCCTTCGTCGTCCCGACGGTCAACCAGATCGAGCTGCACCCACTGCTGAACCAGGCCGCGCTGCGCGCCGTCAACGCCGAGCACGACATCGTGACCGAGGCCTATGGACCGCTGGGGGTGGGCAGACTGCTGGACAACCCGACGATCACCTCGATCGCGGGCGAGTACGGCAAGACGCCTGCACAGGTGCTGATCCGGTGGAGCCTGCAGCTGGGCAACGTCGTGATCCCCCGGTCGTCGTCACCCGAGCGGATCGCGCAGAACGCCGACGTGTTCGAGTTCGAACTGGCGACCGAGCACGTCGACGCGATCAACGCACTCGACGACGGCACCCGCTTCCGGCCCGACCCGGAGACCTACACCGGGACCTAGGCCACCGGGCAGGTGGCTGCGGCATCCCGCAGCACCACGGCCGACGGCGCATCGACCGGGAGGCCGTACCCACGCAGCACCGCGGCGAACTGCACCGAATACTGGCACCAGAACGCGTGATTGGCCGGCATCCAGTAGGCGGGCTCCTTGTCGCCCTTGTCCTGGTTGGCTTGGCCCTGGACCGCGATGAGGTTGGCGGGATCGTTGGCGAACCGCAGGCGGAGCTCGTCGGGCCAGTCCCGCGCCCCGAGATCCCAGGCCAGCGCGAGCGGGACGAGGTGGTCGATCTGCACCGCCGCCCCGACCTGGTTCCCACGGGTGAAGTGGACGACGTCGTTGGTGTACGGGTCGTACAGCGTTCCGGTGGCCACCGCGGTTGGGCAGCGTGAGATGGCGACGTACGTCTTGTCGATCAGGTCGCGGTCGAGGACGTCGTTGCGGGTGTCGCACCCGTTGTGGCCGCCCGGCGCGGCGGTGTCGTCGGTCCAGGAGTCTCCGAAAGCCGCTCTGCGGTAGTCGTTCCCACGGATACGCGCGGGTATCTCGGGGATGCCGGCGAGCACGTCGACGCCTGGCGCGATGGTCGGTACGTCCGCGGCGGCGATGAACTCTGGCGCACTCTGGCTGGCAACCGTGACTTGGACTGCGACGAGGATCGCGAGCACGACGCCCGCGATCAACCACCACCGGGGGCTCACGCCTTGTCCAGGTATTCGACGCGGTTGGTGTCGCTGAAGGGTGCGGCCAGTACGGCGATGCCTGGATTGCGCGTCAGCCTCGGGTCGGCCTCGTACACCGATTCCGCGAATGCGCGGGCGGCCTCGATGATCTCGAGGTGCTCGGCCAGCGACAGCAGTCGCAACGTGATGGGACGACCGGATTGGTTGTAGCCCAACACGTCTCCCTCGCGCCGCTCGCGCAGGTCGAGGTCGGCGAGCTCGAAGCCATCCAGCGTGCGCGCGACGGCCGTCAGCCGTTCCCCTGCCTTCGACGCCTCCGGAAGGTTGGTGGCGAGCAAGCACAGGCTGGCGTGCTGGCCGCGACCGATGCGCCCACGCAACTGGTGCAACTGACTGATGCCGAAGCGATCGGCGTCCATCACCACCATCACCGTGGCGTTGGGCACGTCGACGCCCACCTCGATCACCGTGGTGCACACCAGCACGTCGACGTCGCCCGCGCGGAACGCCGTCATGATCGCGTCCTTCTCGTCGGCGGGTAGCCGGCCGTGCATGAGGCCAAGACGTAGTCCGGACAGCGGCCCGTGCGTCAGGTGGCGGTGCAGTTCGACGACGGTGATGGGCGGCACTCCGCCCTGATCGGTTGCGCCCTTCTCGGTTTCGTCGATCCGCGATGCGACCACGTACGCCTGGCGTCCGCCCTGAACCTCTTCGGCGACGCGCTGCCACGCCCGGTCCAGCCACGACTTCTTCTCGGTGACGAAGATGGTGTTGGTGGTGATCGGTTGCCGTCCCCGCGGCAGTTCACGCAAGGTCGACGTCTCCAAGTCGCCGTAGACGGTGAGGGCCACGGTACGAGGTATCGGGGTGGCGGTCATCACCAGCAGGTGTGGAGTAATACCACCGACTGCCTTGGCGCGCAGTCGATCCCGCTGCTCGACGCCGAACCGGTGTTGTTCGTCGACGACGACCATGCCGAGGTTGGCGAACTCCACGGCCTCCTGCAGCAGCGCATGCGTGCCGATGACGATGCCGGCGTCGCCACTGGCGACCTCGTCGCGGACCTCCCGCTTCTGTTGCGGCGTCATCGAACCCGTGAGGAGCGCGACCCGGGTGGCGCCGTCCTCGCCACCGAGCTGACCGGACATGGCCAATGGCCCGAGCACGTCGCGGATGGACCTGGCATGTTGGGCGGCAAGCACTTCCGTGGGAGCCAACAGCGCGCACTGGTATCCGGCGTCGACCATCTGCAGCATGGCGAGCACCGAGACGATGGTCTTGCCGGAGCCCACCTCGCCCTGCAGCATCCGGTGCATCGGCGTGGTGGACGCGAGCTCGGATTCGAGCACCTCGAGCACGTCGCGCTGCCCGGCCGTGAGCTCGAACGGCAGCCGCTGCGTCATCGCCGCGGCCAACCCGTCGTCACGTCTGGGCGCCGACGGCCCCGTCCCGCTCAATTCCCCGTGCCTGCGCTCCACCAGCGCCCACTGCAGCCCGACGGCTTCGTCGAAGGCGAGTCTGGTGCGGGCCCGTTCCCGGTCCTCGACGCGTTCGGCAAGGTGAATGGCGCGCAACGCCTCGTCCTCGGAGCACAGGTCCCATTGGCGCCGAACGTCATCCGGCAGTGGATCGGGCACCGGATCGAGCACGGCCAACACCTGGCGCACGCAGGCATAGACGTCCCAGCTCTGCACCTTGGCGCTGGCCGCGTAGATCGGAAAGAAGTCGCGTTCGAAGGCGGCGAGCAACTCTGCCTCGTCGTCGGTTCCCTCGGCGATCTTGGCCAGCGACTTGGTGCCCTTGCCCTGCCCGGACCCGCTGAGCACCAGGAACGCCGGGTGAGTCAGCTGCATGTTCCTCTTGAAGTACGACACCTCGCCGGACAGCATCACCCGGGTGCCCTTCTCCAGCTGCTTGGCCAGGTACTCGGCGTTGAAGAAGGTGGCCGTCACCTGCGGCTTGCGATCGCGGAGGGTGACCACCGCGTAGAACCGCTGCCGCTTGCCCGGCTGTCGCCTCATCGGCTTCACGGCGACCTCGGCGACCGTGTCGACGAACGTGACGTGCTGCCCCGCCTCGAGTTCGAGGTCCTCGCCCTCGCCGCGCACCGTCATGCCGTCGCTGTACTTGCGCGGGTAGTGCCGCAGCAGATCGTCGACGGTGTGGATGTCGAGGTGCTCGGCGAGCGGCTTCGCGGACTTGGCGCCGATCACGCGGTCGAGCCGGTCAGTGAGGCTGGCCACCGCTACTCCACTCCGATCAGCACGGCGTCGCCAACATGACCGGTGTGGTACGTCACCAACTCGGTGCCGAGGTGCTCGCGGTGGACGTGCTCGCGCAGCGCCGCACCGACGGCGGGGTCGACGCCCGCACCGGTCAGCACGGTGACGAGCTCGCCCCCCGACGACAGCAGCAGGTCGATGAGCCCGGCGCCAGCGGCTGCGACGTCGTCGCCGACGATCAACACTTCGTCGCCCGCGATGCCAAGCCCGTCGCCCGGCTTGCACGTGCCCGCCCACGTCAGCGCTTCCTCGGTGGCCAGCCGCACCGACCCGTGCCGGGCTGATGCCGCCGCACGCGCCATCGAGTAGCCGTCGTCGACGGCTTGGCGGCCCGCGTCGTGGACGGCGAGCGCCGCCAGCCCCTGCACCATGGACGCGGCTGGCACGGGCACCACGTCGATGCCCCATCCGATGGCCGCGGTACACCCCGCGACGAGTTCCTCAGCGGCGACGTATCCGTTGGGTAGCACCATCACCTGCGCCGCCTCCACGTCGACGAGCGCCCGCACCAGCTGCTGTGCGCTGATCGCGCGCCCGGACTCGGGCCGAAGCACGTGGGCACCCTCCCCGGTGAACAGCTCCTCTGCGCCGTCGCCGTCGACGATCGCCAGTACCGCGCGGTCCCGACTCCAACCGGCGGACGGCCGCGCGCCCGCAGCGCCGGTGAGCGCGGTCACCTGGATGCGGGTGAGCGTGCCGATGTCGAGCGCCGCCTCGACGGCTCCCCCGGCATCGTCGGCGTGCACGTGCACCGAATAGTGGTCGCCGTCGCCCGAGGTGGCGATGGCGACCGATTCGCCGACCCGCTCCAGGCGCTCGCGAAGGCGTTCGACACCGGTGTGGTCGCAGCCGCTCAGCAGGTACATCACCTCGAACTGAGGGGGTGCCACCGTGGCGGTGACGTCGAGCGAGTCGAGTGTGCGAGGCGGCTGATAGGCATGCCGGTGTGGCGAATGCCCGGTCAAGGTGGTGTTCAGCGCGTCGAGCAGGACCAGCAGCCCGCGTCCGCCCGCGTCGACCACCCCGGCCTTGGCGAGCACGTCGAGCTGCCGGGGCGTCTCGTCCAGGGCGATGACGGCGGCCTCCGACGCCGACTGCACGACGCCGGCTAGGTCACGACCCCCGCCCGACGCCTCCTCGGCCGCCCCGGCCGCGGCCTGCAGTACCGAGACGATGGTGCCTGGGACGGTGTCGCTGACCGATGCGACCACCAGCGCGACCGCGTGTCGCAGCGCGGACGCGAGCACCCGGCCGTCGACGTCGGCGAGCTCGCCGCTGCGCTCGGCCGCCGCCGTGCCGACGACGTCGGCGAGCCCGCGCAGGATCTGAGACAGGATCACGCCGGAGTTACCGCGTGCCCCGCGCAGCCCCCCCTCGGCCAACGCGGAGGCCACGGCGGCGACGTCGGAGTAGTCCGCCGCGTCGGCGCACGCGCATGCCGCACGCATCGTGAACAGCATGTTCGTTCCGGTGTCGGCGTCGGCGACCGGGAACACGTTGAGCCGGTTGATCTCATCGGTGTGGGCGATCAGGCCATCGACGGCGGTGTGTGCCCAGTCGCGCAGTGCAATCGCGTCGAGCCGACGAGGGGACATCTCGACCTCCACCCCACCTCCAACGCGGTCTGCTCTTCGGGCGCCAAGCGTATCGAGCGAGCCTGACAGCCGTCACTGCGTTCACCGTGGTGGGTACCGTTTTGGCGATAGCTGCGGCGCCCGGTATCCTGGTCAGGTTGTCGGGTCGACCGCGCGCCGGTCGCGGCGCACGACCCAGACCCCCAAACACTGATCGAGGAGTTCTACATGGCTGCCGTCTGCGATATCTGCGGAAAGGGCCCCGGCTTTGGCAAGCAGGTCTCTCACTCCCATCGCCGGACCAGCCGTCGCTGGGATCCGAACATCCAGGTGGTGCACTCCACCGACCGCCCCGGCGGCAACAAGAAGCGCGTCAATGCCTGCACGTCGTGCATCAAGGCCGGCAAGGTCGCGCGCGGCTGAGTCCGCCGCACTCCCCTTTCGCCGAGACTGCGGTCAGATCGCTTTGACACGCGTTTCGGCGATCTCTCAGCAGTCTCGGCGCACTGGCGTCACGGCAGCCGCCAGTCGATCGGCTCGGCGCCCATCTGCACGAGCAGCTCGTTGGCGCGGCTGAACGGCCGCGAACCGAAGAATCCGCGCGACGCCGAGAGCGGCGACGGGTGCACCGACTCGATCGTCAAGCAGTGTTCGCCGGTCAACATCGGCTTGAGCGTGCCCGCATCGCGTCCCCACAACACCGCGACCATCGGCTGCGCCCGCCCGACGAGCGCCCGGATGGCGCACTCGGTGACCGCTTCCCAGCCCTTGCCGCGGTGTGATGCCGAATTGCCGGGCCGCACGGTGAGCACCCTGTTCAACAGCATCACTCCGCGCTGCGACCAGGGCACCAGGTCCCCCGAACTCGGCGCCGGGTAGCCGAGGTCCGCGGCGTACTCGGTGAAGATGTTGTCGAGGCTGCGCGGCAGCGGACGGACGTCCGGCGCCACCGAGAAGCTGAGCCCCACCGCGTGCCCCGGAGTGGGGTACGGGTCTTGTCCGACGATCAACACTCTCACCTCGTCGAAGGGAAAGGTGAAGGCGCGCAACACGTTCTCGCCTGCGGGCAGATAGTGGGCACCCGACGCGAGCTCGCCGCGCAGGAATTCGCCCATACGGGCCACCTGATCCTCCACCGGCGCGAGTGCACGCGCCCAGCCTTCGTCGATGAGTTCGCTCAGTGGGCGCGCGGTCACGATGGGTCAACATAGCGGACGCGACGAGCGCGTCGGCGCTCAAAACGACTGCCAGCCCGGATTTCCGGTCCACCGACCACCGTCGACCAGTACGCGGGGCGGGCCGTCGACCACCGCGCCGATCTTCCGCCACCCTGCCGGAATCGGACCCGGGAACGTCGCGACCAGCGCGTGGTCCTCCCCACCGCCGAGCACCCACGCCCACGGGTCCCCCGACGTCGCCGAGGCGGCGCCACGCACCGCCTCGTGATCGAGGGACAGTGCGTCGCGGGACACGTCGACGCCGACCCCGGACGCGTCCGCGATGTGACCGAGGTCGGCCAGCAGCCCATCGGAGACATCGGTCATCGCCGTGGCGCCCCCGTCGGCGGCCATCCGCCCCGCACCGTACGGCACCCGAGGGACGAGGTGGCGCGCCCGGAGCTCGGCAAATTCGTCGACCCCGTTGTGCCACAAGGCAAGTCCCGCAGCTGACCGCCCGAGCTCACCTGTCAATGCGACCGTGTCCCCGGGGCGCGCACCGCTCAGGGTCACGGGCGCGCGGCCGCCGAGATCGCCAAGCGCGGTCACCGAGATGACCCATTGCGGGGCGCTGACGAGGTCGCCGCCGACGATGCCCGCCCCGAACTGACCGGCCTCCAGCCACATGCCGTCCGACAGCGCCATGACGTCGTCGGCGGCCGTGTCGCCCGGCGCCCCGAACGCGACGACGAACGCCGTCGGCACCGCGCCCATGGCCTCGATGTCGGCCGCGTTCGCGGCGATGGCCTTGCGGCCCACGTCACGGGGCGTCGACCAGTCCAACCGGAAGTGCCTGCCCTCCACCAGCATGTCGGTGGACACGACGGTGCGGCCGTCTGCGGCGCGCACCACGGCGGCGTCGTCACCAGGTCCGAGTACCACCGCCGACGGCTGGTCGCGGCCACGCGTCAGTCGGTCGATGACGGCGAACTCACCCCAGTCCGCCAGGCTTTCGGGTGGTTCATCGGCACTCATGGCACCCCCTGCCGCCTCTCTGCCTGGCCTGAAGGACGGCCCGACCTGCGGTACGTTTGGTCCCTGCCGCGTGGAGTCTATGCAGCGGGAACGGAGGAGAGCGCGGGTGGTCGAGGCGTTCATGCTGATTCAGACCGAGGTCGGCCGCGCCGAAGTCGTCGCGAAGCAACTCGCTACGTTGCCGGGCGTGTTGTCGTCCGAGTACGTCACCGGCCCGTACGACGTCGTGGTGCGCATCGGCGCCGCGACGCTCAACGACCTGCAGGATGACGTCGTTTCGAACGTGCAGCTGGTCACCGGCATCACCCGCACCCTCACGTGCCCCATCGCCGACGGGCCATAGAGTTGCGCGGGTGGCCAGCCCGGAGGATCCAGACGTACCCGACGGACCTCCGCGGGCCGTGATGATCGCCGCGGTCGCCGTCGCTGCCGCCGCCGTCGTCGGGCTCTTCGTCTTCGTCGCCCTTGAACGGACCACACCCCAACGCAGTCCTGTGGCGATCGTCTCAGTGCCCGCACCCCAGGCCGACGGCGACGCCTGCCGAGCCCTGCTAGACGCGTTGCCCGAACGCCTCGGTGACTACGAGCGGGCCACCGTCGCCCAGCCCGCACCCGCGGGAGCGGCGGCGTGGCGGGCACCTGGGACCAACGACGACGACACCGTGATCCTGCGGTGCGGTCTGGATCAGCCGCTCGACTTCGTCGCGGGTTCACCCGTCCAGATGGTCGACGAGGTGGCGTGGTTCCGCGTCGCCGACAGCGGCCGCACCACGTGGACCACCGTCGACCGGCCCGTCTACGTGGCCCTGACGCTGGCCGACGGATCGGGGCCAACGCCGATCCAACTGGTATCGCGGGCCGTCGCGGCGGCGATGCCCGCCGTCGCGGTCAATCCGGGACCGGCCCGCTAGCGCAGGCCCGTGCCTCGCGCCAACGCCGTCTCCACCATGGTGGCCAACAACGTCGGATAGTCCACCCCGCTGGCCGCCCACATCCGCGGATACATGGAGATCGTGGTGAAGCCGGGCATGGTGTTGAGCTCGTTGATCACGGGCCCGTCCTCGGTGAGGAAGAAGTCGACGCGGGCAAGGCCCTGGCAGTCGATCGCCCGGAACGCGCGGATCGCCAGTTGGCGCACCTCCTGCGCGACGGAGTCGTCGATCTTTGCGGGGACGTCGAGTTCCGCGGCGTCTTCGAGGTACTTGGTGGCGAAGTCGTAGAAGCCGTCCTCGCGCCCGCGCACGCCGGCCACCCGAATCTCGCCCACGGTGCTGGCTTCGACCCGGCCGTCGGGGAATTCCAGTACGCCGCACTCGATTTCGCGGCCCACCACGGCTGCCTCGACGATCACCTTGGGGTCGTGACGACGCGCGAACTCGATCGCCGCATCCAGCTGGTCCCACGTCGCGACGCGGCTGACCCCGATCGACGAGCCGCCACGGGCCGGCTTGACGAACACGGGCAGCCCGAGCCGCTCCCGTTCCTCGAGATCGATCGTCTGCTCCCCCGCTCGGAGCACGACGTGGGCGCCGACGGGCAGCCCTTCGGCGGCGAGCAGCTTCTTGGTGAACTCCTTGTCCATACCTGCGGCGCTGGACAGCACGCCCGCGCCGACGTACGGCACCCCGGCGAGCTCGAGCAGGCCCTGGATCGTCCCGTCCTCGCCGTAGGGACCGTGCAGCACCGGGAAGACGACGTCGACGGCGGCAAGGAGCCCGCCCGCACCCTCCCCGAGAGCCAGCAGTTCGCCGCGGCGACGCGGATCGGCGGGCAGTGCCAGCGCGGTGCCCGACTCTCCGCTGACCTCGGGCAGCCGACCGTCGGTGATGGCCAGCGCCTCGGGGCGTCCGTCGGTGAGAAACCACGACCCCTCGGTCGAGATGCCGACGGCGACCACTTCGAAGCGTTCGGGATCGAGGTTGCGCAGGATGCTGCCAGCCGAAACGCAAGAAATGGCGTGTTCGGAGCTGCGGCCGCCGTAGACGACGGCGACGCGCGTGCGAGCGGTCACAACCTAGAGAGGCTACCGGCCTGGCTCAAATCAGGACGTTCCAGTGTCCTGACCTGGGTACGCTCCGTCGAGGAGAACGACCTGGGGGAGGTCATGTGCTTCGAAATGGACGTCGCGCCGCGCTCGGAGTCTTACTTTTGCTCGCCGTCGTCGCCGTCGGCTGTGGGTCCTCCAAACTCGCCGAGCTCACCGGCCCGAAGTGGCAGGAAGCCGCCAGCGCGTCCGGCAACTACATCGCCGAATTCCCCGGCCAGCCGAAGACGGAGACGAAGCCGATTCCCGACAGCGGCCTGTCGATTCAGATGACCACGTTCGACGCGGGGGGCGATGCGTTCACGCTCAGCGAGGCGGCACTGAACGGAATCGACCCGTATCCGCTCGACGAAGCGGTGGACAACGCCGTCGAGAATGCCCGGCTCGGACAAGAACCGGACTGGGGCACGGTGACGGCGACCGAGCGCTCGCGGACCACCGGAGCCATCGAAGGTCTGGAGACCCGCGAATACAGCTACGACCTGGTCGGTGAAGACGACGAGGTGACGATGAGCGGCGTGATCTTCTACGACGGCGACATCGTCGTCCACGCCATGGCCGTGACCGACAGCGAGTCCGACGCCGAGGCGGTCGATCGCTTTCTGTCCTCGCTGCGATTCGCGAATCAGGCGGGCTGAAGCGCCCGATCGATGTCGTCGACCAGATCGTCGGTGTCCTCGATGCCCAGCGAGAGTCGCGCGAACCCGTCGCTCACCGGATCGCCCCAGCGTGCCCGCCGGTCGACGGACGAATGGATGCCGCCGAAGCTGGTGGCGGACACCAACAGCGCACTGCGCGCGACGAGGTCGTGCACAGCCGCCGCGTCGGCGAGCTCGACGGCCACCAACCCACCGAACCGCTTCATCTGAGCGCAGGCCAGCTCGTGCGACGGGTCGTCTGGCAGGCCGGGATACCGCACTGCGCGCACGGCCGGGTGTGTGCGCAGCATCATGGCCACCGCCATCGCGTTGTGGCACTGCCGCTCGAAGCGCAGCCCGGCGCTGGCGAGGCTGCGCAGCGCGAGCCACGCCTCGAACGGCCCGAGTACCGCACCCGCGAGCAGCCTTTCGCGCTCGACGACCGCCATCAGGTCGGGCCGACTGCCTGCCACGTATCCCGCGAGGAGATCGCCGTGCCCGGCCAAGGTCTTCGTCGCACTGGCGACGACGAGGTCGGCCCCGAGCGAGAGTGGCTGCTGCCCAAACGGTGTCGGGGTGGTGTTGTCGACCACGAGGATGGTGTCCCGCGCGCGGCAGGTCAGCGCGAGCCGATGAAGGTCGACGACGTCGAGCGTGGGATTCACCGGAGTCTCGGCCAACACGACGTCGGCGGCGGCCGCGGCCGCGCACATCTGTCCGGCCGTGGCCAGCACCACGTCGACGCCAAGCGGTGCAAGGCTTTCCATCGCAAACTGCCGCACCTGGTTGTAGCCGTCCGCGGGCACGACGAGTTTTGTGCCCGGCTTGGCTAGCACCCGCAGCACCGCGGTGATGGCCGCCATTCCGGAGCCGAACATCAACGTCGACGCGGCCCCTCGAGCGCTGCGAGCGCCGACTCCAGTTGCCGCCAGGTGGGATTCGACCCGCGGCCGTAGGTGTCCAGCGGCAGGGACTCGTCCGGCGAAAGATGGTAGGTCGAGGCCGGAACCGGTGGTGACGCCACGGGCTGCCCCGGCACGGGGGCCGACCCCGCAGCCTTCACACTGCGGGTTGAATCTCCGTACTGACCGTCCATCGGCTCACTCCGGCTTGGTGCTGCGACCTAACAACGACGCCACTGCTTCGACGACCGAGGAACCCTTGTGGCACACCCGGTTCACCGCGTCGGTCAGCGGCATCTCGACGTCGTAGCTGTCGGCCAGTGCGAGTACCGACTGGCACGACGTGACCCCCTCTGCGACGTGTCCGCCCGCGGCTTGGAGGGCGGACTCCATGGTGCCGCCCCGTCCGAGCCGTTCGCCGAACGATCGGTTCCGCGACTGAGGCGACGTGCACGTGGCCACCAGGTCGCCGACGCCGGCCAGACCGGCCAGCGTGGCCCCCTTGGCGCCCAACGCGATTCCCAGCCGCATCACCTCCGCGAGCCCACGCGTGATGATCGCGGCCCTGGTGTTCTCCCCCAGCCCCATGCCCACCGCCATGCCGCACGCCAGGGCGATGACGTTCTTGCACGCGCCGCCGACCTCGGCCCCCACGACGTCTGAGTTCGTGTAGGGCCGGAAGTAGGCGGTGGACAGCGCGCGCTGCAGCGCCACCGCCCGCCCCGAGTCGGAACACGCGACGACCGTCGCGGCAGGCTGTTCGGCGACGATCTCGCTGGCCAGGTTCGGACCGCTGACCACGGCGATGCGCGCGGGATCGGCGCCGGTGACCTGTCCGATCACCTGGCTCATGCGCATCAGCGTGTTCAGTTCGATGCCCTTTGCCAAGCTGACCAACGTCGCGTCGTCGCCGATGTACGTGCGCCACTGCTCGAGGTTGGCCCGCAAGGTTTGCGCCGGGACGGCCAGCAGCACGGTGCACGCCCCGTCCAGCGCGGCGGCGGCGTCGCTGGTCGCCCTGATGGACGCGGGCAGCGCGACGTCACCCAGGTAGCCCGAGTTGCGGTGGGTCGCGTTGAGCTCGTCGGCCAACTCCGGCCGCCGGGCCCACAACGTGACCGAGTTACCGGCGTCCGCGAGTACCTTCGCCAGCGCCGTGCCCCATGCCCCCGCACCCATCACCGCCGCGTCAACCACGGGAACAAATCTAGCCCCAGCTGGTTGCTGTTCTCGTGAGCGCTCATCGCCAATCCCGGATGCTGGCAGGATGGCAGCCATGAGCGGCAACTCGGCCGGTGCCCCGACGGACTTGGGGCTCATCGTCGCCGTCAAGCGGCTCGGGGCGGCGAAGACCCGGCTGGCTCCCATGTTCTCGGCGGCCACGCAGGACGTCAGGGCAGAACTGGTGCTGTCCATGCTGGTCGACACCCTCACCGCGGCGGCGGCGGTATCCACCGTGGGCTCGATCACCGTCGTCACGCCCGACGACGTCGCGGCGGACGCCGCCCGTACGCTCGGCGCGCACGTGTTGATCGACCCCACCCCGGCCGGTCACTCCGACCCGCTGAACGCCGCACTGCGCGCCGCCGAGGCCGCGATTGGCGACCGACACGTGAACATCGGCGTCCTACAGGGCGACCTGCCCGCACTCCAGCCGCGCGAGTTGGCCCGCGCATTGGCGGCCGCCCGTGCGCACCGGCGCAGCTTCGTCGGCGACCGGCACGGCAGCGGCACCGCGGCGTTGTTCGCGTTCGGGGCCCCACTGGATCCCCGGTTCGGCCCCGATTCGACACGGCGACACCGAGATTCGGGGGCGATCGAGCTCACCGGCGGGTGGCCCGGGCTACGTTGCGACATCGACACCCCCGACGACTTGGCGGCCGCGTTGGAACTCGGCGTGGGTACCGCGACCAAACGCGTCGTCGCCGAGCTGGAGTTTCCCGGCGCCCAGCGATGATGCGGGTTGCCTAGCCCCCAGTGACGCCGATGGGGGATGATCGGACACGTGACTGAAGCCGAGACTCGACCGGTCGACTCCGAGTGGGCCTCCGCCAGCACCGCACCGGAGGCGCCACCCGCCACCACGTCCGACGTGGCCGACCCGGGGTTGCCCGAGGACCGGTATCTGAACCGAGAGCTGAGCTGGCTGGACTTCAATGCCCGCGTCCTTGCGCTGGCCGCGGATCCGTCACTCGCCCTGCTGGAACGTGCCAAGTTCCTGGCCATCTTCGCCTCGAACCTCGACGAGTTCTACATGGTGCGCGTCGCCGGGCTGAAGCGCCGCGACGAGATGGGACTGTCCGTTCGGTCGGCCGACGGCCTTTCGCCCCGCGAGCAGCTACGGCGCATCGGCGAGCGCACGCAGCAGCTCGCCACCCGCCACGCCAAGGTGTTCGGCGACCTCGTCCGGCCCGAGCTCGCCGCGCAGGGCATCGTCATCGTCACGTGGAACGAACTCGACGAGGCCGAACGCGAGCGGCTATCGATCCTCTTCCACGAGCAGGTGTTCCCCGTACTGACGCCGCTCGCCGTCGATCCCGCGCATCCGTTCCCGTTCGTGAGCGGGCTGAGCCTGAACCTCGCGGTCACCGTTCGTCAGCCCGATGACGGGACCCAGCACTTCGCCCGAATCAAGGTGCCCGACAACGTTGATCGGTTCGTCGAGTTGCGTCCACGCGACGACGACGAGGGCCGGGTGCGCTTCCTGCCGATGGAAGAGCTCATCGCCGCGTTCCTCGGGGTGCTCTTCCCCGGCCTGGACATCGCGGAACACCACGCCTTCCGGATCACCCGCAACGCCGACATGGAAGTCGAGGAGGACCGCGACGAGGACCTGCTGCAGGCGCTCGAGCGGGAGTTGGCGCGCCGTAGGTTCGGCTCCCCGGTGCGGCTCGAGGTGGCCGACGACATGACCGAGAACATGCTCGAGTTGCTGCTGCGCGAACTCGACGTGCACCCGGGCGACGTCGTCGAGGTGCCCGGGCTACTCGACCTCTCGTCGCTGTGGCAGATCTACGGCGTCGACCGACCCGAGCTGAAGGATCCGCCGTTCGTCCCGGCCACCCCGCCCGCGTTCGGCGAACGCGAAACTCCCAAGAGCATCTTCGCGCATCTGCGCGACGGCGACGTGCTGGTGCACCATCCCTATGACTCGTTCTCGACGACGGTGCAGCGCTTCATCGAGCAGGCCGCCGCCGATCCCAACGTGCTCGCCATCAAGCAGACCCTGTACCGCACGTCGGGTGACTCGCCGATCGTCAACGCGCTCATCGACGCCGCGGAAGCGGGCAAGCAGGTCGTGGCGCTCGTGGAGATCAAGGCGCGCTTCGACGAACAGGCCAACATCAAGTGGGCGCGCGCATTGGAACAGGCGGGCGTGCACGTGGTGTACGGATTGATCGGACTGAAGACGCACTGCAAGACGTGCCTCGTAGTGCGCCGGGAGGGTTCGACGATCCGGCGGTACTGCCACATCGGGACGGGCAACTACAACCCGAAGACGGCGCGGCTCTACGAAGACGTGGGCCTGTTGACGGCGTCGCCCGACATCGGTGCTGACCTCACTGACCTCTTCAACTCCCTGACGGGATACTCCCGCAAGGTGTCCTACCGCAACCTGCTCGTCGCGCCGCACGGAGTGCGCAAGGGAATCATCGAGCGCATCGACCGCGAGATCGCCGCCAAACGCGAAGGCGCCGACGCGCAAATCCGCATGAAGGCCAACGCCTTGGTCGACGAGCAGGTGATCGACGCGCTGTACCGCGCATCGCAGGCCGGTGTTCGCGTCGAGGTGGTGGTACGCGGCATCTGTGCACTGCGCCCCGGCGCGCCCGGGTTCTCCGAGAACATCACGGTGCGCTCGATTCTCGGCCGCTTCCTCGAACACTCGCGAATTATTCACTTCCGCGCCATCAACGAGTTCTGGATAGGCAGCGCCGACATGATGCATCGTAATCTCGACCGCCGCGTCGAGGTGATGGCACAGGTCAAGGATCGACGACTGACCGAGCAGCTGAACGACGTGTTCGAGTCGGCCATGGATCCTGCGACCAGGTGCTGGGAACTCGGCCCCGACGGTCACTGGACGGCGGCGCCGCAGGAAGGCCACACGGTGCGCGACCACCAGGTGTCGTTGATGGACCGGCACCGGCATCCCTGACGCCGGCCGGGCTGGACGGGTACTGGCCCGAATGACCTGCAGGAGTTGAGGTGCCGAAGAAAGCTCCACCGAGCACGCCGAGCGCTGCGATCGCCGCAGCGGGTGCCGTGCTGTGGCGGGCCGCCGGCGACTCGGCCAACCCCCTCGTTGCGCTAGTGCACAGGCCGCGGTACGACGACTGGTCGTTGCCGAAGGGCAAGGTCGATCCGGGCGAGACCGAGCCCGTCACCGCGGTGCGGGAGATCGAGGAGGAGACCGGATTCGCTTGCGAACTCGGTCGGCGGCTCAGCTCGGTCAGCTACCCCGTCGAGGCCGGAACCAAGAAGGTGCGCTACTGGGCGGCCCGCGCACTCGGCGGGGAGTTCACCGCCAATTCGGAGGTCGACGAACTCGTTTGGCTGCCCGTCCAGGACGCGATGAAACGGCTTCAGTACCCACACGACCGGAAGGTCTTGCGTCGCTTCGCCAAACTTCCCGCCGACACCCGCACCGTGCTGATCGTCCGGCACGGCACTGCGGGCACCAAGACCCGCTACAAGGGTGACGACGCCAAGCGGCCGCTCGACAAACGCGGGCGCGCTCAAGCCGAGTCGTTGGTAGGGCAGTTGTTGGCGTTCGGCGCCAGCACCGTGCACGCCGCCCCGAGGGTGCGCTGTCATCAGACGGTCGGGCCGCTCGCCGAGGAGCTCGGCGTCACCATCGCCGACGAGCCGACGCTGACGGAGGAGGCCTACGCCGACGACCGGCGCGCCGCACGCCACCGGGTGCTCGACATCGCCAAGGCCGATGGCACGCCGGTGATCTGCACGCAGGGCAAGGTGATTCCCGAGCTCATCGCGTGGTGGTGTGACCGCAGCGGCGTACGTCCGGACAAGTCACGAAACCGCAAGGGCAGCACGTGGGTGTTGTCGCTGAGCGGCGATGAGCTGGTGGCCGCCGACCACATCGGCAGCCCGCTGGCTCTGGTCTTCTAGGAAGCCTCCTAGCGCCGCCGAGCCGTCACGCAGACGCGCCGTGGGTCAGTAGACCCACGGCGCGTCTTGTATCGGAACTGATTCCGATACCGACTGCTACTTGCGACCCTTCTTGGCCGGTGCCTTCTTGGCCGGCGCCTTCTTGGCGGGGGCCTTGCTGGCGGCCTTCTTGACTACGGCTTTCTTGACGACGGCCTTCTTGACCGCAGCCTTCTTGGCGGCGGGGGCCTTCTTGGCCGCCACCTTCTTGACGACGGCCTTGCGAACGACGGCCTTCTTGACGGCCTTCTTCACCGCAGCCTTCTTCACCGCAGCTTTCACCACGGCCTTCTTCGCGGCGGGGGCCTTCTTGGCGGCGACCTTCTTGACGACTGCCTTGCGAACGACGGCCTTCTTGACTGCCTTCTTCACGGCGGCCTTGCGAGCCGGTGTCGCCGTTGAGCCACGCTTCACAGCAGGTCCTTCCGCCGGGAGACGCTGTGCGCCAGACACAACCGCCTTGAACTGAGCGCCGGGCCGGAAGGCCGGAACCGACGTGGGCTTGACCTTGACGGTCTCGCCGGTGCGCGGGTTGCGCGCGACACGGGCGGCGCGGCGACGCTGTTCGAATACGCCGAAGCCCGTAATGGTGACGCTGTCGCCCTTGTGGACGGCACGCACGATGGTGTCGACGACGTTCTCGACGGCGGCTGTCGCCTGCCGCCGATCAGTGCCCAGTTTGTCCGTGAGGACGTCAATGAGCTCCGCTTTGTTCATTCAAAAAACCTCCGAAGCGAGCGGTCCTGGATGGACCGACTAGAGGACACGGTAAACCCACACACCGCTGATTTCCAAGAGCCACGCCCAATTTCAAGCGTAGCTAGCGAACATTTCGGCAATCTGGTTGCCCCACAAAGGCGGTGGTACGCCAGTCTCAGAACCGGCTCGCGGGGGCGCGATTTCGGCGTTCCGAGCCCCTCGGCGACCCTGCGTCAGGCGGGCAGGGTGCGCGGCTTCCAGGTCGGCCTGCGCTGCTCGTAATCCGTGATGTCGTCCTGTTTACGCAGCGTAAGGCCTATATCGTCCAGACCCTCGAGCAGTCGCCATGCGGTGTAGTCGTCAATCGTGAACGGCAACAGCACCGTTCCGGCGGCGATGTTCCGATCTTGCAGATTCACAGTGATTTCCAACCCTGGATGCTGCTCGATGAGCTTCCAGAGCAGTTCCACATCGTCTTGTGCGACTTCGGCCGCCAGCAGCCCCGCCTTGCCCGCATTCCCGCGGAAGATGTCGGCGAACCGCGACGAGATGACGACCCGGAATCCGAAGTCCATGAGCGCCCACACGGCGTGCTCGCGGGAGGAACCGGTGCCGAAATCTGGGCCGGCAACCAACACCGAGCCCTTGTCGAAGGGTGCGAGATTCAAGACGAACGACGGATCGTTGCGCCAGGCCGCGAAGAGGCCGTCCTCGAAACCCGTTCGGGTGACCCGCTTCAGATACACCGCCGGGATGATCTGGTCGGTGTCGACGTTGGACCGGCGCAGCGGGACGCCGATGCCCGTGTGGGTGGTGAACGCTTGCATGTCGGGCTCCTAGCGGCTTTTGGCGGGTAGATCGGCTGGCGAGGACAGGGTGCCGCGCACCGCCGTCGCGGCGGCCACGGCAGGCGAAACCAGGTGGGTCCGTCCGCCCTTGCCCTGGCGCCCCTCGAAGTTTCGGTTGGACGTCGACGCGCACCGCTCGCCGGGCGCCAGCTGGTCGGGATTCATGCCGAGGCACATCGAGCACCCCGCCTGGCGCCACTCGGCGCCCGCGGCGGTGAAGATCTCGCCCAGCCCTTCGGATTCGGCCTGTGCCCTGACTCGCATCGAGCCGGGCACGACGAGCATCCGCACCCCGTCGGCGATCCTGCGGTCACGCAGTACGTCGGCGACCACGCGCAGATCCTCGATGCGGCCGTTGGTGCAGGAGCCGACGAAGACGGTATCGACGGCGACGTCGCGCATCGCGGTGCCGGGCTCCAGATCCATGTAGGTCAACGCCTTCTCGGCCGCCTGCCGCTGCCCGTCGTCGAGCATCAACTCGGGGTCGGGCACCGAATCAGCCAGCGGCACACCCTGACCCGGGTTGGTGCCCCAGGTGACGAAGGGGCTCAACGTCGCCGCGTCGAGGTAGACCTCGGTGTCGAACTCAGCGCCGTCGTCGGTGCGCAGTCGGCTCCAGGCCGCGACGGCGGCATCCCAATCCGCGCCCGTCGGGGCGTGCGGCCGGCCGCGGAGATAGGAGAACGTCGTCTCGTCCGGCGCCACCATGCCGGCGCGGGCGCCCGCTTCGATGCTCATGTTGCAGATGGTCATCCGACCCTCCATCGACAGCGCTTCGATGGCGCTGCCGCGGTATTCGATGACGTAGCCCTGCCCGCCGCCGGTGCCGATCTTCGCGATGACCGCCAAGATGACGTCCTTCGCGCTGACACCGGGCGGCAGCACGCCGTCGACGTTGACCGCCATCGTCTTGAACGGCCGCAGCGGCAATGTCTGGGTGGCGAGCACGTGCTCGACCTCCGACGTGCCGATGCCCATCGCGATCGCACCGAACGCGCCGTGGGTCGACGTGTGGCTGTCGCCGCACACGACCGTCATGCCCGGCTGGGTGAGTCCGAGTTGCGGCCCGATGATGTGGACGATGCCCTGTTCGGCGTCGCCCATCTGGTGCAGCCGGATTCCGAACTCCTCGCAATTGCGTCGCAGGGTCTCCACCTGTACGCGCGACACGGGGTCGGCGATCGGCTTGTCGATGTCGACTGTCGGGACGTTGTGGTCCTCGGTCGCGATCGTCAGGTCGGGTCGGCGGACGGGTCGACCGGCCAGTCGCAGTCCGTCGAAGGCCTGCGGGCTGGTGACCTCGTGGATGAGGTGCAGGTCGATGTAGATGAGGTCCGGCTCTCGGGAAGCGCCCTCGCCTGCGCCGGTGGCCACGACGTGGTCGGCCCAAACCTTCTCTGCCATGGTGCGGGGTGTGTCGGTCATGACGTTCTTCCTTCGGCGAGCCGCAGGTGCCGGGCTGGCAATCTCACTATGCGGGACGCTAGTATCTACCTGTGAGACAGGATAGCGGCATTGGCGTGCTCGACAAAGCGGTGGGTGTACTGCACACCGTCGCCGAGTCGCCCTGCGGGCTCGCCGAACTGTGCGAGCGAACGGGGCTGCCGCGCGCCACTGCTCATCGGCTCGCCGCTGGGCTCGAGGTGCACCGGTTGCTGGCCCGCGACGCGGAGGGCCGCTGGCGGCTCGGCCCTGGGCTCACCGAGCTCGCCGGCCACGTCAGCGATCCGCTGTTGGCGGCGGGGGTCGCCGTGCTACCCCGCCTGCGTGAGATCACCGGCGAGAGCGTGCAACTGTATCGACGAGAGGGCACCAGCCGCGTCTGCATCGTCGCGCTCGAGCCGCCCGCCGGGCTCCGCGACACCGTGCCGGTCGGCACTCGCCTACCGATGACGGCGGGCTCCGGCGCCAAGGTGCTGTTGGCGTACAGCGACGCGGCCACCCAGCAAGCGGTGCTGCCGACCGCCAAGTTCACCGACCGGACGTTGGCGGAGGTACGCAAGCGCGGATGGGCGCAGAGTGCCGCGGAGCGCGAGCCAGGGGTGGCGAGCGTGTCGGCACCGGTGCGCGACGGGCGCGGGACGGTTATCGCCGCGGTGTCGGTGTCGGGTCCCATCGACCGGATGGGCCGCAGGCCCGGGGCGCGGTGGGCTGCGGACCTATTGGCGGCGGCCGACGCGTTGGCCCGACGGCTCTGAACGGCCGATGGCCGTGGTGCTCGAGTGTGATTCTGTAGCCCGAAAGCGAAAAGGCTCTGAACCCGTGGCCGGGTTCAGAGCCGATGCGTACCCCCGATGGGATTCGAACCCACGCTACCGCCGTGAGAGGGCGGCGTCCTAGGCCGCTAGACGACGGGGGCTAGAACTATTTCCGGTTGGCCAGCATATCTCAGCCGAGATTGCCGACCTAATCACTAGATTTGGCTGGGGTACCAGGACTCGAACCTAGAATGGCGGTACCAGAAACCGCTGTGTTGCCAATTACACCATACCCCATTGGCCACCTATAACCGCTGGTCACAGGACTTTCCGGGACTGGACGGGCGCTTGGCCGAAGCACCGCTCGCCGTTCCCGGGCCGACAGGCAGACTACCAAAGATTTCGGCGCGGTTTTTCACGCCTGGGTCGGCGCGGCCGCAGCGTGCTCGCGTCCCGCGCGCAGCCGGGCCAGGCTGCGTTCGCGCCCGAGCAACGCCAGCGACTCGAACAGCGGTGGGCTGACGGACGCTCCCGTCACCGCCACGCGGATCGGTCCGAACGCCTTGCGGGGCTTGAGCTCGAGCCGGTCGAGCAGCGCGGCCTTCAGTGCGTCTTCGATGCCGGTGGTGGTCCACTCGGCGACGTCGCCGAGCGCGGTAACCGCTGCGTCCAACACACCGACGGCGTCGGCACGCAACTCCTTGGCCGCGGACTTCTCGTCGAGCGCAAACGAGCGATCGTCGAGGAACTTCAACAACTCCCACGCGTCGCCGAGCACGACGATTCGCGTCTGCACCAGCTTCGCCGCCTCGGCGAACCCACCGTCGTCGAGCCCGGTGTCGAACCCATGGGCGGCGAAGTAGTCGCGAAGGCGCCCGACGAAGTCGTCCTCGCCGAGCAGCCTGATGTGCTCGGCGTTGAGCGCATCGGCCTTCTTCTGGTCGAAGCGCGCCGGATTGGAGTTGACGTCCTTGACGTCGAACGCAGCGACCATCTCGTCGAGGCTGAACACGTCGTGGTCGTCGGCGATGCCCCAACCCAGCAGCGCCAGGTAGTTCAGCAGCCCCTCCGGGATGATCCCGCGGTCGCGATGCAGGAACAGGTTCGACTGCGGGTCACGCTTGGAGAGCTTCTTGTTGCCGTCGCCGAGCACGCTTGGCAGGTGGGCGAATTCGGGCACCCAATCGGCGACGCCGATGCGGATCAGGGCCTGATACAGCGCGATCTGCCGCGGCGTGGACGGCATGATGTCCTCCCCGCGAAGCACGTGCGTGATCTTCATCAGCGCGTCGTCAACGGGATTGACCAAGGTGTACAACGGATCTCCGTTGCCACGGGTGATCGCGAAGTCGGGCACCGAACCCGCGGCGAACGTCACCGGCCCGCGCACCAGGTCGTTCCACGTCAGGTCCTCGTCCGGCATTCGCAGTCGCAACACGGCGTTGCGGCCCTGCGCTGCGAACTCGGCACGCTGCGCGTCGGTGAGTGTGCGGTCGTAGTTGTCGTAGCCCAGCTTGGGATTTCGGCCCGCCGCCACGTGCCGGGCCTCGACCTCTTCCGGAGTCGAATACGCCTCGTACACCTCCCCCGCGTCGAGCAGCCGGGCGATGACGTCGCGGTACAGCTCACCGCGTTCGGACTGCCGGTACGGAGCGAACGGACCACCCACCTCGGGCCCCTCGTCCCAGTCCAGCCCGAGCCACCCCAACGCATCCAGCAGCGCCGCATAGCTTTCCGCGCTGTCCCGAGCGGCGTCGGTGTCCTCGATGCGAAAGACGAACGCGCCGCCGGTGTGTCGCGCGTAGGCCCAGTTGAACAAGGCCGTACGGATCAACCCGACGTGCGGAGTGCCCGTCGGAGACGGACAGAAACGAACTCGTACCATCACTTCCCCTTGCGCACTACGGGATTGGTCAGCGTGCCGATTCCCTCGATGGTGATGCTGACGATGTCGCCATCCTCGATGGGACCAACACCCTCGGGCGTTCCGGTCAGGATCAGATCACCCGGCAACAGCGTCATGACCGCCGACACCCATTCGACGATCGCGCCGACGTCGTGAATCATCAGCGACGTCCGGCTCAGTTGGCGCACCGCGCCGTTGACCTCCGTGCGCAGTTCGAGGTCGGACGGATCGATGGACGTGTCGATCCACGGCCCCACCGGGCAGAACGTGTCGTGACCCTTGGCCCGCATCCACTGGCCGTCCTTCTTCTGCTGATCGCGCGCCGAGACGTCGTTGGCGATGGTGTAGCCCAGGATGTTCTCGGCGGCCCGCGATGCGGGTACGTCCTTGCACGGACGGCCGATCACCACCGCGAGTTCCCCTTCGTGGTGCACGGGGTGAGCGTCGGCGGGCAGCTGGATCGGGATGTTGGGGCCGATGATCGCCGTGTTGGGCTTCAGGAAGATCACGGGATCCTCTGGGGCGACGCCGCCCATCTCCTCGGCGTGTGCGGCGTAGTTCTTGCCCATGCAGACGACCTTGCTGGCCAGGATCGGCGCGAGCAGCCGGACGTCGGCCAGCGGCCACGACCGGCCGGTGAACTCCGGTGTGCCGAAGGGATGCTCGGAGATCTCCCGGGCCACGGCGTCGGAGGGGTCGTCGATCGACCCCTCGACGCTCACGAAGGCGACACCATCGGGACTCGCGATTCGGCCAAGGCGCATGGTCATACCCTAGTTGTCACGCCGCACCCGACGGTCCACCAGGGTCCGGTGTGCCGATGTCTCAGTATTTGAGATATTCGTTCACATCATGGGAATCGCGTGGGACGATGGGGCGATGGACACGTCGTCGATCGGCACCGCACGGCGCTGGTCGATGTTGGTCATCGCCCTGACCGCGACCTTGTGCGCCAACGTGTTCATCAACGGCGTCGCGTTCCTCATTCCGACGCTGCACGCAGAACGCGGACTCGACCTGGCCGAAGCCGGGCTGATGTCGTCGCTGCCGAGCTTCGGCATGGTGGTCACGCTCATCGCGTGGGGATGGGTGGTCGATCGCGTCGGCGAGCGCCTCGTACTCGCAGTTGGCTCCGCCCTGACCGCGGCGGCGGCGTTTGCCGCCGCGGCCGCAGACTCCCTGGTCGCCATCGGCGTCTTCCTCGTCCTCGGTGGCATGGCCGCGGCGAGCAGCAACTCGGCCAGCGGACGGCTGGTGGTCGGTTGGTTTCCCCCACATCAGCGGGGCGTCACCATGGGCATCCGTCAGACCGCGCAGCCGTTGGGAGTCGGCTTGGGCGCGTTGGTGATTCCGCGGCTCGCCGAGCACAGCGGAATCGCCGCCGCGTTGCTCTTCCCCGCAATCGTGTGCGCCGCGGCCGCCGTGATCAGTGCGGTCGGCGTGCTCGACCCGCCGCGTCCGCCGCGCGCCGAGGCGCCTGCCGAACACCTGGCCAATCCGTATCGGGGCGCGTCGACGCTGTGGCGAATCCATGCGGTCTCCGTGCTGCTGGTCGTGCCGCAGTGCGTGGTCTGGACGTTCACCCTGGTGTGGCTGATGACCGACCGCGGGTGGTCGGCCGCCGCGGCAGGCGGCCTTGTCACGTTCGCTCAGGTGCTCGGCGCCGCCGGTCGGATCGCGGCGGGACGCTGGTCGGATCGGGTGGGCTCGCGGCTGCGCCCCGTGCGCACCATCGCCTTGGCGGCGGCGCTGTCGATGGGCCTGCTGGCCGTCACCGACGCATTCGACTCCCCCTTGTCCATCGCCGTACTGGTCGTGGCGTCGGTGGTGACGGTGAGCGACAACGGCTTGGCGTTCACCGCGATCGCCGAACTGGCCGGGCCGTTCTGGAGTGGCCGGGCGCTGGGCACCCAGAACACCAGCCAGCTGCTCACCGCCGGAATCGTGCCGCCGGTGTTCGGCGCACTGATCACCGCTTTCGGGTATCCGTTGGCCTTCGCGGTGTGCGCCCTGTTGCCGCTCATCGCGCTGCCGCTGGTACCGGTCGATGCCGATCCCATGGCGAACTCGGAGCGCTGAGCGGCCGCGACCGCATCACAATGCGCTACCAATCTCGCGGCGGTGTGCCAGAGTTCACGGCAAACAATTTCGAACGGGAGGTTTCCGATGGTGCGACGACTTTTCGGGGCGGTGGTGTTGGCTTTTGCAGCCGTGGCAACCGTGGCGGCGTGTTCGTTCGGCAGCCTCTCGATCGACAAGGACAAGGTCGCCCAGGAGGTCTCCGACCAGCTCGAAGGCGAGGTCGGGCGCGCGCCGGAATCGGTGACCTGTCCCGAGGACCTCAAGGGTGAGGTCGGCGCAACCATGCGCTGCGAGCTCGAGGATGCCGGGGTCACCTACGGCGTGGAGGTCAAGGTCACCAAGGTCGACGGAAACGACGTGAAGTTCGACATCAAGGTCGACGACGAGCCGCAGTAGCGCCGCTCCCCATCAACCCGCTTCGAGATTGTCGGCACAGCGCGTCAGCAGGTCGGCCAACTGGCGCCGGCCCGCCCGCGTGAGTCCTTCGACCATCGACGTCTCGATGGCGAGGACGGCGTCGTGACTCGCCGCCAGACTCTTGCGCCCCGCCGACGTCAGCGCCAGTGCGGTCGCCCGACCGCGTGACGCGGACGCTCTGATGAGCCCAGCGGATCGCAGGCTGCCGAGCACGTCCTGCAGTGACTGACGCGTCACGAAGCACAGCCGGGCCAGTTCCGACGCCGATGCCTCCGGGTGGTCGGCCAGCGCCCGCAACACCGCGTACTGCGCCATCGACAGGCCGGTCGGCCGCAGCGCGGCATCGCATCGACGGCGCAGCGCCTGCTGGACGCGCTTCACCAGATACCCGGCACCGAGTTCGACTTCCGGTTGAGACATGACAGGAACCTTACAACGCGCTACGTTGGACTATGTAAGGAACCTGACAAGGAGCAAGTCATGACCACGATCGTCGAATACGCCCCCTACGCAACGCTGATCAACGTCTTCACCGTCGCCCCCGACCGGGCCGCCGAACTCGCGGCGCTGTTGACCAACGCGACCGAAGACGTCATGCAGCACCTACCCGGCTTCCGGTCGGCGAACATTCACCTCAGCACCGACGGGACCCACGTCGTCAACTACGCCCAATGGGACAGCGCCCAGGCATTTGAGGCCATGCAGGCCAATCCCGAGGCGCAGCTACACATGCGGGCGGCCGCCGAACTGGCCGACGGTTTCGATCCGCACTTCTACACCGTCGAATCGGTGCACGCGAAAAGCTAGCATCCGTCGCCCCGCCGGCGAGCGCGCGAGATCGACACGAGGGTCGTTCCGCCGCGAATTTAACGACCCTGGTGCAGATCTCGACGACAACAGCCACGTGCTAGTCGACTGCTCAGCGGAGGAGCACCGGCCGCCGAAAGCCCTAGAGCAGCCCGATGATTCGATCGCCGACCTGGCTCGTCGACAGCTTCGCGTCGCCACGGGTGGCTAGGTGCTGCTCGACCGCTTCGTCCACGCGCGCCGCGGCTGCGTCCTCGCCGACGTGGGCGAGCAACATGGCCACGGACATGACGGCAGCAGTCGGATCGGCGATGCCCTGCCCGGCGATGTCGGGTGCGCTGCCATGGACGGGTTCGAACATGGACGGGTTCGTGCGCGTGGCGTCGATGTTGCCGCTGGCGGCCAGCCCGATGCCACCGGACACGGCGGCGGCGAGGTCGGTGATGATGTCGCCGAACAGGTTGTCGGTGACGATGACGTCGAAGCGGCCCGGGTCGGTGACCATGTGGATGGTGGCCGCGTCGATGTGCTGATAGGCCACCTCGACGTCACCGAAGTCCTTGCCGACCTCGGCGACGGTGCGCGACCAGAGGGTGCCCGCGAATGTCAGCACGTTCGTCTTGTGCACCAGCGTTAGGTGCTTGCGGCGCTTGGCCGCCCGCGTGAACGCGTCGCGCACGACGCGCTGCACGCCGAACGCGGTGTTGAGGCTGACCTCGGTGGCGACCTCGTGGGGCGTGCCGACGCGGATGGCGCCGCCGGTGCCCGTATACGGGCCCTCGGTGCCCTCCCGGACGACGACGAAGTCGATGTCGGGATTGCCTGCGAGCGGGCTGTTCACACCCGGGTACAGCCGCGACGGGCGCAGGTTGACGTGATGGTCGAGCTGGAACCGCAGCGTGAGCAGTAGCCCCCGCTCCAGCACGCCGCTGGGCACGGACGGATCACCTATGGCGCCCAACAGGATTGCGTCGTATGCGCGCAACTCGTCGACGACGCCGTCGGGCAGCGTCTCCCCCGTCGCGTGGTAGCGCCGGGCACCGAGGTCGTACTCGGTGCGCTCGACGCCGGGCAACACGGCGTCGAGCACCTTCAGGGCCTGCTCGATGACCTCGGGTCCGATGCCGTCGCCGGCGATGACGGCCAGTTTCACGACAGGTCCACCAGTTCCAGCGTCACGGCGCCGACATCGGTGCCGATGGCGTCCAGTACGTCGGTGGGCACTTGTCGGTCGAGCCGCAGCATGATGGTGGCGCCCTCGCCGTCGGCGTCCTGGCTGAGTTGGGCGGCCAGGATGTTGACGCCCGAGGCGCCGAGCACGGTGCCGATCTTGCCGAGCGCACCCGGCTGGTCGCCGTAGTTGATGATCAGGTTGACGCCCTCGGCACGCAGATCGAGGTTGCGGCCGTTGATCTGGACGATCTTCTGCACCTGCTGCGGACCGGACAGCGTGCCAGCCACGTTGACGGTTGTTCCGTCGGCGGCCACGGCGCGGACGTCGACGACGCTGCGGTGGTTCGGGCTCTCCGACGCGGTGTGGATGGAGGCCTCGACGCCGCGTTCCGCCGCCAGCGCCGGCGCGTTGACGAACGTGACCTGATCTTCGATCACGGCGGAGAACAAGCCGCGCAGGGCCGAAAGGCGCAGCACCCCAACCTCTTCGGCAGCAAGCTCGCCACGCACCTGAACCGACAGCGTGGTCGGCAGTTCGGCCGACAATGCGCCGACGAGCAGCCCGAGCTTACGCACCAAGTCCAGCCACGGCGCAACCTCTTCGCCGACGACTCCCCCGCCGACGTTGACGGCGTCCGGCACGAACTCGCCCGCCAGGGCCAGCCGGACACTGGCCGCGACGTCGGTGCCCGCACGGTCCTGCGCCTCTTCCGTCGACGCGCCGAGGTGAGGAGTCACCACCACCTGCGGCAGTTCGAACAGCGGGCTGTCGGTGCACGGTTCGGTCGAGAACACGTCGAGCCCCGCGCCGCGCACGTGACCGCTGAGCACGGCGTCGGCGAGCGCCTGCTCGTCGATCAGCCCTCCGCGGGCGGCGTTGACGATGATCACGCCAGGCTTGGTCTTGGCCAACGCCTCCTTGCCGATCAGCCCGGCGGTCTCCTTGGTCTTCGGGAGGTGCACGGAGATGAAGTCGGCGGCCAGCAGAAGTTCGTCGAGCGTCAGGAGCTCGATGCCGAGCTGAGCCGCGCGCGCCGCAGACACGTAGGGGTCGTAGGCGACGATGTGGGCGCCGAACGCCGCCAGCCGCTGGGCGACCAGCTGGCCGATCCGGCCGAGGCCGACCACGCCCACGATCTTGCCGAAGATCTCGGTGCCCGAGAACGACGACCGCTTCCAGGTGCGTTCGCGCAGCGTCGCGTCGGCGGCCGGGATCTGACGCGCGGCGGCCAGCAAGAGTGCAAGCGCGTGCTCGGCGGCGCTGTGGATGTTCGACGTCGGCGCGTTGACCACCAGGACCCCGCGGGCCGTCGCCGCGTCGACGTCGACGTTGTCGAGGCCGACGCCCGCACGGGCCACGATCTTCAGCTTGGGGGCCGCCGCCAGCACCTCGGCGTCCACGGTGGTCGCGGAACGCACCAGCAGCGCGTCGGCTTCTCCTACCGCGGCCAGCAACTTTTCTCGATCCGGGCCATCAACCCAGCGGACTTCTACCTGGTCACCAAGGGCGGCGACGGTCGATTCAGCGAGTTTGTCGGCAATGAGTACGACGGGGAGGCTCACGCGGTCAGCCTAATGGGCTGTAATTGCGAGGTGGACGTCACCGTCGTCGGCAGCGGACCCAACGGGTTGGCAGCCGCCGTGATCTGTGCCAGAGCGGGTCTGTCGGTGCGGGTCGTCGAGGCGCAGCCGACCGCAGGCGGGGGTGCGCGCACCGCGGTCGACCCCGAGTTCCCGGGAGTTCGCCACGACGTCTGCTCGGCGGTGCACCCGCTTGGCGTCGTCTCCCCCTTCTTCGCCGAGTTCGACCTGGCGGCCCGCGGGGTCGAGCTGGTGGCGCCGGAAGTGTCGTACGCCAACCCGCTGCCGGGCAGACCGGCGGCGGTCGGCTATCGCTCACTGGAACGGACGTGCGCCGAGCTCGACGACGGCGCCTCGTGGCGGCGGCTGTTCGGCCCACTCACCGAACACGCCGACGGCGTGGTCGGCTTCTTCCTCGGCGACAAACGGTCGCTGCCTCCGGAGCTGGTGACCACCGTGCGCACCGGGCTGCGAGTGTTGGCCCAGGGCAGCCCGGCCTGGGGACTGCTCCGCGGCGAGGACGCCCGTGCCCTGTTCACCGGCGTTGGCGTGCATGCCATTTCGCGGATGCCGTCGCCGGTGAACAGTGGGGCCGGCCTGATGCTCGGCACGGTCGCGCACACGGCGGGCTGGCCGGTGCCGGTCGGTGGCACGCAGACGATCGCCGATGCGTTGATCGCCGATCTCGTGGCCCACGGCGGCGAGCTGGTGCTCGGCCAACCGGTCACGACGCCGCCCGACGGGGTGGCGATCTACGACACCTCGCCGACTGCACTGCTGAACATCTACGGCCACGCCGTGCCCGATCGATATGCAAAGGCGTTGCACCACTACCGATTCGGGCCCGGCGTCTGCAAGGTCGACTTCGTGCTGTCCGGCGACATTCCATGGTCCGACGAGCGCGTCGGGCAGGCGCCGACGGTGCACATGGGTGGGAGCCGGGCACAGATGGCGCTGGCCGAGCGGGAGATCGCGGCCGGTCGTCACGCCGAGTGGCCGATGGTGCTGGCGTCGTTGCCGCACCTGGCCGACCCGTCTCGCATCGACGATCAGGGCCGCAGACCACTGTGGACCTACGCGCACGTGCCCGCGAACTCCACCGCCGACCTCACCGAGACGGTGACGGCGATGTTCGAACGTGTCGCCCCCGGCTTCCGGGACCTGGTGGTCGCGGCGAGATGCGTGCCCGCGGCCCGAATGTCGGACCACAACGCCAATTACGTCGGCGGCGACATCATCGTCGGCGGGGCGACGCTGTTCGCCGCGATGGTCGGCCCGACCCTGCGGCTCAACCCGTGGACAACGCCCATTCCCAGGGCCTACCTCTGCTCGTCGGCGACTCCGCCCGGCACGGGGGTGCACGGCATGGCCGGCTTCTACGCGGCCCGCACCGTGCTGCGTCGCGAGTTCGGCATCAAACAGCTGCCATCGCTCGCCCCTTGACGCGATTTCGGCGAGGATCTCAAGGAGCCAACGTCGCCTCGCCGGCCGGGGGGGCTGCCGGGCCGACCGGAGGCGGCGGCATCCACAGTGTCATTGACGGGCCACCGAAATCCGGCGGTGTGGGTTGCCTCTCGGCCTCTTCAGCGGGCGGAGCTATGCACTCCCCAGAGTAAGGTGCAAACTCTCCGCCGCTGGCATCGCAGCAATGTGCTTTCTCGCTATACCATTGGCCGTTGGTGATTTCGTCAGCTTGCCAAGCATCGTTTGCGGCCTGGATGCAGTCGTCATAAAACCCGATATCCCACTCTCGGGGTGCGGCGGACACGACTGCAGTATCTCCGAATGCGCTGCTGCTGAATGTGGCCCCTGCCGCGAGCAGAGTGGCGAGCGCGAGGCGGTGCAAGTAGGTGGATGTACGGGGTGTCATAAGTGCTCCCTGCGTTCGGCGCATGTGGCCCGACGCAAAATCCCCGAACTCGACGAAGGTCACCACGACTGGTGTTGGATACGGCTAACTATCCGCCTATTAGCTGGCCATGTCCGGCGAATCAGCCTCTCAGCTTGACGCGATTCCGGCGTTTTGGTGATCGGGCCGTCGACACAGCTCATCAGGTCGCGTGCCTCTTGTCGGTCACCTCGATGGGATGGCCGATCAGGCAGCGGGATTCGCCACGCAGCACGTGTTGTCGACCTGACCGGCGCCGCTGAACGAAATCGGCGCGCCAACAGTCTCTGAAGACTGTTGACGCGCCGAAGTCAGTTACAGATCAAGCAGTTTCGGTGATCGGCCGATCGACCCAGCTCATCAGGTCGCGCAGCTTCTTGCCGGTGACCTCGATGGGGTGCTCGGCGTTCTCCTTGCGCAGCTTCTCGAGCCGCTTGTTGCCGCCCTCGACGTTGGCGACGAGCTCCTTGACGAAGCTGCCGTCCTGAATGTCCTTGAGGATGGCGCGCATCCGCTCCTTGGTGTCGGCGTCGATCACGCGGGGCCCGGACAGGTAGCCGCCGAACTCCGCGGTGTCCGACACCGAGTAGTTCATCCGCGCGATGCCACCCTCGTACATCAGGTCGACGATCAGCTTCAGCTCGTGCAGCACCTCGAAGTAGGCCAGCTCGGGGGCGTAGCCCGCCTCGACCATGACCTCGAAGCCGGTCTTGACCAGTTCCTCTGTGCCACCGCACAACACGGCCTGCTCACCGAACAGGTCCGTCTCGGTCTCGTCCTTGAAGGTGGTCTTGATGACGCCAGCCCGGGCGCCGCCGATGCCCTTGGCGTATGACAGCGCCAGCGCCTGGCCCTCACCGGTCGGGTCCTGCTCGACGGCGATCAGGCAGGGCACGCCCTTGCCATCGACGAACTGGCGGCGCACCAGGTGGCCGGGACCCTTCGGGGCAACCATGCCGATGGTGACGTTGGCCGGCGGCTTGATCAGGCCGAAGTGGATGTTCAGCCCGTGGCCGAAGAACAGCGCATTGCCGGCCTCCAGGTTCGGCTCGATGTCGTTCTTGAAGATCTCCGCCTGCGCCGTGTCGGGTGCCAGCAGCATGATGACGTCGGCCCACTTCGCGACCTCGGCGGGCGTATCGACCTCAAGGCCCTGCTCGGTGACCTTCTCGCGGGACTTGGAGCCCTCCTTGAGGCCGACCTTCACCTCGACGCCCGAGTCGCGCAGGCTCAGCGAGTGCGCATGGCCCTGGCTGCCGTAGCCGATGACGCCGACCTTGCGTCCCTGAATGATCGACAGATCTGCGTCGTCGTCGTAGAACATCTCAACTGCCACTTGAATTTCCTTCTCTGTGTGCGTATTTCGTCAAAACTTGTTTATTTGGCAGTGACGATGCCGCGGGGTCCGCGGGCCAACGTCACCATTCCGGACTGAGCGATCTCCCGGATGCCGTACGGCTCGAGCAGGTTCAGCAGCGCCGTCAGCTTGCCGGGCGTGCCGGTGGCCTCCACGACCAACGACTCCGCCGACACGTCGACCACCTTGGCGCGGAACAGGTTCACGGCCTCGATGATCTGACCGCGGGTCGTCGCATCGGCCCGCACCTTGATGAGCGCGAGCTCCCGCGACACCGAGTTGTCCTCGTCCTGCTCGACGATCTTGATCACGTTGATGAGCTTGTTGAGCTGCTTGGTGATCTGCTCGAGCGGAAAGTCCTCCACCGCCACCACGATGGTCATGCGCGACAGGTGCTTCTGCTCGGTGGCCCCGACCGCGAGCGACTGGATGTTGAAGCCGCGGCGCGAGAACAGCGATGCGACGCGGGCCAGCACGCCGGGCTTGTCCTCGACGAGCACCGACAGCGTGTGGGTGGTGATCGTCATCAGGCGTGCCCCTCGGACTCGTCGTCGAACAGCGGCCGAATACCCTTGGCGGCCTGGATCTCGTCGTTGCTGGTGCCCGCGGCCACCATCGGCCACACCTGGGCGTCGGCACCGACGATGAAGTCGATCACCACCGGACGATCGTTGATCGCCCGCGCCTGGTTGATGACGTCCTCGACGTCTTCGGCACGCTCACAACGCAATCCGACGCATCCCAGCGCCTCGGCCAGCTTGAGGAAGTCCGGAATGCGGTGGCTGTGAGTGGACAGTCCCGTCTGGCTGTAGCGACCCTCGTAGAACAGCGTCTGCCACTGCCGCACCATGCCCAGATTGCCGTTGTTGATGACGGCGACCTTGATGGGCGCACCCTCGACGGAGCAGGTGGCCAGCTCCTGGTTGGTCATCTGGAAGCAGCCGTCGCCGTCGATCGCCCACACCTCGGCCTCGGGTCGGCCGAACTTGGCGCCCATCGCGGCGGGCACCGCGTAGCCCATGGTGCCGAGCCCGCCGGAGTTCAGCCACGTCTTGGGGTTCTCGTACTTGATGAACTGCGCGGCCCACATCTGGTGCTGCCCAACGCCTGCCACGTACACCGCGTCCGGCCCGGCGATCCGGCCCAGCGTCTCGATGACGTACTCGGGGCTCAGGCTGCCGTCGCTCTGCGGTCCGTAGCTCAACGGGTAGGTCGCCTGCACGCTGCGCAGGTACTCCCACCAGTTGTCGAGGTTCAGGCTGGCAGAGGAAACGCCATCGCGGCGGAGCGCTTCGAGCAGGTCGGTGATGACGTTCTTCACGTCACCGACGATCGGCACGTCGGCGTTGCGGTTCTTGCCGATCTCGGCGGGGTCGATGTCGGCGTGAATCACCTTGGCCTCTGGCGCGAACGAATCCAGCTTGCCGGTCACCCGGTCGTCGAAGCGGGTGCCCAGCGCGATCAACAGGTCGCTCTTCTGCAGTGCTCCGACGGCCGCCACGGTGCCGTGCATGCCCGGCATGCCCAGGTTCTGCGGATGGCTGTCCGGGAAGGCGCCGCGGGCCATCAGCGTGGTGACGACGGGGATTCCCGTCAGCTGAGCCAGTTCCAGGAGTTCATTCGTCGCCTCCCCGCGGATGACGCCGCCGCCGACGTACAGCACCGGTTTGCGGGCCGCGGCGATCAGCTTGGCGGCCTCGCGGACCTGCCGGCTATGGGGTTTGGTGTTGGGCTTGTAACCGGGCAGGTCGATCTTCGGCGGCCAGCTGAACGTGCACTGCGCCTGCAGCACGTCCTTCGGGATATCAACGAGCACAGCGCCAGGACGTCCACTCTTCGCGATGTGGAATGCCTCGGCCATCACCTGGGCGATGTCGTCACCATTGCGAACCAGGAAGTTGTGCTTGGTGATGGGCATCGTGATGCCCGAGATGTCGGCTTCCTGGAAGGCGTCGGTGCCGATCAGGGCGCGGCCCACCTGTCCGGTGATCGCCACCACGGGGATGGAGTCCATCTGGGCGTCGGCCAGCGGGGTGACGAGGTTCGTGGCGCCGGGACCCGACGTTGCCATCATCACGCCGACCTTGCCGGTGGCATGGGCGTATCCGCTTGCGGCATGACCTGCGCCCTGCTCGTGGCGGACGAGCACGTGGCGGAGCTTCACCGAGTCGAAAAGCGGGTCGTAGACCGGCAGCACGGCGCCGCCGGGGATGCCGAAGATCACCTCGACGTCAAGCTCCTCCAGAGCGCGGATCACCGCTTGGGCGCCGGTGAGCTGTTGCGGGGCAACCTTTCTCGGCTGCGGGGTGGGCGTTTTCGCGACAGCGGGCGTTCCGTTCGGACGGTGCGCCGGCTCCGGTGGTCGCGTCGTGGGTGCGCTCACGGTCTCCCTCGGTCCTTCTTCGTGTCGTTTCGTCGGTTCTCGGGCAACAAAAAACCCCCGTCAGCTTTCGCTGTACGAGGGTGCGCGTCGATGCTCGTAGGCTCAGGCCTGGTTACGCACCGCCGCGCGAACCAATTACTACGAGCAATGCGGTTTCCATAGCAGTCGACGGTAGCCCCCGCACTGGTCAAAGGTCAAATTCCGTTGCGGCACCGACGACGCGGCCACCCAAGCCGGGGCGAACCGCGCGCTCACCCGATGCGAAGATGGCGAGGTGAGCTCCCCCGCCAAGTCGGCCGCACCGGTCGTCATCAAGATCTCGCCGATGGCCCATCTTGCGGTCGGATTCCTCGCGCTCGCCATGCTTGCGCTCGTGCTCGCCCAGCCGACGTGGTTCGCCCCGCTGCTGGCCATCCCAGTCCTCTTGTCGGCCGCGATCATCCGTTACCGCACGGTCGTAGCTCGGGACGAGGTCACCGCCCGAACGCTGCTTGGTAGCACCACGGTGGCCTGGAGCGACGTCGACGGATTGCGCTTCGATCGACGGTCGTGGGCGCTGGCGCGCCGCAAGGACGGTTCGGAGCTGCGGTTGCCGGCCGTGACGTTCGCGACCCTGCCCACCTTGACGGCGGCGACGGGCGGTCGCGTGCCGAATCCCTACGAGTAGGTCGCGGTCAGGCCAACGGGTTGGCGCCGTTGAGGAACACCCACACGGCGACGCCAACGCCGATTCCCAGCAACAGCGCGGCGGCCGACCCGACGAAGGGGCGACGGGCCCAGCCCCGTCCGGCGTCGAACCCGTAGCGGCCCGGACCCGTGAGCACCAGCGCGGCGGCGACGACGATCAGCGTGACCTGGTATTCGTGTCCCTCGGGCAGGAAGAAGGGGAAGTAGCCGGAGTCCGGTTGCGCTGCCACGGCCGCGAGCAGCGAGTTGAGCAGATAAGCCACGGCAGCCGCGGCGGCCAGCGGAGTGAACAGTCCGAGCACCAGTAGGACGCCAGCACCGAGCTGCGCGCCGACCCCGACGTAGGTGAGCACGCCCGCGTGCTGGTAGCCCAGGTCGGCGAGCGACTGCTCGAAACCGTTCAGCCCGGAGCCGCCCCACAGGCCGAAGGCCTTCTGAAGCCCGTGCGCGATGAGCAGCGCACCGAGTCCCACGCGCAACACCATCAGGCCGAGGTCCTGAGTGCCTCGCCTGCCTGCGGCCCGCGCGTGAGTGTCGACGGCGTCAGGCTCGATCTCGGTGGGTTCGACCTGGTAGGCGGAATGTCGACCGCTTGGCTGGACGTAGGGCAGCGGCTCGGGGTCGCCGAGGAGCCCGAAGCCGGACTGCTCCTGGCTGCCCGTCGCGGAGTCATAGCGCGGGATGGCGGTGGTCTCGAAGTCACCGCCGTAGGTCGAAGAGGGCAGGTCGTCATCGGGGTCGACCAGGTGTGCCGACTCTGGCCGCATGGCTGAGCCGTCATGGCCTCCTGGCTTCTGCCACGCGCGCGGGTCGTGAGATGTACTGGTCACCAGACCAGCCTAAGTGCTGTGCACCTGCGAATCGTGGATTGGCGCGGCGCTTTCGCGGCCATGTTCGCGCGGCCTCCACCCGGGGCGGCACGCACCGCCGTGGCGCGCACTCCCAAACGATCCGTAACCTGGCCTGCATGAGACTGCGCCGGCCGATGCGGGGTGTGCTGGTGATCGCGTGTGCCGCGACGTTGGTCGGGTCGGGGTGTGCCCGCTTCAGCGAAGCCCAGTCGGAGCCGTTCACGGAGCCCAAGCAGTACGAAATGGGCCGTAGTTCGACTCCGCCACCGCCGCCGCCACTGCCGGCGAAGCCGTTCCCGAAGGTCTGCCCCGCGCCCGACGTCATGCAGGGCTGCCTGGACAGCACCAGCGGGTTGATCATGGGCCCGGACAGCAAGTCCGCCCTGGTGGCCGAGCGCGTCACCGGGGCCGTCAAGGAGGTCTCGGTGAGCGCCGAGCCCAAGATCAAGACGGTTCTCCCGGTCGATCCGTCGGGAGACGGCGGCCTGATGGACATCGTGCTGTCGCCGACGTACCAGCAGGACCGCCTGATGTTCGCCTACGTCAGCACGCCCACCGACAACCGCGTCATCCGCATCGCCGATGGCGACGTGCCCAAGCCGATCCTCACCGGGATCCCCAAGGGGCCCACCGGGAACATGGGCGCGTTGACCTTCACCAGCCCCACCACCCTGATGGTGCTCACCGGCGACGCGGGCAACCCCGCCCAGGCGACGGATCCGAACTCGATGGCGGGCAAGCTGCTTCGCATCGAGCAGCCCACCACCGTCGATCAGGCCCCGCCGACCACCGCGCTGTCCGGCATGGGTTCCGGCGGCGGGCTGTGCACCGACGGGGCGGACGGCTCGCTCTACGTCACCGACCGCACCCCGACGGGTGACCGGTTGCAGCGCATCACCAAGGACTCGCAGGTGTCGACGGTGTGGACGTGGCCGGACAAGCCCGGCATCGCCGGATGCGCCGTGTCCGAGGGCACGGTGCTGGTCAACCTCGTCAACACCAAGCAGACCGTCGCCGTGCGGTTGGCTCCTGACACGGGCGCGGTCACGGGCGAACCTGAGGTGCTCCGGCAGGACAAGCACGGACACGTCTGGGCGCTGCAGATGTCGCCCGACGGCAACGTCTGGGGTGCGACGGTGAACAAGACCTCCGGTGACGCCGAGAAGCTCGACGACGTGGTGTTCCCGCTCTTCCCGACGGGCGGCTTCCCGCGCAGCAGCGCCGACAACACCTAACCTGCCTCAGGCGTGAGCGGCGAGCCGTTCGCGCGCCTCGGAGGGCGTCACGGTGACCGGACGGGCGGGCGGACCCGCCTTCAGGTGTCGGGCCAGCACCTTGGTAGTCGCGGGCACCAATTGGCGTCCCATCGCCAGCAGCAGCCTTGAGTCGTCGGCGGACATGGCCCGAACCACCGCGCGCGCCATCGGCGCCACCGCGGCGTCCATCGCCGCAGGCTGGTCGAATCCGCCCATGTGGCGCATCCATTTCGGCAGCGTGGCGATGGCCGCGGGCGCCAGAATCCGGCTGCCCGCCCACAACCGAACGCCGCGGTCTCTTGGCGTCCACAACAGGTAGCGCATCGCGCTGTCGGCATGCTCGGACGTGCACAGCTTGGGCCGGACGTCGGCGAAGTATTGGCGCACTTCGGCTCTCGAGGCAGGCACGTCGGACGGCTTGCACGTCTGCAGTTCCGCGGCGATGCGCGACTCCGCCCAGTACCGCTGCTCCTCGGCAGGCGAAAGCGGACCGGGCCCATAGCGTTCGTAGCACTTGAGCACCGAATGCCAACCGGTGACGTGGATCCAGAGTTGGGCGTCGGGGTTGTTGGCGCTGTAGCGGGCGCCGCTGATCGGCTCGACGCCCTTGGCCTTGGCGTGTACTCGCATGAGTGCGTCGGATACCCCGACCGCGGTGCGCCCGTCGGCGACGGCGACCGTCAGGAAGTACGCCAACGTACGGTCGAGGCGGCCGGTCGGATCCGAGTAGATGCCCGCGCTGTCGGCGACCGCAGCGGCAAGGAACGGGTCGAAGTGCTCCAGCACCACCGAGCGCTGGAACCCGATCAGCGCGGTCGGCGACGCCCAGACCTTCCAGCTGGGCGAACCGGGTCCGAAGAACCCGTAGTCGTCTTGACGAATGGGTGCCGTCGTCTCCCACATGGCCGTTCACCTCCGCTTTCGGACCAATACAACGCCACCGTAGCAATTGTGGACGTTGAATGCAACGGTGGCGTAATATTGGCCGCGTGACAGTCCGTCAGCGCCGCAAGTACGCCCCACGACTCCCCCGTGACGAGCGCCGCGAGCAACTGCTCGACGCGGCATTGACCGTGCTGGCCGACTGCCCGTTGCCCGAGCTCAGCATGGAGGCCGTGGCCGAGGTGGCCGGTGTGGGAAAGCCGGTGCTGTACACCGCGTTTCGCACTCGTGCCGAGTTGGTCGCCGCGTTGCTGCTCAGGGAACACCGACGCGGGCTTGCCCAGGTGCGCGCCGCCATGCCCGACGACGTGGCCGCGCCGGGGCCCGCGGGCGCCTACGCGGCGACGGTGTCGGCGTTTCTCGGTGCGGTACTGGACAATCCGGCTCGATGGCGGCTCATCCTCACCGTCCCCGACAGCGCCCCGCGCGAGTACCGCGACGCGCTGCGGTCGGCCCGCTCCTCGATAGTCGAGCAGTCCGAAGCACTGGCGAAGGCCGGGATCGCACTGGAGCCGCGGCTCGAGGGGCTCGATCCGAGCCTGCTGGGCCACACCATGTTGTCGTTCGCAGAGATGTTGGGCCGCTTGGCCGTCAACGATCCCGACGGGTATCCGCGGGAGCGTCTGGAGTCCTACGCCGCGGCGCTCCTGGGCGGGCTCGCGGGAGCGCCTCGCCCGTCAGCGCGGCCCGGAACCCGGTAGCCGCAGCATCAATCGGGTTCCGCCGAGCGGGCTGACCTCCAACGACGCAGTGCCGCCGTGGATCTCGGCCTGCTGAGCGACGAGTGCAAGACCCAGCCCAGAGCCCGAACGCGACGCCGTGGTGCCGCGGTGGAACCGCTCGAACACTTCGGCGCGCTCCTCCTCGGGAACCCCGGATCCGTTGTCGTCGACCGCGATCTCGACCCCGGCAGCCGACGTCACCACGCTCAACCGAACCTGGGTCGCGGCACCGTGTTTCACGGCATTGGCGATGGCGTTGTCGACGACGAGGCGCAGTCCGGCGGGCATTCCGAGCATCAGCACCGACGTCGACGAGGCCAGCGATACGTCCAGCCCCGGATAGTTGTGCATCGCATCGTGCGCGGCCCGATCCAGCAGTTCGGCCACGTCGACCGGGACGAAGTCGTCGACCGTCGTCAACTCCCCCTGCGCAAGCCGCTCCAGCGCCGTGAGCATCGCCTCGATCCTGGTCTGCGTGCGCATCACGTCGCCGATCACCTCCTTGCGCTGCTCGTCGGGGAGGTTCAGCGTCATGAGCACCTCGAGGTTGGTGCGCATCGCCGTCAACGGGGTGCGCAGTTCGTGCGAGGCGACGGCGGCGAAGTCGCGCGCCGACTCCAGCGCCGCCCGGGTGCGCTGCTGCTCGTCGCCGATGCGGGCCAGCATCCCCTCGACCGCCTCGGAGATCTCGACCGCCTCCCACACCCCGCGCACCTGGACCTCGTCGGGGTTGGACTGCGCGTTGATGGCGCGCGCCTGCTGCGCCAGCAGCCGGAACGGGTTCACCATGATCAGCGAGATCACCCAGCCGACCAACAGCGTGCCGAGGATCACGCCGGCACAGATCCAGAACACCCTCCAGTGGAGTGAGTCGATGTGAGCCTGCGCCTCTGCCAGCGGCGCACCGAGCGCGATCGACGCGGTGCCCGCAGTGACGGTGCGTACGCGGTAGTCGACGCCGTTGACGGAGACGCTGGCGTATCCGTTGGCGAGCTGCGGCAACACGATCTCGGCGGGAATCGAGACGGTGGTCTGACCGATGCGTGCGGTGCGCACCAGCCCACCTTGGGTGGGCTCAGGTTCCACGCCGTGCTGCTGCGCACTGCGTAGCAGCGTGGTGACGTCGCCGAGGCTGCTCAGCGAGTCGAGCCGCCGGTCCAGCTGGTTGTACTGGTCGTTGGTGACGCCGACCCATACCCACACGCCGAGCGTCAGCACCAGGATGATCACGCTCAGCTGGCCGACGATGACGATCGACCGCAGCGACAGCAATTTCAGCGGCTGCCGCAGCAGTCGGAACACCAAGTCCTGATGGGTCACTAGCTACACGCAGCCAGCACCATTTCGCGTACCAGCGCTGCATCCGCCTGGCCCTTGGTGGCCTTCATCACCGCGCCGACGATGGCACCCGCCGCAGCCACCTTGCCGCCGCGGATCTTCTCGGCGACGTCGGGATTGGCCGCAAGCGCTTCCTCGACGGCCGCCTTGATCACCGAGTCGTCGCGGACCACCGCGAGCCCGCGGTCGACCATCACCTGCTCGGGCTCGCCCTCACCGGCGAGCACGCCCTCGATGACCTGGCGGGCCAGCTTGTTCGACAGCTTGCCGTCGTCGACCAACTTGACCACCGCAGCGACCTGCGTCGGGGTGATCTTCAGCGCGTCGAGTTCGACGCCCGCCTCGTTGGCCTTCTGCACCAGGAAATTGCCCCACCACGCGCGCGCCGACTCGCTGGACGCCCCCTGCGCAACGGTCGCGGCCACCAGGTCGATGGCGCCGTTGTTGACGAGGTCGCGCATCACCTCGTCGGAGATCCCCCACTCGTCCTGAATTCGGTTGCGGGTCAACCACGGCAGCTCGGGGATGGTGTGGCGCAACCGCTCGACGAGTTCGGCGCTGGGGGCCACCGGTTCCAGATCGGGTTCCGGGAAGTACCGGTAGTCCTGCGCGGTCTCCTTGCTGCGGCCCGAGGTGGTGTGGCCGTCCTCGTGAAAGTGGCGGGTCTCCTGGGTGATTCGGCCACCGGCTTCCAGAATTGCGGCCTGGCGCCGCATCTCGTAGCGCACCGCCACCTCGACGCTCTTGAGCGAGTTGACGTTCTTGGTCTCGGTGCGGGTGCCGAACTCCGCCGCGCCGGTGAGCTTCAGCGACAGGTTGGAGTCGCAGCGCATCGAACCCTGATCCATGCGGACGTCGGAAACCCCCAACGCGCGCAACAGGTCTCGTAGTGCCGTCACGTAGGCGCGGGCGATCTCCGGAGCGCGCTCCCCCGCGCCCTCGATGGGTCTGGTGACGATCTCGACGAGCGGCACGCCCGCGCGGTTGAAGTCGAGCAGCGACGTGGTCGCGCCCTCGATGCGGCCGGTGTCGCTGCCGAGGTGGGTCAGCTTGCCGGTGTCCTCTTCCATGTGGGCGCGCTCGATGTCGATCCGCCACGTCGACCCGTCGTCCAGGGGGACGTCGAGGTAGCCGTTGATCGCGATCGGCTCGTCGTACTGACTGATCTGGTAGTTCTTCGGCTGATCGGGATAGAAGTAGTTCTTCCTGGCGAACCGGCCCCACGGGGCGATGTCGCAGTTCAACGCCAGCCCGATGCGGATGGCCGACTCGACGGCCGCCTCGTTGAGCACCGGCAACGACCCAGGCAGCCCGAGGCAGACCGGGCACACCTGGGTGTTGGGCTCGCCGCCGAACTCGTTGGCGCAGCCGCAGAACATCTTGGTGGCGGTGGACAGCTCGACGTGGACTTCCATGCCCATCACGGGTTCGTAGCGCGCGATGACCTCGTCGTAGTCGAGAAGTTCGGCGGAGGCGACAGTCATGACTTCGATCCTAATGAGTGGTTCATTTCCCCCCGCGAGCAGGAGAACTCAGCCGAAGAACTCCGCGGCGTCGTCGTAGCGACTCTGCGGCACCAGCTTGAGCTGGCGCACCGCGTCGGCCAGCGCCACCCGGCCGATGTCCTGCCCGCGCAGCGACACCATGGTCCCGTACTCCCCGGCGTGGGCGGCATCGGCGGCGTTGACCCCGAATCGGGTGGCCAGCACGCGGTCGTAGGCCGTCGGGGTGCCGCCGCGCTGCACGTGCCCGAGCACCGTGGTGCGCACTTCCTTCTTGATCCGCTTCTCGATCTCGATGGCCAACTGCTGTGCGACGCCGGTGAATCGCTGGTGGCCGAATTCGTCGATGCCGCCATCGCGCAGCTGCATCGACCCCTCCGCCGGCTTGGCACCCTCGGCGACCACGCAGATGAAGTGGGAGTCGCCGCGGACGAAACGCTGCTTGACCAGTCGGCACACCTCCTCCACGTCGAACGGCTGCTCGGGAATCAGCGTCATGTGTGCACCGGAGGCCAGGCCCGCGTTCAGCGCGATCCATCCGGCGTGGCGGCCCATCACCTCGACCAGCATCACCCGCTGGTGTGACTCCGCGGTGCTGTGCAGCCGGTCGATGGCGTCGGAGGCGACCTGTAGCGCGGTGTCGTGCCCAAAAGTGACGTCAGTGCAGTCGATGTCGTTGTCGATGGTCTTCGGCACGCCGACCACTGGAACGTTCTCCTCCGACAGCCAGTGTGCCGCGGTCAGCGTGCCCTCGCCGCCGATCGGGATCAGCACGTCGATGCCGTTGTCCTCGAGCGTCTGCTTGATCTGGTCGAGGCCAGCGCGGAGCTTGTCGGGGTTGACGCGCGCAGTGCCGAGGATCGTGCCGCCCTTGCCGAGCAATCGGTCGTTGCGGTCGTCGTTGGCGAGCTGGATGCGACGGTCCTCCAAGAGCCCCCGCCAACCGTCCAGGAAGCCGACCACCGTCGAGCCGTACCTGACGTTGGACGTCCGCACGACCGCCCTGATGACGGCATTCAGGCCGGGACAGTCGCCGCCTCCGGTAAGGACTCCGATGCGCATGGCCTCATCCTCCCCTGTCAGAGCGCCGTCGGCAGCGGACCGCGGGCAGCTTCGTAGGCGGCGCCCACCCGGTACAGCCGGTCATCGGCCAGCGCGGGCGCCATGATCTGCAGCCCGACCGGCAGGTTGTCGTCAGGCGAGAGGCCCGACGGCACCGACATCCCGCAGTGGCCCGCCAGGTTCAGCGGCAGCGTGCACAGGTCGAACAGGTACATCGCCAGCGGATCGTCGACCTTCTCCCCCAACGCGAAGGCGGTGGTCGGGGTGGCCGGCGAGACCAGCACGTCGACGCTCTTGTAGGCCTCGTCGAGGTCGCGGGCGATCAGCGTGCGGACCTTCTGCGCCTGGTTGTAGTACGCGTCGTAGTAGCCGGCCGACAGCGCGTAGGTACCAATCATGATGCGGCGCTTGACTTCTGGGCCGAATCCCGCAGCGCGGGTCAACGCCATTACCTCTTCGGCGCTGTGCGTGCCGTCGTCCCCGACGCGCAATCCGTAGCGCATCGCGTCGAAGCGGGCCAGATTCGACGACACCTCCGACGGCAGGATCAGGTAGTAGGCCGCCAGCGAATGGTCGAAGTGCGGGCAGTCGACCTCGGTGACGTCGGCGCCGAGCGCCTCCAGTTGCTCGACGGCGGCGTTGAACGAGGCCAGTACCCCCGGTTGGTAGCCGTCGCCGCGCAGCTGCTTGACCACGCCGACGCGCACGCCCTTGAGATCGCCAGAGGCGCCCGCCTTCGCGGCGCCAACGACGTCGGGCACGGGAGCGTCGATCGACGTCGAGTCGCGCGGGTCGTGACCTGCGACGACCTGGTGCAGCAACGCGGTGTCGAGCACGGTGCGCGCACACGGGCCGCCCTGGTCCAGCGACGACGCGCACGCGATCAGGCCGTATCGCGACACCGTGCCGTAGGTGGGCTTCACCCCGACCGTCGCGGTCAGCGCCGCGGGCTGGCGGATCGAGCCACCGGTATCCGAGCCGATGGCCAACGGGGCCTGGAAGGCGGCCAACGCCGCGGCGCTGCCACCGCCCGAACCACCTGGCACCCGGTCGACGTTCCACGGGTTGCGGGTTGGGCCGTACGCGGAGTTCTCGGTCGAGGACCCCATCGCGAACTCGTCCATGTTCGTCTTGCCGAGGATCGGGATCCCGGCGGCACGCAGCTTCGCGGTGACCGTCGCGTCGTACGGCGAGCGCCAGCCCTCGAGGATCTTCGACCCGCACGTCGTGGGCATGTCCGTCGTGGTGAACACGTCCTTGAGCGCCAACGGAACGCCGGCCAATGGAGACGGCAGCGGCTCGCCGGCGGCGACGGCCGCGTCGACCCGGTCCGCGGCCGCCAACGCCTCGTCGGCGGCGACGTGCAGGAACGCGTGGTACTGCGCGTCGGTCTGCGCGATCTGGTCCAGGCAGGCCTGGGTGGCTTCGCGCGACGACGTCTCCTTGGCCGCGATCTTGGCGCCCAGTTCCGCGGCGGACAACCGCACGAGCTCGCTCACTCGGCCTCTCCCAGGATCCGCGGCACGGCGAACCGGCCGTCGACCGCCTTGGGGGCCGCCGCGAGTGCCTCGTCCTGCGTCAGGCACGGCTCAACGGTGTCGGGCCGGGTGACGTTGACGTCCTTCAACGGATTGTCGGTGGCTTCGACACCGGTCACGTCCACGGCCTGGATCGCGCCGACGTGAGCGAGGATGGCGTCGAGTTGGCCGGCGAAGCTGTCCAGCTCGCCGTCGGTCAGGGTGAGCCGGGCCAGACGTGCCAGGTGGGCGACGTCATCCCGGGAGATCTGAGACACGTCGAAGAAGCCTAGTCAAGGCATCGGGGGCAGTCCGCCCGGCCTGCCGGTCACGAACACCTGTGCAACAGTGTTGCGCGTGTCGTCTTATCTGCTGCGGGTCCAGCTGGAAGACCGACCAGGCAGCCTCGGTTCGCTAGCCGTGGCACTGGGGTCGGTGGGCGCCGACATCCTGTCCCTCGACGTCGTCGAGCGCTCGGCGGGCTACGCGGTCGACGACCTCGTGGTCGACCTACCCCCTGGCGCCATGCCCGACATGCTGATCACCGCCGCCGAGAAACTCAACGGCGTCTACGTTGACAGCATCCGGCCGCACACGGGACTGCTGGAAGCCCACCGCGAACTCGAGTTGATCGACCACATCGCCGCGGCAGACGGCCGGCTCGCGAAGCTGAGCGTGCTCGCCGAGGAAGCGCCACACGTGCTGCGGGTGGGCTGGTGCACGGTGGTCGCGCTCACCGAGTCGGGTCTCGAGCGCATCGCGGGCAGTCACGGCGCCCCGGAGACCGAGGCGCAATCGGCCCCGTGGCTACCGCTCGAACAGGCGGCCGCGCTGGACGGCGGTGCCGACTGGGTCCCTGCGGTCTGGCGTGACATGGACACCACGCTGAGCGCGGCGCCGCTGGGCGGCGCCCACACCGCGGTGATGCTGGGACGGCCGGGCGGACCGCTGTTCCGGCCATCCGAAGTGGCCCGGCTGGGCTATCTGGCCGGCATCGTGGCGACCATCATCCGCTGACCCGGCGACTGGGGCTTATCGCAAGCAAACAACATCGCGACACCCGTATTGACGGCACAGTAATCACCCCATCAAGCATGTTCAGGCCGTGCTAGCTGTGCTTTCGTTTGCTTTTGTACATAGGCAGCAAATCTGACAGGTGCTAGGGTCGGCGCAGACGAGGCTCCATACCGCAAACAGACTTAAGGCCGGACGCCTACGGCCGGCACGCAGATGCCCTCGACAGTCCAAAGGACCAGTCATGGCATCAGTCAACCGAAGCACGAGCCTCTGGGGTCGGGTGTTCGCGGCCGGTTATGACCAGCTGATGGCCGGGCCGGAGAAGGCCGTTCTGCGCAGCCGCCGCGAGGCGCTGGTCAGTCGAGTGACGGGTGACGTGCTGGAGGTCGGCGGCGGGACGGGCGCCAACCTCCCCTTCTATGGAGCGGGCGTCGAGAAGCTCGTCATCACCGAGCCCGAAGAGCCGATGGCACGCAGGCTCGAGCGCAAGCTGGCTGGCTATTCACTGCCCGCGCGAGTGGTGCGTGCGCCCGCCGAGGAGCTCCCCCTCGAGGATGCGAGCTTCGACTTCGTTGTCTCCACGCTCGTGCTGTGCACGGTCGACGATCCTGCGCGCGCGCTCGCGGAGATCCACCGGCTGCTCAAACCGGGTGGCCAACTCGTGTTCCTGGAACACGTCCGCTCGGACGACGACGGACTCGCTCGCTGGCAGGACCGCCTCAACGGCGTGCAGGTGCGGGTGGGGCACGGCTGTCACTGCAACCGCCGAACGCTCGAGAACATCGAGCGCGCCGGCTTTTCGATCGCCGAGCTCGAGCACGACCGCATGCGCAAGGCGCCGCCGATCGTACGGCCGCTGATCGCCGGGCTGGCGAAGGCGAGCGCCTGATGGCCCGCGCGATCCGGCAGCTCGACCACGTCAACGTCATCAGCGACGACCCTGCGCGCACTGCGACGATGCTCGCTGAGGCGCTCGCGCTGCCCGTCAGCGCACGGCTGCTGCGCTGCCCCACCTTCGAGCTCGAAATCCTGACGGCCGGCAACGTCACGCTGGAATCGATCCGCTGGAGTGGCGGGCCGCGCCCGGCCGCCGGCGTCACGTTGACCGGCATCGTCTTCGAGCCCGATGGCTCGGCGGCGCAGTCCGCGACAGAGTTACGTACGCGCGGCGTTCCCCATCTCGCGCCGCTGGCCTTCGGCGGCTCGCATACGCGCTTCGAGTCATATGAGCCCTACCGGCGCTCCGCCGTCGATCCCAACTGGCGTGTGTTCCCCGTCGACGGGGTGCTGAGTGAGCGGCGGACGATCGTCTCACGGTTGTCGAGCCGGGCCCTGATTGATGGCACGCCGACGGCCGGTGCGGTCGCGGCGTTGATGAGCCGGGTCGTGTCCAACCGGTCGCTCGGTCGCGCGTCCGCGGGCTTGTTTGCGCTGCCGGAGTTCCTGGCGATCTGCGAGTGGGGGCACGACCTCGCCGCCCGCCGGGCGGCCGACGCGCAGCGCTTCGCCGCGGCCCAGTCGGCCGGGCCTGGCCTGACCGGAATTCGCGAGGTCGTAGTCACTGCCCGCGACGTCGACGCCGCACGGCGGCGATGGCAGCAGCTGCTGGATCCGGCGCCCAGCTCCGGTGATCGTTGGGTGCTCGGCGACGGCCCCGCGCTGGCGCTCGCCGCCGGGAATCGCGACGGGATCGCCCGCCTCGTCTTCCACGCCGGCTCACTCCCGGTAGCTCGGGCATGGCTGGACGAACGCTCGCTACTGGGCGCCGAGTCGACCGTCGACGAGCTGCGCCTTGCGCCGGAGCGCGTCGGCGGGCTCGACCTGCGCATCACAGCCTGACCTCACCCTGCAACCGCTAGCTGGCGTCGGGGCCCTGCTCGAGCAGTCGCCGGAAGCCGTCCTCGTCGAGCACCGGGACGCCGAGCTCAATTGCCTTGTCGTACTTGGACCCTGGCGCATCGCCAGCGACCACGTAGGCGGTCTTCTTCGACACCGAACCCGCCGCCTTGCCGCCGCGCGCCAGGATGGCCTCCTTGGCCTCGTCCCGGGAGTATCCCGGCAGCGACCCCGTCACGACGATCGACAGACCCTCAAGCGTCCGCTCGATGCTGGCGTCGCGTTCGTCGGCCATCCGCACACCCGCCGCGCGCCACTTCTCGACGATGGCGCGGTGCCAGTCGACGGTGAACCACTCGATCACCGCGGCCGCGATGGTGGGCCCGACGCCCTCGGTGGAAGCCAACTGCTCCTCGGATGCGGCTTCGATGGCCTCGAGGCTGCCGAACTCCTGGGCCAGCGCCCGCGCCGCGGTGGGCCCGACGTGCCGGATCGACAGCGCGACCAACACCCGCCACAACGGCTGCGCCTTGGCCTTGCCCAGATTGGCCAGCAGGCGCCCCCCGTTGGCCGACAACTCGCCGGCCTTGACCTTGAACAGGTCGGTCCGCAGCAGGTCGTCCTCGGTCAGCGCGAACAGGTCACCTTCGTCGGTGATGACGCCCGACACCAGCAGCGCGGCGGCCGCCTCGTAGCCGAGCCCCTCGATGTCGAACGCGCCCCGACCCGCGACGTGAAACACGCGCTCGCGCAACTGCGCTGGGCAACTCCGCGAGTTCGGGCACCGAATGTCGGCGTCGCCCTCCTTGGCCGGCGCCAGCGTCGTGCCGCACTCCGGGCATTCCGTTGGCATCTCGAACTCGCGCTCGGTGTCGTCTCGAAGCTCGACGACGGGTCCGAGCACCTCGGGGATCACGTCGCCCGCCTTGCGGATGACGACCGTGTCGCCGATCAGCACGCCCTTGCGCTTGACCTCCGACGCGTTGTGCAGCGTCGCCTGGCTGACCGTCGACCCGGCCACCTTGACCGGCTCCATGAACGCGAACGGGGTGACGCGACCGGTGCGGCCGACGTTGACTTTGATGTCGAGCAGCTTGGTGATGGCCTCCTCGGGCGGGTACTTGTAGGCGATCGCCCAACGGGGGGCACGCGACGTTGCTCCGAGCCTGCGCTGCAGGGCGACGTCGTCGACTTTGACTACCAGGCCATCGATTTCGTGTTCGACGTCGTGGCGATGCTCACCCCAGTAGGCGACGCGCTCGGCGACCTTGGAGATGCCCGTCACGCGCGTGGTGTGGTCGGACACGGGCAGCCCCCACGCCTTCAACGCGCGGTAGGCGTCGTGCAGCGTGGCCGGGGTGAACCCCTCGGAGCGGCCCAGCCCGTGGCAGATCATGTGCAGGTTGCGGCGGGCGGTGATCGCCGGGTTCTTCTGCCGCAGTGAGCCTGCGGCGCTATTGCGGGGGTTGGCGAACGGCAGCTTGCCCTCTTCGACGAGGCTGGCGTTGAGCACCTCGAAGTCGGCCAGCCGGAAGAAGACCTCGCCGCGCACCTCGAGCACCTTTGGCACCGGAAACTCGGAGTTCTCGGTGAGCATCTCCGGCACGTCGGAGATGGTGCGGGCGTTGAGCGTCACGTCCTCGCCCGTGCGGCCATCCCCGCGGGTGGCGGCGCGGACCAGCTTGCCGTCGCGGTACACCAGCGCCAGCGCGACACCGTCGATCTTCAACTCGCACAGGAACTCTGGATCGTCGCCGACCTCCCCGACCAGGCGTGCCGCCCACGCCGTCAGTTCCTCGGAGGTGAATACGTTGTCCAACGACAACATGCGCTCGAGATGGTCGGCGGAGGTGAAGTCCGTGGCGAATCCGGCGCCACCCACCAGCTGCGTCGGCGAGTCCGGCGTACGCAGTTCGGGATGTGCGTCCTCGAGTGCCGTGAGCTCGCCGAGCAGTTTGTCGAACTCTCCGTCGGAGATGACCGGCGCATCCCTGACGTAGTAACGGAACTGGTGGCCGCGCACCTCCTCGGCCAGGCGCTGCCACTCGCGCCGCACGTCCGGATCGATGGTGTCAGCCGGCACGTCGGCAGGGGTGGCGCTCACTCTCGCAGGCTATCGGAGCCGTGCGACAGAGCGGATCCGCGGGCTACAGGCGACTGTTGGCGAATGCCGCCGCCTCGCCGACCATCCCATTCACGCCGTAGAGCGCGTGGGCGAAGCTGGGCCCCCCTACGCCGGCGCCATTGCAGATCGTGTCGTCGGTAGCGCACACGTTGATGGTCTTGTCGACATACAGCGGACCGATGACGAGCTGCGGCGCGCCGACATCGCTCAAGAACCGATCCGAAGGTCGTCCGATGAGCGCCACGGCGGCGACGTTGTCGGCGACGTCCAGCGGCATCGGGTCGGGTATCTGCGACACGTACTCGACGGGTACTCCGTCCGGAATTCGATTCGCGGTGACGTACCCGGCGACGGCCGCGCCTTGGGAGTATCCGCCGAGGACGATCCTGGTCTTCGGGCAGTTCGCCGCAGTGGACTGAATGTGAGCGCCCGCGTCCCTGACCCCGTCGACGACAGTCTTGGCGAACTCGATGCGGTTGCCGAAGTCACCGCTGGCGGGGTAGTCGACCGCATAGACCCCAACCGACCTGTCACCGACTTGCGAGCGAAGGGAATCGACGAATGCCTGCCCTACCCCGCCAACACCGGGCGGCTCACCGGTACCGCGGGCGAATACCGCCTCGACGTCGGGACATGGTTCGGCGGAAGCGGATGGCAGAGGTGCGCTCAGCAGCGCTACCGATGTCACCGCAAGCGCGGAGCCAAGGAAGCCAGCGATCGTTCGTGTACTCACATCGACCACTCCTAGTGTCAACCTCGGAAGACGACATACCCGCGAACTCATTGTCCCCAAACTGCCGTCCGCAAACTGGTCATCGCGCGTAATCGACGAACTCGTCGGCTGGCAAGTCGCTTAGGCTGGGCGCCATGCCGCACCCGATCATGTTCAGCGACGACGACTTCGGGTTGGCAGACGTACGAGCGATCGCGCTGAGCTTCCCCGAGGCGTTCGAGAAGATCTCGTGGGGCAGGCCGGTGTTCTGCGCGCCGAAGATCTTCGTCATGTATGGCGGTAGCGCCAAGACCGACACCAAGGGGCAGTACATCCAGTACCCCTACTCGATCCTGATCAAGACCGACGAATCCGAGCGCACCGCACTCGAGCAGGACGGGCGGTTCTTCTTTCCGGCCTACATGGGCCCCTTCGGCTGGCTGGGCCTTGACCTCTCCGCGGCCAAGGTCGACTGGGCCGAGGTACGCGAACTCATCGACGCGTCGTACCGACTGGTGGCGTCCAAGAAATTGCTGAAGCTCCTCGACCAACCCTGACCCTCACATGGTTCGATCGGAGGCGATGAGTTTCGCGAGTCCCTTCCCCCAGGTCCAAATCCCCACCACGAGCCTCTACGAATACCTGTTCGGCGGTCTGACGGACGACGACGGCGACCGCGTCGCCCTCGTCGACGCCGCCACGGGCGCGGAGACCACGTACCGCGACATGGTCGCGTCCATCGACGCATTCGCCGGGGCGCTGGCGCAGCGCGGCATCGGCGTCGGCGACGTCGTGGGATTGCTGTCGCCCAGCAGTTCAGCCTTCGCGATCGCCTTTCACGGCATCCTGCGCGCGGGAGCGACGGCCACCACCATCAACGCGCTCTTCACCGCCAAAGACGTCGCCAAGCAGCTGACCGATTCGCGCGCCACGATGCTCGTCACGGTGACGCCGCTGCTCCCCCAGTCGCTTGAGGCGGCCGAGTCGGTAGGGCTACCCAAGGACGCGGTGGTCGTGCTCGACGGTCCCGGCGAATCCGTCGACGGTCATCCCAATGCCGCCGACCTGCTGAGCCCGGGTTTGCGTGCCCCTGACGTCGACTTCGATCCGGCGACGCACCTGGCCGCGCTCCCGTACAGCTCCGGCACGACGGCCAACCCCAAGGGCGTCATGCTCACGCACCGCAACCTGGCCGCCAACGTCGCCCAGATCCGGCCCGTGCAGGGCATGGTCGCCGATGACCGCGCATTGGCGGTGCTGCCGTTCTTCCACATCTATGGCATGACGGTGCTGCTCAACGCCGCGCTGCACGCGCGGGCCCGGCTGATCATCATGGGCAGCTTCGACCTGGCGAAGTTCCTGGGCAACATCGCCAATCACGAGTGCACGCATGCGTTCATCGCGCCACCGGTCGCCGTGGCCCTGGCCAAGCACCCGCTGATCGACTCGTTCGACCTGTCGAGTCTGCGCAGCATCATGTCGGGCGCCGCCCCACTGGATGAAGACCTGGCCACGGCCGTCGCCGACCGGTTGGGCTGCGCACTCGTGCAGGGCTACGGCATGAGCGAACTGAGCCCGGTCAGTCACGTGACGCCGTTCGATGGTGGCCGCGAACTCGTCGGGTCGGTAGCGCCGAAGAATTCCTGCGGCTGGACGGTGCCGAACGCCGTCAGCAAGCTCGTCGACGCCAAGACCGGCGCGGAGATCGACCCACCCAAATCCGGGCTCAGCGAGACCGGTGAATTGTGGTTCAAGGGGCCCAACGTGATGGCCGGCTACCTCAACAACGACGAGGCCACCCGCGAAACCATCGACGACGACGGCTTCCTCCACACCGGGGACCTCGCCCGCGTCGATTCCACCGGCTCGGTCTACATCGTCGACCGGCTCAAGGAGCTCATCAAGTACAAGGGCTACCAAGTGCCGCCCGCCGAGCTCGAGGCCGTGCTGCTAACCCATCCGCAGGTCGCCGACGCGGCCGTCATCGGGGTCACCGACGCCGAGTCCGGCGAGGAGATACCGAAGGCGTTCGTGGTCAAGCAGGCCGACTCCGAGCTCACCGAAGCCGAGGTCATGGACTTCGTCGCCGAGCACGTCGCGCCGTACAAGAAGGTTCGGCAGGTGGCGTTCATCGACGCGATTCCGAAGTCGGCGTCGGGGAAGATCCTGCGCAAGGACCTTCGGACGAGCTAGCGGCTCTGGTGACCGGTGGCCGAGGCGAAGCGAGCCAACCCGCGCAGGATCCACGGTGTCCGCCTCGCCATCACCTCCACGGCGCGGTCCGACCGGCGCATCGTTGTCCGAGGGCCGGGGGTCGACGTTGACGCCAGTTCCGCCTCGGCCGATCCCACCCGCGCGCCGTGAGGATCGACTGCCAAGAGTTGCCAGCTGCCGGGCACGCCGCGCAACTCGACGCTGCCGCGGTCCTCGAACCCCGTGCCCGAGCCGACAACCAGGTCGCAGACCGTGCGGGACACGAGGATTTCGCCGGCTTCCGCCTGACCAAGGATCCGCGCCGCGATGTGCACTGCGATCCCGCCGATGTCGGTGTCCAGCAGTTCGCACTCGCCGCTATGGATGCCTACCCGGATCTCGATGCCCAGCGTCTCGGCATCAGCCTGCAAGGACTCGGCGCAGCGGATGGCCCGTGTCGGGCCGTCGAACGTGATGAGGTGCCCGTCGCCCGTGCTCTTCACCACCGTGCCGCCAAATCGTTCCGCGAGTACGGCTGTGACCTCGCCGAAGCGCTGGAGCATCGCCCGCCACCGCTCGTCGCCCGTCGCGGCGGCACGTTCCGTCGACGCGACGATGTCGGTGAACAACACGGTGCGCAGGGCGCGATGTGCCTGCAGTGGTGGCGCATGGCTGCCGGTGAGGAACTCCTCGATCCCGGTCAGAATCCTGTCGGGATCGGTGAACTGGGGCGCGTGGTCTCTGCCTTCGACCTCGAGCAACCGCGCGCCAGGGATGTGGTCAGCGAGGTAACGGCCCGACTGCACAGGAGCGCAGGGGTCGTCGCGGGCATGGATGACAAGGGTTGGCACGGTGATTGTCGGCAGGATCGGCCGGACGTCGATCTGGAACATCGCTGCGAGGGTCGCCCGAGCCATCCCTGGGCTCGCGCTCATGCGCTCCAACGTTCCCAGCTGGCGTATCGACCGGATCGACGGCATTACACACTTGAGTGCCGCACCACTGCCCCACGCCGAGCGGACGGCGCGGCCGAGTTCCTGCATGCGGGCAATCTGCTCCGTCGACGGCGTGTACTCCTCACCCAGCTCGGGTAGGACGCGCGCCCGCACCTCGTCCGCATCACGATCGATGTCGTCCCACCCAACCGGCAGAACTGAGAACGTGCTGGCGAGGATCAACGCCCGCGTTCGCTCTGGTCGACTTGCCGCGAAGACGACGGCGGCTGGGCCACCTTCGCTCAGACCGAAAAGGACGGACCGTCCGAAGCCGACGGCATCCATGACGGCCTCGATCTCGGTCGCTCGATCATCCAGCGACCGAACTCGCGGGACCGGGTCCGAGAGCCCGACCCCGGCCTTGTCGAATACGAGAACGCGGCAAAACGTCGCGAGCTGATCGAAGAACGCCTTGAATTCGGGCTGGGTCCAGAACAGCTCCACGTGGGTGGCGAACGGCCCGGCGATGACCAGCTCAATGGAACCCTCGCCGAACACCTGGTACGCGAGGCTGAGTTCGCCGCACGACGCGTACGCCGTTTCCGCCACGGCTTGAGAGTACCGATGCCAAGCGCTCCAACTGCCTGAACTGCGAACGAGCTAACCGACGTCCGTGCTGACCAAGTAACTCGCGGCCTTTGCCGCGCGGGCCTGCCGGTAGCCCAGCCACACGCCCGATAGGGGCAAGATGACCAGGCCGGCGAGCCCGAACAGCAGGTCGCTGCCGAAGGTTGGGCGCAGCGGCGCCCAGATCTGATCGATGAACTCCTGGCTCTCCGGTTCGACGGCCATCAGCGCCGCTGAAGGGGATTCAGGCGCGGGCGGCGGTGGCGGAGCGGGCGCCGACGCCGGAATCGGGTTCACCACGTTGGCCGTGTCGCCGGGCGCAGTCTTGAGGACGCCGGGCGTTCGACCGTTGCCGAAACTCACCCGTGGGGCCTCCATGGGTGCGGCGATGCCACCCTGAGCGCCCGAGCCCCCGCCGCCCGGCTCGTCGATCGGAGGCGCCGAATTACCGGTGACGACCGTGTTCCTCGAGGTCGTGGTCGGCTGCGCAGCGGGCCGGCTGGCGACCTGGTAGCCGCCTGTTCTCTCGTAATCGCCCTTAGCGGGTGCATCGTCGTCGCGGCTGTTCCAGCCGTCGCGATCGCCGCCGCTCCGGTAGGAATCGGCTCCGCGCCGATCACCGTCGGATCCGCGCCGATCGTCGTCGCGATCGCCGCCTCGGCGGTCGTACTGACGATCGCGGCTGGAGTCGCCGCCGTGCCTGGAATGGTTCGAGCCTGAATGGCCGGGATCCGCCGACGCGACGGCAATGCACGGACCGCCGATCGTCAGCGCTGCCGAGATCAGCCCGGCACTCAGCGCGATGCGTACGTCCGCGTGCGCCACCGTCACCCCCTGACCAGACCATCACGATGGGTTAGATAACCGTAGCCGACTCGACTGCATAATGGTGCCCGCAAACTGACAACACCGTCAGCCGTCCGCGCGGCACTGCGCTAGATGCCCTCGGGATCGTCGGCGATTCCATCGGCGACCTCTTGCGCCAACTCGATGGCGATCCGGGCCCACTGCGGCGTCGCTCCCGCCAATCCGCAGGCAGGCGTGACGCCGATTCGTTCGCGCAGCACCGACCGGTTGAACCCGAGTCGGTCGGTAATCGACGCGGCGGCCTTGGCGACCTCCTGGGCCGACGGCCTGCGGTCCGGGGCGGTGGACGGAACGACGCCAAGCATCACCACCCGGCCCAATTCGACGAACTCACCGATTCCGTCGAGATCGGCTGCAGTCAGCGTCGACGCGTCGACGGACACGGCACTTATGGTGCTGCGCTGCAACATCTTCCACGGGAGTTCCGGGGCGCAGCTGTGCACGGCGACGGCCGCACCGACGGCCGCGACGCACTCGTCCAAGAGGCTGGTGGCCACGGCCTCGTCGACCGGATGCACCGGCGTCACACCGGTCACCCCCGTCAACCGTCCCAACAGGGCCGCGGGCAGGGTGGGCTCGTCGAACTGCACCACCACCTCGGCGTCGAGCCGCCGCGCGACGGTGGCCCGGTGCTCGGCGACCCCCTGGGCGAGGCTTTCGGTGAGATCCCGGAGCGCGCCTGAGTCGGTGATCGCCCGGTGTCCGTTGGCGAGTTCGAGGTGTGCGGCCAGCGTGATGGGGCCGGGCGCCTGCACCTTGACGGCGCGGCCGCTGCCCCGCAAACCCGCTGTCTCCCAAGCCTCTTCCATTGCGTCGAGGTCTTCGCCGAGCAGGCTGACGGCGCGCCGGACGACGGCGCTGCGACCCGGCGCGATGCGGTACCCCCGTGGCACCGTGTCGATGCCGATGTCGACCAGCAGGGCGCCGGCCCGGCCGATGATGTCGGCGCCGATCCCGCGGCCGGGCAGTTCGACGAGGTGGGCCAACTGGTGCAGTTCGCCGACCACCACCTCCGCGGCCTGACGTGCGTCCGATCCGGGATACGACCCGATGCCCGTCGCCGACGCGAAACCGCTCACGCGGCCACAGTATTCGATGACCGCGCGTTACCCTCAATCATGCCCGGCGCAGCCAGACGGTCACCCGCTCGCGGGTGGTTCGCCCTGGTTGCAGGGTGTGCCGTGGTGCTGACGACGGCATGTACGAACACCGTCACGGGTGCCGCGGTGCGAGCGATTCCCGGTATCGACGACGACTCGCGTTCACCGGTCGACGTCGACGTCGTGCTGCTCGAGCAGGCGCAGATGCGGGCCATCACCGGCGCAGGCGACGATCTCACCATCATCCCGAGCATGGACGGCAAGCTCCCGGTCGACGTCGACGGCCTGCTCGGGTCGGCCCCCGATCAGTGCCGGTGGTTCTTCGCCGAGACACAGACGTTCGGCCCGGAGGTCGAAGAGTTCCACAAGACGACCTACCAGGATCCGCCCGACGCGGCGCTGATCTCGCAGGGCGCGGCGGCCTACCGGGACCCGTCGACCGCGAAGAACGCATTGGACGGCCTCGCCGGGCGGGTCGCCGATTGTGAGGCGACGTCGTATGGCCCGCTCTTCGTAGGGGATTCGACGTCCACCGGTGAATCCCTTCAATTGCGGGCGGGGGCCTGCGGCCGCGACTACCGGGTGAAGTCGGTGGTGCTTGTCGAGGTGACGTTCTGTCGGTTTCCCCCGTCGGTGCCCGACATCGTCATGACGAACATGCTGGCGCAGATCCCCGGTTAGCCCGAAAACCAAGTAGTCCAGAGCCGTCGACGTCCAGAATCCAAGTAGTCGGGTCCGGGTCATTCTGACCATGGGCGGTGTCAGGATCGAGGGGTCGGTCCCTAAACGCGGAGGAATTCATGACGGCCAAGCAACGAACCATCATCACCGCGGCGGTCGCCGCGGGTGTGCTCGCCGCGGCAGGGACTTCCGCCTACGGCGGCGCGCCATCCGCGGCGGTTCCAGCACCGCGGCCATCCGTCTCGAGCCCGACGGGTCCGATGTTGGCGGCGATCGCCACCCCCAACGCCCTGTATGCGGCCGTGACGGGCGCACCGACGGCCGGCGGGGCTGCGCCGGTCACACCCAGCGGAGCCGCCGGTGTCACCGTTGTCGCCAGTACCACGGACGTGGTCGCGGCTGGCGACGGCATTGTCACGAGGTCGACCCCGAACCTGTTCGGCCCCAACGTCTTCGCGCTACCAACGACAGCGCCGACCGGAGTTGGCCCGAGTGCGGCGAGAAGTGCGCTCGAGCCCACCGCGGCACTGTTCGCCGGCCCAGTCGCGCTGGCTGGTCCAGTGGCGCTGGTCAGCCCACTCGATCCGTTGGCCGGTCTCCTCGGCGCCGCATTCGCCGTTTTCGTCAGCAACGGAGGCCCCGGCCAAAACGGGGGCCTGCTGATCGGCAACGGCGGCGACGCCGCGCTGCCCGGCCAAGCCGGCGGAAACGGTGGCCTGCTGTTCGGCAACGGCGGCAAGGGCGCAGCCGGTGACGTCGGCCAAGCCGGCGGCGACGGCGGGCGGGCCGGCCTCATTGGCAATGGCGGCGCCGGCGGGGCGGGCGGCGCAATCTACAACGACATGGAGCTGATCGGCGCCACCGGCGCAGCAGGCGGCCGAGGCGGAGAGGGAGGTCTTCTGGTCGGCGACGGCGGCGCCGGGGGTGCGGGCGGCGACGTCACGGTCGCGCTCGAGGCCGTCGGCGGCGCAGGCGGAGCGGGCGGCGGCTCCGGGTTGTTCGGCAATGCCGGTGCCGGCGGGACGGGCGGTTTCGCAGATAGTTTGGTTTCCGAGAACGCCACCGGCGGGGCTGGCGGCGCTGGTGGTAGTCCGTTGCTGGTCGGAACGGGAGGCGACGGCGGGGCGGGCGGTAGCGCAGGCACCAGCGGCGGCACCGCGACCGGCGGCACGGGCGGCCGCGGCGGCAATGGCGGAATCGCGGCGGGCGACGCCGGGTCCGGTGGTGACGGCGGCGCGTCTGGCGGCCAGGGTCCCAACACCGGCGGGGTGGGCGGTGACGGTGGCAGTACCGGAGTGTTCGGCAATGCCGGTGACGGCGGACGCGGGGGCGATGGCTCTGGGAACGGCTTTGGCGACGGCGGAGCGGGCGGCAATGGCGGCAACGCGTCGGTCGTCGGAGCTGGCGGCGACGGCGGTGATGGCGGCAACACGCAAAACGGCGTGGCGTCACCCACCGCTGGCGCGGGCGGCGACGGCGGCACGGGTGGTGGCGTCTCCGGCCCCGGTGGCAGCGGAGGCAACGGCGGCAACGCTCAGACCAATCTCGGCACTGCCACCGGCGGCAAGGGCGGCGACGGCGCCGCAGGTTCGCCCGGCGGTTCCGGCGGCAATGGCGGCAACGGCTCCTCGGCATCCGGCATCGGCACGGGCGGCGACGGCGGAAACGGCGGTACGCCTGGCGGAACGGGCGGTACCGGCGGCACGGGTACGGGGACGAATCCGTCCAGCGGCGACGGCGCGGACGGCGCCGACGGCTAAGGCGCGCCCGTGCTGCAGATGGTCGCGCTTGCGATGACCTCGTCACCGTCGGGGTCGGGGCGGTAGAGCACCATCGTCTGGCCGGGTGCAACGCCACGCAGCGCGGCACGCAGTTCGACGACGAGTTGCTCGCCGCGCAGTTCGGCGACACCCGTTGCGAGCCCGCCGTGCGCGCGCACCTGAACCTCGCACTCGATCGGCCCGCGCGGCGCGCCGCCCGAGGTGAAGACAGGTCGCTCCCCCGTCAGCGTCCACACGTCCAAGTCGCTGGCGTCACCCACGCGGACGGTGCCGCTCTCGGCGTCGATGGCGGTGACGTAGCGGGGCGTGCCGTCCGGACCCGGCCCCGCGATGCCCAGCCCCTTGCGCTGACCGATGGTGAAGCCGTGCACGCCATCGTGTTCGGCGAGCACCGCCCCGTCGGCGTCGACGACCGTGCCGCGCCGCATGCCAATCCGCGCACCAAGGAAGGTACGGGTGTCGCCGCTCGGAATGAAGCAGATGTCGTAACTGTCGGGCTTGTCGGCGACGGCCAACCCGCGGCGCGCGGCCTCGTCGCGAATCTGCGGCTTTGGGGTGTCACCCACCGGAAAGACCGCGTGCCGCAACTGTTCTGCAGTCAACACACCAAGCACGTACGACTGGTCCTTGTCCGCGTCGACCGCACGGCGCAACCGCCCGTCGGACAGCCGGGCGTAGTGACCGGTGGCGACGGCGTCGAAGCCCAGCGCCAATGCTCGCTTCGACAGCGCGGAGAACTTGATCGTCTCGTTGCAACGCACGCATGGATTGGGTGTCTCGCCACGCGCATAAGAGGCCACGAAGTCGTCGATCACGTCTTCCTTGAAGCGATCGGCGAAATCCCAGACGTAGAAGGGGATGTCGAGGATGTCGGCGACCCGACGCGCGTCGCCAGCATCCTCCTTGGAGCAGCACCCCCGCGATCCGGTGCGCAGCGTGCCCGGCGCCGACGACAGCGCGAGATGCACGCCGACGACGTCGTGTCCGGCGTCGACCATTCGGGCGGCGGCGACCGACGAGTCGACCCCGCCGCTCATCGCGACCAGGACGCGCATGACTACTTCCCGTGCCCGGCGCTCGCCAGGGCGGCCTGCCGGGCCCGGTTGACGGCGGCGGGCAGCACCTCGAGCGCGGCATCGACGTCGGCCTCGGTGCTGGTGTGGCCCAACGAGAATCGCAGCGATCCGCGAGCGCTGGCCGGGTCCGCGCCCATCGCGAGCAGTACATGGGAGGGCTGGGCCACTCCGGCCGTACACGCCGATCCGGTGGAGCACTCGATCCCCTTGGCGTCCAACAACATCAGCAGGGCGTCGCCTTCAGAGCCGCGGAACGTGAAGTGGGTGTTGCCCGGTAGCCGCGCGTCACCGACGGCGCCGTTGAAGTCGACGTCGTCGATCGTTGACAGCACCCCGTCGACGAGCCTGTCGCGCAGCGCCGCGAGCCGGATTCTGTTGGCGTTCAACCCCTCGACCGCAACGCGCGCCGCGGCCGCCATCGCCACCGCACCTGCGACGTCGGGGGTGCCCGATCGCACGTCGCGTTCCTGACCGCCACCGTGCAGCAACGGCACGCACGCAGTGTCGCGCTTGAGCACCAGCGCACCGACACCCGTGGGACCGCCGAACTTGTGGGCGGCCACGCTCATCGCCGAGAGCCCACTGGCGGCGAAGTCGACCGGAATCTGGCCGATCGTCTGGATCGCGTCGCTGTGCATCGGAACGTCGAACTCGGCGGCGACCGCGGCCAGATCGTCGATCGGCATGATGGTGCCGACCTCGTTGTTGGCCCACATCACCGAGACCAACGCCACGTCGTCATGGGCTTGCAGCGCGTCCCGCAGCGCCGACGGCGCGACGGCGCCCTTGGCGTCGACCGGCAGCCACGTCACCTCGGCGCCCTCGTGCTCCACCAGCCACGTCACCGCGTCCAGCACGGCGTGGTGCTCGACGGGTGAGGTGACGATGCGGCGACGCCGCGGATCGGCGTCGCGGCGGGCCCAGTAGATGCCCTTGACCGCGAGGTTGTCGCTCTCGGTGCCGCCAGCGGTGAAGATCACCTCCGACGGTCGGGCGCCGAGCAGGCCGGCCAGCGTCTCGCGCGCTTCTTCCATGCGGCGTCGCGCCGCCCGGCCGGAGGTGTGCAGCGAGGACGCGTTACCCACCGTCGCCAGCACGTCGGCCATCGCCTCGATGGCAGCGGGGTGCATCGGGGTGGTGGCGGCGTGATCCAGGTAGACGGTGCGCATGGCCATACCAGGATACGGGCCGGGCGTCGACCACCGAATTCGCCGTCACTGGCCACTTCCCCTGCGCTCACGGTCGTGATTTCGCGGGAGTCACAGCCATGAACGCAGGCGAAGCGCAATACGCCCCCATCCACAGTGAAGCGTTCATCCACATCGGGGCCCACCAGCGCGTCGGCACGCCCGGATCCGCGGGCTACAGCGGTCAGCCTCAAACCGTGGACGATGTCTTCCTGGGAAGTGAAGCGCTGCGCACGGGCGCCCTCACGCGAGGCCGCCTGCGGTGGAACTACACCGCGCTTTACCCCGACGTCTACGTGCCTATTGCCATCACGCCGTCGCTGCGGCAGCGGACCGTTGGCGCATGGCTCTGGTCGGGTCGGCGCGGCATCATCGCCGGGCGAGCGGCCGCCGCATTGCACGGTGCTCAATGGATCGACGCGGCCACGCCCATCGAACTCATCTCGCCCGCCACGAGACCACCCCGTGGGATCGTCACCCGCGATGAGCTGATCGGCGACGACGAGCTGGTGTCGTGCCACGGCATGGCCGTGACCTCACACGCGCGAACGGCATTCGATCTCGCTCGCCACCTCCCCCGTGACGTAGCGGTCCGCCACCTCGATGCACTCGCCCGGGCCACCGGAGTCGCCGCCGCCGACGCACTGGCCCTTGGCGATCGCCATCGCCGCGCACGTGGCCGGCGCCGTTGTGCCGTTGCCCTGGACCTCATGGACGGCGGAGCGCAGTCGCCGAAGGAGACGTGGCTGCGATTACTCGTCATCGACGAAGGGTTTCCGCGGCCCCGCACCCAGATACACGTCACGGACGGCATGAATGACGCATTCCTCGACATGGGATGGGACGTACCGATGATCGGGCTCGACTACGACGGTGAACTCCACCAAAGCAGCCGCACCCGCTTCGTCCACGACATCGGCCGAAACGAGTTGGTGCACCGGCAAGGATGGTTCGACCTGCACGTCGTGGCCGAACACACTCGGGCCTTCATCGTGTATCGGCTCGAGGATGCGTTCGCCCGGCGGAACTACCCACTTCCCCTGCGCTCACGGTCGTGATTTCGCGGGAAGCACAGCCCTGAGTGCAGGCGAAGCAATCCGTCCGGGCTTAGGCGACGAGCTCGTGCGCACCCGCGGTGGGAAGCGACGTACCGCGCACCGCGGCCTCGCACCGCGCGCTCAGGTCGCGACGATCGTCGCCAGGAAGTTGCAGCGACTGCACCTGGACGTGGCACACCGTGAGCTTGGCGGTGATGACGCGGCGGATCGACTGCATCAGCGTGTCGTCGCCGATGAACGCCGGCACCGTGGACCGCTTGCCGTCCCGGTTGTGGTAGGTCAGGCGCAGCGGCTGCACGGTGCGACCCGCGTCGATGGCCCCCTGGAACATCGCGGGCCGGAATGCGCCGTAGCCGAGGCCGCACCACGTCGTGCCCTCCGGGAAGACGACCACCGTCTGTCCGGCGCGCAGCCGGTCGGCGACGGTGCGCACCACGTCGGGCAGCCGACGCAGGTTGGTGCGCTCGATCGGGATCACCTTCATCAGCCGGGCCAGGAAGCCAAGGCCAGGCCAATCGATCAGGTCGGCGCGGGCCACGAACGAGCCAGGCAGCACCGATCCGATGACGAAGATGTCGACCCAGGACACGTGACCGCTGACCACCAGCACGCCGCGAAGGTTCCGAATCGGGCCGTCCGACACGGTGATTCGCACACCGAGGCACCGCAGCATCAGTCGGCAGTAGAGCCGCTGCACCCGCGAGCGGCCCGGGAGCGGCACCGCGAGCAGCGGTACCGCGCCGAGCAACAGCACCGCGCAGGCGATACGCGCGGTGGTGCGCACGGCGACGACCGAACGCCGCGAGACGGCTGTGTCGACCGTGATGCAGTGCGCCCCGCAGGAAGCCCGCGGCAGCCAGGGATGCTCGCTGAGGTCGTGGCTGCTCATCAGGACATCTCCTGGGCCTGCGACACCGATCTCAACCGGGTGAGGTACCGGACGTCGGCCTGGCGCTTGTCGAGCAGGGCAGGGAAGTCGCCCACCCCGAAGTCCGGGTCGTGTGCGGGGTCGCCGCACACCTTCGCGCCGAGGCGCAGGTAGCCGCGCATCAACGGCGGAACCGCCAGCCGGGCAGGCGGTTCGATGTCATCGAGTCCACGGCCGTCGACGGTCACCGGCCGGTACGGACGCACGGTGTACTCCGAGGCGTGCCGCCTGCTCACGAAGTCGCGCACTCCACGGATCTGGGTGCCAAGGGGCTCGCCGTTACCGCCGTCGACGGGCACCGAGACGCACCCGGTCACGTAGTCGTAGTCGCAGCGGTCCAGATACGCCAGGATGCCCGCCCACATGATCAGCACCACGCCGCCGTTGCGATGGTCGTGGCGGACCACGGCGCGGCCCATCTCGACCAGCGACGGGCGCAGCGCGTCGAGGGCGCTGACGTCGAACTCGGTTGCGGTGTAGAGCCCCCCGGCGGCGATGGCACCAGGCGGAGGCAGCATGCGGTAGCACCCGACGAGCTCACCGGAGTTGTCCTCGCGGACCAGGAGATGGTCGCAGAACTCGTCGAAGCGGTCGGCGTCGCGGCCGTCGCTGGTGCGCTCGAGCTCGAAGCCCGGCTCGGAGGTGAATACCTCGTGACGCAGCCGTTGCGCGGCGTCGATGAGGCCCGGGTCGGTGGACAACAGCAGGGTATAGCGCGGCCCGGTGGTGTTCTGGGTCGCGGCAGCGGTTTCATCAGCAGCTATGAGTACGGATGCAGTGCTCATAGGCAGCACGGTCGCGGAACCGGTGGGCGGGGTGACAACGTACGCGTGACGTGTCCGTGCACGCTGAGTGACGAATGGGCGCGTCCAGGTGTGAAAAACACCCGGACGCGCCCATGTGCACGTCGTTTGGCGAGGTCAGCCCTTGCGAGCCTTGACCGCCTCGGTCAGCTGCGGCGTGACCTTGAACAGGTCGCCGACCACGCCGTAGTCGGCGATGTCGAAGATCGGCGCCTCTTCGTCCTTGTTGACCGCGATTATCGTCTTGGACGTCTGCATGCCGGCCTTGTGCTGGATGGCGCCGGAGATGCCCAGCGCGATGTACAGCAGCGGCGACACGGTCTTGCCGGTCTGACCCACCTGGAACTGGCCCTCGTAGAAGCCGGAGTCGACGGCCGCGCGGGATGCGCCGACGGCGGCGTCCAGCGCGTCGGCGAGGTCCTCGACGACGCTGAAGTTCTCCTTGGAGCCGACCCCGCGTCCACCGGAGACCACGATCTTGGCCTCGGTGAGCTCGGGGCGCGCACTCTTCTGCGCGGGCTCGCGCGACGTGATCTTGGTGGCGTTGTCCGCGGGGGCGGGCACCTCGACGGTGACGAGCTCACCCGCACCATCGGCGGGCTCGGCCTCGACCGCGCCGGGCCGCAACGCGACGATGGTGACGTCGCTCTGCGCCTTCGCCTCGACGGTGTAGGCACCGCCGAAGATGGACTGCACGCCGACGGGGCCCTCCTTGAGGCCGACGACATCCCAGAGCACGCCCGAGTAGGTGGCCGCCGCGAGCCTGCCCGCGACTTCCTTGCCCTCGGCCGTCGAGGCCACCAGGACTGCCGACGGGCTCGCCGACTCGATCAACGCCTCCAGCACGGCCACCTTGGGGGTGACCAGGTACTGCTCGACGACGTCGGATTCCGCGGCGTAGATCTTCGCCGCGCCCGCCGACTTGAGTGCGTCGGTGAGCGTCGCCGCAGTGCCCGGGGCGGCGATCACGACTGCTGACGGTTCGCCCACGGCGCGGGCCGCGGTGATGAGCTCAGCGGTGATGCTCTTCAACTTGCCTTCTGCGTGCTCGACGAGCACCAGTACTTCTGCCATTGCCTTTGAATCGCTCTCTGCGTATGTGGTCGGGTAGGTCTAAGTGATCTAGACGAGCTTCTGGGCGACGAGGTAGGAGATGATCTGGTTGCCGCCATCGCCCTCGTCGGTCACCTTCTCGCCCGCAGTCTTCGCCGGCTTCGGGGTAGCCGACTCGACGACCGACCACGCATTGGGTCCACCGACCTCTTCGCCGTCGACACCGATCCCGGCCAGCGTGAGCGTTTCGACGTTCTTCTTCTTGGCGGCCATGATGCCCTTGAAGGATGGGAATCGCGGCTGCTCGACGATCTTCTCGCTGACGCTCACGACGGCGGGCAGCGACGCCTCGACGCCGAAGACGCCGTCGTCGGTCTCCCGCTCGCCGGTGACCTTGCCACCGTCGATGTCGAGGGTGCGCAGGTGCGTCAGCTGCGGCAGGCCCAGGAAGTGGGACAGGATCGCCGGGATCGCGCCGCCGACACCGTCGCTGGACTCGTTGCCCGCGATCAGCAGGTCGACCTTCTCGAGCTGGCCGATCGCCGAGGCGAGTGCCCAGCCGGTCTGGATGGCGTCCGAGCCGTGCAGGCCGTCGTCGACCAGGTGGTACGCGTCGTCGGCGCCCATCGACAGGGAGCGCCGGATCGCCGACTCGGCGGTCGCGGGGCCGGCCGTCAGAACGGTGACGGTCTCCGCCTTGCCCGCCTCCTTCAGCTGCAGCGCGACTTCGATCGCCTTCTCGTTGATCTCGTCCAGCACCGGGTCGCTACCCGCCCGGTCCAGCGTGAAGTCTTCCGAGAGCTGGCGATTCTCGTAGTCTGGGACCTGCTTGATCAGGACCACGATGTTCGTCATAGGTGTGGTTCGTCCTCCTCGATGAGGCCGGCAACCGGCCTGCCATATCACGTCTTACGCAATGATCAGCATGTTACTAGTGGGTAACTTGAGCTAATGCGCAGGATCACCATAGCTGGTGTTCGTTTAGGTTCCGGCCTCCCCTTGGGCGGGTGAACCGTTCGCGAACGGGTGACAAACCACTTCACTGCGTTAGCCTCGGCTTGCAATGAGCGCATTTTCCGTCCACGAACCGTCGGCTGAACCAGTTGCGGGCTCCGACCTGCCCCTTACCGGGGAGCGCACGGTGCCTGGGCTGGCGGAGGAGAACTACTGGTTCCGCCGGCACGAGGTCGTGTACCAACAGTTGGCGCAGCGATGTGCCGACGCGGACGTGCTGGAAGCCGGCTGCGGCGAGGGCTACGGCGCCGACCTGATCGCCGACGTCGCGCGGCGCGTAATCGGGCTCGACTACGACGAATCGGCGGTCGCGCACGTGCGCGCGCGCTACCCCAGGGTCGACGTGCGTCACGGCAATCTCGCCGAGCTGCCGCTGGCCGACGGGTCGGTCGACGTGGTGGTGAACTTCCAGGTGATCGAACACCTCTGGGACCAGGGCCAGTTCGTCCGCGAGTGCGGCCGGGTGCTGCGCCCAGGCGGAGTGTTGCTGATGTCGACCCCCAACCGCATCACGTTCTCCCCCGGCCGGGACACGCCGCTCAACCCGTTTCACACCCGTGAGCTCAACGCCGCCGAACTGACCGAGTTGCTCGTCGAGGCGGGCTTCGCCGTCGAGGCCATGCTCGGGGTGTTCCACGGCGCGCGGCTGGTCGAGCTCGACGAGCGCTACGGCGGCTCGATCATCGACGCGCAGATCGCCCGCGCCGTCGCCGACGCCCCATGGCCGGACGACCTGTTGGCCGACGTGGCGTCGTTGGCCACCGACGACTTCGACCTGATCGACGCACGCGTGCGCGACATCGACGAGAGCCTCGACCTCGTCGCCATCGCGGTGTGCCCGTGAGCGATTCGCTGGGGCCGAATCCCGCGCCCGGCCTCTTCACCCTCGTCCTGCACACGCATTTGCCCTGGCTGGCGCACCACGGCCGGTGGCCGGTCGGCGAGGAGTGGCTCTACCAGTCGTGGGCGGCGGCCTACCTGCCCCTGATGCGCGTCCTGCGCACGCTGGCCGGCGAGGGCAGAAACCACCTCGTCACGCTCGGCATGACGCCAGTCGTCACCGCGCAGCTGGACGACCCGTACTGCCTGTCCGGAATGCAGCACTGGGTGGCCAACTGGCAGCTGCGCGCCCGCGAGGCGGCCACGCGTCGCACGGGCAATGGGGACGAGAGCCCCTATGCCACGCCGGAAGCGATGCGCGCGTTCGGGATTGGAGAATATGACGCCGCAGGCGCCGCCCTCGACGAGCTCGCAGTGGCGTGGCGCCATGGCGGAAGTCCCCTGCTGCGGCAACTGATCGACGCGGGCACCATCGAACTGCTCGGCGGCCCGCTTTCGCACCCATTCCAGCCACTGCTCAACCCACGACTGCGCGAGTTCGCGTTGCGCGAGGGCCTGGCCGACGCGCAAGCACGGTTCGCCCACACGCCCAGCGGCATCTGGGCGCCGGAGTGCGCCTACGCGCCGGGCATGGAGGACGGTTACGCCGCAGCGGGCGTGACGCACTTCATGGTCGACGGTCCGTCACTGCACGGCGACACCGCGTTGGGCAGGCCGGTCGCCGGCTCCGACGTCATCGCGTTCGGACGCGACCTTGCGGTGAGCTACCGCGTGTGGTCCCCCAAGTCGGGCTACCCGGGCCACGCCGCATACCGCGACTTCCACACCTACGACCACGTCACCGGGCTCAAGCCGGCGCGGGTGACCGGGCGCGCGGTGCCGTCGCAGGACAAGGCGCCCTACGACGCCGCGCGCGCCGAGGCGGCCGTCGACGGGCACGTCGCCGACTTCGTCGAGGTGGTCCGCAGGCGCCTGTTCGCGGAGTCGGAGCGCATCGGCAGGCCGGCCCACGTCGTCGCCGCGTTCGACACCGAACTGTTCGGGCACTGGTGGCACGAGGGACCCATGTGGCTGGAGCGCGTGCTGCGCGCGCTGCCCGAAGCCGGCGTGAGGGTAGGCACGCTGTCCGACGCGATCGCCGATGGTTTCGTGGGCTCGCCCGTCGAATTGCCGCCCAGCTCTTGGGGTTCGGGCAAGGACTGGCAGGTCTGGTCGGGCCCGCAGGTGGCCGACATCGTCCGGCTCAACAACGAGGTGGTCGACGCCGCGCTCTCCACGGTGGACAAGGCGCTCACCCAGAACGCGTCGGTCGGCACACCCACCCCGCGGGACGTGGTGGCCGACCAGATCCTGCGCGAGACACTGCTCACGGTGTCGAGCGACTGGCCGTTCATGGTCAGCAAGGACACCGCCGCCGACTACGCCCGCTACCGCGCACACCTGCACGCGCACGCCACCCGGGAGATCGCCGACGCACTGGCCTCCGGTCGCCGCGAACACGCCGAGCGGCTCGCCGCGGGCTGGAATCGCGCCGACGGGCTGTTCGGGGCGCTGGACGCCAGGCGGCTCCCCCGATGACCGCCCCCTTTCCCCGCTTTTCCCGCGAGCGCGCGTGTCTGCGGGCGACACGCCGCCTCGCGATCCAACTTTGCGCGCGCTCGCGCGGACTCGCAGGGGCCACGCGATGAAGATCCTGATGGTGTCGTGGGAGTACCCGCCGGTGGTCGTCGGCGGGTTGGGCCGCCACGTGCATCACCTCGCGACCGAACTCGCCGCCGCCGGGCACGACGTCGTGGTGCTCAGCAGGCGGCCGACGGGCACCGATCCCAGCACGCATCCGTCCACCGACGAGTTCAGCGAGGGCGTGCGCGTGGTGGCCGCCGCGCAGGACCCGCACGAATTCGACTTCGGCACCGACATGATGGCGTGGACGCTCGCCATGGGGCATGCGATGGTGCGTGCCGGCCTGGCGCTGAAGTCTCGTGGGCGGCGCGCAGGCACGCCGTGGCGCCCGGACGTGGTGCACGCGCACGACTGGCTGGTCGCTCACCCGGCGGTCGCGCTGGCCGAACACTTCGACGTGCCACTGGTTTCCACCGTCCACGCGACGGAGGCAGGCCGGCACTCGGGCTGGGTCGCGGGCAAGATCAGCCGCCAGGTACACGCCGTGGAGTCGTGGCTGGTGCACGAATCCGATTCGCTCATCACGTGTTCGAGGTCGATGCGCGACGAGATCACCGAACTGTTCGGGCCCGGCCTCGCAGAGACGCGGGTCATCAACAACGGCATCGACGCCGCGCTGTGGCCCTACGCCAAGCGCAAGCCTCGCCGCGGTCCCGCCCGGCTGCTGTACCTCGGCAGGTTGGAGTACGAGAAGGGCGTGCACGAGGCCATCGCGGCCATGCCAAGGATCCGCCGCACTCATCCGGGTACCACGCTGACCATCGCCGGTGACGGCACACAGCAGGACTGGCTGCTCGAGCAAGCCCGAAAGCACAAGGTGCTCAAGGCAATCGACTTCGCCGGCCGCGTCGACCACGAACAGCTGGTGGCATTGCTGCACGACGCCGACGCCGCGGTGCTGCCAAGCCACTACGAGCCATTCGGCATCGTCGCCCTTGAGGCCGCCGCCACGGGCGCGCCGCTGGTGACGTCCAACGTCGGCGGCCTCGGCGAGGCCGTCATCGACGGCGAAACCGGAGTGTCGTTCCCGCCGCGCGACGTCGCGGCCCTGGCTGCCGCCGTCCGCGTCGTGCTCGACGATCCCGTCGCGGCGCAGCGCAGAGCGGTGGCCGCGCGCGAGCGGCTCACGTCCGACTTCGACTGGGCCACCGTCGCCGCCGAAACCGCACAGGTATACCTGGCCGCCAAACGCGGTGAGCGCGAACCACATCGACGCCGCATGATCGTCGAGCACGCACTGCCCGACAGATAGTTCGACGGAGGTCGAACCATTCCGGCCATAGCGTGCGGACATGGCAAAAGACATCTCCCGGGTCGCTCCGCTCCTGCCCGCCGGAACTCGATACCCCTTCCTCGTCCTGATCGCCGCCTACCTCGGCCTCTTCGTCGGCCTCATCGACAGCAACGCGGTAAACCTCGCCCTACCGGCGATCCACGCCGACCTCGGCGGCGGGGTGTCCGGCGCACAGTGGACCGCCGACGCCTACAACGTCACGTTCGCCGCGGCACTGCTGACGTCGGGCTCCTTCGGCGACCGGTTCGGTCGCAGGCGCATGCTGCGGATCGGGCTGGCGGCGTTCGTCGCGGCGTCGGTGGGCTGCGCGCTCGCACCCGACCTCGGGGCCCTGCTGGCGGCGCGTGCCGTGCAGGGCGTCGGGGCAGCGATGATGCTTCCTCAAGGGCTGGCCATCGCCGCCGCCGCGTATCCCGATGCCGCGGGGCGCGCGAGGGCGACGGCGGCTTGGGCGATGGCAGCGGCCTCCAGCGCGGCGCTCGGTCCGGTGCTCGGCGGCGTGCTGACGGACTCGGTGGGTTGGCGTTTCATCTTCTGGCTCAACGTGCCCGTCGGCCTCGCCGCTCTGGCGATGTCCCGCCGCTACCTGCCGGAATCCGCGAACCCGCGCGCCAGCCGCGTGGACGTCCCCGGACAGACCCTTGTCGTGATCACCCTGGCCAGCCTTACCGTCGTGCTGGTCGAGGGGCGCAGCATGGGCGCCGGGTGGAGCGCGCTGCTGGGGTCCGTGGCCGTGGCGGCCGCCGCCTCGTTCGTGTGGTCGCAGCGCCGGATCGCACACCCGATGGTGCCGCCGCAGTTCTTCGTCAACCGCACGCTCTTGGTCGCACTCGCGGCCACCTTTGCCATGACGTTCGGAACGTACGGACTGCTGCTGGTGAACAGTCTGGCGTTCCAGCAGCAGCGCGGCGCAACCGCTTTGGCCACCGCGCTCGAGTTCCTGCCGATGCCGTTGGTCTATCTCGCGCTCATTCCGTTCGTCAACGCCGTAACGCGGCGGACGGGCCCACGGCTGCCGATGACGACGGGGCTGGTGCTGATGGGCGCCGGGATGCTTCTGTACGCGCTCGTCGGTCCGGATGTCGGCATGTGGCCGATACGGGTGGCGTTCGTGCTGACGGGCGCCGGCCTGGCGTTCAACACCGGTCCGGCGGTGAGCCTGGCGATGTCGGCGGTGTCGGTCGACCGCGCGGGGCTCGCGTCCGGCGTGGTGAACCTGGCCCGGTTGACCGGGATCACCGTCGGCATCGCGGTGATGGGCACCGTACTGGCGCTCGTCAGCGCTGGCGCGGCGTCCGGACCCGCGTTCATCGACGGCGTGCGGGCCGCCGTCTTGGTCGGTGCGCTCGCCGAACTGCTCGGGGCTGTCGTGGCCTTCGGGTACACCGGGAAGGAACGGTCGCGGGACACCGCGCCGACGAAGGAGATGAGCCATGCGTGACCTCGCCGAACTACCGCTCACCGGGGATGCCGACATCGCCGCGGTGGCGGCGCTGCTCGCCGACCCGGCCCGGTGCAAGGTGCTGCTCGCACTCGACGACGGTCGTGCGCTGCCCGCAAGCGTGCTCGCCGACGAGGCCGGGGTCAGCCGGTCGACTGCCAGCAGTCACCTCGCCAAGCTCACCGACGCTGGCCTGCTCGTGGTGCGGACGCACGGCAGGCACCGCTACTACCGGCTGGCCGGCCCCGAGATCGCCGAGCTGCTCGAGCGCCTCGGCCGACTCGCGCCACCGCGGCCGGTCCGTTCGCTACGCGAAGGCACCAAGGCCGCGAGGTTGCGCTCGGCGCGCACCTGTTACGACCACTTCGCCGGCCGGCTCGGCGTGGCGATCATGGCCAGCCTGCTGGACAACGACGTGCTCGTCGGCGGCGATGGGCGTTACCACCCGGATCAACACCACGGCGATTCGCCGAGCAATCCCGGCCATGACGTCGCGTACGAACTGACCGATTCGGGTCGTGCGTTCCTGGACGACGTGGGCATCGAATTACCCAGCGGCCGAAGGCAAGTCATCGGATACTGCCTCGATTGGACCGAGCAGCGGCACCACGTGTCCGGCGGCCTCGGCCGCGGGGTACTCGACCGCTTCGTGTCGGCGGACTGGGTGAAACGCTCGCCCCGCGGGCGTGCGGTGACGGTCACCGACCGCGGCCGGACCGCACTGGCCAATCACTTCGGCATCGACTGGGCGGCTTAGCGCATGGCCTTCTTGCGCTCGATGTCGGCGAGCGCGGCGGCGTGCTCGGCCCGCAGGGCCGCCGACTTCTCCCACGACTCCTTGCGGTTCTTGACCACCTTGGCCGGCGCACCGACGGCGATCGAGAAGTCGGGGATCTCGCCCTTGACCACGGCGTGGGACCCGAGCACGCAGCCCCGCCCGATCGTGGTGCCGCGCAGGATCGAGACCTTGGTGGCGACCCAGGTGTCGGGCCCGATGCGCACCGGGCCCTTGATGATGCCCTGGTCCTTGATCGGGAGGTCGATGCTGTCCATCCTGTGGTCGAAGTCGCACACGTAGCACCAGTCGGCCATCAGCACGGAGTCCCCCAACTCGATGTCGAGGTAGGTGTTGATGACGTTGTCCCGACCGAGCACCACCTTGTCGCCGAAGCGCAGTGACCCCTCGTGGCAGCGGATGGTGTTCTTGTCGCCGATGTGAACCCACCGGCCGATCTCCATCGTCGAGAGTTCCGGGGTCGCCTGGATCTCGACGCCCTTGCCAAGGAACACCATGCCGCGGGTGATGATGTGCGGGTTGGCCAACTTGAACTTCAGCAACCGCCAGTAGCGGACCAGATACCAGGGCGAATAGGCCTTGTTGGCGATCACCCACTTCAGCGAGGCGACGGTGAGGAACCGGGCCTGACGTGGGTCGCGCAACCGTGATCCGCGCCAGCGAACGTGTATCGGGGCGCCCCACATCGTCGTCATGGCCGGACAGCCTACGCGAGCCTCGGTGGGCCTCCGACTAGTCTCGGACCTCGATGCCTGCCCGACGAACGACCATGCGCCGGATGGCGGCCGCCGTTGCCGCCGCGCTCGTATTGAGCTCGTGTGCCAACACCGACTCCTGGGTCGACGCTCACCCCGCCGCGGGGTGGCCGGCCCAGTACGGAGACGCCGCCAACAGCAGCTTCGCCGACGTCGACGGCGCGGACGCGCTGCGCCTGGATTGGACGCGGTCGGTCAAGGGCGGTCTCGCCGCGCAGGTCGCGCTCGGCTCCACGGGCGCAACCAGCTACCTCGCCGCCAACGGCCAGACCGCCGGCGGATGCTCGCTGATGGTGTGGGAGGCCAACAACGGGGGCCGCCAGCGTTGGTGCACCCGGCTCTGGCAGGGCGGTGGCCTGTCTAGCCCGCTCTTCGACGGATTCGACAACCTCTACGTCGGGCAGCCGGGCGCCATGCTGTCGTTTCCGCCCACCCAGTGGATTCGGTGGCGCAAGCCGGTGATCGGGCTGCCGATGACGCCGCGAATCCTCGACTCAGGCCGCTTGTTGGTGGTGACTCACCTCGGCCAGGTGCTGGTGTTCGACGGGCACCGCGGCGACGTGGTCGGTACGTCGCTCGATCTCGTCGCGGGCGTCGATCCCACGGACGCTTCACGCGGGTTGGCCGACTGCGCCGCGGGCCGGCCCCGTTGCCCCGTCGCCGCCGCGCCTGCGTATTCGCCCACCTCGAGGATCGTCGTCGTGACGCTGTGGGAACCCGATGCGGAGGCCCCGTCGGTGGTCGGCCTGCGCTACCGGCCGGGCCAGACCCCGTTGCTGTCGCGGGAGTGGACCAGCACCGACGTCGGCGGTGGCCCACTGGCCAGCCCGGTGCTGTCGGCGGATGGCGCCACGGCCTACGTCACCGGCCGCGATCAACGACTGTGGGCACTCGACACGGCCACCGGCAAGCCGAAGTGGTCGGTACCGCTCGGCTACCAGCCCCAGACGCCACCGTCGGTATCGCCGGACGGCCTCGTCGTCGCCGGTGGCGGCCCCGACGCCAAGCTCGTCGCCGTCAAGGACGGTGGCGACCACGGGGACGTGGCGTGGTCGCGCGACGACGTCATGCCGCTGTCGACCTCGAGTCGCGCCGGGACGAAGGTGGCGTACACCGTCGTGCGCGACGGCTCGGGAGACCCCGCCGGGCAGGCGCTGTTGATCTTCGACCCCGCCGACGGCCGCACGCTCAACCAATACCCGCTGCCGGGCGCCACCGGCTTCCCCGTCGGGGTGTCGATCAGCCACGACCGTCGCGTGGTCGCAGCCACCAGCGACGGTCAGGTGTACGGGTTCACGCCCGCCTGAGCGCTCAGGCGATCATCGAGTCGATGGGAGCCCTCGGGACGGAGACCTCGACGGCACCCGCCGCCTCGGGCAGCAACTCGCCCTGACCGAAGAAGAAGATGATCGCGTCGTTGGTGATCGCGAAGTTCTCGTACTTCGACGGGTCCAGTCCGACGCCGGGCGGGATGACCACGGGCTGGCCGACCTGCTTGGTCAGTTCGGCCTGCACCACCGGATAGATCAGCGGGAACGGCGCCGTGCCCTCCCGGAAGAAGTTGGCCATGGTGATCGGCTTGCGCAGGCCCTGGTCCCAGTTGAAGGACTTGTAGAACGTCTGCGGATGGGCGCCGCCGAGGTCCTGATAGGTCTTGAACACCACCGACTGCGTGCCCCGCGGTGGCAGCGCGGAAGTGTATTCCGTGGCCGTGGTGTCGAGCTCGTAGGGCATGTCGTGCGGAGCGGGGCTCTTCGCCACGTTCAAGAAGCCGTCGCGGGTCTGCTTGATCCAGTCGGTGACCGCGACGGGCTCCGGATAGTCGATCGGGTAGCTGATGCTCAGCGTGTACGCAGGGTCGTTGGCCTGGATCTGGCATATCTGCTTGGCGTCGACGACGCCGCTCAGATCGGAACACTTGGGCGGTGCGGCGGACGCGACGGCGACACTGGTCAATCCGAGCGTGGCGGCCACAACGGCGGCCATGGCCGCAGACATCGAGGTCGGAATGCGCATCTGAAACCCTCCGGGAAACAGCGGCACCGGCGCCGCCTCAGCAACAATACCCGTGGCCTCAGCGCGACGGCCGACAGACGTAAGCCACCGCCCGACTGGCACTACCGGCACCGATCCTGGTGACCACCAGGGCAAGCCGCTGTGAACCGCGCGGACGCAGCCGGATCCGCAACGCATCGGGGTCGACGTCGACGCCGCGCACGAGGATCTCGAGCGCACCGGCGTCGTGTGCAGCCACCGCATGGCGCAACACTCGCTCACGGAAGTCCACCTGCTCGATCACCTCGAATCCCCTTACCCCATCGGGTAGTTCGTTGCCACTGAGGTAGGCGATGGCCGGGTCGAGTTGCCACAGTCCGTGACGCGCCGCGTAGTGACGCACCAGGCCGGCCCGCACCACCGCCCCGTCGGGGTCGACGATCCAGCGTCCTGCGGCACCTACCGGGCAGTCGTCGGGCTCGGCGTCGGTGACCTGCTCGCCGCGATCGAGCATCGTCGCCCGCCTGCTCACCCCCGGACTCGCCAAGCCGCCCGACCACAGGCACGCCTCCCGCACCGAGCCCGCCAACGACGTCACCTCCACCTCACCGGTGAACCCAAGCTCGCGAACCTGGTCGAAATCGACTCCTGGCGCGCACTTTACGGCGAGGTCACGACCGCGGTACACCTCGAACAACCGATCGAGTGCCGGCACGTAGTCCCGCGGGTCGAACCGGCGACGTCCCGCCGTCCTTCGGGCGGGGTCGGCCACGACGACGGTGCCGCGCGTCACCGGCGCGAGCGCGTCGGCGCGGCACAGCAACACCCCGGGCACGTTGTTGCGCGCCATCGCCAGTCGCACCGGATCGAGGTCGCTGCCGACGACGAGCGCGGCCGAATCCCGAAGTGCCGCAAGCTCGGCGCCGATGGAGCAGGTCACGTCGTGAACGACGGCGCCGGCCAGGCGCCGGGCCCGATGCTCGGCGACGGCAGCGGCGGTGGCCTGCTGCAGTGCCTCGTCGGTGAACAGCCATCCGCCGGCATCGGCGAACTTGGCCTCGGCCTTGCGCCTCAGCAGCGTGGTCTCGACGAGCACGGCCGCACGGTCACCGAATCGCCTTCGCGCGACGGAGATGTCGGCAACCCGGCTGGCGTCGGTGAACGCGTAGCCGGCGAGTTCGTCGAGCGCCAGCCGTCCGTCGTCGCCGCTCAGATAGGCGACGTCGGCGACGGTGAACGCGAGCCCGCTCAGCTGGGCTTGGTTCCCGTGACCATGACGTTGTAGAACCAGCCCTTCGGCACGACGTGGCGCCACACGTTGGCGTCGACCCAGCTCAGCGTCATCCAGCTGCTGAACGCGAACTTGGCCCAGCCCCAACCCAATCGGCCCGGCGGCACCGAGGCCTCGAAGGTGCGCACCGGCCAGCCCAGCATGGCGGCGGTGAACTCCTCACTGGCAGTGCGCACTTCGACCGCGCCGGCGTTGGTGGCCATCCGCTCCAGATCGCTCGGCTCGAAGGTGTGCAGGTCGACGACGGCCTCAAGGGCGGCGGCCCGAGACGACTCGTCGAGCTCCTCCTGCGGCCTGCGCCAGTCCTGCAGACCGGGCAGTTTCGTGACGTTGGTGGCGATCCGCCACGTCAACGTCGACAGATTGCGCGCGTAGACGTTGCCCTTGGTGGTTGGCTCTCCGGCGAACACGAACCGGCCGCCCGGCTTGAGCACGCGGACGACCTCGCGCAGCGACAACTCCACGTCCGGGATGTGGTGCAGCACGGCGTGGCCGACGACGAGGTCGAACGTGTCGTCGTCGTACGGGATGCCCTCGGCGTCGGCGACGCGCCCGTCGACGTCCAACCCGAGCGACTCGCCGTTGCGGGTCGCCACCTTGACCATGCCTGGCGAAAGGTCGGTCACCGAGCCGCGGCGGGCCACCCCGGCCTGGATCAGGTTCAGCAGGAAGAACCCGGTACCGCAGCCGAGCTCCAGCGCGCGGTCATAGGGCAGTTCGCGCTGCACCTCGTCGGGCACGATGGCGTCAAAGCGGCCGCGGGCATAGTCGATGCAGCGTTGGTCGTAGCTGATCGACCACTTGTCGTCGTAGCTCTCCGCTTCCCAGTCGTGGTACAGCACCTGGGCGAGCTTGCTGTCGTGGCGGGCGGCTTCGACCTGCTCGGCGGTGGCGTGCGGGTTCGGGGCCGGAGCCGCGTCGGCGGCGACATCCGGCGTGCGGTCCGTGCTCGTCATGAAGGGCAGCCTAACGCGTGGCGAACGCCGCCTTCGCGGCTGCCAGCACCTGCGGCGACGACTCGGCGAACCGCAACGCCCAGGTGCACGCGGCGTCGTACACGTGATCGGGGGCGACGAGCTCGTCGACCAGGCCCATCGCCAGCGCCTCCTCGGCCCCAGCGAACCGGCCGCTGAACACCAGATCCTTGGCCTTGCTCTCCCCTACCGCACGGGCCAACCGCGCCGGGCCGCCGTCGGCAGGGGCGATCCCTTCGAGGATCTCCGTTGCGCCCAGCTTCGCGTTGTCCCCGCTGACACGCCAATCGGCGGCCAGCGCCAGGGTCAGCCCGCTGCCAAGGGCGTAGCCGGTCACCGCGGCCACCGTCGGCTTGGGGATCGCCGCGACGGCGTCGACCGCCCGTCGGCACACCTGCGCCGCGCCTGCCGCCTCCTGCGGGTCGAGCGTGCGGAACTCGGGAAGGTCGCAGCCTGCGGAGAAGATCTCGTGCCCGCCGAAGACGATGACGGCGTTGACGTCGGTGCGCGCCCCAAGTTCGGCCGCGGCCTCGTTGAGCTCGCGGCACAGTTGGCGGGTCATCGCGTTCGTCGGCGGCCGCGACATCAGCAGCGTCGCGACGCCCCCCTCGTCCGCGAGGTGAATGCTGACGAACTCGGTCACGAGTAGCCCTGTGGTGCCCTGCCCTCGCGGGCGGCGTTGTATCGATCGCTGTTGAAGAACTCGATCTCCCAGTTGCCGGTGGCCTTGTCAGCGGCGAGGTGCGGCTCGACGGCCACGATCTTGCGCTCGACGGCGAGCACCTCGCCCACGGTGCGGCCTTTGAGCGAGTCCAGCTGCGTCCAGGTGGGCGGCAACAGGAACGACTTGCCGTCGGAGAACTCGTCGAGCGCCGCCTGCGGAGTGGTCCAGAACGCCCGGTCGGTCTCGGTGTTCTCGCCGTCGGCGCGCTGGCCCTCCGGAAGCGCGCCGACGAAGAAGTAGGTGTCGTAGCGGCGGGTGCGCTCCTCCTTGGGCGTCACCCAGTTCGCCCACGGCCGCAACAGGTCGGCCCGCAGCACCAGGCGTTCGGTGCGCAGGAACTCGGCGAACGACAGCGTCTTCTGCTCCAGCGCGTGCCGCTGGTCGCGGTACACCGACGCGTCGCTCACGATGCCGTCCGGATCGTCCGCGGGACCGGCGAACAGCACGCCCGACTCCTCGAACGTCTCGCGGGCCGCGGCACTGACTAGGGCCGCGGCCAGGTCGGCGTCGACGCCGAGGCGCCCCGCCCACCACGCCGGCTCGGGACCGAACCAGGCGACGTCGGCGTTGCGGTCACGGTCGTCGACCCCGCCGCCGGGGAAGACCATCACACCGGCCACGAACTCCATGGCCGCGTGCCTCCGCATCAGGAAGACCTTGATGCCTGCAGCGGTATCGCGGACGAGCATCACGGTGGCAGCGGGCCGAGGCACCAACGGATCTGGTTCGGTCACTTGGCTCTCCTATGTGCTGCGCGCGAGCGCGTCCGACGCGCGAAGTAGCGCCCGTCGATGACGTCGAGGGCGATCGACTGACCGAACGCCCTGGAAAGGTTCTCCGAGTTGAGCACGTCGGTCAACAAGCCGGATGCCACGACCACCCCCTCCGACAGCAGCAAGCAGTGACTGAAGCCTTGGGGGATCTCCTCGACGTGATGGGTCACGAGGACCATCGCCGGGGCGTCCGGGTCGGAGGCAAGATCGGCCAGCCGTGCGACCAGTTCCTCGCGGCCGCCGAGGTCGAGCCCCGCCGCGGGCTCGTCGAGCAGCAGGAGTTCGGGGTCGGTCATCATCGACCGCGCGATCAGCACCCGCTTGCGCTCCCCCTCGGAAAGCGTGCCGTAGGTGCGTTCAGCCAAGTGTTCAGCGCCGACGCTCTCGAGCATGTCGATGGCCTGCTCGTAGTCGACGTCCTCGTACTGCTCCCGCCACCGGCCGAGCACTGCGTAGCCGGCCGAGACCACCAGGTCGCGGACCGTCTCACCGTCGGGCACCCGCTGGCTCAGCGCAGAACTGCTGAGGCCGACTCGGGACCGCAGTTCGGACATGTCCGTCTTGCCAAGGCGTTCACCGAGCACGAAGGCAGTGCCCGACGACGGATGCTCCGTGGCGGCGGCGATCCGCAGCAGCGACGTCTTGCCCGCTCCGTTCGGGCCGACGACGACCCAGCGCTCGTCCAATTCGACGGCCCAGGTGACGGGCCCGACGAGGGTCTTGCCCCCGCGCCGCAACGAGACCTTCGCGAAGTCGATCAGCAGGTCGGGGTCGGCTGCTGCGTCTTCTGCTCCGGGCACTCGCTCATCGTAGTCAGGGCGGAATCGGTGAATGCCCAGCCACTAACGGCCAGCCACCGTCGTGGAGTCAGCCGCAGGACCAGTTGGACGAGCGGCCCAATTCCGAACGCGTACACGACGGTGCCGATGCCCACCGTCCCGCCGAGCAGCCACCCCACGGCCAGCACGGTCGCCTCGATCGACGTGCGCACCAGCCGCACGGACAGTCCCGTGCGCGCGACCAACCCGGTCATCAGGCCGTCGCGCGGCCCAGGGCCGAGACCCGCGCCGATGTAGAGCACGGTGCTGATCGCGTTGAGCACGACGGCGCCGAGCATCATCGCGATCCGCACCCACAGTGCCGACGGGGTCGGCAGCAGAGCCAGCGCCGCGTCGACGGTGATCGCGATGACGATGACGTTGGCGATGGTTCCGATGCCGGGGCGGTTGCGCAGCGGGATCCACGCCAGCAGCACCGCGACGCCGACGACGGCCGACGCGATGCCGATGGTCATGCCGGTGCGCCCGGCCAGGCCCTGGTGGAAGACGTCCCATGGGTCGAGGCCCAGCCCGGCGCGCACCATGACCGCCATCGAGAAGCCGTAGCCGACCAACCCGAGCAGCAATGCCGACCCGCGGGCGAACGCCGCCATCATGCGTGGTCGGGGAACCGGGCGCGGATGGCGTCCAGTTCGGTGCGCATGCGGCGCGCATCGGCGTCGTCGTCGCGCGCGTACGGCCGCGGACTGGTCCGGAAGATGCGTCCCAGTGCCTGAGCCTTTCGGCCCACCCTTGAGGTCCAGTGTTGTTCCATGGCTCCACAATGGCCACATCTGGCCTTGCTATCAATAGCCACTTGCGGCAAAGTGGCTCTTGTGATCGACGAACTGGCCGGGCGCAGGCTCGATGTGGACCTTTTGGCCCGGGAACTGGGCAACTGGCGTACGTCCAGCACCAGCGGGCCGGCCTACCAGGGCCTGGCCGACGGACTACGCATGCTGATCGTCGACGGGAGGCTGCCCGTTGGCGCTCAGTTGCCCAGCGAGCGCGCCCTCTCCGACGCGCTGCGCGTCTCCCGCACCACCGTCACCGCGGCGTACGCCCAGATGCGCGACGACGGCTATCTCAATGCGCGACGCGGGGCCCGCAGCACGACGGCGTTGCCCGTCGGCGACGCGAGTCCCATCGCTCCGACCTCGGCGACCGTCAACCTCGCCGCCGCGACACTCTCCGCACCCGCGGCCGTCACGTCCCGGGCGTTCGCCGACGCCGCCGAACAGCTCACGCCGTACCTGCACGAGATCGGCATCGAGCTCACCGGCGTGCCGTCGCTGCGCGCGGCGATCGCTGAAAGGTATTGCGCCCGTGGGCTCCCCACCGAGCCCGACGAGATCATGGTGACCTCGGGTGCGCTGCACGCGATCGGGCTGATCCTCGCCACCTACACTCAGCCCGGCGATCGGGTACTCGTCGAGCAGCCGACCTACCACGGCGCGCTCTCGGCGATGGCCACCAACGGGACGCGCCCGGTTCCGGTCGCCGTCACCAGCGCCGGCTGGGAGGTCGACGCCATGGAGGCCGCGATGCGCCAGTTGGCCCCCAGCCTCGCCTACCTGATTCCCGACAATCACAACCCGACGGGCTTGACCCTGCCGCCGGCGGAGCGGAAACAGTTGGCGCACATCATCGCCGAGACCCGCACCCGAACCATCATCGACGAGACCATCACCGACATGTGGCTCGACGAACGCGTGCCCGCCCCGTTCGCCGCGTCCATGTCGTCGCGCCGGGACCTCGTGCTCACCGTCGGCTCCATGTCGAAGTCGTTCTGGGGTGGCCTGCGCATCGGGTGGATCCGCGCGGAACGCACCTCGCTGGCCACCATCGCCGCCATCCGTCCTTCGATCGACATGGGCACCGCGATCGTCGAACAGCTCGCGGCTGCAAGCCTTCTCGCCGCGGAGGACGAGGTGCTGCCGGATCGGCGCGACATCCTCCGCGGCCGGCGGACGCTGCTGCTGGCACTACTCGACGAGCACCTGCCCGACTGGCAGCCGCTGCCCGGCAAGGGTGGATTGTCGCTGTGGGTACGGCTCCCCGCCCCGATGAGCTCGGCACTCTCGGCGGCGGCCTCGCGGATGGGTCTGGAGATTCCGCCAGGGCCACGTTTTGGCGTCGACGGCAGCCTCGAGCGCTACATTCGGGTGCCCTACACGCTGCCCGAGCACCAACTCACCGAGGCCATCGAATTGCTCGCGCGGGCATGGCAATCCGTCACTGGCGCGGGCAGTGTCGACCACAGCGCGGTCGTCGTTTAGTTTCCCTGCGCGGGCAGACGTCAGTCGTCGGGGATGTCGACTCGGCGCGACGTCCCGTCGGCGGCGTCGGCCGCCTCGATCTCCCCGCGAGTCACGCCAAGGATGAACAACACGGTGTCGAGGTACGGATGGCTCAGTGAGGCGTCGGCCACCTCCCGCAGGGCGGGCTTCGCGTTGAAGGCCACGCCTAGCCCGGCCGCCGCGAGCATGTCGATGTCGTTGGCCCCGTCGCCCACGGCGACGGTCTGCTCCATCGGCACCCCGGCCTGCTGCGCGAAGTCGCGCAGCGCCTTGGCCTTTCCTGGCCGGTCGATGATGTCGCCGATCACCCGGCCGGTGAGCTTGCCGTCGACGATCTCGAGTTCGTTGGCCGCGACGAAGTCCATCTCCAACTCGTGTGCGAGCGGATCGATCACCTGGCGGAAGCCTCCGGACACGATGCCGCAGTGAAAGCCCAAGCGGCGCAACGTCCTCAGGGTCGTGCGGGCACCAGGGGTGAGCTCGATCTTGTCGGCGACGTCGTCGAGCACCTCGGCGGGCAGTCCGGCCAGCGTCGCCACCCGACGGTGCAAGGACTCCGCGAAGTCGAGTTCACCCCGCATCGCCGCCTCGGTGACCTCGGCGACCGCCGCCTCCGCACCGACCCGAGCGGCCAGCATCTCGATGACCTCGCCCTGAATCAGCGTCGAGTCCACGTCGAACACGATGAGCCGCTTGGCCCTTCGCGACAGGCTGAAGTCCTCGAGGGCGATGTCGACGCTCTCGTCGACCGCCACCCGCGCCAACGCCGACTGCAGCTGGCCGTAGGCGGCGCCCGACGGAACCGAGACGCGCATCTCAAGGCCGGTAACGGGGTAGTCGGAGACGCCGCGGATGGTGTCGATGTTGACGCCGAGCGCGGCCGCCTCGCGTGCCACCACACCGAACGCCTCGGCGGTGATGGGACGGCCGAGCACGACGATGGTGTGTGTCGATGGCTCGCGCAGCACCGGAATGTCATCGCTGCGCTCGATGGAGACTTCCAGGCCGACACCCTGGATGGCCCGCGTCACCTCGTCGCGCAGCGTGTCACCACCCGCGTCATCGGCCGGTCCGGCCACCAGCACGGCCAGCGTCAGCCTGCCCCGGACCACGACTTGCTCGACGTTCAGCAGCTCGACCTTGTGCCTCGAAAGCACCTCGAAGAGCGCCGAAGTCACGCCTGGTTGATCGAGCCCGGTGACGGTGATCAGAACCGACACCTTTGACATATTCATTCCTGGGTCAACCCCGGCATGGCGCCTAGCGACCGGTCAGGTACGGACGTGCTCGTCGTCGAGCCGCGTGACGTCCCCGTCGCCGGGGCCGTGCGCACGACCCACGTGAGCCTCGGCACGCATCCGCTCCACCATGTGCGGATAGTGCAACTCGAACGCGGGGCGCTCCGAACGGATCCGGGGCAGCTCGGTGAAGTTGTGCCGCGGCGGCGGGCAGCTGGTCGCCCACTCGAGCGAATTGCCGTAGCCCCACGGGTCATCCACGACGACGGGCTCTCCGTAACGCCAGCTCTTGAACACGTTCCACAGGAACGGGATCGTCGAGATGCCGAGGATGAACGCGCCGATCGTCGAGACGATGTTGAGCGTCGTGAACCCGTCGCTCGGCAGGTAGTCCGCGTAGCGGCGGGGCATGCCTTCGTCGCCGACCCAGTGCTGCACCAGGAACGTGGTGTGGAAGCCGATGAACGTGAGCCAGAAGTGCAGCTTGCCGAGCCGTTCGTCGAGCAGCCGGCCGGTCATCTTCGGGAACCAGAAGTAGATGCCCGCGTAGGTGGCGAACACGATGGTGCCGAACAGCACGTAGTGGAAGTGCGCGATGACGAAGTAGCTGTCGGTGACGTGGAAGTCGATGGGCGGGCTGGCCAGCAGCACGCCGGACAGGCCACCGAGCAGGAACGTGATGAGGAAGCCCACCGAGAACAGCATCGGTGTCTCGAACGTCAACTGGCCCTTCCACATCGTGCCGATCCAGTTGAAGAACTTGATGCCGGTGGGCACCGCGATCAGGAACGTCATGAACGAGAAGAACGGCAGCAGCACCGCGCCGGTGGCGTACATGTGGTGCGCCCACACCGCCACCGACAGCGCGGCGATGGAGATGGTGGCGTAGATCAGCGTGGTGTAGCCGAAGATCGGCTTGCGGCTGAACACCGGGAAGATCTCGCTCACGATGCCGAAGAACGGCAGGGCGATGATGTACACCTCGGGGTGGCCGAAGAACCAGAACAGGTGCTGCCACAACAGCACACCGCCGTTGGCCGGGTCGTAGACGTGCGCGCCGAGGTGCCGGTCGGCGGCCAGGCCGAACAGCGCAGCGGTGAGCAGCGGGAACGCCAGCAGCACCAGGATGGACGTCACCATGATGTTCCAGGTGAAGATCGGCATCCGGAACATCGTCATGCCGGGGGCGCGCATGCACACGCAGGTGGTGATCATGTTGACGCCACCGAGGATGGTGCCGAGACCACCAACGGCCAGACCCATGATCCACAGGTCACCACCCGCACCAGGCGAGTGGATGGCATCCGTCAGCGGCGAGTACGCCGTCCAGCCGAAGTCGGCCGCACCACCGGGGGTGATGAAGCCTGCGATGGCGATCAGCGCGCCGAACAGGAACAGCCAGAACGAGAAGGCATTGAGCCGCGGGAACGCCACGTCGGGAGCGCCGATCTGCAGCGGCAGCACCAGGTTCGCAAATCCGAACACGATGGGCGTGGCGTAGAACAGCAGCATCACCGTGCCGTGCATGGTGAACAGCTGGTTGAACTGCTCGTTGGAGAGGAATTGCAGCCCGGGCAGGGCGAGCTCGGTGCGCATGAACAGCGCCATCAGCCCGCCGACGAGGAAGAAGGCGAAGCACGCGACGCAGTACATGATGCCGATCATCTTGTGATCGGTGGTGGTCAGAAGCTTGTAGACCAGGTTGCCCTTGGGACCGAGCCGCGCCGGGAATGGGCGCCGTGCCTCGAGCTCACCGATTGGGGGCGCTTCGGCTACCAACAGATCCTCCAAAGGTTCGACGGCGCGAGGCCCGCCCGCTCTCCGAGATGTCGTGTGAATCCTAACGCTCGACGGGCCCCGTGGCGCCATGGGTCCTACAAACCGTCGTAATTCACGGGAACCTGTGCGCAAACGCGCCCTGACCGGCGGCGAACTGCCTGGATGTGGCCGGAGGGCAGGAGCGCAGCGACCGGGGAATTGGTACCGTCGGCGCGTGTCGTTGCTCAGCCCGCGGATGGGCCTAATCGCCGTGTCCGCCGCAGTGGCCGTGACGCTCGTCGGCGGGTGCGGCGGCGATTCCAGTGCCTCCGGGACCACCAGCACACCCGTCACCAGTACCACCAAGATCGCGGGCGCCGGGGTACTGGGCAATCAGCGTCGGCCCGACGAGTCGTGCGCACCGGATCCCGCCGGGCTCGACCCCGACTCGGACGTCCGCACCGTGCGCCACGCCGCAGGCGAGACCGAGGTGCGGGGTGATCCACAGCGCATCGTCGTGTTGTCGGGAGACCAGTTGGACGCGCTGTGCGCGCTGGGGTTGCAGGGGCGCATCGTCGCCGCGGCGCTACCCGACGGGTCGACGAGTCAGCCGTCGTACTTGGGCACCGCCGTGCACGACGCGCCGCCCGCCGGATCGCGCAGCGCACCCGACCTCGAGGCGATCAAGGCCGCCAAACCCGACCTGATCCTGGGTTCGCAGGCGCTGACCCCGGAGAGCTACGGCGCGCTGACCGCGGTCGCGCCGACGGTGTTCACTGGCGCGCCAGGACCCGGGTGGCAGGACACGCTGCGCACGGTGGGTGCGGCGACCGGCCGTACCGACGCCGCGAACCGACTGGTCGACGACTTCAACAAGGCCGCCGACGACACCGGCGCGAGGATCGACGCGACCCACTTCCAGGCGTCGGTGGTACAGCTGACTGAGCACACCATGCGCGTCTACGGCGTCGAGGACTTCCCCGGCAGCGTGCTCGGGGCCGTCGGCGTGGATCGTCCTGCCGCCCAACGCTTCAAGGACAAGCCGTACCTGGAGATCGGCACGACGGAGCTCAAGGACGCCGACTTCTCGCCCGCCGACGGCGACATCGTCTACCTGTCGTTCGACTCGCCCGCCGCCAAGGACGCGGCGGCGACGGTTTTGGACAGCGACGCGTGGCGCAAGCTGTCGGCCGCCCGCGACAACCGCGTCTTCATCGTCAACAACGAGGTGTGGCAGACCGGCGAGGGCATCGTCGCCGCGCGCGCCATGCTCGACGACATGCGCTGGCTCAACGCCCCGATCAACTAGTGTCCTGAGTCATTAAATACGGTTCAGTTGGTAGACTGGGTTGTGCCCAGTCCGCAGGCTGCCGTGATCGTGTTGACCGATGCTGAACGCGCCGAGTTGGAGGGCTG